>AP024486.1 GCA_021654395.1 Microcaldota archaeon
ATGGGTTAGACTCTGACTGCTCATCAAATATATTCTCATCTACATCCTCTCCTAATGAGTACTTTAGCTGATAGAATAGGCCTCTTATACTTGTATGTAGATCCTCTTTAATAAACTTATAGCACTTTGCTGCTATCGCTAGTGTTTGCATGAATCTCTTAGATTGAGCTATATTAAGGAATGTCCTCTCTTCTTCTGCATTACCTATCTTCAAAAAGCCTTCTGATTCATCATATCTTACATTAGATCTAGATCTAAGCTTTGTAACTATCTTTGGAGTATTGCCTTTTTCTATATCATTAATTATGCTATCTGCGAGGCTTTTTATTCTTTGAAGAGCTATCTGATCCAGATTCTCTTTCATATATTCTCATCCTTTCAAGCAGCTTACTCTTCTTAGCAGAATCTTTTAATACATAGGATAGTACCTCATCAATATACTCAACTGGAAATATCGTTATATCATTCTTTATATCATCGCTAAGCACTATATCATCTAAGTTGGCCTTTGGAACTATTACCTTCTTTATTCCACTATAGTATGCTCCCTCTATCTTTGCTGATACTCCGCCTACAGGAAGTATCTCGCCTCTTACTGATAGAGAGCCAGTCATCGCATAAGACTGATCTATCGGTATAGACTCTAGAGCTGAGATTATACTAACTGCTATAGCGATACTTGCTGAATCCCCTTCAACTCCTTCATAAGTTTGCATAAACTGTATATGTATATCATACTTTGATATATCTTTGCCGATATACTTCTTTATAACCGCGCTAACATTCTTTACAGCTTCAGTAGCTATCTTTCCTAGTCTGCCTGTTGGTATAAATCTACCTTCTGATCTTGATCCTGATGGGGTAACCTCTGCCTCTAAAGGCATAACTAATCCATACATGTATGATGACTGCCCAATAACAGCTAATCCATTTACTCTTCCTATCTTGTATCCTTCATTTACTATAAGGCTGTACTTCTTTCTAAGCTCTAGATATGATTCTGCTATCTGACCCTCTATAGATGTTGATATACCTCTTGCCTTTCTGACGTGCTCTGCTGTAACGAACTCTGCCCCTTCCTCTTTTGCTATATCTCCTGCTGCCCTTATTAAGCCTCCAAGCTCTCTTAATACTAGAGTTAACTTTCCTTTTACACCTGCTCTTCTCCTTGCTTCATTTATTATCTCTAATACGGCATCTTTCTTAAAGTGTGGTATATTCTTATCCTTATAAACTTCTTGTGCTACAAATCTTGCTAACAGAGCTCTATTCTCAGGATTATCATCCATAGTAGACTTTATATATATCTCATAACCATAACCTCTTATTCTAGATCTTAATGCTGGATGCATTCTCTCTAGATCATGTATATTACCTGCTGCAACTAGTATAAAGTCGCAAGGTACTGGATCTGTCTTTACTAATGCTCCAGAGCTTAGCTCGCTTCTTCCTGTTATCTGGTATCTCTTTTCTTGCATAGCAGTTAATAGCTCTTGCTGAGATCTCATATCTAATGTCGATATCTCATCTATATACAAAACTCCTTTATTTGCCTTATGTATAGCGCCACTCTCTACTCTTAGATGAGGAGGTGTCTCTAGGCCTCCAGACTGGAATGGATCATGTCTAACATCTCCAAATAGAGCTCCTGCCTTTAATCCTGTTGCATCAACAAACGGTGCATGCTCCATTCCTGTATTATCGACAATAAGCTTTGGAATATCATTATTTGTATTTAGAGGAATCCTTCTAGTTAATGTATAAGTAAGTAGTATAGCTGATCCGAATACCATTATTCCTAGCATTAATGCTGCTAATACGATAAGCTCATATGTTTTAAATATACCAGAGAGAGACAGTATAAATAGTAAGATTATTAGGATTGAGACAATCTGCACTATAGCTGGTGCTTTCATATTCATACTCTGCATCGCTTTAAGCTTCTCTGCCTTTACTATCATTCTTCCCTGGCCTTCTAGCTTCTTCTCTTTTATTGCTTTCTCATCTATTCCATTTGGATAGGTCTTAACAACTTTTATTAATGGATTATTCTCATCATTCGGATTCCTATAGACTAATACATCCTCTAGATCTGTAGGTGGTAGCAGCTCTGCCATCGCTTGAGCCATCATAGTCTTTCCTGTTCCTGGATCTCCTATTAATAGGATATGCCTTCTCTGCTTTGCTGCTTTCTTAATAATTCTTACAGCATAATCTTGACCTATAACTTGATCTATTAGTCTCTTTGGTATCTCTATCTCACTTGTATTATCAAAATCCATGTTTAATAGCTTATCGTCTATCTTCTTCATAAAGATATCCTCTAATTAGCTAATATAATTAGTCAGATTAGTATTAGCAAATAAAATTAAATATATATTATGTAAAAGATATAGAATAGATTCTTCTTATACTTGTTAATATTTGCTAAACTTTTATACCACTTTCATTTGCATATAGATTAATTATATAGCTTAGACCTTTGTAAATATATGAGCTCTCAGATACCAGATTACTATAATTCTTATATTGATAAGGTATACTAACACTTATATTTTTATTTATATAAGCTAAATATCTATATTCCTCCTCTTCGTTTATCTCTACCTTAGATCCTTTTCCAAGTATTATATAGTATATGCAACCCGTATCTCTTGTAATCTTTATTTGACTTGTGCTATTTACTATATAAGATGCTAATACTTTTAGAGAATTATTTAAGTTGTTTTCTAAAGCTAAGCTTTGGAGATACTTTGTATAGTTTGATATATTATAGAAAAATAATACTGTAGCATTACCTTCTATACTTATGTTAACTTTATAAGTCCCGTTATTATATGATCTGCATATTAAGCCAGGCTGATAGCTACGGGATATGTTATATTTATATCTATAGTTAATTGTATTGTTTATGTATCTAGCTTCTCTTATAGTCTCTTTTATGGTGTAATAGCCATATACATTATATATTCTGTTGTTTAACCTTAATTCTGAAGAGTTTTTAAATAATCTACTAAAGATGGTCTGATTTACTGTTATATTGCTATTAGAATAGTTTGGTACTATATATATTCTTAGATTGTTTGTCTTCTTTGTTAGATTAAATATAAGATAATTACTTCTATTATCAAGGTTTAAACTCTTGTTTGTATATATTTTAATTGGCCCATTATTAGCGTATACTAATATAGATGTATTAGCATATATGCTTGTTATGTTATGAAGCATAGTACTATTTATTACTATATAGTATAATCCTGGATTTAACTGAGTTGTATTTGAAGTTAAGTATGCTAGCTTATTAATATCTATAATTGGTTTTATTGGATATATTGGCAATAATATTATTACTATCGCCGCTATAATCGAGATTGCATATATTCTGTTTATATTCTTATTAATAAACCTTGATAATCTTATTAGTAATCTATTCTTTGAGATCTTACAATCAGAAATAACCTCTATTAAAGAGGCGATTGTCACGCTTATTAACAGATAATATCCCAATATTGCTATATTTTCAAGAATATTGGCTGGTAAGTTTAATATATAATATATCAAAGGCAAGATGAATAGCCAGAATATATACATATAATATTTATTTAATTTGTCATAAGACAGCATTACAGAGATTGATATAAATGACATCAAAGTAAATATTATAATGCTTAACTTGTTAAAAAGACCATATACAACTGTAGTAGATAAAGTTATAAAGGATAATATCGCTGAAACTCTTTTAACTTTTTCTAATAGTAGCATAGGTATAACTAGAAGTAGGAATATTATTATAGAGTATAACATAAACTGATCGTTATTGTATATTATAAAATATATTAAAAATATAGCTAGTAATACAAAGTATAAGGCTCTAGCTATGTATTTTATTATCTTAGAATTATCCATTGCTTCTCACTCTTTTATATTTTATACTGCCTTTTCTTTCTTTTATATAGGAATATATTATAAGTGAAACTAAAGCTCCAAATACTAGATATTCTGCTATAAATGCAGCAGTTATATATCTCTGCCATTTATAATACAATATTATCTCATAACTCCCTGTTTTGTTTATATAGAATGCATTAGCAAATCCATTTACCATTATATGATATCTCTGATTTACCTCTGTGCCATTTTGATAGTATGCAGTCCACGCAGGATCATAAGTTTCTCTGAAGACTAAGTAAAAAGGTGTTGTGGCATTCTTTATATAAACAATAACCTTTGAAGGATTTACTATCTGAAAGCTTACATTTGGCTTTGACATATTTTTGATATATGATACGTTAAATGTATCATTTGTTGCATTATATATATTCATATAACCATAATATAGTATGGATCCATTAACTTTAGGTGCATAGACTGAATAGTTAAATATACTGAAATTATTATATTCTATATAGTTAACTATCTGATGTAGTGATATATCCGAGGAATTTAATATCTTTATGTTTGAAGCATATACTAATGGTGTAACTAGATAGTTTTCATAAATAGATGAATTAGAGAACTTAGCTTTGAATTGTATGTATTTAGAATTGTTTAGATTATTATAAATATAGCTCATATTGTATGGAATCAAAGGATGAAAAGGTATGTTAGAACTTTTAGCAGTATCGCCTTGAATTATTATGTATTTTATACCCAATATACCAAGCATTCTTGCTGGATCGAAGTTAATTGATTTCTCTTGCTCTATAGATTTAGCCACATCCTGATACTCTTCTATCGAAGGAGGAAAGAGATATTCGCTTCCTATAGTAAATCCGCCATTAAATACAGAAGCATTTATTACAGATGGGTAGATATCTACGCCTGCATACCAAGTATCTATCTGCCATACAGGATTTGATGGTAAAGTCATAACATTATAGCTATAGCTAATATTTTTATTTATATAGTCTGCAATTTCTAAAACATGATTTGGCAATTTATCTAGAACAGGCAATGTTATGTTATAATATCCATATACTTTATTTTTAATTATAGGCTTCATAACATCTTTGTAAAATGGTATAAAGTAAACTAAAAAGAAAAGTAGATAAATAATAAATATATATGCTAAATACATCTTTACTTTGCTTCTGTAAAGCATATATACTATCTTAAAAACAGCTAATGAAAGTAGTATTGATGCTGCTGCATAAATAAAATTCTCATTATTGATTGGAAACCTGAAATCACTAAATAAGATAAAATGATTATAAAGATATTTAAATATATTACCAAATGGCCCATATATAGTCTCAGAAAGTGCAAAAAATAGTATCAGCAATGTAATTAGCTGAAGTACGATTATATCTTTATACTTGTTTCTAAATTTAATTGCAAGATTTACTAGTATAATGCTAAATATTATAAATATATAAATTAATGCATTTATATTATTAAATGGATTATAAAATAAGTTTGAAATAGTTTGCGTAATATAGGATCCATAATGTACTATATCATATGTAGAAGTTTCTGAAAAGCTATGCAATATCTCGTATGTTATATGTGAAGGATAGAAAGCATCAATAATAATGCCAATAAATTCAGCTATGTTTAACGTAATTGCACTAATTAGCATCAAAATTAATATCAAGATAAACTTTATTCTACTTGCTTTAACTATAGTTAAATTAAAAATAAGTATTATTATACTAAAAAGTAAAGTCTGGGCTAAAAGGCCGCTATTATAGATTATATCTAATCCTAAAAATAAAGTAGTTAAGGCGAAAAGCTTCAAATTAACCTTGTGCTTGTTTTCATATTCAATATTAAATAGGTATAAAAATAATAAGAATAAAGGTATCCATAGAACAGGCGTATTAAATAGATTATAACCAACAAAGTATAGTTCAAAGAAAAATGCTGGTATAAAGGCAGTGATTATCGCTAAATCTTTATTATAATCTTTAACTAGTTCATAAATAAGTAAAAAATAACCGCTGCTACCAATAAGTATATAGAATGTTGTTACAATAAGTGGAATATTATGCTTAAATAGATTAATATATGTAAATGGGAATGCTATTAGATCAAAAAGTATACCTTGAAAATTACCAACCGGAAAGTTTGCATAACCAGAGTAATCTGGATAATACCATATGTAATAGCTTAATAAAGTATATTTAAAAGCATAATAGTATAGTGCTGAATCCTCCCGAATATATAGCTAAATCTATAGTAAGCAAGAGCTACTATCAAAACTGAAATATTCAATATTAGTAAAGCTATAGCAAGCTTTTATCCATAAAATCATATTTAGAATTAAATAGAGTAAACCTTTAAATAATTTTATTATTTAGTATTTAAAAAAATAAGATAAGTAAATAAAGCTTTAAATATAATATTTAAACGATATCTATGCTATTTGATGAGTTGGCAGATTATTATTCAAAGCTAGAAGAGATATCATCAAGAATAGCGATGGTTGATATACTGGCAGATATGCTATCTAAGCTGAATGAAGATGAGATAGATAAAGCAATTTACATAACTCAAGGTGTCCTATTACCTCCATATCAAGGAATAGAGATAGGTATAGCAGATAAGATGGCAGAAGATTCTATATCACTAGCGACTGGCTATAAAAGAGAGGATATTGAGAAGCTATATAAGCAATTAGGAGATCTAGGAAGTGTAGTAGAGCATATACTTAATGAAAGAAATACAGCGAAGATAGATGAAAGAAAGCTGAGCATACTAGATGTTTATAATACTGTTTATGATATAGCAAAGAGGGCTGGAGAAGGTAGTAAAGCTCAAAAGACAAAGCTTTTAGCAGGCTTAATAACAAATCTCAGCCCGAAAGGAGCAAAGTATGCAGTAAGATATGTATTAGGGCAGTTAAGGTTAGGAGTGGGAGATGCGACTGTTATAGAGGCCTTATCTCTCATATCTACTAAAACAAGAGGTAATAAGGATATAATAGAGAATGCATATAATCTATGTAGCGATCTGGGTTATATAGGTAAGCTGATTAAGCAAGGAGGTATAGATGCAATTAAGGATTTTAAGATCAGCTTATTTAGACCTATAAGACCAGCGTTAGCTGAGAGATTACCAACAGCGCAGGAGATACTACAAAGAATGAATGGCAGATGTGCAGTAGAGTATAAGTATGATGGCTTTAGATGCCAGATTCATAAGAAAGGCAATGAAGTAATGATATTCTCAAGAAGATTAGAGAATACAACAGCTATGCTACCAGATATCGTAAATGCAGTAAAGAAAGAGATAAAGGCAGATGAGATAATATTTGAAGGAGAGGCGATAGGATATGATCAAGATACAGGAGAGTTCTTCCCATTTCAGGAGACTATACAGAGAAAGAGAAAGCACGATGTAGAAGAGAAGGCAGAGTCTATACCTCTTAAGCTTTTTGCATTTGATCTAATGTATCTCAATGGAGAAAGCTATCTTAATAAGCCATATTCAGAAAGAAGAGCAAAGTTAGAAGAGTTAATAAAAGATAGTAAAGAATCTGTGATAAGACTAACACAAAGAATAATAACAGATAATCCTGTTGAATTAGAGAACTACTTTGATAATGCAATAACAAATGGCTTAGAAGGCATAGTAGCAAAGGATCTTAATGCTCCTTATATAGCTGGTGCAAGAAAGTTCTCATGGATAAAGCTAAAGAGAAGCTATAAGGGAGAGCTCTCAGACACACTAGATCTAGTTATTGTTGGATATGATGTAGGAACGGGTAAGAGAGCAGAGATAGGATTTGGAGCAGTACTGGCAGCGACATATAATAAAGAAAGAGATATCTTTGAAACAATATGTAAGATCGGATCTGGATATACAGACAAAGAGAGAGAGATTATGAGAGATCTATTAAGAAAGATAGTTGTAGATCATAAGCCTGCTAGAGTAGACTCTATAATTAAGCCAGACTATTGGGTTGAGCCGAGATATGTTATAACAGTAAAGGCAGATGAGATTACAAGATCTCCAACCCATACATGCGGCAGAACAACGCTACCAGATGGAACAACTGTCGGCTATGCTTTAAGATTTCCAAGGCTTGTATCACAGAATGATGATCCTATAAGAGAGGATAAAGCACCAGAGGATGCGACAACGACGCAAGAGGTAATAGAGATGTATAACATGCAAAGAAAGAGCTCTGTAGGGGAAGATGAAAGCTGAGATAATCAGCTATCCTTTAATGCTGCGATGTTCTCGTTGTTATAGCTTATATCCTTGGAGCTACTTATCTTCTTTATCTTCCTAGAGAAATCCTCTAGAGTGTTTAGCATGCTCACAACTTCTGGATTTATCTTATAACCTAATGTATAGCATGTTGGTGTTCTTATGTGTGTTGGCTGTATTACATTAAGCTCTAGTGTTAGCTTTCTTAGACTGATTATTAATGTCTTTCTTGTAAACTTATCTGCTAACTCTCTATATATCTCTTTTGTTGTTCTTGGTGATTTTTCTCTTAGTAATGCGAGTATTGCGTAGTTCGGCTTAGTTATTATCTCCCTTAAGTACTCCAATCCATCTGAATCCTTTGCCTTTGACATTCTATATCACCCAAATATTATAATTCTTAATCTAATAGATTTATATGCTTTTCCTTACTTAAGTAAATTTATGTTTACTAAAGTAAAACAAATTGAAACATTGATCAATGATAGATATGTAATTGGATATGTTTTACATAATGGTTATTTACATTTATTTAATGAATTCTATGTAAAAAGATATAAAATTATTGGTAAATTAAGTAACTTAGATTATAAGATCTACACAAAGGAGATATCAATAGGAGATGTCCTAATAAGATTTAATAGATTCTATAGCGAGATAAAAGATAATATAGCTGAGTATATAAGAGAGATCTCTTATATAATGCCAGATATCTATTTTAGATCAGTATCTATGCTTCTAAGCTCCTATAAATATATAAATAAGGCTTTTAAGATACGTATACTAAATCCTTTCATACTATTTGATTCTATAAGAGCTAACAATCTAGATATAGAGCTTACCGGCATTAAAGATAAAGGTAAACTTTATGACTATTCTATAGATCCATTTGCTCTTAGCAATAGGGCTGTAGCAAATATAAGCACCATAGATAATATTGGATCTACGCATAGACTATGGCCAAGGATAGTGATCTACGATAATGAGCTACTAGAGATAGATCCATTAAGAGAGCTAGAGAATAGAATCTCTTATAATGATATTACTATAAGCAGATCTATATTCAAAGGATATTTAGCATTAGCAAAAGGAAGAAGTATAAAAAGATTAGAAGAGATATACAGCAATAAATCTAGTTAGCCATCTGTAAAGCTTGTATAGCTTACTTGTATTCTTCTTTATATCGCTTATTAGTGCTTTGTAAAGAATTCTCTCTTCAGGATCAAGCTTGCCCTCCTTAACAACCTGCTGCTTCTTCCCATTAACTATCTCTGTCTCTACCTTATTTATGACATCCTTCTTTACTGTCTCATACCATTCATCTAGGCTGCTATTAGATCTACCGAATTCCTTATCTTTTAATACTGCTATTATATCTTTAGTTGTGAGCTTTCTCTCTTTCTTTCTATAGTACTCATGAAGCAGAGGCCTCATCTTAGCCTTTTCACAGATATCTGCTATATCTGCAGCAGAGTATCCTATTGTAGCCCTTGCTAATCTTCCGTAATTTAGCTTCTCCTTTGGAGTATTAGCAGTATAGAACTCAAACAAAGCCATTCTCTCCTTCTTATTTGGAGGTCTTATATATATTCTATCTCCAAATCTACCACTTCTCTTTAGCGCTGGATCGATATCCCAAGGATTATTTGTTGTACCTATTACAAATATGCCTTCAGGATTCTTCTCTAGTCCATCCATCTCTGTTAAGAACTGGTTTATAGCAAGTCTTATTGAGCTTGATTCTCCTTGACCAGAGTCGTTTCTCTTTATACCTAATGCATCTAACTCATCAAATATTATTATGCATGGAGTATTCTTTCTTGCTTGCTCGAATATTGAGTGGAGATTCTTCTCAGTATTGCCCGTATACATATCAACAATCTGATTTATTCTTGCTATTATAACGTTTGCTCCTGCCTCGCCTGCAGCTGCCCTTACAATATAGGTCTTTCCTGTTCCTGGTGGTCCATACAGTATTACTCCAACTCCAAGCTTCTTACCATACTTCTTAAACAGCTGAGGATTCTTTATAGCAAGTATAACATTCTCTCTAAAGTACTGCTTTATCTTCTCCATACCAACTACAGAGTCAAAGGTCTCTGTAGGTTTAAAGAAAGCAACCTTCTTTATCTGACCTTCTTGTATTACATCTTCTTCCTTTGAGCTTATATCATTATTCTTATGTGGCTCTTGCAGTAGCTTCTCTATCTCAAAGGCTCTCTCTTCTTTATAAGATTCTTCTTTTTTATTAATAACCTCTTCTATAGAGCTTTTAGAGCCCCCCATCTCTTTTTCCTCTTCTACTTCTTCCTCAGTATCATCCGACTCTTCATTCTCTTCATACAGTAATGCTCTTACCTTCTTTAAGCCCTGAGCTGCTCTTTCGTAAGATGGATCTTTCATAAGAGCCTTCTTAAACCACTCCTCTGCCTCTTTAAGTCTACCAGTATCTAAGAGAATCTCTCCATACAGATTCATTGCATCTACTGCATCTGGTTGCAATGCTAATACTACCTTAATATCCTCTTCCGCATTCTGATAATCTTTGATTGACTTATATGTTACTGCTCTATTGAAGTAAGCATCTGCGTAGTTATCCTGGATCTGAATGGCCTTTGTATACTCTTCCTTAGCTTCGTAGTACTTCAGCTTTAAGAATAGCTCATTGCCTATCTTATAATGGGCTTTTGCTTCTGGATCAACATTATTCTTATCAAAGGGCTTTAAAACCTTATTTGATATTACTATCTTATCCTCTTTATTATTATCTGAGCTACTAGCCTCATCAGCAGCCATGCTCTTAACCTTTCTAATGATAATTAAGATAGAAAAGGAAATATAAATATCTTTCTCATTACAGCAACTGGACTCCGCGGGATTTTCTATTAGTAGCTATTCGAACCCGCAACCTCCCGCACGCCAAGCGGGTGCGCTACCATTGCGCCAGGAGCCCAGTATTAAGAGCTAAGCAGGTGATAAGAATACTATATTTCCACCCCTTACTAGTATAGTCCCTAGCTTCGCTTTTACCTCGCCATCCTCTATCTCTTCTGCGTCCTCTAGAACTATGTTCATATGCACATCAAATGCTGTCATTCTTCCTCTTATATTTACATCTCCTTTTATTCTCACTAGTACATTCTTACCTATCGACTTATTCAATAGATCGAAAGGCCTTGGTCTCTCTTCCATCTGATCACTCTATCTGAATTTTAAGTATAGATATTATTATCTTTAAATACATAAATTTAAATATATTTGCTTATCTGCTTTATATTTAAGATATTAACTTTATGATAAACTTATTAATAGTTTAAGATAAAAGCTTATAAATAATGAACAGCTTCTCAAGATACATAGATGAGATCTCTATAGACAATAATAGCTATAAGGTTATATCATTAAAGGAGCTTTCTAAAGAGTATCCTTTAATAGATCAGATGCCACTCTCTTTAAGAATAATCTTAGAGTCTCTTGTAAGAAACTTCGATGGTAATGCGATAGATGATTATTCTATAAAGAATCTATTAAGCTGGAGGAGTAAAGAGGAGTTCGAGATACCATTAAGGATAAATAGAGTTCTTATGCAAGATTTTACAGGAGTTCCTGCCTTAGTAGATCTCGCTTTAATAAGGGATTATGTATCTAGACAAGGCTTAGATCCAAAGATAGTAAATCCATCTATTCCTGTAGATCTTGTAATAGATCACTCTGTAGATGTATACTACTATAAGGAAGATAATGCATTAGAGATGAACCATAAGATTGAGATAGAGATGAATAAAGACAGATATAAGTTCCTTAAATGGGCAGGCTCTGCATTTAGTAATATAAGGATCTTTCCTCCTTCTGCTGGTATATGCCATCAGATAAATCTTGAGCTTCTATCACAAGTAGTTTACATTGATAAAAGGAGCGATGCCAACTATCTTGCTCCGGAGATTATAGTAGGAACAGACTCTCATACAACTATGGTAAATGCATTGGGAATAATAGGCTTTGGAGTTGGTGGAATAGAGGCAGAAGCAGCATTGCTTAATGAGCCTGTTTATATAAATAAGCCCAGATTTATAGGAGTAAACTTAAGAGGCAGATTAAATGAAGGGGTTACTGCAACAGATTTCGCATTAACATTGACAAGAGTCTTAAGAGATTTTAATGTTGTCAACTGCTTTGTAGAGTTCTTTGGAGAAGGCCTAAGATCGCTAAGCTTAGCAAGTAGAGCCACTCTATCAAATATGTGCCCAGAGTATGGTGCAACTATCGCTCTATTTCCTGTAGATCAGATAACATTAGATTACTTATATCTGACTGGAAGAGATAAGGAGATTATAGATAGAGTAAGAGAGTATATGAGATATCAAGGGCTATTTAATCCAGATCTGAGTAAGGCATTATATGATGCTGTAATAGATTTTGATCTCTCTACTATAGAGCCAAGCATCTCTGGACCTTCTCTGCCAAAGCAGCAGATTCCCTTGAGCAGATCAAAGGACTCTTTCTTAGCATATATAAAACAAAGCTATAATCAAAATATAGAGCAGAAAGACGAGAGCAGATGGAATAATGAATCAGTAAAGGCAGACGCAAATAAGATCTATAATATAAAGGATATTCATGTAGATGGTAAGGAGAGCTTTGAGGTAAAGGATGGTGATATTGCTATAGCCGCTATAACAAGCTGTACAAACACAAGCAATACAGAGCTTATGATAGCAGCAGGCATACTTGCTAAGAAAGCTATTGAGAAAGGTCTTAAGGTTAAGAATGTATTTACTAAGACTAGCTTCGCACCAGGATCAAGAGTTGTTTACAGATATCTAAACGACTCTGGCTTATATAAGTTTCTTAAAGAGCTAGGATTCAACTTAGTAGCTTATGGCTGTACAACATGTATAGGCAATAGCGGCCCGCTATACGACTCATTAAGTAGTTACGTTAAGAAAGAGAATCTTAAGCTTGTAGCAGTTCTATCTGGAAACAGAAACTATGAGAGTAGAATTAACAATGATGTTGCTGCAAACTATCTGATGTCTCCACCTTTAGTTATAGCATATGCTATTGCAGGTAGTATACTGAAGGATCTAAGCAGAGAGCCTCTAGGATATGATAAGGAAGGTAATCCAGTATACTTGAAGGATATCTGGCCAACTAAGGAGGAGATAGATTCAATAGTCAACAAGTATGTAAGTAGAGATCTATATGTTGATACATATAGATCAATACTAGATCTAAATGAAGATTGGCACAGCTTAAGCTCTGAGTCATCTCTGTTATATAAGTTTGATGAGAGTAATACATATATAAGCGAACCACCTTTCTTAGATATAGATAACAGCATGCCTCTTAAGAGCCTTTATACATTGGCGGTATTTGGAGATTCTATATCTACAGACCATATCTCTCCAGCTGGAGAGATAGATCCAGAGTCTCCAGCAGGAAAGTATCTTATGAGTTTAGGCGTTGAGAAAGATAAGCTAAATACATATGGATCTAGAAGAGGAAATCATAATGTAATGGTAAGAGGAACATTTGCAAATAAGAAGCTTAGGAATCTTCTAATTGATAAGCAGGGCGGATATACTATCCTATTCCCAGATAATAAGCTTATGTCTATATATGATGCTGCTATGGAGTATAAGATAAGAGGCCACGGACTAGTTGTATTTGCAGGATCAGAGTACGGCTCTGGCAGCTCTAGAGATTGGGCGGCAAAGGGGCCTGCATTATTAGGAGTTAGAGCCGTTGTTGCAAAGAGCTTTGAAAGAATACATAGAAGTAATCTTGTAGAGATGGGGGTAATGCCTCTTAGATTTACTAATGGATATGACTACAACAAGCTTGAGCTTGATCCATCATATCCGTTAGATATAGAGCTTCCAGATGGCATATCAATAAATGGAAGGGCTTTACTATCATATACAGATAAGCATGGCAATAATAGAAAGATAGAGCTTATAATAGAGCTAAGAAATAAGGTTGAGGTAGATTATTATAAAGCTGGAGGTATAATGAGATATGTATATAATAAGATAATAAGCAAGTGATCTGATGGAGATATATGATGTTGCTATAGTAGGAGGTGGAGTGATAGGAACTGCGCTATTCTACTTGCTCTCAAATTATACTAATATAAAAAGCGAGATACTTATTGAAAAGAACTCAGACTTTGGAATGGTAAATACGCATGAGTGGAACAATGCTCAAACATTACACTTTGGGGATATAGAAACCAACTATACTGTAGAAAAAGCGAAAGAGACAAAGGTATCATCAGAGATGCTCGAAGGCTTTCTACTTAATACTAAAGGATTGAGCAGAGATATATTTAAAAGATGCAACAAGATGGTGCTTGCAGTTGGCGATTCTGAGGTAGAGGCATTAAGAGAGAAGTATGAGCTATTAAAGCCAGTATTCAGCTATATAAGATATACGGATAATAGAGATATAATAAAGAGATTTGAGCCTTACGTAGTTAAAGGGAGAGACAGATCAGAGAGTATAGCAATCATACAATCAGATAATGGATATATGGTTAACTTTAGACTTTTATCTAAGGACTTTATAAGGCTATCAAGAAAGGATAAGAATAAAAAAGTTCTACTTAACACAAAGGTAAAGGATATAAGATACTACGATGGCTTATATAGAATATATACAGATAAAGCAGTATACTCCGCAAAGATCGCTGTTCTATCAGCTGGCAGCTATAGCTTCTACTTTGCTAAAAGGTTAGGATATGCTGATAATCTAATAATCTTACCAGTAGGTGGAAACTTTTATAGAACAACTAAGAGATTCACAAATGGTAAGATATATAGAGTAGAAAGGACAGGAATTCCTTTTGCTGCAGTGCATGCAGATCCAGAGATAGATATGCCTAATACAACAAGATTCGGACCTACTGCTACCTTCTCACCAGTTCTAGAGGTTAGATATATTAGATCCTTTCTAGATTATCTAATGACATTAGACTTCAACTTAGATACTATAAAGAGTATAATAAATATACTTAGAGATAAGGATATAATAGAGAAGCTTAGCAGCAGTATGAGCTATAATATGCCTATAATAGGAAAGAAGGCGTTTGTAGATAATGAAGCAAGGAAGATAATACCATCATTGAGATATGATGAGATATATCTTGCTAAGGGAGTAGGCGGAATAAGGCCACAGATCGTTGATGAGAAGGAGCATAAGATAAAGCTCGGCACTGGTAAGATAGTTGGTGAGCAGATAATCTTCAATATAACTCCTTCTCCAGGGGCTTCAGCATGCTTAAAGATAGGGCTTAGCGATGCATACTATATATCTAAAGCATTAGATCTTAATATAGAACTAGAGAAGCTTTTCAAGGATCTAGGAAAGGAGAGCATAATGAAAGATATCTTAGATAGGATAAGCAAGGAAAGCTTTTATAATAATTTTATGTAAATCTTATATAAAGTTAAGAGAGATATGTTTAAGCCCTTAAGATATACTATAAGCTATTATATAAGTAATATAAAGATTGTAACGTTACTGTCTCTCCCGATACTTATAGCTGTTATACTATCCTTACTGCTATATAGATACGCTTTACCACAGTCATACGCATTATTTATAAGCATAGATCTAATAGAGAGCAAAAGTATTGCAAATATAATAGTTGCTGTTCTAGATCTAATAATACCCAATATCTTTATTAGCTTTAGTATAGCTATGCTTAATCTTCTACTAAAGAGTAGAAGAACGTTTACAAAGATAACAAATGACATTATACTATCTATAGAGAGATATACCTCTAGAATCTTTGTAATAGTTATTGCTTATATGATCTTATCGTCATTTATATTCTATCTGGCTTCTATATCTTCTATTCACATATTCATATTAACTGCTGCACTAATATCTTTTATTATATATGCTCTTATATTCTATGCGCCTAACGCGATAGTGCTAGATGATCTATCTATAATAAACTCTATAAAGAAGAGCATCTATTTACAGAGGAAGAGACCTGCCTACTTTATATGCTGGATAGTGCTTTCAGCTATAGTAGTTCTTCTATTGATACTTATATCATTATATCTTAACCATCTTAATCCATCTTATACAACTTTATATAATTACTTAATATTTACAATATACGGACTATTCTTCTTGCCATTTATAATACTTCTTCAAGCAAATATGTATCTTGATAGATATAAGCTATTAAAATGATAAGCATGGATGATTTCCTATACTGCAGCTACATAAATAAGAGGTATAAACCAATTATAAGAAAGGCGATAATAGAGTATCTTATTAAGAAGGGGTTCTCTCAAGTCTATATATCTAAGCTACTTAACATATCACAACCTGCTATAAACAAGTATCTAAATAGAGCTATAGATGACAGTTCTATATATAAACAGATTATTAGATACCTTAATAGCGAAGACATTAAAGAGGATGATCTAAGATCTTTAGAGGATAAGCTTCTTGCTATGCTTATCTCAGATAGAAAGCTTAGTCATTCTAGAAAGATGGTATAGATACTGCTGAGCATAACCAGCATATCTCCCCCATCTAGAATATGCAAACTCCTTTATCTTTGAGATCTTTAACCTCTCATTATTAAAGTAAAGCCGCTCTATTGCTCTCTTGATCCATGTATCTATAGGAAATGCTTCTGTCTTTCCATAACCGAATAATGCTATGCAATCAGAGACCTTATCTCCTATGCCGTAAATATCCATTAATGCATCTTTTATATATTCATAGCTCTTATGCTCTAGAGAGTACATATCTAGATTATAAAGCATATATCTAACTGCATTATATAGATATGGTGCTCTGTAGCCCAAGCCAATCTCTCTTAATCTCTCAATACTTATCTTCTCAAGTGTGTATAGATCAGGAAATAGCCTATAACTCTTGCTATTAAGCTTTACAACCTTTCCATAGCTATATAGCTTATCTATTATACCTCTGATTCTATTTATATTGTTAAACTGTGATATAATGAATACTATAGTTGTTATTACAGGATCTGACTTTGTAAGTCTTAAGCCTTTATATGACATTATGGCTTTATGCATTATACTATCTGTATCTATACTTTCATATATCTTATTTAGATTATCTTTGCTTCTTAGTAGCTGCTTCACATAGCTAGCGTCATGCTTTGGATATGCTTTTACATATATGCTGTGTACTGGATTATCTATACTCTCAGCATTTATATATAGCAATAGCTTATCCTCAGAGTAAACCAGATTATTATTAATAATCTTTGATATGAAGCTTAATGTCTGGCCACTTTCATAAGTTTCCTTTATAGCTATATCTATATCTAATCTCATCTACTCTTATTTAGATAGTAATTTAATATTAATGCTACTGCTAGTAAAACTAATAAGATAATAACAGATACTTGACTATAGCTTATTGATAATCCACCATAGTAGGCCTCTATGGATGTCTCAGATGGCTGTAGAGTATAGTTATACTCTAAAACTACTAGAAGATTACCCGATGTAACTATGTTGATATGCTGATTACTAGATGTAGGGAATGTTATTATAGAAGGTGAGTAGCTGCCTCCACCATTGCTTACTATCTGATTTATTGTCTGATTTGCATATGGATTAGCTGCTATAACAATAGGCATCGGCTCTGGCGGATTATTACCATAGTACTTTACAATAACAGAAGTTTCACCATTTCCGCATATAGTTATTGGACCTGCTGAAAAGTTACCTAATGTATTTGAGCTACTGCTCGTTGTAACTATATCTGCTAGGCCTAGCTGTGGCGTTAAGATACCAGTTCCATTCTGGAACTGTGGATCACAGTAAAGCATCTCTCCATTCTGTGCCTCTGCTATTGGTAAGTTGTAATATCCAAATACGTTACAGTTATAAACCTTCTTCTGTAATAGATAGCCAGCTGGCTTAGAGCATTCATTAGATATACTGTTAAATGCTGGCTGATATGTAATGTATTTTGCCTCTTCAATTCCGGTCTGATTATAAGATACGCTAGCAGATTTAAGATCCCCGCTATATGTTATTGTCTCTAAGGGATTTGCAACAGGACATCTTCCAGCGAGGCTGCCAAATGCACATTCTGTAACATATTGAGCATAATCTTGTGGATCAGAGTAAGGTGTTACTATGCTATTATAATAGTTTATATCTTGTCCTATATATACATATACTGGAGCATTACCTACGCCGCTGCACTGCGTTAATCCACTACCGAAGCATTGATATAGCTGACCACTAACATATAAGTCTGTTTGATTCGTATTTGCTGAATCTATTATAGAATTTACTGAGACTGCAAGATAGGTATAGTTTGCGAAGTCAACTGACATTGGAGCATATAACGTATTATTAAAGTAGTCAAAGAAGTTATAATCTAACCTATTAAATCCATATAGCGGCTTTAAGGTGTAAGCTCCTCCAGGATTATTAAACTGCTCTGTCTGCTGATACAGATAAGTTACAATCTTATAGACTGTTGGAAGTGCAAAGGATGCAATTCCTGGAGAGTGTATAGCATTTACTGTAAGAGTTACTAGACTTGGATTACTATATATATCTGCAGGAGGTATGCTATAGTATCCAGCATCAGTCTGCAATGTAGTTATCGGAGGATGTTGATTAACAACCTCATGTGCGTACTGGGGAATCTCAGTAGAGCCAACTTGCTGTGCGTAAGTAACTTGAGTGTATGTTGCATTACTATATGCAAATAATGGGAATGGTATGATTAGCTTTGTATAAGGATTCTCATAAGATGAGTTCTCAGTAAGATTTACGAAATACTCTCCCAGTATTCTTCCAGTATATATGTTAAATATCATAGCTGGTGGCATTATTGTCTGATTATCGTAAAGACTTGCATTATAGAACAGGTTAGTAAGATCGTTCTTGATATATACTGTATCTGCTTGTACCTGATCTACAACCTTATTAGATAAGAATGGGAATGCAGCATATGAAACCACATTTTCATATGATGAACCTTGTGGATTTAGAGTTGGTTTACATTGACCTGATTCTAGCTCACCAACGCTGCATGTAGGCTTTGATGGCTTACAGCATTTAGCGTTACTTTCAGAAGTAGAGTCAGGCACTATTGAACTCTGTACTACAGTTATTCTATACTTTGTGTTATAGCTATAGTTATAAAATACATATATCTGGCCATCTATCTGTGAACTTAGATTCTCATAAGAGTTTAGAGAAGATACTGTAGATACCTGCTGCGAGGATGATGTATAGCATGTTGGTGTTAGCCCGCTACTTCCACTGCTAGATGTACTGCTGCATTCTACTGCAGCTGTAGAGCCAGATGATGATGGGCATATAATGTTCGCTGATCCGCTACTTGATATTTGACATAATGGAACTGCACATGTCGGTATATAGTTACCAGGTGTTGGATTACTTGGATTCTCTATACAAGAAGGCACAGGTATAACAGTTCCGGAGCTAGATGAATAAGTAGCACTACATGTAGGAGCAGAAATTTGGCCTTGGCTATTTACGCATTCTATCTGACCATAAGGGGTACATTCTAGCTGATCTCCTGATGGGCATTGAGGTAATAATTGTTTATAATTGCTGCAGTATGCAAATGCACTTGAGACTACCTGACCATTCGATTCACATACTACCTCTGCACTACCAGACTGTGAACCGCTACTTCCTCCTGCTGGTGCACACGAAGAGCTACCAGCTGGGCATATGCTAGCTAAACCTGCACCTAGTGAAAGATATCTTAATGGAGTACTTTGTGATAGTGCATACGATGATGCGGAAGTTTCAACTGTTATAGGACCGTATAGCTGAGAAAGGATATAGTATGGGGCTTTTGTGTTTGTATCTGTCTCTCCTTCTCCAGAGCTACAGCTTTGTTCATCTACGGATGTATTTAAGTAACATATATAATTGCTATTTACTGG
The DNA here is from genome assembly GCA_021654395.1 of Microcaldota archaeon. Taxonomy (GTDB): domain Archaea; phylum Micrarchaeota; class Micrarchaeia; order Micrarchaeales; family Micrarchaeaceae; genus ARM-1. The sequence goes on from AP024486.1 coordinate 20,096, forward strand.
TTTACTGTATTGGACTATTGTATAGTTATAGGGCAATGGATCAAACTGCACTAACTCAGTATATGGCGTCTTTGCTACATCAACATGAGCAAGTAGCAAAGCGCTTCCATTTGACTCTACAGCAAAGCCATAGGGCAGACCAGTTATCACTTGTGCTACTGTATGAAGAGACTTTGGTAGAGTTCCGAATATATTTATATTTACACCTGTAATCTGTAATCCAGCAGAATTTGGTACAGCAGTCTGCGGGAATGGATTAGCAGATATTGCTGGACCAATTGGTAAGAATCCATTGGTATTTGTATTTGCTGGTGTGTATTCACACTGCGATATACAGAAAGTATAGTACTTTGTATTACCATTACTTAGAGTTACTGATATATTTGCACTTAACGGCCATCCGTATGGAGGATAACCTAATGAGAAGTTGACTCCAGACCCTATAAAGGCATTTCCAGGTACTATATCATCTACGCCAAATCCGTTTATTGGCAGCTCTGCAGATCCATTTGAAGTTAGCTCTCTTAACATTAGTATTGACCCTTGTACTCCGCATCCACTAAAGTTCCATAGATCTAATACATATAGTATGCCTTCATAAGAGCCATATCCTAAAACATGATGGTATCCGCTATTATCTGGTAGATAGCAGTCGCTCTGAACTGGTATCTTAACGCCGTATAGGCCACCATTTGCCAAGTATGCACTTATATTTAGATCATATATTGTCTCTTTAGTTGAACCACTTAATGTCGATACTGTGGTGGATTGAGAATAGTTTAGATTAAATATTCCTGAGACTGTCTGCAGCTCGTTGTTTATTATTGTTATATTGCTATTAAAGTAGTTAGATGCATATGAATATGTGCCATCAGGGCTTAATGATAGAAGTGTAACTGGGCATTCATTACCTTCTAAGCTTAGACCTATTGTATTTGCAACTCCTTGATATACGCTATTGCAGCTCTGCTGAAATGTTATATCTGCTGCACTTGTATGACTATTTATTCCACCCTTTATAAATACAACAGCTGCGCTACCTCCATTCGGGCCATTCTGGTATCCACCTAACGCTATATCTCCTGCGTAATCTGAAGTCATTACTAGTGGTTTAAAGTTCTTTATATTACCAATTGAATCTATAATCCAGTTAGATAATCCAAACCATGATGAATGTGTAGAACCCACTAAAGCAGTAGAGAGTATATAATAGCCAGAAAGCTGATCTATGAATGAATCGTTTATGTACTGTGCGAAGTTCTGTCTAAACTGCTGTAACAGAGTATTTGCACTCGTCTCTCCAGAAAGTGGAGGTACTGCTACTTCAAATGGGTTATTAGAATTGTTGAACATACCGCTCTGTACTTGCTTTATGTAATAAAGATAGTAATTAGTGCTACCAAATCCAAATAGTCCAGACGATGTTGTATTTAATGCAAGTATATATCCTGCCGGAGATGCATATGCAGATATAGGGTTATGGATTATTAATGAATACAACTCTATGTTATTACTTTTATATACTTCCGGTTGAATTGTAGGTGGACCTCTGATATTATCGCTAGAGCTGCCCCCAAATGGTGGTGGTGGAGATCCAGGGCCTATTGGATCTAAGAATGCCATACTAGTAAAGTTGAAACCAGAGACATTTCCAGATAGTATGCTTATTGGTATAGTCGTTAGATTGTTATTTAGATTTCCTATTACAGCTCCAACTCCTGAGCTGAGATTTATAGGATCTATTGGTAGCTTACCTGCGGGATTTTGACCAAATAGATCCGCTGCTCCGTATATAGAATAGCTTTCATTTAGATTAACCTTAGAATTACTAAGATATGTTTGTATTATTGGAGCACCATAGTTATAAGTTATATTTGGATAATATGTTGCGTTTGTCTCATTCTGTATAGTAGTGGCTTGCATAGCTACATAGTTACATCCTTTAGTGTAGAAGTTAGCGCTAGTTGAACAGAATATGAAGAGTATATTTCCTGGTGCACTACCCTCCTCAACTGCTCCAGGAGTACTTCCTTTATCTTGTGAAGTACCTTGTAGATGCGTAAATACCTTTGCTATATGATATCCAGAAGTTATTCCAGTACTTGGATTTGGATTTAATATATAAACTGCTGCATAACCTGGCAGTAATGAGTATTGGCCTACGCACTTACCAGCTCCAAATAGATTTTCCAACTGTGTTAAGAATCCGCCACCTTCGCCTGCAAGCTGATCTGCACATTGTCCTATAGTTACATGCCTCAATGGACCAAATATAATACCCTGGTAGTAAGAGTAGTTGTAGCTATTTATATTACTCTCAAAGCTGCTATTTACTATAGGTACAGTTCCGTTAACGTTATGTAATCCACCTATCCCTACTGTTGATTGATAATTATATATAACTCCACAAGACCAGCTCTCAGTATTAGAACATGGATCTACACAGATGCCGTTAACGTAAGCTAAGCATCCAGGACATGTAGTGCTGCATTCAACAGTAATAGATATGTCATTAAATGTACTTGTTGTAGTTTGCAGCGTATTAGATACTGCACCAAAGTTCGCATAGGCAGCATACCATTCCCATATGCCGTACTGCGGTACTGTAGGTATCGGCTGATATACAAGGCTTCTCGTACTATAACCGTTAGATATATTGAAGTTTGTACCTATCTGAGCTTCTTCAGCATACCCTAGATTTATTACACCTGCATACTGTGGAGACGGGCCTACTTGAATTACTGCTGGATTTCCATTACCATAATCATAAACCAGATCTCCTCCGGCAAGTAGGTTGTATATTGCTAATCTATTAAATTCAGTGTAAGCATAAGTAGACGAAGACCAGTATGTATTGAAAGTTGCATTCCACCATGTAGTAAACTTAAGGTTACTAGGCAACAGACACAAGTTACCTATTGCGAACTCATTTCCTGGCAAGTAGTAATAAAGCGTTTGTATAGTAGAGGGCTCAAATGGGCATGTAATAAGGTAGTTATTATTATTTAGATTATACTTTATAGTATTACTTACTACTGGAAAATTAGATTGTTGCTGTACTATCTCATTAGATGATCCAGTATCTGTAATCTCTGTCTGAACTGAGCAGTTTACATACTGCGTGCCTTGAGCGCCACTTAGAGGAGTAGCAGATACTCCACCAAAGCACTTATAAGAGCTAGATATAGATTTCGAGCTACTTATATTTGTTACATATATTAGAGTTAGCAGTAAAGTAATAGACAGTAATGTAAACTTAATACAGTATTTACAAGCCATTATATATCTAGTTATCTTAAGAAGTTCAAATATATATAATTTACGTATAGATACAGCGGATCCGGTGGGATTTGAACCCACGACCTACGGGTTAAAAGCCCGCCGCTCTGCCAAACTGAGCTACGGATCCTTAGTATATAACTGATTAGAAAGATTAATTTAAATAAATTTAATGAGTCAGAGATATGTCTAACTCAAGTCTATGCTTTATATTATTTTATATTTATATCTTAATTTGATACTATGAAAGTCATACTTACTTTTAGAGATTTTTTAAAGTATCTTAATTATAAGAAGAGATTAACTTATATTAATGATGAGATAGATCCGGAGCTAGAGATAGCTTGCATAACTGATATAGAGAGCAGAGAGCATAAAGACAACGCTAGCTCTTTATACTTCAATAATGTTAAAGGTTATAAGCATAGCGTTGTTACGAATCTTTTTGGCAGTATTCAAAGCTTAAGAGAGCTCTTTGATGATAGAATTAAGCTATTTAGTAAGATACTAAATCCTTATAGCCTAAAGCTATCTGATAAGCTGAATATCCTCAATAGAGCTTTAAAATTAAAGAAGAGGATTATAGAGTTTAATCAGAATACATACACAGAGCTAAAGTCTATATATGATATTCCGGTATTGAAGCTATGGCCAAAGGATGCATCAAGATTTATAACCTTGCCTCTAGTTATAACAGAGGGCTCTGATATTAGTAACATGGGCATATATAGGATGCAGGTATTAGATGATAGAGCAACTGCTATGCATTGGCAGATTCTAAAAGGAGGAAGATCTGATAGCTATGATAAGAAAGAGCTTAATGTAACTGCAGTCATAGGTAGTGATCCATACGCTATCCTAACTGGGGCATTTCCTTTACCAGATTCTATAGATGAGCTTCTCTTTTACAGCTTTATTAAAGGTGATAACAGGCTATTAAGATATAAGAGCTATCCATTATTTCCAATAGAGCCAGAGATTGTGATATTTGGAAAAGTCTATACAGATAATCTAGTTTATGAAGGGCCTTTTGGGGATCATACTGGCTATTATGATAGAAAGGAGCTTTATCCAGTATTCTCAATAGATCATATATTTGCTAAGAGAGACTTCATATATGCTGCTTCTGTGGTTGGACACTATTATAATGAAGACTCTAATATAGCAAGCTATATAGCAGATGCTAGCTTACCAGTTATAAGGCTGCTTAATGAATCTATAAAGGACCTGTATATGCCACCGGAGGGAGTATTTACAGGAGTAGCGATAGTATCTATAGAGAAAAGACTGCCTGGGGATGCTATGAGAGCAGCATTTAGCATACTAGGCTTTGGGCAGCTATCATTAACTAAGATAGTAATTGTAGTTGATAGCGATATAGATATAAGAGATGAGAAAGCAGTTATATGGGCTATAGCTACTAGAGTAAATCCATCGAGAGATGTAAAGGTAATAGATGAAACCATAACTGACTCATTAGATCCGTTAAAGCTTTCTACAGGTATAGGATCTAAGCTTATCATAGATGCTACAAAGAAAGGCAAGGCCGAAGGCTATATGGATGATTTCCCAGAAGTAATAAGCTATGATGATGAGATCTATAAGAGGATGATTAAGATATGGAGATCTTTAAACTCCTAAAGGATATAGCAGATCTAATAAGAGCTAGAGCCACTATATTCTCTTTAACATTTACGCTTATTGGAAGTATGCTATTATACATTCCATCTTTATATAAGCTGATTCTTATATCTATAGCGCTATTTACATTAAGGGCTGCTGCGATGAGCTTTAATAGATACTTTGGAAGCGATTATGATAAGCTCAATCCTCTAAAGAGAGATGCAGCGAATGTTAAAGTATTCTCAAAGAATCAGATCTTAATTATATTCTTTATATTCTCTATAGTATTTATAGCTGTTTCTTATTTTCTAAATCTGCTAGCATTTGTGCTATCATTTATAGCATTAGCTATAATGGTTATAGAGCCATATACAAAGATAGTATCAAAGCACAGGCATTTTTCAGTAGGCTTAATAATAGGACTGGGAATAATTGGTGGATATATAGGAGCTTATGGCAGATTTCCATTGCTGATTAGCATATATATTCTGCTAATAAGTTATATGCTATTTGCTGGTGCAAATGATATAATAGCTACTATAAATTACGGATACTTTGATAAGAAGATTGGGCTAAAGAGCTATGCTGCTACTATGAAAAGAGATAAAGCACTAATGATTGCAAAGATAGCGCATAGCCTATTTCTAGCTCTTATGCTGATATTCGCATACTTATTAAGATCCTACTATATACTTATAGCTGATGTGATATCCGCATCTTTAATAATAGAGGAGTATCTAGCATTAAGAAAAGGTGTAGATAATAATAAGATATTTATAAACTATAATGGCTTGATATCTATTTTATTTCTTATAGCTATGATAATTACAAAGATATAGAACCAAAAAGCAAGCATTTAATAATATTATTGATTAAGTTTTATTAGGTGCTTTTATGGCAGATGAGAAAGGTTCAAAAGCGAATGAGGACGAAGAAGACGAGGAGGTAATAGATCTATTAAAAGATGAGGTAAAGAGTATGAAAGAGAGCATCGAGAAGTTAACTGAGAATCTACAGAATGCTAAAGGTAAGATAGAGACATTTATAAGTAAAGCAGATGAGGATAGCTTGGCCGATATGGATAACGAGATAATAAACATGACTAATACGATGGAGGAGCTTCTAACAATTGCTATAGACTATCTAGCAAAGACAGTAGCTGATAAGAATGAGTTAAAGGAGATAGAGGATAATGTTGCAGCGCTCAACGAGGCTTTGATGAAGCCTATAGAAGAAGTAAAGTCAGTATTAGAGGATCAGAACGAGGCATAACTGCTTTTTTTATTTTATTCTAAGTCCTACTTAAGAAAATAATAATTATCTCTTTGCATATTAATTATCTTGTAATGATCGAATCTAGCTCAATAGATATATTAAATAGCTTAAAGAGCTTCTTACAGCAGTACTGCTCTCAAGAGATAGATGAGATAAGATTAGAGTTCCCTAATAGAAGAAGCTTAGATGTAGATATAGCCTTACTTGCATCATATAACAGAGAGCTTGCTAGTATGCTTATTGATAACCCTGATTCTATAATAAGAGAGGCAGATAACGCGCTTGCTTCTATCTTGAATCTTGATAAGAGCTATAGATTTCATGTCAGATTCTATAATCAGAATATATATAGACCATTGGTTCAGGATGTTGGAACAGAGTATCTAGAGAAGCTTATAACGCTCGATGCGCTAGTTGTAAAGAGATCAGAGGTACTATCTAAGGTAAGAATCGCTAATGTAAGATGCACAAAGGCAGGATGCAGCTATAGGGCAGAGATAGATCTAGATTATGATGAGCTTCCAGAGAAATGCCCATTATGCAATAGCAGGATAGCTATTCAAGAGGATCATTCTAGCAAGATAGATATGCAGAGGATAGCTATTCAAGATCCATTAGAGGTACTAAAAGGAAATGTTCCAAACTGGCAGCTTACTGTTGTACTAGAGGATGATCTAGTTAACTCTGTCCTACCAGGAGATAGAATTGAGGTAACTGGAGTTCTAAAAGCTGCGATGATAGATAAGAGAAGGAATAGATCAATCAGAAGCAAGGATATAGTATACGCAATGTATCTTAAGGCAGTCTCTTTAATACATAAGCAGAAAGACTTTGCATCATTACAGATAACTAAGAGCGATGAGGAGAAGATTAAGGATCTTGCAAAGGATCCAAATATAATAGACAAGATAGTCAACTCGATTGCTGCATCTGTATATGGATACAGAGAGATAAAGACTGCTGTAGCATTACAGCTCTTCGGAGGTAACTCTAATAAATCTCTTATAGATAATAGCCCTGTAAGAAGCGATATACATATACTGCTTATAGGAGATCCTGGAAGTGCTAAAACAAGAATACTTCAATCTGTTGCAGCCCTAGTGCCTAAGGGCATATACGTCTCTGGCAAGTCTGTAACTGCTGGAGGTCTAACAGCAGTAGCTGAGAAGGATGAGTTCTCAGAGGGAGGTTGGACTCTTAAGGCAGGAGCATTAGTTCTAGGTAATGGAGGTCTTGTCTGCATAGACGAATTTGATAAGATCTCTGATGAGGATAGATCTGCACTGCATGAAGCTATGGAGTCTCAAACTATATCTGTTGCTAAGGCAGGAATAGTTGCTAACTTCTCAGCAAAGACATCTATACTGGCTGCAGCTAATCCTAAGTATGGAAGATTTGATCCTAATAAGTATCCTGCAGATCAGTATGATATACCACCAACGCTACTATCAAGATTTGATCTTATATTCCCGATAAGAGATCTGATGGATGAGCAGCTAGATAGAAATATAGCAGAGCATATAACTCTACAGCACAAGATCTCTGCAGAGAATAACGGCTTAATAACTGATCAGCTTTATAATGAGCAGAACAAGGTATCAAAGCCAGAGATAGATAGAGAGCTGCTTAGAAAGTATATTGCATATGCCAGAAGAAATATCTTCCCTGCATTAACAGAGGAGGCAAGAGGAAGGATAGTAAGCTACTATACAACATTAAGAAAGCTTGGTAAGAATATGAATACAACTCCAATAACTCCTAGACAGCTCGAAGGATTGATAAGACTCTCTGAGGCAAGTGCAAAGGCTAGACTGTCAAATAAGGTTGAGATAAGTGATGTCGAGAGAGCAATATCATTGCTAGATTATGTACTCAGACAAGTTGCTATAGACAAAGAGGGCAGAATAGATATAGATATAATATCCACTAATATGCCTAAGGAGAGAGTTAGCAAGATAAATATTATTAAGAGCATAATATCTAGTATGGAGAAGAAAGAGGGTGGAGCTGCTAAGATAGATGATGTGATAAAGGCTGCAGGTGAGCAAGGAATAAGTACAGATGAAGTGAATAGGCTGCTACTTGAGCTAGAGAAAGGTGGAGAGATATACAAGCCAAGAGTCGGTTATATAAAGCTAGTTGAGTATAGAGATGAGTAAATGCCCGTAAGAGATATAGATCTAAGAGAGCTTCTCAAGGTATTTACTGCTTTCTTAATAGTCCAGTTCTTAGGCTTTCTTATGATGCTCCTTGTTTATAATAATGCTTCTTACTCAGTATTAAGCAGCGTATCTTATGGACAGAGCAATATACTCTACTCCATATCAATATTTGTATCAGAGCTAATTATAGCCGTTATAATACTTCTCTTGCTTATTAGATTCTTACATGGCGCTTGGTTATACTACTTCATGGAAGGAGCGATACTACTCCTTACTCTTACTGTATTCTTTGGTGTTATTATATCTAGCTTTTTAGGAGAGGCTTATCTATTCGCAGCAGGCTATCTTCTACCTTATGTATATATTATAGCATTAGCTATAAGTATAGGATTTATAATAGCAAAGCATAAGATAAACTCTATCATACTTAGAAACTTCATAGTTATAATGACAAGCGTTGGACTAGGCTTACTCATAGGTATATACTTTGGCTTTTTCTTCTCTCTGATATTCTTAGTTATAATGGCTGTTTATGATTATGTCTCAGTATTTATAACTAAGCATATGGTTGCATTAGCAGAGGGCTCATTTAGATATAACCTTGCTATGATGCTGTACTTTAGTGAGACTAAAGCACTAGATAAGAGCAGTGTAGATAAGAGAACTCTAAATGAGATAGATAAGGATCTAAAGAAGAATAAGGAGTTTTATAAGTCATTCAAAAGCATATCTAACAAGTTAAATCTGAGTAGTAGCTATGTGCCTCTAGTATCTGCAGTTGGCTTAGGCAACGGTGATCTTGCATTACCTTTATCAGTAGTTGTTGCTTCAGTAAAGTATAGCAATAACTTTATACTGCCGTTGACTCTAATAGCTGGAGGTGCATTAGGGCTAGCTTTGACATTCTATCTTCTATATAGATATAGAAGACCTCTGCCGGCTATACCGCCTTTAAGCATAGGAATACTATTTGCATTCTCATTATATATACTATTGAATATTAAATAATGATCTATATGCTATTTATAAAGCTGCCAAAGAGCAGATGCGAGATATTAAGAAAGAGGCTTAGCAAGATGGACCTTCTTATTAGTAATGTAAAGCCATTGCGATATGATGATTATATAGCATTTCCTGTTAAAGAGTCCATAAAGGATGTAGAAGATCCTGAGATAAAGAGCTTAGAGCTTCTAGATATAGATAGTTATGAAGCTATGGATCTTACAAAAGGATCTTTTAAGGATTATCTAAAGAGATATCTAAATGAGGAGGAGCTTAAGCATATATCTAACGGTTATGATATATATGGAAGCATAGCTGTTATAGACATAGATAACTCATTAAAAGATAAGGCAAAGCTTATAGCTAAGGCGCTAATGGATTTTGACAAGAGGATAAAGACAGTGCTTGCGAAGAAGAGCGCCGTATCAGGAGCTTATAGAACAAGAGAGTTTAGCTATATATATGGTAGAAGAAGCTATATAGCAGAGCATAAAGAGAATGGATGTATCTTTAGATATGATATAAGAAAGGTATTCTTCTCTAATAGACTAGCATTCGAAAGAAAGAGAGTATACAGCCTAGTTAAGGATCATGAAAGAGTATATGTAATGTTCTCTGGCGTTGCTCCTTTCTCTATAGAGATAGCAAAGCATACTAATGCAGATAAGATACTCTCTGCTGAGCTTAATCCTTACGGCCACAGATACGCTATTATAAACTGTAGACTTAACAATATAAGCTATATAGATCTCGACTCTAAGATAGATAATAGATCTTTAGAGGCAGCTTTAAGCTCTAAGGAGAGAATGATACTTATAAATGCTAATGTATCAGATCTTAGCAATCTAGAAGCTATAGATAGCTACTTTGATAGAATAGTTATGCCATTACCAAGATCTACTCTACTATTCCTTAATGAGGCATATAAGGCAGCCAGAGATAATGCAACTGTGCATCTATATGCATTCTCAGATATAAACAATCCATTTGAGAGCATAAAGAGGAGGATATTAGAGCATGCGGAGGCAAATGGCTATAAGATTGAGTTCTTATTTGAAAGGGTTGTAAGAAACTACTCTCCACAAGAGTTAGAGGTTGTTATAGACTATAGAATAATAAAGAATAAAAAGCTTTTACAAGATGTTAAGTAGCAGATAGATAGATTAATATATCTAATTGTATATATAAATATAAACATGGAAGAGATAAGCTTTGAAGAGGCTAAGCCTCTTTTAGAGAAAGGAAAGAGATTAGTGTGGTTAGGAGTAGAGGATAAGAGCTATATAGCAGAGCTATTAGGAATAGATGAAAGTAAGATACTACAGCTCTCACCGCAAGAGATCTTCTATATGCATCCAGAGAAAGCAAAGGAGCTAGAGGATCATCCTTTTATCTGCTACCATGGAAATACATCCAGAGCAATAGGAAAGATACTTGAGAGCAGAGGAGTAAATATCAAGTCTATAAAAGGAGGCATAACGGGTATCATAGGAAGAGAGTTATAATCTTTTTTAAATTTACTTTATTTAATTCTTTAACATTATGAAGATCTTGATAGATGATGCTTTAATAGACAAGCTTGCAAAGCTATCTAGAATAGCTCTAACAGAGGATGAGAAGAAGCTATTTAAGGAGCAGCTTAATGCCGTTATAGATGCATTTAATATAATAGACGAGCTTGATAATCAGATAAAGGATATAGAGCCAGCCTTTCATCCAATAGAGATTGCTGATAGATTTAGAGATGATATACCAGAGGAGTATAGCTGGAATCCTTTAGAGCAGAATCTTAATAATGAGAATGATTATATAAAGGCAAATAGAACTGTTAGGTGATTCTATTAACTATAGAATCGTTTTTAGAGAGAAATCAGAATCTAAAGAGAGAAGAGCTCGATGATATAATAGCTAGAGCTAAGGAGCGCTCTCTACTTATAGATAAAGAGTATGATGCATTTATAACATTGAATGATAATCTGGCAGTTGAGTCTAAAGGTATTCTCTACGGAGTTGCTATATCTGTAAAGGATAATATATGCACTAAAGGCTTAAGAACAACAGCAGGTTCAAGGATACTAGAGAGCTATATACCGCCATTTGATGCTACAGTTATAGAAAAGGTAAAGAGGGCAGGGGGCTTTATCATAGGAAAGACAGCGATGGATGAGTTTGGATTTGGCTCTTTCTCTATAAACTGCGCATACAAGATACCAAAGAATCCTAATGATAAAGAAAGAGTTACTGGAGGTAGTAGCGGAGGTGCAGCAGCAGTTACTAAGGCTGCAGACTTTCCACATATAGCTATAGCTCAATCAACAGGTGGTAGTATAACAGCGCCTGCAGCATTTACTGGAACTGTTGGAATAACGCCTACTTACGGAAGGGTATCAAGATACGGATTAATAGACTACTCAAATAGCATGGACAAGATAGGTACTATAGGAAAAGATGTATTTGATGCTGCACTACTGCTACAGATAATTCAAGGCTACGATCCTAGAGACTCTACATCTATTAAGCTTAATGAAGAGAGCTATATAGATAGTATGAATAAAGAGATTAAAGGATTCAAGATAGCTATTCCAAAGGAGTATTATGATTATAATTACGTTGATAAGAGAGTAGCAGATAAGATAATGGATAGCTTATCTAAGCTTGAGGAGCTTGGAGCCAGCTTTGATATTATAAGTATGCCTATGTATAAGTATGCCATATCTGCTTATTATATTGTTGCAATATCTGAAGCATCTACAAATCTTGCTAGATACTCTGGATTAAGATACGGCCTACAGAAGCAGCTTGATAGTAGCTTAACATTCGATGAGTATGCATCTATTATAAGAGAGCAAGGCTTTGGTGAAGAGGCGAAGAGAAGGATAATATTAGGAACCTTCGCTAGGATGAGCGGCTACAGAGATGCATTCTATCTTAAGGCATTAAAGATTAGAAAACTGCTTATAGATGATTATAAGAGAGTATTCAGCAGATATGATGCGATAATAACTCCATCTATGCCTGTAATAGCTCCAAAGATAAAGGATGCGTTAAGTATGGAGCCACTAAAAGTCTATGGAATGGATATTATGACTGTAGGTCCTAACTTTACAGGTATGCCAACGATATCTATACCTGTTGCAAGAGTAGAAGGTATGCCTATAGGAATGCAGATCGTTGGAGATCACTTTAATGAAGCAAAGATAATAAGGATTGCTAGAAACCTTGAGAAGGTGCTTAACTATGAATGAGAAGATAGGATTAGAGATACATGTTAGATTAAATACAAAGACTAAGCTATTCTGCTCAGATCATAATAATATAAAGAATGCAAAGCCAAACTCTAATACTTGCCCTGTATGCATGGGCTTTCCAGGATCTAAGCCAGTATTAAATAAAGAGGCAGTAAGATATGGTGTAATGATAGCTTTAGCATTAAACTGCAGTATAAGCAGCAAGATCTTCTTCTCTAGAAAGACGTACTTCTATCCAGATATGTCAAAGAACTATCAGATAACGCAGTATGAGATCCCTATAGGAAGAGAGGGTTATCTTGAGATAAGTAATGGCAAGAGGATAAGAATAAGGAGAGTTCATATTGAGGAAGATCCGGCAAAGATATTATATCCAACAAATGATCTAAATACATCAGAGTATCTTCTAGTAGATTATAACAGATCTGGAATGCCATTATCAGAGATAGTAACTGAACCTGATTTCAGCGATAAGGAAGAGGTAAGAGAGTTCATGGACAAGCTTATCTCTATACTTGAGCATCTAGGAGTATTCGATGCTCAAGCAGATGCTGCACTAAGAGCAGATGTTAATGTATCTATAGAGAATGGAGAGAGAGTAGAGGTTAAGAATGTATCTGGCTTAGAGAATATAGAGAGGGCTATAACATATGAGATAATAAGACAGAGAAGCGCATATAGACTAAATGGAAGAGTTGAAAGAGAGACAAGGCATTTCAGCGAGGTATCTGGAACAACTACAAAGCTAAGAGCCAAGGAGTTTGAAGAGGATTATGGATATATCTTTGATCCAGATCTACCAATCGTTAAGCTAAGCGATGAGCTGATAGAGAAGATTAAGAGTGAGCTACCAGAGCTACCAGATAAGAGAATTGAGAGATTTATTAGATCTTATAAGATAGAAAAGAGCTTTGCATCTATACTAGTAAATAAAGATAAGCAGCTAGCAGATTTCTTTGAGGAGTCATTAAAGTACTATAATAATCCAGAGAGCTTAGCTAAATGGATAACAACATTCTTACTGAAGAGCCTCAACTGGCATAAGCTTAGAATAAATCAGACTCATGTAAAGCCAGAGGTATTCGCATTGCTTATAAGAAGCGTTGATGAGAATAAGATAAGCGATGCATATGCAAAGGATCTGATTAAGATATATGTTGACACTGGTAAGGATATAACAGATATGATTAAAAGCTATAACGCTATTAATAAAGAAGATATAGAGAAGATAGCAAGAAGATATATAGAAAGTAATATGAAAGCAGTCTCTGAGTATAAGAAAGGAAACATAAGAGCGATAGATTTTATAATAGGAAGTATATTAAAAGAAACTAAAAAGAGAGCAGACCCTAAACTTGTAAAAGAGATTGTTATAGATCTTATAGATAAAGAGGAAGCCTCGGTAGCTCAGTAGGTAGAGCGTCCGGCTGTTAACCGGAAGATCGCAGGTTCGAGTCCTGCCCGAGGCGTCTTTACTCTCTTATAATATTGCTTATCTCCTCTAATCTACTTATTATCTGCCTTATATATCTGTTATCAACTGTCTTTATCTCGCTTGTATTCGTATCTATCATCTTTATTAGTGTAAGGTGCTCAAAGTAGCTATAGCTCTCCTTTATCTTATCTGATTCTGCTGTATCTCTAAGATTAACTATCTTATCGCGTATCTTTGATATTCTGCCTAGAGCTACAGATAGCTTATTGATATTATAGATATCGTCTCTTAGTATTAATATATCTTTTTTAGAGACAGTCTCATAGAAAGCCTTTACGATGCTTTCTATCAGCGAGATTGCATTATCGCTCTTCCCTCTATTACTACATCTCTTATTTAAGTATACACGAACTAAGCTCTTATCTTTATAGATCAGTAAAGGCTCTAGAAAGGCTCTTCTATCTAGATTCTTATGTAGCTTTCTAGATAGCTCTTCATTACAAGCAGTCTCTACTATAATAACTACTGCTGCTCTCTTAAAGGATGTTCTTCCATAATTGTTATATAGAAATTTAACAGCCTTATCTCCTTCTTTAATCGATTCTATTATGATTGCTCCTTTTAACGCTATCTCAGCAAGAATACTAAATGCATACAGCCCCCTTAATATTTGATTAAGCTCCTCTTCATAGCTTTTATCTATGCTCTTGCCATTTAGCTTCTTTACTATCTGCATATGATCACGCTAACTTATATTATCTCTATCAGATAATGCTCTTTCTAAGCTAGCTATCTCCTTAATGCATTCCATAGCGCTATTATAGATATCTTTACTACCCCTCAGCTTATCTACTCTAAGTTTAATATACTCTTTATAATCTTTTTCCAATACACTATCGATCTTTTTTAATAATCCAGATAAGCTTTGATTATCAATCTCGGAATGCTCAAGCATAAGATCTATATATCCCAATATCTCACTTATCTTTATATTTTTACTCTTTATATGTATTATCTTATTATTTATTGCTCTTAGCTTATTAGGATCTATATCTACTGCTATTATGTCTGGAAGCCCACCATACTGCCTAATTCTATCAGCAAGATCTGGTGATCCGTATTGATCAACTCTAATCTCTCCCTTCTCTAAACTACTAAATACATAAACTGCAAATGGATAGAGTAACTTTTTAAATACATCATCACCCCTAAAGTAAGATGGAAGGACTTTACTTATGAATATGCTAAAGCCCAGAGCATTGCTTTTATCTTGAGAGCCTGATGATTGAGTCTTATTGTCATTATCTGCAGCTGATTTCTTATACTCTTCCATTCTCTTTCTGTCTATAAGCTCAGATAAAGCTGATCTTAAGCTTTTGTTATCAGCAGAATCAGAATCTATCAAGATAAAGAAGGTTGAGCCATTTAAGATAACTACTAAGCTTTTAGCAAATCTTGTTATCGCTTCATCTATACCTATCTCCTTAATGTGCCTCTTCTTATCTAGATTCTTATAGTTTAATAGCGCCTTTATCTCTAGAGGATCTAGCTTATAGATCCTTAAACTATCGCTATAATATATTATATCTTCTTTTAAGCTCTGATCTATAATATAGCTATGTATCTCTAGAAGCATAGTAAGCGAGTCTCTTAGCTGAGTAAGCATCTTTTTGTTTAGACTATTGTTAAAGCTCTTACTTATCTCCATGCTCTCCTTTTTGTATAATCTATATCATAATTAAATGATATAAAAATTATTCTATATCAATTATGAAATATTTAAAAAGCTTTATCTTATTTACTAGAGCTAATTATTATCTATGTATAATAACGTAATAGCAGATATATTTGAAGAGATATCTATAATGATAAGCTTAGAGAATACAAGTACCTCTAAGTTTGAATCAAGAGCATATGCAAGGGCTGCAGAGACGATAAGATCGTTACAGACTCCTATAGAGGATATATATAATAAAGGAGGTAAAGAAGCCTTAACTAAGCTCTCTGGTATAGGAAAAGGTATGGCAGATAAGATAGAAGAGTATATAAAGACAGGGCACATATCAAAGTATGATGAGCTAAAGAAGAAGTATCCTATAAACTTCTTAGAGCTTATGAAGATAGAGGGCATAGGAGCAAAGACTGCTTATAATCTGTATAAGGCATTAGGAGTGAAGAATCTAGATGACTTAAAGAAGGCATTAAATGAGAATAAGCTTAGAGCTATAGAGGGCTTTGGAGATAAGAGCATTCAGCAGCTTAAAGAGGCAATAGAGATGTATGAAAGTAGTAAAGGAAGAGTTCTCTTAGGATATATATATCCTATAGCTAATAACATACTAGATGAGCTTAAGAGGAATAAGAATGTTATTGATGCCTATATTGCTGGATCTACTAGAAGGATGAAGGAGACTGTTGGAGATTTAGATATATTGGTAACATCTGATAATCCTGTAGCTGTAATGGATTACTTCGTTAGTTTACCAGAGGTAGATAGAGTTATAGTAAAAGGAGATACAAAAACTACAGTATGGTTAAAGATCGGATTGAGCTGCGATCTAAGAGTTATACCAAAGGAGAGCATAGGAGCTGCGCTTCAGTACTTTACAGGAAGTAAGCAGCATAATGTAAAGCTTAGAGAGATTGCTATAAAGAATGGTTATAAGCTGAATGAGTATGGACTATACGATAGCAAAGAGGTAAATATCGCAGAAGGCAAGGATGAAGCCTTTATATATAATGCTTTGGGTTTAGATTATATAGAGCCGGAGCTAAGAGAGGATCGTGGAGAGATAGAGCTAGCTATGCAACATAGGCTTCCAAAGCTTATTAAGCTAGAGGATATAAAAGGAGATCTACATATGCATACAAAGGAGACAGATGGTACAAACAGCTTAGAGGAGATGGTTAATAAAGCTCTATCTCTAAAGAGAAGCTATATAGCTATAACTAATCATACAAAGAGCTTAAAGGTTGCTCATGGAATGGATGAGAAGCAGTTTATAGAGTTCTTTAAAGAGATAGATAGACTTAATGAGAGGCTTAATGGAAAGATAAAGATACTGAAAGGGGCAGAGGTAGATATACTGCAAGACGGAAGCTTAGATCTCGATAGAAACGTATTAGAGCAGATGGACTGCGTTGTAGCCTCTGTACATTCTCATTTCAATATGAGCAAAGAAGAGATGACAGCAAGAGTTATAAAGGCATTAGAGAGTAATCTTGTAAATATATTAGGACATCCTACAGGAAGGATGATTAACCAGAGAGAGCCATATGAGATAGATCTATTTAAGGTTGCTGAGGCTGCAGAGAGATATAATGTTGCATTAGAGATAAATGCATTTCCAGATAGACTAGATCTTAGTGATAGTAGCATATTAATGCTCAAGGATTATAATATTAAGTTCTCTATAGATACAGATTCCCATAATATAAATCATGAGGACTATATGCTTTATGGTGTTGCAACTGCAAGAAGGGGCTTTCTAACTAAAGATAGGATTATAAATACGCTCTCTTTAGAAGAGCTTGAGAGATTTCTATCTAAATGATCTTAAGATCATCTATATAGCTCTAAGGCATAGCTTAGATTATTACTATTCTTTTCTATGCAGCTTATTATGTAAGGTAGCTTATTTATCGGTGTTAATATAGACATGTTGCATATAGCATATACTACATAGTATCTTTCATTAGAAGAGATATTTGTAGAATAGAAGACAAGATGCTGCTGACTTGGCACTATAATATTATATACATAGTTTATATCTAAGCTCTTATTAAGATTGCTTAGCTCTGTGGTATTTATCTCTGTTTTATTATATAAGAGAAACGCTATATATCCAGTTATATTAGTATTAAGGTTCACTATAAGCTGATTGTTCTTATAGTATGCATTTAAGCAATTAAAGTACTTTGATAAGCTAGTACATCTTAGATCTACTGTATTACTATAAAGTATTATAGACAATAAGACTACTGCAAGGATTATGATTATAAATGCTAAAGATATAAGAATCATAGGATTAGGTTTAAGGCTTCTATTAGATCTAGATCTGCTTTTAGCTAGATAAAACATAAGAAATCAGAAAAAGAAAAGAATCTTATAAATTTATTTTCCTTCAGCCAACTGACTTATATGTTATTCTTCCTACTTGTATTAGTACACAGCTGCTATTATAGGTATAGGTTGTTGATTCAGTTATGCACTCACCTGGTGTTAGAGATGTCGGCTTTGTTGAGTAAACTGCCCATAGATCTGCAGATACTGCTGTTCCTGCTGGTGCAAAGTAGTATGCTTGTGTTGTTGTATTAGAATTTCTTATTGCTAGTGTTAGAGATACCTGCTGGCCTGTTGATAAGTCTGTCAAGTTATACATTGGCTCACCAATTAAGTTTGTTGTTGAGCTTACATTAGAGTTCTGCATTGGTGTTAAGAAGAATGTTGGAGCGTACCATGTTGATCCTGTATTCTGTGCAAAGCTTGTTATTAATATTGAAGTTGTTGTTGGTGTTAATCCTGAGCACAAGAACTGTGATGTTACTATACAGCTATTTCCTGTAAATGTGCTTGGGCTGAATACTCCTAATAGCACTAATGCTATTAGAACTACTGCTATTATCAAGAATGCCCAACCGTATGTCATAAGGTACTCCATTGCTGATTGTAGTCTAAAACTTTTCTCTCCTAGTTTTTTCAAACTGATCACCTCATTAGTAGTTTATTGTATGTAAATCTATAAAAAGATTTCTCATTTTATAAAATCTTTTTAATGTTATTTAATCCATTTAGCAGAGATCTTATAGCTCTCAGATATTAAATGCAATAGCTCTTGAAAGATTTAGCGTTTATCAAGATAAAAGATCTCTCAAATACCTTTAATAAATATGACACAGATTAAATTAAGAATAGGTGATCGTAGATGCCAGAGAACTTAGATCCATTTGTAATAGCACAGCAGCAGCTAGATGAGGCTGCAGAGATAATGAATCTAGATAAGGCAGCGCATGCAATACTAAGAGAACCTAAAAGAGTAGTAGAGGTAAACTTTCCAGTAAGACTTAGCAATGGAGAGGTTAAGACATTTAAAGGATTTAGAGTCTTGTATAATGATGCAAGAGGCCCAGGAAAAGGAGGTATAAGATATCATCCGCAAGAGACATTAAGCACAGTTAAAGCATTAGCAGCTTGGATGACATGGAAGACCTCTTTAGCCAATATACCTTATGGAGGAGCAAAAGGAGGTATAATATGTGATCCTAAGACAATGAATGATAGAGATCTAGAGGCATTATCAAGAGCATATATTAGAGCATTGCATGATCTTGTAGGAGATGATGTAGATATTCCAGCTCCAGATGTGTATACAACGCCACAGATAATGGCTTGGATGTTTGATGAGTATTCAGCATTAAAAGGAAAGAATAAGTTTGGAATGATCACAGGAAAGCCATTAGAGGTTTGGGGATCAGAAGGAAGATTTGATTCAACTGCTATGGGAGGGATGTATGTATTAAGAGAGGCAGCAGCATATAAGAAGATAGATCTAAAGAAAGCAAAGATAGCCATACAAGGATTCGGAAATGCAGGGAACTTCGCATTTAGCTTGGCTAAGAAGCTATTTAATGCAAATATAGTTGCAGTAAGCGATTCAAAGGGCGGAATATATAACGAGAAAGGATTAGATTACGAGAAAGTAAAAGAGGCAAAAGACAAGACAGGATCTGTTCAAGGCTATGAGGATGCACAAAAGATAACAAATGAAGAGCTACTAGAGCTAGACGTTGATATACTTATACCTGCAGCTATAGAGAATCAGATTAGACAGGATAATGCTGATAAGATAAAGGCTAAGATTGTACTAGAGCTTGCTAACGGCCCAGTAACACCAGCTGCGGATAAGATACTATATGAGAGAGGCATACTAGATCTGCCAGACTTCTTAGTTAACTCTGGTGGAGTAATAGTATCTTACTTCGAATGGGTTCAGAATATAAACGGATACTACTGGAAGCTAGATGAGGTATATAGTAGACTAGATGAGATAATATCTAGATCATTCCATGATACGATGAATACACAGAAGGAGTATGCAGACAAAGGAAAGAAGATAACTCCAAGAAATGCTGCTTATATAATAGCAGTAAGCAGAGTTGCTGCAGCAATGAAAGCAAGAGGCTGGTACTAATAACTTGTTGGATCGTTTTTACTTTTATTTTATATCTTACTACTTCTGAAAGTTAAATTAGCTTGTCATTTGTTATTATTGCAAATTTATCCTACTGATTTATATGTTATTCTGCCTACTTGTATTAGTATACATGATGTATTTACAGCGTATGCTGTTCCTATCTGCTTACATGTAGGTTTTGAGCAGCCTGTATTTGGACTACAAGCAATCGGTGCTATAGAACATGTGCTGTTTATCTCGTATATAGGAGATAATTTTATGCATTCTCCTTTATGATCTGCAGTATAATTTAAAGAATAAGCGACCCATAGATATGCAGATACTGCTGTTCCTGCTGGTGCAAAGTAGTATGCTTGTGTTGTTGCATTAGAAATCTTTATTGCTAATACAATACTCGTTAAGTTATCATCTTGAAGATAAGAGAGGTTATACATCGGATATCCTTCAATATTCTCATAGTATGTAAAGTTCTGCATTGGTGTTAAGAAGAATGTTGGAGCGTACCATGTTGATCCTGTATTCTGTGCAAAGCTTGTTATTAATATTGAAGTTGTTGTTGGTGTTAATCCTGAGCACAAGAACTGTGATGTTACTATACAGCTATTTCCTGTAAATGTGCCTGGGTTGAATACTCCTAATAGTACTAATGCTATTAGAACTACTGCTATTATCAAGAATGCCCAACCGTATGT
The DNA here is from genome assembly GCA_021654395.1 of Microcaldota archaeon. GTDB lineage: Archaea > Micrarchaeota > Micrarchaeia > Micrarchaeales > Micrarchaeaceae > ARM-1. The sequence goes on from AP024486.1 coordinate 41,006, forward strand.
CATAAGGTACTCCATTGCTGATTGTAGTCTAAAACTCTTATTAGTTAGCATATAATAACTTTGCTATAAACTTTTTAATAATTTTTCCGTTAGGCTTATAAAAAGATTATGTAAGTCTTTCTATGATAATATCTGAGCTAAACTTAATTATATCTGAATAATCTTGTCCATTTCCAAGATAGATTATAGGCTTTGCTAAAGAATAAGCTAATGATATTAAGCTGCCGCCTTTTGTATCAGTATCTATCTTTGTAAGTATTAAAGCATCTATTCTTATAAACTTACTAAATTCCGAGACTGCATTAACAATATCTGAAGATGCTGTTGCTTCTCCTACATATACTGTTAGATCCGGCTTACTTATTCTGTATATCTTGTTTAACTCATTAAGAAGATTCTTGTTTGTATCTTGTCTACCAGCAGTATCTATTAAGACAGCATCTATACCGTGAGCTCTAGCGTAGTTTATAGCATCGAATGCAACGCTAGCAGGATCTGCATTATAACCTTTCTTAATAAGCTTTATCTGTAGCGCATTTGCATGCTGCTCTAACTGCTCTATAGCTGCTGCTCTAAATGTATCACTTGCTGATATAACAGAGGATATACCATCACTCTTAAGCATATGTGCTACCTTTGCTATAGTTGTTGTCTTTCCTGCACCGTTAGGCCCTAGAAATAGTATCACATATGGCTTCTCTTTCTTATCCTTTATAAGCCTTAATATATCTATATCTGACTCTGCCTTACTTAATATCTCTCTTATCTTACTCTTTACAATAGAGTATAAGCTCTCTTCTATATTGTCTGATTCAATATCATTACTTTCTAGATAGCTCTTTACAGAGTTAACTATATGCTCTGCAGCATCATAGCTGACATCTGCCTCTAGCAGAGATATCATAAGCTTTGATGCGAAGTCCGCTATCTCATTACTGCTAAGCCTTATCTTGCTCTTTATAGACTTAACTATCTTTGTCTTTAATGATAGCTTAATACTTTCTGAATCTTTATTAAGATCCTTTGACTCTTCATCCTTCTTAAATGACTCTATTGCCTCCTTTATCTTATTCTTTAATAGGTTGAACATCACTTATTCACTAGCTGCCTAAGCTTAAGATCTATATAGCTTAGAGCCTCTTCAAGCTCCTTCTTGCTCTTGCTTAGCTTCTCTATAGAGCTCTTTACATCCTTTTCATCTTCCTCAAGCTTCTTCAAAAGATCTTCCTTATTCATCTCGATAAAGTAACCGCTTCCTAGATTATAAAGTATCTTATTATCTACTATCTTTATATTTATCATTATCTTGTTATCTATTGGCATAAGTATGGCTTTATCATAATCCTTAAGTGTATCTATACTCTTAACAGTCTCTTTTATAGACTTAATGCTATTCAGCTCTGTTATAAGCCTATCTACCTGCCTTACAACTAGCTCATACTGGGCCTTATACTGCTCTCCTATATATGCTAACGCCTCTGGATTGCTCTCTATCTTATTAAGATCATTATCCATATAGATCACTAATCAAATGCCTCAAGAATCTTAGCTACTTCGTAGCCTGTTGTTGATCTTCCTATAATAATATGATTAGTATTAATTAATAAAGATAGCCCCAGACTAAAGCTACCGCCATTAGAGCTTGCTCTTACAGGATCTAGACCATAGCTCTTAAGTATCTCTATATCGCTATCTGTTGCAGTATTATTTACAACAATATTCTTATTATTAAGTAGATTCGTTGCGCCAACTGTCTTGAATCTGCCTATACGCATGCTTATTACCTCCGTATCTAATGCATCAGCAATAGCCCTCCTTGATCTCTCATTATAGCTAGGATTCACTATTGCTATCTTATCATTCGCTAGTATATTTGCGCCTACAGCATTTATCTTACTATCTAGAATAGAGACGTTTATGCTTAGCTCTCTCTTTAGCTGATTGTATATCTCATCATCTATTATATTAGATAGTATTAAGCCGTTATTATTCATCTTAGAGAATAGGCCAAAGAAATCAGTATCTGCATTAACAGATAAGATATTAACAGACATGTCTTCAGCTATACTGTTAGCTATCTTCTGATTAATAGAGCTAGATACTATCGCTATGCTATCATTTACAGCAGTCAATGCACCTATAAAATCAGCATCCGGTAGATCTAATCTATGTATATCTATCATTCTTTCTCATTCTCTGAGGCCTTCTTATTGCTATCTTCAGCTTCTTTAACCTCTTCCTTATTTTTTATATTGTCTGCTTTCTTCTCCTTGCTCTCTGGCTTCTCTGCAGCCTTTGCTTCCTTATCCTCATTAGACTGCTTCTGCTTATTCTCCTTTGAGATCTTACTCTGATTATCTCTTTCAGCCTTTATTATGTTGAATCTATCTAAAGAGTAGACATTTGCTTTATTATTATCATACTCTATAGCTATGCTTATCTTGCTCATCGTCTTAAAGTACTGATTAGCTATTCTCTTGTTTAGCTCCGGATCTATCTTTATCTCTGATGCTTTTGTTGCTTTATATACCTGCTCTCTTAAGTATCTTATAGCTTTATTTCTTCTTTTAGTTCTAGGCTGCTTAGATAAGTATCCTCTTAGATTTATATTCATAACTTTCTCTTGCATATAGCATCACTTCTTTCTTCTACCTTCATTAAAGGTTGCTCTTCTGTGTGTTCTTAACCATATAAACACAGGTAGTCTTTTACCATATGCATTAAGATATAGCTTCCTTAAGCTTCTCTTCTTACTTAGATCCTTCTTTGACATAACACTCACTTTCTCTTAAACTCTATCTTAGGCTCTGGCTTAAATGTAAGCTGAGATAATAGCCTTAAAAGATACTGCTCTGTTATCTTTGAAGTTATTCTACCAGCCTGATAAAGCTGCAGTATAAGATTTACAACCTTTGAGTAGAGCTCTGGATTTGCTATTGCTATATTTGATAATCTATCATATGCATTAATATCCATTATCTGCCTTAGTATAGCCTTTATCTGCCTCTCTCTTTGGATCCTCTCTAGCTGCTCATTAAGCTTCTTTTGTAATTCTTCATCATTATCTTCATTATTCATTGCTTTGCACCACGAGCTATTAAGGCAGATTCTTTTAATAGAGCAGCGCCTTTAGCTGTTATCTTTCTACCTTCCTTTGTTTTCTCTACTAGACCTGCCTTCTCTAGCTGCTGAAGTATTCTTCTTATTATACTACCAGATGCTTTCACATGGTGCATTCTGTGAACAACATGAGCCTTCTTATTACCATATATAGATCTAAATCTTGATACTCCGGTTGGACCATTTACATATAATCTTCTTAGTATAGATGCTGCCCTTATATACCAGAAGCTATCTGCATCGTTAATAAGTCTCTCCCTGCCTGCTCCTGACTTAACAAACTTAATATACTCTGGAGCTTTTATAGTATCTATCTCTTTAAGCTTATCTGCAAGCCTTTTTACAAGCTCTGATTGATCAGTATCTAATATATCTGACATAGTAATCACTTTATATTAAATATAATTATAAATATAAAGTTATATCTCTTCTGCTATAGGGCATGATGCTAGATAAGAGCTGTTTGCCTCTATATATACTGAAGATGCATATATAGATACATTACTTTTAGTATTGCTAAAGTTTATAAATATATATGGATGCTTAGTGTACTGCTGCATGCATGACTCTGCTGTTGTATTTACAAGATTTATAGCGCCATAAGTGCCATTTAGACTATAGCTGCACGAAGTGCTATTTATAACATAAAGATATAGATCTTGTGGAAATAGATGGACAAGCTGATTCTTTGAACCTGTTATGCTCTCTATTAGAAGTGTCTCGCAGTTTATCTCCTTTGCTAGCTGCGTATAGTTTGAGTAGTATATAACTATGCTAAGCCTATTTGCAGCATGGTAGCCCTCTATAAACTGAGTTATTGGTACTTGCTGCTTGCTTAAATTATTTATCTTAATGTAGTATACTGCTGTAAATACTATAACAGCAATAGCAATTACAGCTATTATCAGTATCTTATTATTAATTCTCTTAATATCCTTCTCAATACTCTGCTCTCTACTCTTATTATCCTCTTGACTATTATTCATAGTATAACACTCTACCTTATTGCATCTAGCGCTTCAGAGATATTACATAGCTCTGATGTATTATTATATACTATGAAGCCCTGATTAGCGTATAATCCTTTATAATAAGCATTAAAGCTCTTACCCTGCTCTACAGTAAGATACGAAAAGTTACTTGAGCTGCATGAGAAGCTCTTATTAGAGTAGCATAATCCTGCCTTGTATGTGTATAATGGCTTTATAGAGTTAAGAGTCTCAGTAAGGTTTACTATACATTGATTAGAGCTTAATGTAGATACATTTAACGCAATCGCTTTGCTACTCTCTAATCCCTTTATAAATAAGTAGAATGAGTACTCCTTATAAAGGCTGCTTATGTAAAGATATAATACTGCTGCTACTACTATACTCGCTATTACAAGTATAGTAAATAGCATGTGCCAGTTCCTAACAACCTTCTTTGTTAATGTGATCTTCTTCTTTCTCTTTAGCTTTCTATAAGTAGCTAAGTAGAATATAACTATTAATACTATTAAAGATATAAAGACTATTGAAGGTATTAGCAGTACAGAAAGAATATTCTTGTAGTATAAGCTTATATCTATATTATTCATTATAGCGTTATTAAACTCCGTTATAGCGTATAAAGCTGATGGCGTACTTGTATTTATTAGATTAAAGGCATCTGTATATATTAGAGATAGATTCTTCGAGATATTTGTTATAGCTGAGTAGCTTATAGGCCTTGAGATTAGAGCGGAGATGTTATCAAATGAGCTCTTTAACGAAGATACCTGCTTACTATTAGGAGAGGTTAGCTCTGCAAAGAGTACTGCATCCTTTGTCTTATTGTACTCTAGAATTAGACTATTATAAGACTCTGAGTAGTTATTGATCTGATCTATCAATCTATTAAAAGACTGATTAAAGTTAAATGTAGTATTAGCAAAGCTCTGATTATATCCGCTTTCCACTATAACAGAGTAGCTACTATTAAGACCTTTAAGCAGAGCTACTAAGCTATCTGAGTATATCTTCTTTGATAGATTCTGATATAGTGATAAAGCATATCTATATCTGCTTGTTGCATTATTTAATACAGTATCATAGATCTTAACTCTCTGCTTTATAACAGGGCTTATAAAGTATAATGCATTTATAGATGCATTTACTGCTATTCTATTAATATTACTCTCTGATAATGGCTCCTTTAAGAGTTGATTTAAAGTATTGTTTATATTATACAATGTTGTATAGTTTATATCGAATGCAGGGCAGTATGATATAGCTATACAGTAATAAGGAGCTGCGTGTGAGTAGTTTGATGTATTGTTATAGAAGGCTTGTGCGCAGTTGCTTAAAAGAGATTGGTTAAAGTTATAAGGTAATGGCTCTATATAGTTCTGCGGTAGCTTTATAGACAGCTTTATTATTTTATCAAGAGTCTTAGAGATCAGAGGAAGATTATTTACTATATTATACTGATTTAATGAGTCTACAAGATTGTCATAGCTTGTTATATTAGCGGATAGATTATCGCTTTGAGACTCAAATACCATTATGCCATATGCAAATGGCCCGTTTACACCACCAAACTCTTTAAGCTTCGCATCACAGAATGGATTTAGACTACAAGACTCACAAGAGTTAGCTACAGTACATGTTAAGCCGTATGATAGTCCTGTCATATTTCTGCATTCTGTTACATTAGCTAAAGATTGAGATGCAAATATCTGCATCGCATCCTTTAGATAGCTTATTGTAAAGTTACTCGGATAGTACTTCTTTACGTAATAAGGAGCTATTACATTATATATGTAATTAGTATTTGTTACAAATGAGATATTCTTTGTCACATTTATTAATATAATATTAGTAGATGATCTATTCAGCTCAACTATATAGTATCTGTTTCCATATTCAGATATGTTAACAAAGGTACTATTATTAAGTATATAACCAGGGATAAAAGTAGATAGATAGCTCTTTACTTGAAATAATGTATACGAATAAGATATATTTAAGAATGATATAAGATATATAGTTACAGCTACTAACGTTAATAGCTTAGTATTCATAATTAAGAATAATAGGCTTTAAAGTTTAAAAAGCTATTCTCAATTTAAATTATTAACCTGTGTAGTTACCAGCAGTTATATTTATATTTGCATCCTGATTTACTAAAGGTGATTGAGATAGCTTTATATTGGATATAGCGAATAGATTTAGTCTCTTTCCTCTTATAACACTAACAACTCTAAATCTAACAATCTTACCTTCTAAAGATTCCACAGGAATAGTAAAGTTCCTGAATGTAGATATGTTGCTAACTAGTGTTGTAGAGTTATATGTATATATATGAGCTATCAGATAGCTCTGATTTGTATTATTTGCAACTAATGCAATATATGTATAATTTGATGGATTGCCTATAGCTTGGAATGTTATAAATGGTTCATCTATAATAAATGGATATGATGTTATAGATCCATTAAAGTAGTTGCTTCCACAGTTAAAGTTTGTTATAAAGTACTTTGTTCCATATAGATTATTCCAAGGATTACCTTCATAACAATAGTTATCATTTGCATATGTTATATTAGCAGGCTCTTTTAACTGCTGATTGCTATCTGTAAGGTTCTTATTATAAGATCCTGTAAATGCAGAGCCATTTGTTATCCAACCATAGAGCTTTCCTGATTGAAAGTTTCCATTGTATATGTAGTTGTATACTTTATAGGCAGGCTTTGTAGTTGTATTAAATGAGACTATAACATAAGGATACTGGACAGGATAGTATGTATATCTATTAGAGCTATGTATTATTATACTATAATAGCCTTTTGTAAGGTTTATTGCATCAAATAGAGATATATCTGGAGATTCAACAAAAGAGTAGTTGAGGATGCTGCTATTCGTCTGATTTAGCTTAGATACTGTAATATTTATATATAGCGATCTACCAGAGTATGTCCATACTCCTATGCTAGTATTAGATGGAGAATAGCATCTAAAAGATTCAGTTGTATTATAATAGTTTATTATTGCTTCAAATGAATTGCAGTACTGAAGTCTGCTAGAATTTGTGTAGTTTATATTCTGTAAAGTTTTATTTTGTATAGAAGTATTATTTGACTTTGTTGTATTGCTTATAGTATTACTGGCTTGCTTAGTAGATTTATTTGCTAATTTAAAGATTCCTGAAGCTGCTATTAGTACGATAAGGATTATTATAAGAATTACCAATGCTATTGCTGCAGATGTATTTGCCATATTAAATATTATGTATCGATATATTTTTAAACTATTACTGAGAAGCTCTAATTCTATCGCTAATATCTAATTACTTCTTATAAATATTTCAATTTCTAAAAGAGAGCTTGATAGAAAGATTAATAGAAAGAATAGAAATAGAAAAGAAATAGAGAAATTATACAATTTAGCTACCGCTTGCTGCTAAATTGTATAGCTGCTGTATGAATGAGTCTGCTGCTTCTAATGTCTGGTTTCCATAGTATCCTGCTACATATATTACTGAGCCATACTGTGTTGATGGGAATGCTTGTACTAAGTATCCTTTGCCATTGTTCATTGTTGGTGATACTGTTAAGTTATACTGCTTCTCAACTGCAGCGCTTACTGCGTTTACATAACCAGATCCTACTGATATATATGAGCCTCCTGGTGTTGCTTCATTTGCTAATATTACTAATGGTGTTGATGATGTTAATAGATTCTCTAATGAATATACTTGGTCTGCTTGTGCTGGTGTTGTTACTACTGCTTTAGATAAGTTGTCTAAGCCTTCTATTGTATAGTTTGTTGGTACTGCTACTGCCTTTCCATTTACTTTTACTACTGTTGCATTTGGTAGTCCTAATACTCCTAAGTTCTGGCCTACTGTGAAGTTATATGTATGTACTTGCTTTGTTACTGTTGCATTTGATGGTCCTACTACAAATTCTAGTTCATCTATTGCCTTCGCCATATCTATTGTTAATGAATATGGTGTTATTGATGCAACTTCAGAACCCTTTTCTGTTCTGAATCCGGGCTGTACGTTTATTGTTGTGCCTTGTGTTGATGTATATGAGACATTATTTGGTGTTCCTGCTGCAGAATAGTTCAATATGAATAATGGCTCTGACTGTGTTCCTGCTGTTGAGTTTACTACATTAAATGATATATAATCTGACTTAGATGTTGAGAATGGTACTGGATACTCTTGCATGCTGTACTTGTAATATGAATACTGTTTTCCATTGCTCAATGGTGTTGGATTCATGTCACTTATTGTGAATGTTGTTGGTGTCTGACCATTCTGCTGGTTGTATATTACATTAGTTCCAACTGTTGTTTGATAATAGTTCTTTCCTGGTACTGTATATAGTATATATGGAGTTGTAGGTGTAGTTAAGTTTGCAAGATGCAATATTTTTTGAGTTGTTGGATTTCCTTCATATACTGATATACCAAAATCTGCTGGTATTGGTCTGCTGAGCTGTACTTCTGTTACATTTGCAAATGCTGCTGATATTGAAGTACTTGTAGTTTCACCATTAGTTGGGTTTATTCCATATCCGTTGAATGTCAATGTTGCACCTGTTGGCTGTCCATTTGATGTATAACCTTTAATTATTACTGTTAATGGATTACTTGGTGTTATATAATTGCCAAGTATTGCGTTTGAATTTTTATCGAGACCATTAATTGTTGCATATAATGTATTTACTGTACTGCCGCTTGTCCCTGCTGTATTTCCGTTATAACCTTCTGCATATAGCGCATATGGTGTTAGATCATATGTTACTTGATTGCTCTGCTCATTTGCAAACTGGAATGCGTTTGGTATCTTGCTTGTTACTACAAGCTCCTCTGCTGGCTCTGTTATTGCAGTTACATTGACTGAGGCTGCACTAGCAGCACTTGGAGGAGTAACAACACCACCAGGATTCTCATATGTCACTTGTGGTGCGTATGTCGATGTTATTGTTATTGGATCGAAGTTTCCGCTTGTCTGTGTCTCACCTGCAAATGTTAGCTTTAAGTATGCTGGCTGTGTTGCAAATGTTATTGATTGGCCTGGTAGTAATGTTGTTGCATTTGTGTTATATATTATAATTGAATATAGCGCATTTGGTGTACCACCATTTGATGAATTTGTCCATAGTAATTCTGTATACCAATTTGGATCATATGTTGCATTGAACTGCTTACCACTTGTTATGTTATATACATTTGCATATATTCTCATCTTTGCATATTGAATTCCAGATATTCCTGCGAATGTCTGGTTTATATATACATAGAACTTATTGTTGCTTACATTAAATGGATATACAGTTCCTGGATATATTACTGTCTGGTTTGTTGGTGTTGATCCATTATGATAATAGACTGCTACTGATGCTGGGCTTATTCCATTAGAGTTTGCTTGACCAATTCCTTGTAATACTACCTTTATTGTCTTATTAAATGCATATAATGCTCCTCCAACTGGAACTGCAGTTAATGGTGTTACTGCTGATGCTAACTCTAAACTTCCACCCTCAACTACATTCTGTGGACTGGTTAATTGTTGTTGTGATAAGCCTTTTGTACTACCATTTACTATTGTCCAGTTCTGGCCTAAGAACATGAATGATGCTAAGTTTATTCCATTATTTGAATTCTTTAATGGAATTGGCTTCGTAAATGTTACTTGATATGCACCTGCAGCATCTAATAGTGCAAAGCTATTTACTCCTTTCTGCTGATCGAATACTGGGAATCCAGTTATCCATAGATACTCATTTTCACCATAGTTCCCAAAATCACTTAATAGTGTTGATAACTGTGTATTTGTTATTCTTAGTATGTCGTCATAGCTACCATTTCTGAATGTTGTGAATGTTACACCACCACCGTTTGTTGCTGCTGTTGGTGTTATTGAGACTGGTACATAACCTGCATATGCATATGGGCTATATATCTGTGTATTTACCTCATTCTGGCTATTGTTATAGCCTGCTGTTGAGTTATCACCAACTGCCTTTGTAATTGCAGGATTTCCTGTCTTAACACCTCTGTTTAATACAGAGCCTATTAATGCATCGAATGTATAGCTACCTCTTGCAAATGCCTCTCCTGTTACGTTTATTGATACACTACCATTTGTTATCTGTGTTGATGATGCTGAGGATGTTGCAACAACATGTAGTAATGATTGTGCCATTGTTGTGTTTACAGATGCTGTTACTGGTACTGTTCCATATGCTAGGTTTCCTATAGCTGCAGCTATGTTGCCTGCAGAGACTGCGTCAATTGGCTTTGCTGAGTTTCCTACTACTATCTTTACTAATGGCTGTCCATTTGATCCTATTATTGGTATGTTGTTATAGGATATTGGCACTGCGTATGCTACGCTAGCAGCTAACAATGCGCTACCAGCAACCACAGCTGCTATCTTCTTACTTCCTAGACTTTTCATACATTTTCACCAAATATTCACTGATTAATAATGTAAAAAGAAATCTATTTAAATATTAATGGTTTACTTAAAATTTATTTTATAAATTGCCTTTTATTGTTTGATAATTGTCAAACTCAATTTCTGCATAACTCGTATAAAGATTATACTAATTGTATGATCTTTAAATTTTTGATTTATTTGATGTTAAAGCTCTATCAGATAATATTATATTACTTTGATTAAAATATCTTTCTTTTTTTAATCTGTCTTAATTTAATTGCGTATTCGAAATTATAGAATATCAGATTAAATAATATTTGCATCTTTAATTAAAAATCTGTTAGATCTATAATAGGAGCTTTAATACTTTACTTCAATTTAGCATTTTAAAATTAGTTTGAGGATCTTATATGTCATTGAACTTAAGGAGATCTTATGAATGATAGAAGTAATGAAAACAAGAATGAGATCGATAATATAAATGCTAATAATATGGTTAATGGAAAGAGTGAAAGTACTAATCTAAAATCTTCTACTCCAAAGTATGCTGATCCTAAAAAGATCTTTCTAGAAGATAGCTATCTTAGTAATAGGATCTCATTTAAGATAGCCATAATATCTTCTATTATCATCTTTGTTATATTAGGTATAATACTAAGGATATCTCTACTTAAGTATCAAGGCTTCTTCGAGCCAGATGGATTCTTTCATTACTCTGTAATAAGAGAGGCTATAACTCAGAACAATCTTGCAATACCTGAGTATAACAATCTATCTGGATTTCCTACACACAATAAGATAACAGAGCCAGAGGGTCTATACTATGTAACTATTGTACCTTGGCTTATACTAAATGTATTTGGTATTAGCTACTATACAACTATGAGAATAATCCCAATACTATTTGGTATATTAGATATACTGCTTACATATGTGCTAACAAGAAAGGTATTTAGAGATAGTAGATTGATTCCCTTAATAGCTTCAGCATTTGTAGCATTCTCTGCTGGAGATATATCTAGAACTGAAGCGCTTGTTTATAGAGGAGATGGCTTTATAACATCATTCTTATTAGTAGGCTTGATCTTACTAGTAGATGCTTTCTATATATATAAGAATAATAGCTGGTTGAGAAAGAAGGCATTAGTAAGATTAGCTATTAGCTATCTTGTAATAGGCGTTGGATTTGGCTTTTGGAATGGAGCTCCATATATGTACTTTGTAATTCTGCTTTCTGTAATAATACTCTCTATATACTACTTCTTAGTAGATAATACAGATATGTTAAGATTTGTATTATTTGCTGCAATACTTATAATAGAGATCTACGCTATACAGCATCTATTGATGCTTGTAAATTTCATAAGGGCTCAGCAAGCCCTATCTAGTCCAAGATTCTTCATATTCTATATACCAGTAGTACTGCTTCCTGCTTTACTCTATTATGCATTAAAGAATAGAGATAAGAGCATATTTAAGCATATAAAGATAGAGCTGCTTTATGGAAGAGTCAAGCTTTTAGCCTCTATAGTCATATTGGGTGTTATAATAATCACTATCTTGTTTAGTAAGTACCTATTAACGATAGCCTCAGGAGATGGTTTAGTAATAGCTAATAACGGGCTTACAGAATCTATTGAGGAGCTTCAGAAGCCAGATTTTAGCTTCATATACGACTCTTTTGGATTAGAGATACTGCTAATGCCTTTAGGCTTAGTAGCGCCTCTGCTACTTTATATCTACTACAGAAGATATAATGGCAACAAGATGCTTCCAGAGCTATTTACTGAAGGTTACTTCGTAATACTTGCTTATCTTATAATAACTCTATACCTTCAGCTAAATGCTATAAGATTTAACTCGATAGTTGCTGTACCAATAGCGATACTTGCAGCATTAGCTGTAGAGTCTATATATGTTATATATCTAATAATAGGAGAGAGAGCTTCATCTATCTTAAGATACTCAAATAAGTTTATATTGCTTTTAGTTATAGCTGTTTTAATATATCAGCTCTACTTTACTGACTATATAGTCTATGCTGAAGCATTCCAAGCAGATAATATAAATACGTATACTCTGCAGGCGATGAGCTGGATAAGGAATAATACTGCATTAAATGCAACCTTCTTAGCAGTTTGGCCTGATGGCTCTGTTATAGAAGGCTTTGGAGAGAGGCAGAGCTTAATGGATAGTGTAAGTGGTCAGAATGGATTATATATAGAGCAGTTCGCCCAGGAGCTACTGAGTAATAATAGCGATAATCTTAGCTTCATATTAGAGCATAAGCCAGATTATATATATGCTAGATACTACTGGTTGGATGAGCTTGCTGGTATAGCACAAGAAGCAAATCTAGGCAGTAGCGATGCTGCAAAAAGAGGTATTCAGAGTGTGCCTTTAAATCAGTATGGCAGTATATACTATGAAAGTTATTCATCAAACAATAGCGTATATTACTTCCTAGATCCAATCTTATTTGAAAATATTAATAAGACATTAATTACGAATATGACCCCAATACTGCAGTTAAGCAAAGTAAATCAAAGCTTCAACGGATATATAAAGATATCCTATTATGCTGTAAATGGCAACTCTATTAGTCTGCTATCAAGCAATGTATATAGATCAAGCTTCACTGAGCTGTATAATATAAACAATGCAACATTCTCCTTTGTTAGATATAAGAATATAACAGGCTATGGCTTTCTAGTAATATACTCAAACAGTAGCAATGGGCCCATTATGGATGCTGCTTACCTTTTAGGACCGTATGCACCAGAGACATTCTATTATGAGCTACTATTTGAATGTAATAATCAGTACTGCCCATTAGATAATAGCTCTGTAAGATTTAATCTAGTATATGACAATGTAGACTCTAAGATCTATAGATTAACCTATTCTTAAATTACCTTTGGCTAGCTTTAAATACTGCTTTACAACATACTTTAAGTTATAATGCTTGCCAGAATCATCAACGTATATAAGATATATAGGCTTGAGAGGCTGTAGATTAAATCTGTTATAGAACTGTAATATCTTATGATTACAATAGTAATACGGCGGATAGCTACTTGGGCTTATATTAGAATCGGCTATCTCTTGTAAGAATGTCATAAAATCTGGCTTAGGTATCTCTGTGGAGTTAGTTCCGTATATCAAGAGATTTTCATTATTTATATCAATATGTGCTGCTATAAGATTATTAATTCTAAGAAGGTATGCTGCCGTGGCTCTGTGAGTACCATCGAGCACAGCGAGATGGCTAGACTTATTATTACTATTAATCTCTGTTACTATTAAAGGATTAGATTCAAATAAGTAGTGGCCATTATAATAGGCAGAGACTAAATTAGCTACCAGCTTCTTGTCTACTGCTTGAACTAATATTAGATTATTTGTAGCTACAGAGGCCATCCTAAAATTCAGATCTTTCAATATACGTTGAACCTCTTCTTCGCTATAGTTAAGATCTCTTGATCTGTCCATCTTAAGATTTCTATCTTACTATTTTTAATACTTTTTTATAAACTCTTTAGATAAGCTAAGGCCTGCTTTGATAGAATAGATATTGGAGCTATATAATCTCCTAAGATTAGAGAGTGCTTCGTAATCTTTATACCATCGCTATTATGCATAATAGCAAACCTTTTTATATTATCGACTCTTTCTTCCTCTCTTTCTAAAGAGGCCAGAGTTAGGAAGTATCTGAGAAGATCATCTTTATCAAAGATCTTGCTTTTATCCTTATTATAAACAATAAGATAATCTGAATTGTAGTTCTTTATAACTATAGCGTTAACTCTGTCTTCGCCTCTTTCCCTATGCAGATGATATCTATGTGTACCATCCAAAACCATATATCTATAGCTAATTGATCTATGATCTATATTATGCTCTTCTAAGTCTAAAACTATTATTGGCTCGCTTATTCCGTTAATAAATATCTTCCTTAATAGATCGAGATTATATGGATCATGTAGCTCATGAGTTATAATCTCATCTGTATAAATAGAGGATATATGCGCTCTCAGACTATCTATTAAGTTAAGCGCTAGCTCATCTCTTCTTTTATATATATCCATAATCACAAATAGTGATCTTTAGATATAAATTAGTTATCTTTTATAGCTATAATAATAGCTTAAAGGTGCAGGGGGTGAGATTTGAACTCACGCACCCACAAAGGGAACGGGACCTCAACCCGCCGCATTTGGCCAGGCTCTGCCACCCCTGCATTATCTTAATATAATAATCTATTTAGTTAATAAATATTTATATAAGCTTAATAAGTCATATAGGATATATGGCGTTACTAGATATATCTAAGGATATAGGTCCTATAGATGCAAATATATTTGCAAGCTCCAGAGTCTTTATAATAGGTCAATCAGGATCTGGAAAGTCTTATCTTGTTGGCGTAATCCTAGAAGAGCTAATTAAGAATAACATAAGTTTCATAGTCTTTGATACTGAAGGAGAGTACACAAATATAAAGACAGATAATGTTATTATTATATCTAGTGAGAACGGAGATATCGACTTTAATATAAGCTTTGACGCGCTTATGAGAAGCATATTAGAGAATAATCTATCTCTAATAGTAGACCTATCTCTAAGAGAAGATAAAGTAGAGATATGTTATAGTATGCTAGATGCACTATATAAGGCAGAGACTCTATTAAAGAGGCCCATATTTGTATTTATAGAAGAGGCAGATATATTTGCACCTCAGACCCCTAGCTCTCAAACAAATAGCGTCGAGAATATAAGCTTCAGAGGTAGAAAGAGAGGAATATCTCTATTCGTTATAACTCAGAGACCTTCAAGGATAAGCAAGAATGTACTCTCTCAATGCAACCTTGGCTTCATAGGAAGGATGACTATAGCTAATGATATAAATGCTCTAAGATTTATAATAGATGACGAATCTATCTTAGATGGCTTAAAGCTTCTTAAGCCAGGGCAGTTCTACTTCTTCGGATATGCAAATAAGGTAATAAATATAAGAGATAGAAAGCTACAGCATATATCTCAAAATAGACTAATAGAGGAGAATAGAAGTATAACAGATAAAGACTCTATAATAAAGATGCTGAAGAAGAGCGAGCAAGGGACAGATAATAGAGCCTACATCAAAAACAGTATTAAGACAGATGATTATGAGGAGCTCTATGTAATAGAAGACAGTATTGATGAGAGTAGATTAAAGAGATTAAGCTTAGGTGATATAATCTTAAGAAGAGATATATATAGTATAAAGGATTACTATATAAAGGTAAAGCTATACTCTGCTTATATATATAAAAATGGTAGATACTTAAAGTCTTACGTTGTAGTATATGGAGATAAAGCGATATCCTTAACGAAGGGTTATGCTATAGAGCTCTTTAAGGAGAGCAGCAGGTCTTATCAAGAGCTGTTAATCAAACTATA
Source organism: Microcaldota archaeon (assembly GCA_021654395.1). Classification (GTDB taxonomy): domain Archaea; phylum Micrarchaeota; class Micrarchaeia; order Micrarchaeales; family Micrarchaeaceae; genus ARM-1. The sequence goes on from AP024486.1 coordinate 56,981, forward strand.
TAAGGAAGGATCTATAGAATATAATAGTAATAAGGGAGGAAATGCTATAGAAGAGATGCTTATGCATAGTATAGTAGTAAAGAGAAAGCAAGGCTTCGTACTAAACCCAAAGATCTATTCAGTAATAGCTAATTATATAAAGATAACAAAGAAAGCAATAGATAAAAGATTGATTGTAAAGCAGGATACATATATAGAGCCATCAGCTATAGTACCAAAGATCTCTATAAAGCCCTTTAAGGAGGCATACTTAAGAGTAATTGAACGAGAGAAGAAAGGCATATTTAGCAAGAAAGATAGATTTCTTGTATATAATAATAGACTAGTAAGACTGGACTTCGATCCAAATATATAGTATATACATAGATTCATAAAAGATCAAATAAGTGTTATTAAGTTTAAGATGTCATCTTTAATTGATCGTTTATGGACCTAAATAGCATAAGATGGATAAATCATGCAGGATTTAGGATAGAAGCAGATGGAAAGGCCATATATATAGATCCTTATAAGGTGAAAGATACAAGCATAAAGGCAGATATAATACTAATTACGCATCCACATTTCGACCATTACAGCATAGATGATATAAAGGCATTACATAAGGATGATACTGTATTAGTAATTCCAGAGGGCTGTGAGGATTATAAGCAGTTTAAGAGCTATAAGATAGTAAAACCAGGAGATAAGATAAGTATAAAAGGAGTAGAGATAGAGGCAGTACAAGCTTATAATACAAATAAGGAAAGATTAAAGTTCCATCCAAGAGAGAACAGATGGAATGGTTATATAGTCAATATTGAAGGCAAGAGAGTATATCATGCTGGAGATACCGACTTCATACCAGAGATGAAGGAGCTTAGTAAGCTATACGCAGCCCTACTTCCTATGGGCGGAACATATACTATGGACTTAAACGAGTTTCTTGATGCTGCTAGGGCTATAGATGCAGATTATATAATACCGATGCATTATAAGATACTGCTTGGTCAGTCTAATAGTATAAAGGCAGAAGAGATAGTAAAGAAGCAGCTCAATAACGCAGCTATACTTAAGGAGATACAAGAGCCGACGTGGAAGTTCTAATTACTTAAATCTCTCTGCATTATCTTTTATGTATCTAGCTACTTCAACTAACGCATCTGGCTCTAGCTTAAAGACCCTTTGATCACGAAGATTCTCTCTAATACTATCAGCAAGCTTTGTTATATTGCTTATTTTCAGTATATGGTTAGAATCTATTATTGCATTCCTAAGCTTCTTCTTCTTGTGCTGCATTATAAGCTCTATTATATGATAAGTCTCTTTATCTATATCCTTACCTAAAGGCTCTATATATATAATCGAAGATTTCACCTTGGGCTTAGGATAGAATGCAGACTCATCAACGTCCATTATCTTTATTATTCTAAAGTTAAGATTTGAAAGTATGCTTATTCTAGAGTAGTTTCTATTTCCTGCCTTTGCTATAAGTCTATCTACAAAGTCCTTCTGTAGGCATAAGACTGCTCTTAGATTATTCTCAAGCAGCCATTCTATAAATCTACTTGATATATTATATGGTAGATTTGCTATAACTATATCGACCTCCTTTATTATAGATTCGTCTATCTCAAATATATCTCCGTGTATAAGCTCTAGATTGCTTATATTTGACATATACATCTTTAGTATGCTGTATAGTCTCTTATCTTTCTCAATGGCTATTACCTTCTTCGAGTACTTACAGAGCCTTTCTGTAAGGAATCCTAAGCCAGGACCGACCTCTAATACTATCTTACCTTCTGAGTGCGCAGCCTCTGCCTCAGCAATTCTCTCACTAATCAGAAAGTTCTGTCCATATCTCTTGTTGCTGCTAAAGCTCCTTACAAGATAATCGTAAAGCTTCTGGTCCATATTAATCATTTACTTTAGATATATTATCTATTTTTTACATAACTCCTTAATAGCTTTTCTGCAAGCTATTAACTTAGAATATCTTTTAATAATCTTTAATATAAAAGATATTATGGATATAATGATGTATAGGCTACAAGCGACATTAGAGCTACTGATAACATACAGCTTTGTACTGCTAATAATAACACTAGCTCTTGCATTTATATATATCTATTATACTGGCTTCTCTTTTAGTAATTACTACTCTTGTAGCTTTAATAGTAACTTTAACTGCATATATGCTGTACTAGATCCATATAGGATTAATCAATCTGTATTACTAGTTGAGCTACAGTATAATAATATTGGTGATGCGCATATAAGCAGCTTTGTAGCCTCTATATTTAACAGAAACTTTACAGGCAGCTGTCTGCCAGATAATCTAAGCTCTGGAAGTATAGCCTTCTGTTATGCTAATATAACAGGAGTTGTTACCCCTACAGCAAGATATAATATATATACAAGCGTAGCTTCAACTTTATGCGGCGTATCGTGTAGTCCAATAAGATCTACAGGAAGCATATATGTAGAAGCAAGTAACTATATTAGCTCGCAGCCGCTTATATGCATCTTAAATATAAGTATAGATAATAACCAAGGATCAAGCATGCCCTACGGATTTCAAGAGGAGATAAGCATAGATCCACAGAACTACAAGGAGTGTGAAAGCAGCAATCTTGGAAATTTAAGATTCTATTATAATGGAGATATACTACATAGCTGGTGCTTCTCTAACTGCTCAGATAACTCATCAATAGCAAGATTCTTTGTAAAGCTGCCATTTAGCTTGAGCTCTGGTGACTCTAAGACTATTAGCATCCTATTTCTTCCAAGATCTGTAAACTATGATAAAGTATTTGCTGGAGAGAATCCATATCTATCTAAGGTATATGGCATATATGATAATGGCCAGTACGTATTTAATATGTACTTTAATGGATCATCTATACTGCCAACTTACTACATACCAAGCAATGGAAATATAACTATAGTAAGTAATGCGCCAACCCCATATAATCATTCTATACTTTTAGAGTCAGGACCTTCAGGGGGCCCAACTAGCTGGTTATCTACATGGGATAGCGGAGTTAACCTCGGAGCTTCATATATAATGCAAGCTTTAGTATATCAGAAAGGTGCAGGATCTGCTAGTCTATTAACAAATATACAATCAAATATAGGGAATTACTATATATTCTCTAGCGGATTCTCTAACTTGCATTCCATATCTTACTACAATGGTAGCATAAATCAGATATGCAATGGCGCTAGTATACCACATAATAGATGGGTTCAGATAACTGCCTTTAGATACTATGACAACTTTAGCCTATACTACTCTAATTCATTTAACCTATCAAACTTTGGAGATCTGATATGTAGCGGAAGCAGCAGCTCTATGGATAATATAGGAGGATTTGGTATTGCTAATGCTGGTCCTGGTAAGAGCTATTACGCTATAATATTAGTAAGAGAGGCTATGAGTAATGGTGGTATGCCAAGCTACTCTACAGAAGGATTCTATGTTATAACAACTTAGTCAAGAATTATTAGGCTATATTAATAAATCTTTTTAGATTTAGAATATATTATTAGTAGCACTGCCCCAGTAACTCAGTGGCAGAGTGCCTGCATGGTAAGCAGGAAGTCGTGGGTTCAATTCCCACCTGGGGCTAATGAAGTTATTATAGTAAATGTACAACCTTAAATTATTTTACTTAAATTATCTTAGAGGCTTAGATATATAGAGAGATAATATTATTTTCTAATTGAGCTAGGCAGCTAGTATAACTCCTCAGATCCATAGTCTTATACAAGATGATTATAAGCTTGATAGCTACATGATGCAATAATGCATATAGCTTGCTCACTAGATCAAAGAGCTTAATTAGCTGACTGTTATCACTACTGACTTAGATATATTATAGAAAGAGGCATTTATTACATAAGAGCCAGCAGTATTCGAATGGAAGTAAACTGTAGCATATCCTGTAGCGTTAGTGTTCTGTAGATAGCTACTTAAGAAGCCACCATTAGAGCTAACAACTATACTTGCTCCTGGCAATGGCTTGTTATCGAAGCCAGCTAAGAATATAGTTATCTTAGCATACTGATTTAAAGAGAGAGATGTCTGATTAGCTGTTATATTGATATATAATGGCAGCACTACAGGAGCATTGTAATGTGTAGCTCTTGCATACATATACCCAGAGTAAGTATTTATTGCTACATCGCTGCAGTTCTTGTTAAAGCACGTAGGTGCAGTCAGATATAGCTTTGCATAAAACTCTGTTCCTGGGCTTATACCTTTATCTATTATACCATCGCATAGCACTATGCCTCCAGCAGCTATAAAGTTAGGTATACATCCTATACTATAGTTTGTATTACCGAGCTGTAGCTTTAGCGAAGGGCTACTCATATATAAGCCCTCTATATTATTTGCATATAATATAACCTGGGTTGCAGAGTTATTTATCTGTAAGACATAGTCATAATCGCAGCTAAAGCCTATCGAGAATCCGCAAGATGTTGGAGTAAATATATAATCATAGTTAACTATTATAAATAGGAGGCCTAGAGCAGCAGTTACTATTAGTAATGCACCACCATAAGCAACTAGTAGATCTATTGATGATTGAATACGCATTCCCATCAGATAGATTATCTGCTTAAAGCTTTATTAAATATGATTATAAAGATTAGAAAGAGGATCTTAATAGATCATATAGATAAAAGTAAATTACGCTATCTGCCTTATGCTTCCATCATAATCTACATTAAAGATTACTTCTCTATGCTTGTATAGCTTTCTCTTGCTAATATCTGTCCAGCAGCTCTTGCATATAGCTAGTCTGTCTCTCGCCTTAACAACTCCTCTCTGAGATGCTTTTAGACAGTATCTGCAGATCTTCTTACCACAGTAGTTACAAACATCAAAGTGAACTATCTCTCTATTACATCTTTCACATCTTATTACTGCCATAAGTAATGATTAATAGCATAACTCTTTAATAAGTTATCTTAGACTTATCATATATCTAGAGTATAATTATGAGCTACTTCGCATTGCTTTCGATAATAAGTGGCTTTATAAGCTATATTCCATCAATAATAAAAAGCTACGGTTATATAGGCATAATTGCATTAATGATTCTAGAGTCTGCTTCAGTTCCTATACCGAGCGAGGTAGTACTGCCGTTATCTGGATTTCTTGCATATCAAGGCCTCTTAAATATATATCTTGCTATAGCAGCTTCAGTAATAGGCTCTATAATCGGCATACTTATAGATTACTATATAGGATACATTATAGGAAAGGATGTTATATATAAACATAGTCGAAGATTACATATAAGCAAGGAGAGCATTGACAGCTTTGACAGATGGTTCAATAAGAATGGAAAGGCAGCAGTACTGTTTGTCAGATTTATACCTTTACTGAGAGGTCTAGTTAGCTTTCCTGCAGGCTTCTCTAGGATGAGTATAAAAGACTTTATACTATACTCTGCAGTAGGAATAGTAGCTTATAATACAGTACTTATATACTATGGATTCTATCTAGGGAAGGCTTACTCTACCGCATCTGGCAGCAGCTACACTGTAATAGCTGTAATGCTAGCGGCATTCGCTATAGCGCTGTATATGATCTACTACATCTTTATGAGATATATAGCTAAGAAGTAGTTAGATTAAAAGCTTTATTATAATAAATAGTATATAGCAGCCGCTTTAGATCTACTGCTTAGAAGATCTTTATGCTTAATATAGAGAGATTTAAGAAAGATCATATAAATGTAACCGATCTAGCTATGCAGATATGGTGTGAGAAGCAATTAGAGCTATCTATAATGAATCCGCAAGAGGCTACAGAGAGTATGAAGATCGGCAGATCTGTACATCTGGTATTAGAAAAGGCCGTTAGTATACCAGTAAATATTAAAGCAACCAATAGGAAGGAGCAGCTATATAAGTCTATATTTACAGCTTACTATAGAATTAAGGTCCTGAAAGATAGAGGGATAGGAAGTGTAAGAGAGATTCCTATATATGCGATAATAGATGATTTAGTAATAGCAGGAAAGATAGATCAGCTAAGCTTCTTTAATAACGAGCTAGTAATAGTAGAGGATAAGACCAAGAGTACAGAGATATTTAATAGTATGCTTAATGATGGTAGGATAGCAGCATATCTAAATAGGGATACATATCAGCTTAATATCTATAGATATATGATAGACTCTTTGAAGAGAATAGATGGAGAGAGCTTTATGAATAATCTAGAGAGTAAGCTTAGATTAAGCAGCTTATCTGTAAGAGAGCGCTTTATAGAAGATATTAATAGAATAGATCCTAGAATAGATAGCATAAAGCAGCTCTTTAAAGAGTTCATAAATGAGCTTAATGAGATAAGATTTAGCGATAGAATGAGTATAAGATATATAGATAGAAATGACTCTGAATCTGTATTAGAAAGGTATGATGTAATCTATAGAAGAGATAGAATAGAAGATAAGCTGAGATCTTTGCTTGAGTACTGGAAGACTGATAGAGAGGCTAAGGGAGTGAGTGAGAATGAGGCATGGAAGTGTAAGAGCTGCATATTCTACAGAAGAGCTATATGTAATATTACTCCATTAAAGAGGAATGATCTATATGGAAGCTCCAGATAAAGAGTCATTAAGAAAGGATTTCTCTAATAGATATAAAGAGTTTTATAGCACGAAGCTGTTTGAAGATGAAGGCTTCATTAGAAAGCAGTGTAAGCTATGTGGCAAGTTCTTCTGGACATTAGATGCAGATAGAGAGCTGTGCGGAGATCCGGAGCATGAGAGCTACTCATTCTTTAAGAGTAAGCCTATAGATATAAGCTACTATGAGCTATGGCAGAGATTTGCAGACTTCTTTAAGAGAAATGGACACACAGAGATAAGCAGATACCCTGTTGTAAGCAGATGGAGGCAAGATCTATACTTTACTATAGCAAGTATACAGGATTTTCAGAGAATTGAGCATGGAAAGATGAGCTTTGAGTATCCAGCCAATCCTTTAATAGTGCCACAGATCTGCTTAAGATTTAACGATATACCAAATGCAGGAGTTAGTGGCAGGCACTTTACATCATTTATGATGGCAGGACAGCATGCATTTAACTATCCAGAGGAAGGCTACTGGAGAGACAGAACAATAGAGCTTAACTTTAAGCTGCTTACAGAGATATTAGGAGTTGATAAAAATAAGCTCACATATGTAGAGGATGTATGGGCAATGAATGACATGTCAGAGTTTGGACCATGCTTGGAGAGCTTCTCTGGAGGCCTAGAGCTTGTCAATAGCGTATTTACACAGTTTGGATATGATGGAAGCTCGGTATACGAATTAAACTCCAAGGTAGTTGATGTAGGCTGGGGCTTTGAGAGGCTATTATGGTTCTATACAGGAAGATATACTGCATATGAGGCAGTATTTAAGAATGAGATAGATTATATAGAGAAGACAGGATCTATAAAGTTTGACCATGAGCTTTACTCAAAGATTGCAAGCATCTCTGGAATGTATGATCTATCTGAAGGTGATACTGAAAGATATATAAATGAGATAACATCAAAGGCAGGTATAGATATTAACAGCTATAACAGTATAATAAGACCTATGCAAGCAACCTATGCAATACTAGATCATCTAAGAACTCTACTATTTGCTATAACTGATGGTGCGCTGCCAAGCAATGTTGGAGGGGGTTATAATATAAGGATTATATTAAGAAGAGCGTTTGACTTTATCGATCTATATAATATAGAGCTAGATTATGAGAAGCTTCTTGAGCTGATAGCATTAGATCTAAAAGGCTTATATCCGGAGCTTCTTGATAATATAGATACTGTTAAGAAAGTAATCTCCATAGAAAGAGAGCGCTATAATAAGACAAGAGAGAATGCTAAGAAGATACTTAGCAGTATAAAGGATATAGATAAGCTAGATGCTAAGACAGCAAAGCTGCTTTATGAAAGTCATGGAATAACTCCACATATGCTAAAAGAGTATACTAATATAAGCCCTGAGAAGTTAGATAGCTTATATAGAGAGTTCACCAGAGATAACATAGCTGAAAGGCATAAGAAGAGCAAGGATCAGCTAGCGCTAGAGTTAAAGATAGATCTAAGCAGCATAAAGAAGACAGAGAAGCTCTACTATAAGAACTATATGGAAGCAGAGGCAGAGGTCTTATATGCAAAGGATAGATATATTATACTAGATAAAACTCCATTCTATCCAGAGGGCGGAGGACAGGAGTCTGATAAGGGCTATATAGACAATATACGTATAGAGGATGTACAGATAGTAGATGATGTAGTAATACATATAGCAGATAAGCCTATAAAAGAGCTGAGCAAGGGAATGAAGGTTATATGTAAGGTAGATAAAGAGAGAAGATTAAGGCTTATGGCTCATCATACAGCAACTCATCTAATAAGTGCAGCTGCTAGAAAGGTTCTAGGTAAGCATGCATGGCAAGAAGGAGCTCATAAAGGCTTTGATAAGGCGCATATAGATATAACGCACTATGAAAGACTATCTGATGAGGAGGTAAAGGCTATAGAGAGGCAGGCAAATGATTATATACTAAATGGTATAAGAGTAAATATAAAGGAGATGGAGAGAGGAGAGGCAGAGTCTATCTACGGCTTTTCAATCTATCAGGGCCATGGAATGCCTACAAAGAGATTAAGGATAGTTGAGATAACAGATACTAATGGAGAGCTTATAGATGCTGAGGCATGCGGAGGACTACATCTTATGAATATGGAGTCTAGAGTAGGGCTTATAAATATACTAAAGAGCTACAGAATTCATGATGGAATTGATAGGATAGAGTTTACGGCAGGATATGCAACTTATAGCTACATAAGCAGCATAAAGGAGATATCTAAGAGATTTTATGATAGATTAAATATCGAGCTTAACGAGAATGGATTAGAGCAGCTTAGTAATAGGATAGAGCAGCTCAACGCAAGAATAAGATCTTATAATGATGAGCTTCTAAGGCTTTACAGAGATTATATAATTAACAATAAGAATAATGAGCTAATAACTATAAAAGAGACTCCTTTAGAGTTAAAGGATATAATAAAGCTATCAGAGGAGCTTATGAAAGACAATAAGCTAAGCATAATAGCGATAGATAAGGAAGGCAGTATAATAGCTATGAGCAACAAAGAGAATGCGCTAGATCTGATAAATAGATATGCAAGAAGCATAGGCAAAGGCTTTAAAGGAGGAGGTAATAGTAAGCTAGCACAGGGTAGACTCGTTTGAACATTCTATCTCAGCTAATATATGCATTATTCTACATACTTCCAGCCTATGTGGCTAACGCTGCCCCAGTTATCTTTAGTGGATGGGGCCCATTAGACAGAGGCCTAACTATTAAAGGTAAGAGACTGTTTGGAGATCACAAAACTATTAGAGGAACGATATTTGGCTTTGTATCTGGAGTTACTATGGGCTTAATAGAGAATATACTATTAAATGGCTTTATATATGCAGCATTACTAACCTCTCTTGGCGCCATACTGGGAGATCTTATCGGTAGCTTTATTAAAAGAAGAATTGGAATGAGGCCAGGGGAGCAGCTTATTGTAATGGATCAGTACGGCTTCCTTATATTCGCTTTTATATTTGGCTTAATAGATATAGCATATATACCAAGCATATACGGAGTGGCTTTCGCATTTATAATTACATTTATAATGCATAAGTTAACAAACATGCTAGCTTATGCGCTTAAGCTTAAGGATGTGCCTTGGTAGTTAATCGCTTAGTGTTGCATATCCGGTTAATCTCCATCTATTGTTATCCCTTCTAAAAACAGCTATCTTCGAGCTCTTTAGAATTACAACAGGCTTAGATAGATTAACTGTTATCTTATCTTTCTTAACCTTTGTTACTACCCCAACAGTTGTTGCTGTTCCTACAATTAAGACTAGCTGCTCATTCTCTATAAACCCTCTCTTAGGAATATCTGGTCTATTTAGATTATGGTAGCTTAGAGTGCAGCTCTTTATAGCATCTGGTGCTCTTCCTTTTAACCCAACTACGCTTCCAACTAGGCTATCTGACTTTGTAAAGAATGGATCGATCTCTGTTGCAAATGCGACTAATCCACCAGCTATAGCTTCATCTAATCTATCGTTAAATGCGTATATACTCTTTATTCTAGTTGTTATTGTATGATAATCTTCATGCTCGCCTTTTAACTTTATCTTAACACCAGGCTTAATCTCTATAATATCATTAACCTTAAACTTACCTTGAATTATTGATCCGCCTATAACTCCTCCTTTAAGATCGCTTATCTTTGTACCTGGTTTATTTATATCGAATGATCTTGCTACATACATTAAAGGATCATCATCTAGCTTTCTATCAGGAACCTTTATCTCTAGTATAAGCTTAAGAAGATAGTCTATGTTAAGATCCTGGGTTGATACAACAGGAACTATTGGAGCATTCTCCATAACTGTACCTTTAACAAACTCCTTTATCTGTTTATAATGATTCTTTGCAGCCTCCTTGCCAACTATATCTACCTTTGTCTGAACTATTATTATGTTCTTAATACCAAGCATATTTACTACCATCGCATGCTCTCTTGTTTGTGGCATAGGGCAAGGCTCATTGGCAGCGATAACAAATAGTACGGCATCTATTATATTTGATGCTGCTATTGCTGTAGCCATTAATGTCTCGTGGCCTGGTGAATCGATTATAGATATTCTTCTAACCTCCTCTGTCTTAGAGCCGCAGTACTTACATCTCTCATTTATAGAGTAGCATCTTGGCTCCTCACATACAGGACATCTTCTTATAGCGACATCTGCATAACCAAGCTTTATAGTCATATTTCTTTTTATACTCTCGCTAAACTTATCTGTCCATACACCCGTTAATGCTTTAGTTAATGTTGTCTTACCATGATCAACGTGACCCAGAGTTCCTATAGTTATTACCCCTTGCTTACTTATTGAATTCATCAGATCACTCGTTTATATTCTAATAATTAGAAAGAGAAATCTTATAAATAGATTAAGTATATAATAAGAAAAGAGATCACTGCTTACTATCCTCTTTCTGCTCTTTCTTCTTTATTATCGAGTCTATAGGCACATCCCCATACTTAACAATAACTGTATTAACTTGCATAGTATCTGCACTTATCTGAGCACCTCTTACTGTCTTTCTTCTTCTTACACCATCCTTACTTTCTATCAAGACTCTCTTCTTTATAGAGCCTTCTATGCCTTTCTTCAATGGAAATCCATTGACATCTGTACCTCCCGTTATCTTTAATCTATAGTTCGTAAGTCCTAGCTGAGAAGCATCAACCTCTTCTCCTATAAGCTTCCCTATAAAGAGTAATGCTTCCTCCTGCGTTAGCTCTTTCTGACCCGATAATCCGCTCTTAGGATCTGCTATAACAAGTTTCATATATATCACCTATACATACTACTTGGCTCTTCCTTAAACTTCTTTATCTTTTCAACATAAGAGTCTGGAATTGCTGGCTTAATCTCATTAAATGCATAGTCAAAGTCTGCCTTTGTTACAACATCTCTGTTCTCTCTTATTGCATTCATTCCTGCTTCTCTGCATATATTCTCTATCTCTGCTCCTGTATAACCGACTGCCCTTTCAGCAAGCTCCATTAAGTTTACTGACTTGTCTAAAGGCATCCTCTTTGTATGAACCTTAAAGATCTCGTATCTTGCATTAACATCAGGCAATGGAATCTCTATTATCTTATCAAATCTTCCTGGTCTTAATAATGCTGGATCTATTATATCTGGTCTATTAGTAGCTGCTAGTACTACTACATTCTTTATCTCCTGTAATCCATCCATCTCTGTAAGCAGCGTCGCTACAACTCTCTCAGTTACTTCAGAGTCAGCAGATAGCCCATTGTTTCTAGCTGGTGCTATAGCATCTATCTCATCTATAAAGATAATGCATGGAGCTGCCTGCTTTGCCTTTCTAAAGATCTCTCTAACTGTCTTCTCGCTCTCTCCAACATACTTACTTAATACCTCTGGTCCTTTTATAGATATAAAGTTTGCTTCCCTCTCTGTTGCTACAGCTTTTGCTAATAGTGTCTTTCCAACTCCTGGAGGTCCAACTAGCAGTATGCCTTTGATTGGTCTTATTCCAATCTTTGTAAATGCTTCTGGATTCTTTACGGGCAGCTCTACAGCCTCTCTTAACTCCTTCTTTACACTCTCAAGATCTCCTATATCATTCCAGTGTACATTAGGCCTTTCAACAAATACCTCTCTTAATGCACTTGGCTGAATAGAAGCATAAGCTTTCAAGAAGTCATCCATCGTTACCTTCAGCTTCTGTAACACCTCTACAGGAACAGACTTCTTTCCTAGAACTTCTGGTATTATCTTTCTTAATGCATTCATTGCTGCCTCTCTACATAATGCTGCTATATCTGCTCCTGTGTATCCATGTGTTCTATCTGCTAATAGGTCTAAATCAACATCTTTATCTAGCGGCATGTTTCTGGTATGTATCTGCAGTATCTCCTTTCTAGCATTTCTATCAGGTACTCCTATCTCTATCTCTCTATCGAATCTTCCAGGTCTTCTCAATGCCGGATCTATTGCGTTTATTCTATTTGTTGTACCTATAACTATTACCTGACCTCTGGACTTTATTCCATCCATCAACGCTAATAGCTGAGAGACAACTCTTCTCTCTACTTCATTTGTTGCCTCTTCTCTCTTTGGAGTTATAGCATCTATCTCATCTATAAAGATAATAGAAGGAGCTTTCTCTTGAGCCTGCTTAAATATCCCTCTTAGTCTTTCTTCACTTTCTCCAACAAACTTACTTACTATCTCAGGTCCTGAGATATAGATAAAGTGGGCATTACTCTCATTTGCTACAGCCTTTGCTAATAGTGTCTTTCCAGTTCCTGGTGGTCCATATAGCAAGACTCCCTTTGGTGGCTCTATTCCTAACCTCTCAAAGAGCTCCGGATATCTTATTGGTAGCTCAACCATCTCTCTTATCTTCTCTATCTCATTCTTTAAGCCACCTATATCTTCATAGTAGACATCTGGTATCTTCTGCTCTTCTGATACTGGCTCTGCTTTAACTTCAATCTCTGTATCCTTAGTAACTTTAACAACACCATGCGGTGTTACCTGAACAACATATAGAGGAATATTGTAGTTTATATAAGGATTTATCGGTATTATATCTCCTTTTACTAAAGGCTTATCCTCTAATCTAAGCTTTATATAGTTAATAAGCTCCGGAGTTATACTTGCTCTTGTATTACTAGCTGTCGTTGGAGCTAGTACAACTCTCTCTGCCTCTTTAACATCCGCCTTTGTTACATATACCTTATCTCCAATTCCTACTCCTGCATTCTGTCTAGTATGGCCATCTATTCTTATAAAGTTTAAGCCTTCGTCTTGAGTATGTGCAGGCCATACTATTGCTGCTGTAGACTTCTTCTTACCTTTTATCTCTATTATATCACCAGTCATTACATTAAGCAGCTTTCTCGCCTTTGAATCTATCCTAGCTATCCCTTTACCATCATCCGCAATAAATGCACTAGCAACCGTAAGCTCTATACCTTCAGTCATTAACGACAGATCACCTTTCTAAAAGTAATTAATTTGTAATAGGTTTAAAAATACTATCTAGATTCGAATACTCTATTAGTAGAAATAGAAAACTAAAAAACTAAAAACTGGTCGCTCTTTACTCGTCCTCCTCTTCTTCTTCGTCTTCCTCCTCTTCGTCTTCCTCGTCTTCGTCCTCTTCCTCTTCTTCTTCGTCTTCCTCCTCTTCTTCCTCTTCGTCTTCAGGCTTTCTTCTAGCTGCCATAACAATTCACCATATTCTATATGTTATAGAACTGATTTATAAAGATTTCTATTCAGTTCCGTTATTAATGATAGATTGGCAAGTAATAAAAATATAACATTATTAATGGATAAATTTTATTACATTGTATAATTAAGTTATCTCTATATATATGGTGTAACTCTATGCAAGACTGCATATTCTGTAGTATAGCTGCGCATAAGCTGCAAGAGAATTATATAATATATGAAAATGGAAGAGCTATGGTGATAGCTGATAGATATCCGGTTAACTTTGGGCATCTATTAGTTATAACTAGGAAGCATTATGAGAATATACTTGAGATAGATGATGACGATCTAAAGTCTGTAATAGTACTAGCTAAAAGGTATGCTCTGCTTTTAAAGGAAAGGCTTAAGCCAGATGGTATAAAGGTTCTAACAAATACTGGTAAGGCTGCAGGTCAGGCTATAATGCATATACATTTCCATATAATTCCCTTCTATGATGAAAGAGAAGATAAGGAGGATTTAACTTACCATTATAGAATGCATAAGGCTTTAACAGATGATGACCTTAATAAGCTTAAGGAGCTTCTATTAAGCTAAGCATAATAAATTTAATATATAAATTGATTAATCTTTATCATTGTATTACTCTAAGCTATTGGTGTAAGAATGAGTAGAGAGCTACCAAAGGGGCTGAAAGAGACAATGCAGAAGCAAGGCTACCATTTTGTAGGTAGACACTCTGCTATAAAAACATGCGAGTATACTGCAAATGGTTTAAGGGGAAAGACCTTATGCTATAAGTATACATTTTACGGTATACGAAGCTGGCAGTGTATGCAATCTACTACAGCGATAGGCTGTGATCTAGCGTGCAGATTCTGCTGGAGATTAATTCCCGAAGAAGAAGGGTATAAATGGAATGAGCTTAATGCTACAGATAGCTGGGATGATCCTGCTTATATTGTAGAGGGCTTAATAGAGGAGCATAGAAAGTTAATAAGCGGCTTTAAGGCGTTTGCAGATACAGAGCTAAAGAGAAGACGCTTAGAAGAGTCTTATAATCCTAAGCATGTTGCATTAAGCCTTACTGGAGAGCCACTATTTTATCCGAGAATGAGTGATCTATTAAGAGAGTTCCATAAGAGAGGCATAAGTACATTTCTTGTGCATAATGGCAGTCTCCCAGAGGCTTTAGAAAGATTAACAGAGATGCCAACTCAGCTTTACATATCATTACAAGCACCAGATAAAGAGACTTATGAGAAGGTTGTAAGACCTAAGATAGCCAATAGTTGGGATCGCTTTATAAGGGCGCTTGAGGTCTTCTCTAAGCTAAAGACAAGAAGAGTACTTAGAATGACATTAGTAAAGGGATTAAATATGCATAACCCAGAAGGGTATGCTAAGCTAATAAGGATAGCAGATCCAGATTATGTTGAGGTCAAAGGATTCTCATTTGTAGGAGGTGCGAGAAACCCGAAGAGAGAGCTTACTTACGAGTCTATGCCGACTCATGAGGAGATAAGAGATTTTGCTGAGCAGATAGCAAGATACTCATCTTATATATACACTGCAGAGCATAGACCGAGCAGAGTAGTTCTCTTATCTAGGGATAAAGAGGCAGCAGATAATAGAATAATAGACTTCTCAAAGATAGGCAAGGATCTTTGATATATAAATTCATTTATAGAATATATGCCTCTCTCTATTGCATGATAGGCATCTATATGCAAGATATCCGTGAGAGCTAACTAACCTTACAGATGCTGTTACTCCAGGATACAGAGGGAGCTTGCAGTACTTGCATATATAGCTCTTTATCTCCTTACTAAGCTTTACCTTATAATGATTCCTTATCCCTAACATTAGGCTTATATAATACCTAGAAAGCTCTTTATCATGAATATGCATTAATGCTAATCTATAAAGCTCTCTTATCCTTCTCTCAGCTATAGCCTTCCTTCGATCTTTAGCATTCATAGATACTAATAATAGACAAAGAAATATTATAAAGATTCTTTTATAATTTAAGAAATAGATAATCTAATAAGCAGTGATATTGATAGACCAGCAGCTTATAGATAGCTCATATATAAGGAAGCTTATAGAGAAAGGCGACTGGAAGGAGGTATTATTAGACACTATTAAGAGAAACGGCATAGATCCGTTGAATATAGATATACAGAGACTTACTGAAGAGTATATAAGAATTATAGAGATCGCTAAAGAGATAGATCTAAGGATACCTGCCAATATAATATTAGCGGCAGCTATACTTCTTAAGATAAAAAGCGAAAGCTTTATAGAGAGATTCTCCTATAGAGAAGATTATCAAGAAAGTAATAATAATAGCTACGATATAGTAAGCAGCAGTCAGATAGAGTTCGATCAGATACTAATAGTTCCAAAAGGTACAAGGAAGAGAGCATTAACATTAGAGGAGCTTTTACAGCAGATAGATGAAAGCATAAAGCTAAACATTGAGTCATCTAAAAATTATGAAGCTATAGAGAATATAGCTTCAGATATCGTTATAGAGCCTTATGATATAGATGCTCGTATGACTGCCTTACTTGATATAATATCAAAGACTATAGATAGCTACAAGATGACTACATTCAGCAGCTTAATAAGATACTTCGATAACGTTATAGAAGAGCTCTTTATACCAATGATATTTCTAGCAAATGAAAGTAAGATCTCTCTAAAGCAAGATGAAGACTTCGGTGAGATATTCATAATAATGAAAGATGATGCTTAATGGACGATTCAGATTATAAAAAAGAGATAGAGGCCTTGCTATTTATGAGTAATAGAGCATTAACATTAGATGAGATAAGCATTTATCTAGGAATAGGAAGTAAAGGCTATGTAAAGTCTCTGCTAGAGCAGCTTATGGAAGATTATAAGAAAAGGGATACTGCAATAGACATAAGGCTAATAGATAATAGCTATCTAATGACACTTAAGGATAGATATATAGATATAACTAAGAAGCTTAATATAGAGCCAGAGTTTAGCAAAGCTGAGCAGAAGCTTCTCGCTTTATTATATAAATATAAAGACTCTAGTGTTACACAATCAGAGATTATAGCAACTTTAGGAAAGGGCTATTATAACGTAATAGGGGAGCTCGTTAGGAAGGGATATATTAAAAAAGAGAGAGTTAAGAGAAGCTTTCTATTAAAGCTTACTAAAAAGTTCTTCGATTACTTCAATGTAAAGAGTGAGCAGTAGTATAAGACTTTTTTAAGTATCTATATTAATATCAATTGATACTAAATGGATGATACTTCAAGCTATAGCGTATTGGATATATTAGATATGATAGATAAGATTAAAAGTAGTAACCCGGATGATCTGCTCAACTATAAGAAGCAGAAGATCCAGGTTAGTGATAAAGCATTAAGACTTTTTAACATTATAGAGAAAGGAGATAAGAGATACAGAAGAGTTCTTTTAGGGGATGATGCAATAAACATAAGACTTACTGCATTCAATAAACAGGCAGAGATGTTTGATAACCTTCTTATAGAAAGAGGATCTAAGATAACTATAACTAATGTCTCAATAAATCTAGATATAACAAATCCGTCTTTAAAGACATCTTCTAGCAGCTATATCTATATCAATGAACCATCAAATATAAAGACTAAGAGCATAGCTGAGATAACAGAGACAGATAGAGACTTTGACATTATAGCTCAGATAATAGAGATAAGTGGAATGCGTTATGTAACTAGCAAGCTAACAAATAGGAGCATAGCAAGCGCTACAGCTAAGCTCTCTGATTCTACAGGTACAATAACTGCCTTCTTTAATGGAAGAAGCGCAGAGATCTTACAAAGATTGCATGTATCAGATATAGTAAAGATAGAGTACTGTAAGACAAAGAAGACTAATGACAATAGGATATTTCTTATAGTAAGTGAGAGCTCTAGGATACTTGCAAATCAGAGGCTAAAAGATAGAATGAAGTAAGCTATCTCTGTCCATATCTTGCTAGAAACTCTAGATACTTAGATATGATATCCTGTGGCGCTGATGGCTTTATCTTTCTTATTACTGCTTCTATATCTGCTTGTGTTATTATAACATCTTTGCCACCAGATCTTATAGCTTCTTGTAGAGCATTCTCCTTAACCTCTCTGCATATATTTGCTATATCTGAGCCTGTGTATCCGCTTGTTATCCTTGCTAGATAGTCATAGTCTATATTTGGATCTAAGCTTGTCTTTGATAAGTATCTCTTAAAGAGCTCTGCTCTTTCATTAGCATTAGGAGGTCTTACATATATCAGCTTATCGAATCTTCCAGGCCTCAACATTGCTGGATCAAGCTTCTCTGGTCTATTAGTTATACCAACTATAACAACTCCTGTTGTAGAGTTTATCTTATCTATTAGTCTAAGTAGCTCTCCAACTACCTTGGCCTGATCTTGTGTTACCTCGTCTCTGCTTGGAGTTAGTGTATCTATCTCATCTATTACTATAATAGAGGGCTTATTCTCTATGGCTTTATAAAATATCTCTCTTAGTATAGATAGAGCTGCCTCTGTACCATTAGACAATAATGTTGATCCAGTTATCTCTATAACGTTTATATTCCCTTTACTCTCATTTGCAATAGCCTTTATTAACATACTCTTTCCATTGCCTGGAGGTCCAAAGAGCAAGATACCCGTTGCCTGCTTTACATCATACTTTGCAACTAGTGATTGGTATAGTAATGGAACCTCTATAGCGTTCTTTATAGCCTTCTTAGCATCTTCTAGCCCGACAACATCATCAAGAGTTGGGCCAGTATTCTGTTCAACAGGCTGCTTCTTATATAATGTTCTCTCAAGCTCTAGCCTAAATGACTCATAAGCCTCAAGCATACTTAGTGTGACAGATGGCTTTATATTCTTCATAGCTTCAAGAAGATCGCTCTGTGTTATAGTTAATATCTTGTGCTCTCTAGATGCCTGCTGCGCCTTCTGCTGTGCAACACTCTCACATAGCTCCTTAATATCTGCAGCAGTGTACCTCTCTGACTTCGCTGCTAGCTCATCTATGTTTATATCAGGTGCTACTGGCAGCTTGCTTAGATAATAAGAGAATATCGCTTTCCTAGCTTCGATATCTGGTGGTGGCACATATATTATCTTACTGAATCTTCCAGGTCTAAGTATTGCTTTATCTAGGACTTGAGGTACATTTGTCGCACCCACAACAATTATTCCTTTATTGGCCTCAAATCCATCCATCTCAGTAAGTAGCTGTGTTAATAAGCTGTATGTATTAGCACTTGCGGGATCGTCTCTGCTTCTTGCTATAGCATCTATCTCATCTATAAATATTATGCATGGAGCATTTCTCTTTGCTATACTAAATATCATATCTATTGTCTTCTCTCCAACTCCTGCATACTGAGATATAATATCACTTGCTTTTATATAATAGAACGCTGCCCTAATCTCATTTGCTAAAGCCCTCATTAAAAGTGTCTTTCCAGTTCCTGGAGGTCCATATAGCAGAATACCTTTAGTTGGTTCTACATTATAAGCTCTTGATATATCTCTCTGCTCTATGGGCCCTATTACACTGTCGTATAGCTCTTTTTTAACCTCTGTATAGTCTGCGATATCATCAAATTTCTCCTTTATCTGGCCCTTAGCAAGCTCCTCGTAAGATATTCCAAACTTTAATCTAGCGTCTTGCTTCTTTATATCTAGTATATGTGAAACATTAAATCCAAAGTTCTCTAATACATATACAGATATAAATCCAACCAGAAATGATGCTATAGAGCCTATCTCTAGCAGATTTATAGAATCTAATGATGTTGTGTTAGCATATGTTACTATATATGTCACTGGAAATATTAAGAATGCAAGAGAGGCCTTTGTAGATACAAACTTTCCCCTATAGCTTGCTATATAGTCAACTATAGCTGCTATTATTATAAAAACAAGCAGATACTCTCCAATATATAAGGCATTCTTGTATATCGCATCAAATGCTATAGAAAATATATTATCAACTATATTGCTAGTTGCGTATGTGTTCTTCTCAGCTATGATTATCTCTGAGCCAAACCTAAATATTCCCAAATCGGGCTTATTGAATTGATAGTATGTTTCATTAACAGTTGCATTATTGCTATTGAATAGAAGATATGCGCTGTTCTTTATAGATGATGCATACTGTATAATAGCTATAGATACTATAGTTATAATGCTTAGATATATTGATCTCTTTAAACCTAGATTTAAATACGATATCATTAAGAAGGGTATAAACAGAATATATCCTAACTGACTAAATGCTAATCCTATTAAACCTAATGAGACTATCATAGTCCTATAGTGCATATACCCAAAGAACAGGCTTATACTCATTAGTATTATATATAACCATAGGAGACCAGGAACCTGATATGCAACAGCCGGAAGTATAGCAATAAGCAGTGCAAATAGGCTTATAAAAGGACTTAATAGAGACAATGCAGCTAAAGCAAGAACAATAAATGGAATCAATACATAAGGATAAAATGGCAACGCTATGAAGACGGCTAATGAGGCAATAAGCATAAGTGCACTATCTCTTATATAAGGGTTAGATCTTAGATTTATAAGAATGTCTTCTATTCTATAAATAATTAGAGGCAGGTATATCTTTTTAGGACCGTACTTACTTATCGCTGCCTTTCTCCGCATCGCCTTTAGCTTGCTCCTATTTACATCTATCTCGTTATTAGACTTTGGTGCTTTATTGTCGCCAAGCATATAAAACATTTCTGATTTTTAAGACAATCCTTAGCTTAAAGGAAAAAAAATAAAATATAAATCTCTTTATATACTTTATAACTATTAAGTGTTAAATAAATTAAAGCTTACTGCTTTATTGAGCTTTAGGTGAATCTATGAGTATAGATCTAGTAGCCATTGAGAATAAATGGAACGAGGAATGGTTAAATAAGAGAATATTCGAAGCAGAGGTGATAGACAATAAGAAGCCATACATGATAGTGCCTGCTTTCCCTTATGTAAATGGCAACTTACATATAGGGCATATAAGAACATATACAACTGCGGATGTAGTTGCAAGATATAAAAGGATGCGTGGCTATAATGTGCTTTATCCGATAGGCTTTCACGCTACAGGTACACCTATAGTTGCTGTAGCAGAGAGGCTCGCAAATAATGATCAAGATATGATAAAGCAGCTTAAGAATGATAAGATACCAGAAGATGTTATTCAGAAGATGAGGGATCCTATCGAGATAGTGAACTACTTTATACCAAGACAGCTAGAAGCATTTAAGAGATACGGGATGAGCATAGATTATAGAAGACAGTTTGTATCTATAGAGCCGCTATTCTCAAAGTTCATAGAGTGGCAGTTTAATAAGCTGTATGAAAAAGGAGTATTAGTAAAAGGAACGCATTATGTCGGATGGTGCCCTCTAGAGAAAAATGCTGTAGGCCAGCATGATACTAAAGGAGATGTACAGCCAGAGATAGAGAAGCTTGTAGCAATAAAGTTTAAGTTAAAAGACTCTAACGATTACATACTCTGCTTAACATATAGGCCAGAGACTATATTTGGTGCTACTAATCTATTTATAAATAAGAATGCTAAGTATAGAAGAGTTCTTATTGATAATGTTAGCTATATAGTCTCTAACGAGTCTATTATATTTGTAGAGAATCAGTTTAACAATGTAGAGGTAAAAGATGATGTATTAGATGCATCTAGCTTAGAAGGCAAGCTAGTAGTCAATCCTGTAAATAATGAAGAGATACCTATCTGGACTGCTGACTTTGTAGAGCCAGACTTTGGAACTGGTGCAGTAATGTCTGTTCCGATGCATGACGCCTTTGACTATGTATATAGCAAAGTCTACGCTACCTCTCACGGCTTAGAGTTAAAGCCTAGAAAGCTTATAGATACAAAGGAGCTAGATCTTGAGAAGCTTATGAATGAAGTTTATAATGAAGCCACAGCAAATAACTCTATAAATAGATATATAATAGAGAAGTATAATGAAAGCTTATACAAGAAAGAGTTTAAGGACGGTATTCTAACTATTGAGCCTTATAAAGGAATGAATGTAAAGGAAGCAAGAGAGAGAGTAAAGGAGTATCTATTAAGCAATGGCTATGCTATAGATTATTACATTATAGCTAATAAAGAGAAGGTTAAATGCAGATGCGGAGCATTAGTAGTACCTAAGATAATAAATGATCAGTGGTTCATAGACTATGGAAATAAAGAGTGGAAGAAGCTTGCGAAGGAGCTACTTGATAATGCAATTATATTCCCTGATAAAGCTAGAAAGGCCTTCTACGATGCTGCAGAGTGGATATCTCTAAGGGCTGCAGAGAGATCAAATGGATTAGGAACGAGATTTCCGTTTAATAAAGACCATATAATAGAATCTTTATCTGATTCCACTATATACATGACTTTCTATACTTATGTGCATATACTAAGAGATAAGAAGATAAGACCAGAGCAGCTCAGCTTTGAGTTCTTTGATTATGTTATAAATGGCATTGGAGATCCAGAGACTGTATCAGAGAAGACAGGAATAGATATATCTACATTAAAAAGTATAAGAGAGAGCTTTAGCTACTGGTATAGCTATGTACATAGGCATTCTGGATATGATCTAATACCAAGCCATCTAACAATGGCAGTATTTAATCATGCGCTAATCCTTAACAGAGAGAACTGGCTTAAGGTATTATCAGTAAATGGCTACGTTATAGCAAATAGCGAAAAGATGAGTAAGAGCTTAGGAAATGTACTACTTGCATTAGATATGGCAGACAAGTACGGCGCAGATGTTGTAAGACTGGCTGTGGCTGCAGGAGCTAATCTATTCTCTGAGTATGATTTCACAGATGTTGTTGTTAATGGAATAAAGGAGTCTGTGCAGTTCCTTTTCGATCTACTAGACAACATAAGCAGTATGAATGAGACTAAGCTAAAGGCTATAGACTATTGGCTTTATTCAAAGCTTAATAGAAAGATAAAGGAGGTAACAGAGTATATGGAATCGCTTGAGCTTAGAGAGGCTTATGTAAGGGCTTTCTATGAGAGTATCAATGAGCTAAAAAGATATATACACTTCAATGGCAATAATCCTGTTGTTATAACAGAGTTTCTAGAGAAGCTTGCCTTACTATTAAATCCTATAATGCCACATGTGAGTGAAGAGCTTTGGCATAGATTAGGAAATGAAAGCTTCGCATCTCTAGAGAGCTGGCCTACACCTAATGAGGAGCTTATAGATGACTCTATAGAGGCTATGATGGATATAATTGATAGTAATGTAGAGGATATAAAGAGATTAACCTCTATGCTTGCTAAGAAGAATAAGAGCTATAAGAGAATAGAGATATATATAGCAAAGAAGGAGCTTTACGATATATACAACTCTCTAGTTGAGAATATTAATCCAGAGGAGCTTAAGAATAAGTATAGCAATTATGCAAGCATAATAGATAACTACACAAAGAAGCTTAAGAAAGGAGGCATGAGATTAAAGCTAGATAAGAGTATGATCTACGAGCTCATGGAGGGTTATAAGGAGCATCTCAGATCCATACTTAATACTGATATAGTTATACTAGATTCTGATAATGCAGCAATAAGAGATGATAAGATGGCGCTGCCAGATAAATTCAAGATAAGGATCCAGGAATGATTCAATGAGCTTAAATGACTATAAGCACTATATCTTTGACTGGGATGGAACCATAATTAGGATAAGGGCGCTGTTTGCAATAAATCAGATAAAGAAAAGAATAAATGTAAGCAATCTTTTATACGATATAGAAAGAGATAAAGAAAAGATACTTAATAGATATAGAAATAATAGCAGAGAGTATAAAGTAATAAATAGAGATGTTAAGAGGCTAGAGAGTCTATTTATAGACATTGTAACTCTATTTTATAGACCAAGATTGCAATATAAGGCAAGAGATGTATTGGACAGTCTTTTATATAATAAAAAGTACTTATATATATTAACTGATGCAAATCCCTATAGAATAAAAAAGGAGTTAGATCTATTTAAGCTATATAATAGATTTAGAGCGGTTGTAAGTACACAGCTATTTAACGCATTTAAACCCGATACTAAGGCATTAATGTATATTATGCATAAGTATAATATACATAAGGATAGAGCATTATATATAGGCGATTCTATATACGATATAATAATGGCCCAGGCTTACGGTATAGACCAATGTGCAGTATCTAACGGCATAGATAGTTATGAGAATCTAAAAAGATTGGAGCCAACCTATATCTTTCATAGTATGGAAGAGCTATATCGAGCTTTGAGATAGTTTTTATTAAGATAAATTAAGCAAAGCAGTAAGCTTTATATATTATAACTCTGTTATAATCTAAGTATAACTGAGTTATTGAGTGTATCTTTATGAGTAGCATTCAAAGAAGCGATTCTAAAGATAATGAAGCTACTAAAGATTTCAGCAAGTTATTAAATGATATATTTTTAGACATTATAATAAAAAACAATATTCCTTTCGTATTAACTGATGAGAACCATAATATAAAAAATACTATACCATTAGATATACTAGGTGAAGAAGAAAAACGTAAGCTTAAGGAAATTGCAGAGAAGATGTTCAAAGGTGATTCTAAAAAGCTAGAGATAGTTGAAAAAAATATAGATAAAGTTAATATACTGCTTTTAAAAGCTGCTGAAAGAGAAGGTAAAAATAAAGCATTCAATATAAAGCTTGTGGCTGCTGCCCGCTTGCTCTTTAATCTATTAGATGATATATCAAAGAAAGTTAAAGAAGGATCTAAAGAAATAAATCTGTATGAAGCGTCATCTGGCAATTTCGCTATATCATTAGCTTATCTGCTTCATGAGATAAACAATGAGCTAAAGCGTAGAGGAATAGATGTCAAAATAAAGCTTAATATTGTTATATCTAGATCTTTGCCTGAAGGAGTTAAAAAGGCGTTAAATGAATATAATGATTCTTTGAATGTTATAGAGATTAATAATGATCAGCTCTGCCCAGCACCAGGATTAAATCAGAATGCAGCAAATGGTAATATAAGTGGAATAGAGTATGCTAAAAATTTAGCAAAGATTAAAAATGGTATATATATAGGTCAGTATGAGAATCCAAGCGCTGTTGAAGCACATAAATTAGTAACAGCATATTCTATAGAGCAAGGTCTTAAGAAGCATAATTTAGACAGTGCTAAATTTGCTGTAATAACTACATTTGGTACTGGTGCTACTGCTTTAGGTCTAGTAAAAGGGCTAGAAAATAATGAAAGCTTTTCAAAGCTCTATGTTGTATTTCCTGAAAATGATCAGGATGTAGCTGGAATAAGATCAAAAGCCTCAGTAAAAGGTTTATCTTTTTATGAGCAGATATCAGATGAAGCATATAGATCTAAGGTGGACGAAGTAGAAGTAGATGCTTTTAAGAATGGCTTATTATTTGAAGTAGTTGAAAAGTTAGGCGTTGGAGAAAGTACCACACTTAACATTATAGCATTGCTTAATATATTAGCAAATGAAAATATAGAAGCTAAAAACTTTGTTATAATTCAGCATGATACTGCATCAAAGTATGCCGACTTTATTAAATCTTTAAAGTCTTTTGTGAAAAATGAGTCAAAAGATAATAAACTAGATCTGTTCTTGATACATAGTAATAAAGTTATAACTAATAGAACAAAGGCAGCGCTTATGTATATATCAAGAGAGCTAGAAGTTAAAATAAATTTAATAGAGTTTGATCCAGAAAAGGAAGATATAAAAGCAATAAAGAAAGCATCGTATGCAGTTGTAATGTGCGCTAAAGGTATTAGGTCTTCTACAATAGCAATGCGATTAACAAAAGAAGGAGTGAAAGCAAAGGCATATAATGCATATGGAGAGCTTGTGTTTAATCCAGATGATAAGGAAGAGTTAGAAAGCTTAATGAGATAAATTAAAAAAGTATTTAAGCTTTATCTTTATTAATTCTCATAATGCGTTATCCGTTATAACTGCTATAGATAGCAGGAGGATTGTATGGATCTAAATAATATAGTCTCTACATATCTAGATCAGAATAAGAAGAAAAGAAGATTTCTTCAGACTGTTGATCTAATTGTAAATATAAAGGGTTACGATTTTAGTAAGCAGGAGAACAGAGCAAACTTTGATATAAGATTACCTAATGGCAGAGGAAGTAAGAAGTTTAATATTGTGATATTTGCAGATGATACTAATATAGTTCAAGCTGCTAACAAGCTTAATGCAACGGTTATAGATGGAAAGAGCATATCGCAGATGCAGAATGATAAGCAGAAGCTAAAGCTTTTATTGAATAGATATACTATATCATTGGCACAGCCAAATCTACTACCAGTAATTGCTAGAGCATTAGGCCCTGTATTAGGACCGAAGGGCAAGCTCCCAAAGCCGATAGCAGGTAACCTAGAGGCAGCAGTTACAAATGCTATAAATACAGTTAGTATAAAGAGTAAAGGAAAGTATATACCAACTCTTCAATGCGCTGTTGGTACAGAAGACATGGAAAGCAATAAGATTGTAGAGAATATAGATGCTGTATTGGATGCTATAATAAAGAAGTATGGAAGGAATAATATTAAATCGGTATATATAAAGTTAACTATGGCTGAGCCATTAAGAATAATGTGATCTATATGCTAACAAGAAGGGAGAAAGAGAGATATGTGAAAGAGCTTGCAAATAAGATTAATAGCTATAAAACAGTAGCTATTATAGATACCTCTGAGATAAAGTCTAGAGTACTGCAGAGGATAAAGGCAGAAGATGATATGCTGTTAATCAAGTTTAAGAATACATTAATTAGAAAAGCCTTAGAAGCATCTAATAAGAAAGAGCTCGCTCAGAGTATAGCTAATGATGTAGCCTTAATACTTACAAATAGATCACCAACAGATCTAAAGAAGCTACTTGATAAGTATACTGAAAAGAAGTGGCCAAAGCCTGGAAAGGAGGTACCAGTAGATATAGTAATAAAGCAAGGCCCATTGCCATTAATGCCGCAGAATGTTGCTGAGGCTAAAAGTCTAGGATTAGAGATACAAGTCCAGAAGGGTAGTGTTGTACTTCAGAAGGATAAGAAGATTCTAGAGAAAGGTAAGAAAGCTACAAATCAGATAGTTAACTTTTTAAGAGCAATAAACTTTGCTCCGTTAGAAAGCAGAGTAAGAGTAATAAGGGCTTTAATGGATAAGCTTGTATTTGATGGAAGTATATTAGATATAGATGACAAGTATTGTATAGATGAGATAACTAAGACCATTAATGCTGTATATGCTATTAGCAAGCAGACAGGCATATTGACGCCATTAACTGCAAGAGAGGAGATAGTAAATGCTTATAGAAATGCAATATACATTGCAATAGAGAGAGCGATATATGATAAAGCAGTAATAGATAAGCTTATAGCAAAGGCAGAGCTAGACGCTAATGCGATAAGAAGCAAGATTAATTTATAAATCTTAATATTTTAAAAGATAATTTGTAAGGTGTAGTAGATGGAGTACATATACGCAGCACTATTATTAAATGAAGCAGGAAAAGAGATAAACGAGGAGAACTTAATGCAAGTAGTTAAGGCAGCAGGAATAGAACCAGATCAAGCAAAGGCAAAGGTAGTTGCAGATGCACTAAAGAATGTAAATATAAAGGAGATATTGCAGAATGCACAGAGTATGCAGATAGCAAGTGCACCACAAGCTAACACTGCACAGCAGGCAGCTGCACAGAAGGAAGAGAAGAAAGAGGAGAAGAATGATGAACCTGCAGCAAGCGGATTAGCTGCACTATTCGGCTAAAGTGGTTAATAATGAAGGTCTGGGTTGATAAGCCTAAGTGCACTGGATGTGCACACTGTCATGATGTATGCCCAGTAGCAGTATTTGTAATGAAAGATATAAATGCACCAGATGTAAATTCTGATGCTGCACCAGAGCAGGCACAGTGGAAAGGAGCGCATGATCAGGAGGTATATAATAAATGGGCAAATGTACAAGATGGCCATACACACTTTAAAGAGAAGTCAGTAGCAGTAAATGGAGAGTCATGCATTCTATGCCAGGCTTGCCTTATAGAATGCGAAGGAGAATGCATACATATAATAGATGATGCAGGAACCGAGTATAAATCAATATACAAGTAATTACTATTTCTGTTTTCTATGATACCAAATCTAGATCCACAAACTCTAAAGAAGACTCTAAAGAGATTTGGAATTGATGTAGAAGAGATAAGAGCAAAGAGAGTTATAATAGAGTTAGAAGACTCTAAAAGACTTTATATAGAAGAGCCACAGATCAGTAAGATAGGAAATGGTAATAATAGCATATTTCAGATAGCTGGTAATGTAAAAGAAGAGGTCTCTGAATCTATAGCAGAGGAGCCGTCTCAAGAGGATATAGACTTTATTAAACAGCAGACAGGTATTAATGATACAGAGCTTATAAGAAAGGCTCTAAAAGAGAGCAACAATGATATCGCTGAGACCATACTTAAATTAAAGAAAGATTCACAGTAAATGCATATGGAACGTTCTCTACATATCTAACATTTGTATCTTCTATCATAGAAAGAGCTATAAGCAGATCTACTGCTTCTCTTCCTACAGCATTTATCGTTATTATCTTATATCTATTACTGTTTATAAAGTCTTTCACATAGCTTACATCTTTAAGCTCTCCTTTATAGAAGCTTGCATAAGCTTTAAGATCCAACGAAGCGTCATTATCCTTAAGCACTCTTCCTATAAGATCTGAGTCGCATAACGCTAATATAATACCCTTGTCTGATCTATGCTCCTTTATATATATCATACAAACTAACCATATCTATAAAAGAAGAAAACTGCTGTTGCGTAGATAGTTGAATACCATAGAAGCCATATACTTCCTATAAATATATGCTGATATACTGCTATGTAAGCAAGTATCAGGAATACTGCTGTTGTCAGTATCTCGAACTTTGCTGCGCTTATGCTCCTTAGTATACTGCCCTTAGATCTACTATTCTTAACTTTGACCCAGCTACTGGATGGATCTAACTTAAACAATGCTGCAATCATGGCCTTTGTTCTAACAATTATTAGAGCGAAGTTTATTAGTATTAGGAATAAACCTTTTCTAAAAGAGTTGAAATAGAACTTTGTTATAAGTATAGGAACTGCAAGTGATAATAGGAATGAGAATAAACCAAACAGCTCCAGATCGAACACTAAAAAGTGTATATTTAGAAGCTGTGGCAGCGTTATATGTACAAATGGCAGAGAAGAGAATACTATAAAGATAGATAAGATTGTAAAGAATAGTATAAATGACGATATATAGTTTAATCCAAGACCATGTATTATATACTCTATATTAGTAAGTATACTCTTAGGCCTATTTAATGCTCTTTTAATATAGTATACTAGAAACTGTGTATCTCCATAATTATAGCGCCATTGCTGCTTAGCAAGACTTGTAAATGTATCTAACGCTCTTCCGTATGCATATACCTTAGGTACATAGATTCCTTTATAGTTATGTATATTTGCCTCTAAGCTAAAGAACGTATCTTCTATTACATACTCTGGAAATCCCCCAAGCTTTAGTATTATCGATCTATTTATTATACCGCAAGAGCCTGCAAATATGGCTGTGTTGTTAAAAGCCCTAGCAGGCTCTATAAAGTTAAAGAAGAAGCCATCAAATAGACGTATTGTATTCTGAAATAGCCCTTTTCCATAGGTATCTTTCCTAGTTTGCACAAATGCAACCTTCTTATCCATAAGGAATATTGGTATAAGATCTTTTAGGAAGTTTATATCTTTAAGATATTCATCATAATCAAAGAATGCAACATAATCTTCTTTAGATATCCTTAAAAAGTTATTCAGAGCTCCTGCCTTAAGCCCCTTTCTAGACTCTCTTCTTATATACTCTATATCATTCTCTTTACAGAACCTTTCTAACTCAGTCTTTATGGATAAGTTATCTGAATCATCCAGAAGATAGACTCTAAACTTATCTTTAGGATAGTTAATCTGCTTCAGCCTTAAGAGATTCTTTTCTACTATATATGGATCTTCATTAAATACAGGTACTGCAATGCCTACAGTAGGATATCTCTTTATCTTGTATATCTTAGCCTTCTTTAATAACTTATCTATATAGTCACTATAGTAATAAGACTTATTATAAGCATAGGCAGAGAAGATATTAAATATTGCAGTAAGTATTGAGAGTATATTAAAAAGTATCGCAATTATTAGCATATATATTGTATTAGCTATATATATTAAGTATAAGCCAAATGTTAAAGAGGCTATAGATAGTATTACAAAGAGTGCTACTGTTAGATATCTGTGTAGATTAATGTACCTCCTCTTATGAAGCACGCATATCATCTATGGTATTTATTGATTAATATGTATATCTATTTAAGTTTTAAAGCTTTATATTTATAGCTTTATAGATGGGCAGAATGTATAATATTCATTATAGGCAGCTATGCACTGGAATCTTGGATTAGTGCTTCTAATAGAATATAAGTATGGTACAGATATATAGATATAGTTAAGGCTTGTGTTTATAATATTTGGAGACACTACACCTTTATACAGCTCTACTGTATTATCTTTTTTACTATTCGCTAAGACATCATAGGATATAGAGTAGTTATAGCTTGCTCTCGTATCTATGCCATATATTAAGAATGGGTTTGCACTGCTATCCAGATTAGATAAGATGTTATATCTTACTATATATAGACTTCCAACTAATATATATGAGCTGTTACTTATCTGCATATTGAAGTTCTTTATGTATATATAATGCTGCTGATTAATAGTATATGCCAAGAATGCAACAGATAAAATCAATGCTATTAAAACGGCTCTTCTGCCTATCAATCTATTATATGAATACTTGAAATCACTATCATAGGCATATAATATTATATATGCAAGTATAGGAATTATAATATAAACTATTATTACATGATACCAGAATATGAATGGTATTACAGATAAAAGTAAAGCTTTCCTTGAATCTTTTATATATAAGCTAAGTATTAAAGATACTAGAAGCATTATTATAAACAGATAGCTATAGAACTTAGCTGTGGTATAAGATAGTACTAATGCTGTACCTGGTGCTTCCATAGTCGGCATTAAGTAATCTGCTACAGGAAATACTGCTCTTCTAATAAATAGATAGGGATTCTCTATTATAAATAGACCATTTACTAATATAAATATTAATATCTCAAATGCAACCATCCTTAATGCATTCTTAAGATCTCTTGATAAGTAGAATATATCCAGTATGAGAAATGACAGCATCCCAAGCTCCTGTAATGAGATCATTAATCCTGCTATTAAGCCCTTAACCCTAAAGTCCTTAAAGTAAAAGAATAGTATAAGCCCAAGAGCTATAACAATATCTGGAAATCCACTGAATATAACAAAGAGCAGGCTAGCGTCTAATGATATAATTAAAGCAGCTAAGAAGCTTATCTTCTTTTTAATATAAAGATCTGCTATTAAGATAAGTATAGCTATAGCTGAGAATGCGGTTATAACTATTGATGCTGTATCTGGGCCTAATCCAAATACTATAAACGGTATAAAGCTTAATGCATACAGCACAGGATACTGGTATATAGTTACAAAGCTGTCTGAGCTTGTATATGTAATGCCTCCTCTAACGCTGCCGTTTATTATAGCATTATAAAAGCTTGTAGAGTAATTTGCAGCATATGGATTTTGACCATGCATTATCGATAATGCAGCAAGGTAGCTTAGCTCTATCTCATCATCAACATTGAATGATTGAGTATATACAATTATAAGAGATAGAGATATAGAGAATAGTATGTATATAGCAGCCACTATTACTATCCTTGATCGCCTACTTATCTTCTCTTTTATGTAATTTAAGATGCTAAGATCTAATGTTAGCAGTATAAGATAAAAAGTAAATAAAGGGTATGCAAATAGTATTGCATAGATTACATACTTATATCCATCTATAGTAAATGTGTTTATCTCTAAAGCAAGTATCTGAATAGATATAAAGATGATAGTATATATGTATGCTAGTAGCTTTATTACTCTGTATCTATCTATATTAAATACTATTATTAGAAATAGAGTAGCAAAGGCTACATTAAGCAACTCATAAGCATTATACAGACTAGATCTATAGAATACAGTGCCTCCAAATATACCTATAGAGAATAGTAATAGTACTATAAATGTAACTATTAAGCTCTTATCTAATTGATTAAGCTGCATTAAATCTAGCGCTATAGCTAATATAATGTATTAATAAAAGTATAATCAATCTTTCTATCTTAAGCTGCAACATAAGCGTTTAATCTTCTATAAGCAGCCATATGGTTAGCACGATACGCCAGGGCTGGGATTTGAACCCAGACTTCCCGTGAAGGGAAACCGGTTATCTTTGCATCATCTTAGATCAGCTCTTGAGAGCACTCAAGACCGGCGCGTTACCGGATTCCGCCACCCTGGCATCAGTATATTATAGATTTAGATCAATAATCAATATATATAATCTTAATTTAAAGTATATAATATTTATAAATGATTAAGATGAGATCTGCCGATATAGCTACTGTAATAAGAGTTGTATTAGTGGTTGCTGCTGCTTACTTAATATTGTATCATCTTAATGGATATATACTAATACTACTGCTTGCATTGATATTCTACTTAGATAACCTTGATGGATATCTAGCTATAAGAGAGCTTGATGGCTCTATAACTCCTTATAAGTATTATATAAAGGCATTAAATGATAAAGAGCTAAAGAATAAGATATATAAGATAAAAGAGAAGGTTGCAGAGAGATACAAGTATGGGGGGAGAATAGATATAGCTGGAGATAGATTTGTTGAGTATACACTCTTTATACTATTTACGTATCTGCATATACTTCCATTATTTGTATTTTTAATAGTAATACTAAGAAACTCATTTACTGATGCTTTACTAGCCAGTAAAGGAACCTCCTCAAAGATGAAAACAAAGATAGCAAAGATTCTATTTAAGTCTAATCTATCAAGATTGCTAAGTGGTCTTCTAAAGTTTATATTATTTGCATATCTTATACTTGTATATGAGTATAATTATAACATTATAGTAGGGTATGTACTAGTTGCTGCTTTCTTAATATTCTTCTTAATAAGAGGATTAGCAGAGATAATAGAGGCGTTAAAGCAATAAAATAAAAAAATCCATATACAAATTATGCCTTTACTAGCTTAATACCTATATTTGTACCCATAGATCTGAAGTAGCCCAGATGTATCTGGAATAGCCCTAGCTGTTCTAGGTATCTAGCTGCCTTTAGCTCGCCAGCATCAACAGGTTCAAAGCCTATCTTCTCACTAATCTCCATGACTCTCTTCTTTGCCTCTGCATCATCTGCTGCTATAAAAGCAGTAAGCTTTGTCCTTCCAACCTTTGCCTTAGACATATTCTGCGCAAATACAGTATTGAATGCTTTGACCACCTTTGCATTAGGCAGCATCTTAGCAATTCTTTCTGCTATTGAGTCTTGAAGATTCAATGGCTTAAAGTCTTTATCTAAAGCATTAGATACATCGACAACGATCTTGCCATTGAAGCTATCCTTTCCAGCAGCGTTTATAATCTCTTCTATAGCATGATTAGGAACTGCGAGTATTGCGACCTCTGCATCATTTAATGCATCCTTTATTGCCTTTACTTCTGCACCTTTAGGAACTGCAGAAGCCTTAGATGCAGGATCTCTTGAGCCGTAAACAACGCTATAGCCTTTCTTTATTAAAGCCTCTCCCAGTGCGCGCCCGACATTTCCTGTTCCAATAATCGCTATCTTCATCCAGATCACCTAATAAAAGCTTAAAAGGTTAAATTTTAAAGCCTTATTATTTATATCTATTTACCTAGATAAGTAGATCTTTTAAACCTATCTTTAAGTTTACTTAATAGCCTTTAGTATAGTATCAAGATCATTCTCTATCTTAGATAGTGCTTTATTAAGCTTATCCTTTGGATTCTTTGCCTTTATAATAAGCTGTGGATTTCCGATCTCAGGATGACTCTTATATACACCTGCAAATTCAACATCTTGCGTTGCAGTAAGATAGCTGCTTACTAGATCTGCTACAGTAGTATCCGTACCATCAAACTCTAGGACTAGCTCATCCTTGCTATCCTTTATAACTTTAACAGACATTAATCTACACCTTTAGAGTAGTGAATTAGAATCTTCTTTATAAAATCTAACTTTCCGTAATACTGACTTACAGCCCTATACTCCTCATTTCCGCATTCCTTACATATTAATCTTTCTATCTTATTCTTGCCTTCTTTACTATTTAATCTTCTATTTGATGCTACTAGAAAGCTCCCACACTCGCTGCATCTTGCTAATACTACACCATATGATCTGCCTTCTAGACTAAGTAAAAATGTATCTTTATCCTCTTTAACTATCCTTGCTAGTATTATATCAGATAGCTTCATTCCAAGATCTCCTCTATCCTTTACCATTATCTTTCCATTTATATTCGATATATATCTTATATTGCTATGAGTGAATGGAAGTATCTTCACAAACAGAACAGAGATCTGATCATCTATTATCTTTCCTAGTATTGAATCACCGCTCTTATAAAGCCTTATCTCCTTATAGGGCTTTATCTTATTATTCTCTATAATGCCAAATTCTTCTATATCTACACTTCTATTATCAAGCTCTACAGAGTCTCCAGGAAATACAATATTATTATTCATAATCTATCAGTAGATTTCATATTAGCTATCTTAGATAATGCATCTTTTGCTGCCATTAGAACATTATAGCTAGACTTTGTTGTGCCTCTTGAGAAGGTCCAGATGTCTTTTACACCAGCATAATACATTAATTTTCTTATCTCTTCGCCTGCAACAAGGCCTATACCTCTTGGTGCAGGAGCTATCTTTACCTCCGTATGGCCGCATTTCCCTGTAGCTGCTACTGGTATGCTATGTGCTGTTCCACAACCACACTCCCATGAACCACAGCCTATTGGTATAGCCATTATATGCTTCTTAGCATCAACAATAGACTCATCTATAGCTGCCTTTAGCTCTACGTTCTTACCAACACCTATTCCAACATGACCGTTCATATCCCCTACTATTGATATTACTCTATACTTCGCCTTTCTACCATTCTTTGTTACTCTCTGCACATTCAATGTATCTATTACCTCTGACTTAAGATTTGGTAATAGGATGTCGACTATCTCTGGCTCTTTTATCTTTAATCCTTTCTCAAAGATCTGGTCTATAGACTTAATCTCTCCATTCTTTACTGCTTTTCCTAAGCTAGTCTTAGGATTAAACTCTTTAGCTTTAACAGATTCTTGATCATTCATGCCTTATCACTCAACTTAGATTTAATATCATCGAATAGCTTAAGGAATGTCTTTGAATCTATTAATTTAGATCTGTAGCTGCTTAGCTTATTCTTATCTTTATCTGACTCCAAAAGCTTTGCAATATGCTCTCCTCTAACTCTCTTCTCATCAATACTTAGATTTGCTCTCAGCTTCAATCCATTATCTATCGCGCCTTTAGCAAGGGCAAATGCAAATGAGTTCTTATGAACTGTATATAAACCAGTATCAAGTATAAACTCATCCTCTATCTTTGCGGCCTTTGCTTTCTTTGCTATAAGCATACCTGTAAGATAAGCTGTTGGTAGATTCGCCTTTGGAATCCAACCATACTTCTCCAGCTCCTTTGATATAGCAGAGAGCTTCACTATATCTCCATCTTTAGCGTAGTAAACTAGCTGCGCTATTATGCTTCTATTGCTCTTCCTAACTACTAGCCTTGGTAGGCCTGACTTTAGCAACTTCAATCTCTTTCTATAATCTGTAAGCGCTAAGGCTCTTCTTCTCCTTATAAATTTCATTCAATTACACCTTCTTATAGCTCTTTATCTGCTCTTCAGTAAGCTTTATACCATCTGCTATTAATCTATTTAATAGATTTGATTTACTGTCAAAGATATTTCCTCTAACAAGTCTGTAATAGAACTTAAACTGATTGTTATCTATAACTGAATCCTCTTTTAGCTTCTTTAGTAGTCTTCTCTGAGCTCTAATCCTCTTTATGTATCTATTCTCTGATCTTGCAGATCTTGTTCCATTTCTTCTTCCATATCCTCTACTTCTTCCTTTATTTCTCTTTATTCTTCTTATCTTTCCATGCATACTTATATTCTTCTTCTCAGGCTTTGCGTATATTAAACCATCCTTAATTATCGCTCTTATATCCTCTCTTGTTAATGCTTGCGCTACTCTCTCTTTTGCTTCATCCTTTATTCTTACAGCACTTACTCCTCTATTAAGCAAGGATGCTGCTATCTCTTTTGCTTTAGATAACTCCATAAAGTATCACTTTAAAGGCTTATAATTTGCTATATAAGCATTATGCTCTGCTGCTATCTTATAAAGCTCCTCTCTTTTCTTCTTTGATAGAGAGGACGCGAAGTATATTATATACTTATCTGCTTCGTTAATTAATGACTCAAGCTCATTCTTATTATGTACAACAATGAGCTTCTTGCCATCTCTTGTATTCTTATATTCCTTAGGAGTTCCATATCCTATATTTGGCTCTGCGCCCATAAATGCCTTCTTTATTCTCTTTTTGTTATCTACTCCTCTCTGCTTGCGCCATCTATCCTTTACTCTTTTTCTATGTTTTGCTCCATAATTAGGAACATTAAACTTTGGTTTATGCTTCTTTATCTGCATAATCTATCACTCTACTGCATAGTATATACCATCTTGAAATATTCTTATATCCTTATTCTTAGGCTTACATGCAAGTATCATATTTGCACATGTCTGCTTTACATCATCTAGCTTTGTACCATATACCTTTATATTCTGACCTTTGACCTCCACTTTTGTATCCCCAACAATATCTGCGTATCTAGGTGCTAGCTCACCAAATATATTCTTAATTAATATCTTATTGCCTTTGACTTCTACTGTCATTGGAAAGTGTGTAAATGCAGTTACCATATTAACAGTGTAATACTCTTGAACGCCTTTTATGTCATTACTTATCTCCTTTGCTAATGAGTTCTGAGCAGCATATGCTTTCCTTTCTAGCTTCTTATCTTTATTATAATCTATTACTATCTTAGAGCCCTCAACCTTTACGTTTAAGAGTCTCTTATTAAATCTCCTCTTATTTGTGCCTAAAGGCCCTTTAATTATTATACTGTCTTCAGAAACTTCTGCTGATACCTTATCATTTAGATTAATCTCTATCATAAAGATCCACTTATAATCTTAGTAAACATAGGCTATTAATCTTCCGCCAACATTATTTGCTATAGCTTCTTTACTTGTCATTAATCCTTTTGATGTTGATATTATAACGAATCCAAAGTTTCTAGCTGGAATAAATCTCTGCTCATATTTATATATATCATCTTTCTTAACTGCAAATCTAGGCATTATTCCGCCTATATTGTTTATCTTACCATTTAATCTTACTATGAAGTACTTTATGTTCCCTTCGCTTATCTCTTTGTAATCTTCTATGTAATTATGCTTTTTAAGCAGCTCTAATATAAGACCCATGAGCTTGCTATAGTATAGCTTACACTCCCTATAACCCATAAATTCATATATCTTTATCTTGTTTAGATTATTAACTATAATATTCTCCATAGATATCAACCTGGCTTTCTAAAACCAAGGCTGCTAGCAGTTTCTCTAAAGCATCTCCTGCATATATAAAGATTATACTTTCTGATAACTCCTCTAGATGTTCCGCATATCCTGCATTTCCTCAGGTACTTTCCTTTATATCTGAGTAAGTCGTAATCAACCATCACTATCACTTAATAAACTTAGTATTAAAGTTCTCTGACATATACTGCATAATCTCCTCTTTTGGAATTATCTTATAGCTCTTAGGTAGCTTCCTCCTGTTTATTCTCCTTCTTTCTACTCTAACTCCTTTCCTTGAAAATACTATATTAACATTCATTCCATACATTCCTATTGATGGATCATACTTCATTCCAGGTATATCTATATACTCTCTAATACCAAAGCTTATCGTATTGTTTGATATCTTTCTTGGATCTAACTTATTATCTACAACTGCAAGTAATCTTTTTATTAGATCATTTATTCTTTTACCTCTTATTGTTACATATGCTGATATCTTCTGCTTCTTTGATATTCCGAAGTTCTGAATTCTCTTTCTAGATAATCCTATAGCCGGCTTCTGTTGTGTTAGCTTCTCTAATAATCTGACTGCTTTCTCGTTATTCTTCTCTTCATTACCAGTACCTATATTAATAACCAACTTCTCTATAATTATATTATTATTCATATACACATCACATTATCTATAACTGTCTTTATCTCTTCTCCTTTATCTGTAACTATTGTTACTATCTTATTATTACTGATCTGCTTAATATCTTTTATCTTGCCTGACTTACCTACGTGTAATCCATCAATTACTAAGCATTGAGCATTCTCTTTAAACTTTATAACATCTAGAATCTTGTTTGTTTGATTCTCAAGCTTTAATGAGTCGTTAACCTTAACGTTGTTATCTATCTCAACGTTAGTGCCATCAAATAGCGTTGCCTTTATCTTTCCGCCTTTAACCTTGTACTTATTTATAACCTTGACTACTCTATGCTTTGATTCATCTTCTGTTATGCTATCTATCTTAACCTTACCATTTTCTGTTATACCTACTCTATAGTTGCTATTCTGTATTGTTATTACATCTTGTATGCCTATTGGATATCTTCTATCTCTTACGATCTTGCCGTTTACCTTTACTTTATCAGAGCTTAGTATTATCTTAATCTCTCTGTTATTCTCTGCTACTCCCAGCTTCCTCAATATTAATGCTAAAGGCACAGATAACTTAATATTGAATCTACCAGGTAATGGCTTTACTACATACTTATTCTCCTTTCTCTTAACTCCAAAGAATATTGGAGCATTTAATCTTTTAAGATGCCTTTTATTTGCCTTTGAAGACATGTTATGCACCCGATGACTTTACATTGAGCTTATCTGCTCTATACTTATTAATATTAAGATCTGTTATTATTAGATTTGCTGGGCTTATTCCTTTATAGACCTCTTTACCCCTTGCATTCTTAACTTTTAATGAATCTATATATACCATCATCTTTCTAAGATCTACCTTCACTACCTTTCCTGTTGTACCTTTCTTATCTCCTTTTATTATCTTTACTGTGTCTCCTTTGATTACACGTAAAGCTCTTACATTATACTTCTTTCTAAGCTCTTTAGATAGATGAACATGCATTATATGATTTCTTAGATGCATCGGCATGTTAAACAAGAACTTTCTTTGCTTTCTTGACTGAGACGATTTTATCATTATAATCACCATCATACTACCTTCTCTGCAACCTCAGCTATCTTGATATTTCTCTCTACTACCTCTCTTGCTATCACTCCTTTTATCTCTGTTGCTATGGGTAGCAGGAGATCATTGACTAGTATTGCAGCGTTATCACTAAATATTACTCTCATTCCATTTGCTCTTCTTATAGGAGCTCTCTGCCTTATTATCATAGCTCTAACCTTCGTCTTTATCTTCTCAGGCTCTCCATCTATAACAGATCCTACTATAACATCGCCAACTCCTGCTCTTGGATTCTTTGTATATGCTCCGGATTTGCCTATTACTCCTATTATCTTTATCTTCTTTACACCGCTGTTATCTGCACATATAAGCACGCTGCCTATCGTTAATCTCTTTGAAATATTAGATGCCAATGCTCTCATGTACTATCACTCTAATACATTAGTAACAACAAACGATTTAGTTTTACTTAGTCTTCTTGTCTGCTGGATCTGGACAAGATCGCCCTCTTTGACTTTCATGCAATCTGGCACGTATGCCTTTATATGTGATGTCTTCTTTATGAATCTCTCATACTTCTGTACTTTTATAATATAATCCACATCTATGACTGCTGTCTTTCTTACCTTTATCTTTCTTACTTTACCCACTATTACATCTCCATGTGTCTTTAGATTACCATGAACTGGGCATTTTGGATCGTTACATGCTTCCATATAATCTTCACTTTACGAACTTCTCAACTCTTTCTTTAGGCCTAAGTAAGATTAAATGGCCCAATATTATATAATATTTATTATTCTTGTATAACATAAATATGTTACCTTTCTTTTTTACTATCTTTCTTCCTTTATCTGTATCTATTACGAATGTATTCTTTGTTTCCATTACTATTATTCCACTAATACCTATCTCTTTTGTATCGCTGCTATCTATTATCTTTACCTTTGCTCCGTTGAACTCTTCTGCCAATATCTGATTGTACATCTTAGATTATAACTATTCTTTAAGTAGAGATAATTTAAAATAGATTATTATCTTATTATAACTCTCTTGTCATTTGTAAGGTCTATGATCCTATCTAGCTTATATGTTACTATTGTGTTATATGCTGTCTTAACCTTTAATGTATCATTCTGAAGATCTATCTGCTCTATCTTTCCGATATACATTCCAAGCTCATTATATATATTTTTATCTATAGGCTTCAACCTTTTTATTATATTCCTTTTAATTAAAAGAACTGCTTTTGAGATTATGTATACTGCTATTATTGTCAGTATATTATACTCTATAAACTGATAGAAATATATTGAGGCGCTTATCCATGCTAAAGAGATCTCAAAGATCATCAAGACTCCTACAAGATATATAAATCTATTAGCAAGCTTTATTACCTTGAATCTCTCTTTAAGTGTTGCGTAGTCTATCGCTTTTCCTAAGAAGAATGCACCAACACTCATAACTATAAATATTAATGACTCGCCTAATGCATAGGCTATATCTATTAGTACACCTTCTGCTATATCCTGATTATAATAATAGAAGAATACAAATACTGCTATAAAAAGAAGTATAACTCCAATAGTATATGGCAGTATACTTATCCTCTCTAAGCTAAGATCTATACTCTTTATATAGCTACTTATACTACTTATAACGCCAAATCCGTATAGCAAAAGATATATTCCTATTATAGCAAGAGGTATATTCAGCCCTATATGGAGGTATGCTGCTATGGAGAATAGTAGAATGATTATTGCAGGTATACCAAATACTATTCTTGCATAATGTGGTTCTTTAAGCTTCTCAAGTATAGTGAAGTATGTTCTCTCTAGATCTGCTGCCTGCTTTACCTTGACATACTCTACTGCCGCAATTCTCAGTCTAGATCTTATAAGTGGAATTGCTCTTTCATCGCTTGCGCCATCTGTTACTAGTATACACTCATCCGGCTTAAGCTGCTCTACAACTAGATCTAGCTGTCTAGATAGCTCTGTCTCTGCTACATAGCCTTCATCTTCTGATCCTGTTATCAATGCGATGCTTGCATCTATCTTCTCCTTTATTAGCTCATCATATCTCTTTACTGCTTGAAATAGTACATTTCCATCTGAGTCTAGAGGATCTGCAAGCATAAGTCTAATTGCAGCGTTTAGACTATCTTTTCTGCCTATAACTGGCCCATTTATCTCTGTTTTTCTATATAGATCATTATCAATATCTACTGCTAGTACTAATACTCTTTTTGCGTCAGCCATCTCAACCTACTTTAGTTATTATAGATGCTAATACAGAGCCGTATGTATTATTAGGATATGTATATCCTATATACAATCTTCCTATGAAGTAGCTACCATTCTGTAGCACTGTTATGGGAGCGTAATTATCATAGCACGGTATAGTTATGTTATATGAGACATTATTGCTTAATGTTATTATATTCGGATAAGAGTATATTGAGTCTGTGTAATTGTATTCATTGCACGATATCTCTTTTAGTGCTACACTGCTGCCTGTTGTCTGCCTTATAGTAAAGTTTAACAGACCGTTTGTATGCATATGTATATTATAGCATTTGAAGTTAGTGCTGTTGAATAGACATTCAGCATACTCTGTTGAGCTGCTGTTTTTACTACTTACAGATGTTCTATTAAATATATCTGATATATTAATGTAGCTTATACCATCTATATTAAATAGATCTAAGCTTATACTTGCATTAATCTCTGTTGATGCTTTATCCTTTATGTATGATTCTAAGTGAGTTAGTAGATCTATAAATGATGTGTTATATTCAAATAGCTTAGAGCTATTTTCTATATCTATAGAGTATGTTTCATTGCTATAGTTATATAATGCTATACTTTTTGATATAAGACCATCCTTACCTATACATATAAATATAGAAGTATTCTTGCTTGATACTAAGTATCTGTATGTGCACCTGTTAGCTGTAATATTATAATTTGATATATAATACTTATACTTAGCTGTAATTGAAGCGTTTAACTCTGCAAGATTCGATATGTTATATATGGTTATATTCTTAGCTCTGCTTATCAGATCGTTTATTATATAAAGACTCGAATTCTTAGATAGCTCGCTGATACATATGGTCTTTTGTGTTATATTTAATATACTATCTGCATTGCATACATAGCTATGATTATCATAATACTCTATTAGCAAAGAGTTATATAAAGGTTGTAATAGAGTAACTTTGTTATCCGATTGCTTTTCATAGTAGATCGGTGTAATGCTCTCTACTACGCTATTATTTATACTGTAAACAGTTAGGTTGATTAGAGAAAGCAAGCTGTAATTCTTTGATCTATTTAACTGCTCAATGTGTATATAATAGGAGGCTGAAGAGTTATCTTTTACTAATGGAATGGCTCTTAGTAGTCTTGGAGCTATGCTAATATTCTCAATCTTAGCTGAGCTCTTAGAAGTGTTCTGATATATTGTGCTAGTTGATATGGATGTATAAATAGTTTTATGACTTGACTTTAATAGCACTGATAGACCTATAACTGCTACTATAACAATTACTAAGATTGATATGACCTTTATATCGCTTCTAGGCCTTTTTTGCTTATCATTGCCAGTATTGGCATATTGGCCATAAGGATAATTCTCAGGTAGCTTTTGACTTAGCTCTCCATTATTCATCTAATATTCACACTATTACTAAATTTTTATAAAGAATTATAAAAATATACATTTATCTTTTTAAGATTGACAGATAGCCTTAGCTTATAGAAAAGTTTTTTATATCTTTTAGATAAATTAAGTAAGATAAAAGCGATTAAGATGAATGCTAGTATTGCTCTTGTGAATAACGTTAGGGCAGATACTAGCTTAGTCTCTAATTCTTATTCTAAAGTATGCTTATTATCAAACTATATACCATCAATAATATCAACATATAATGCAGTAGCATGGGGCATAAATTATTATATATTTTTGTGCGCCAAGCCCCATACTACTGCATAAATACATAAAATTATACTAGTTCTGTGATTTATGCGGTGTATGGGGATGGAGAAGGTAGAGAGGTTAGTAGGAT
This sequence comes from Microcaldota archaeon, assembly GCA_021654395.1. GTDB lineage: Archaea > Micrarchaeota > Micrarchaeia > Micrarchaeales > Micrarchaeaceae > ARM-1. The sequence continues at coordinate 100,377 of AP024486.1, forward strand.
TGAATGAAAAGGAAAAGATTGTAATAGCAGAGATAGGAACAGACGAGTTTCAGAGTGCATCTAAGTTTGCAGCCTACATATCAGAAGAGTATAATATACCAGTTAGTACAGTATGGTATACATTAAAAAGATTGAGAGATAAGGGGCTATTAGAGTTTAGCGATAGAGAATCAAATCTATTTATACCATTAAGACTTACAAAGAACGGCTTAAGGCTATATAATGAGCTACCGAGCTCCGTAAAGAGAGCTGTAGAGCTAGGCCAACTTGCCTATATATAGCTAATAGGCTGCTATTCCACCGAATGCAGCCAACTGTTGACCAGCATCGTCTCTTGAATTAAAGATTATTATCTCTTTTTTATCTTTCATAGCATCTCTTATTATATCTCTTATATTGCTATCTGATAAAAGATTATCATTTACTAAGATTGTAGATATATTATAGATATTATCTTTTACCTTATCTTTGCCAGTAAATGCCTGACTTATACTTATCTTATTAAGAAGTGTCTCTAATACGCTAAACTCCTTTGATAGCATAGACTCCTCCATAATCTTTGTAAGCCTACCGCTCTTAATAAGCTCCAATACCCCTGATCTCTCTGTTGTACTCGCATACTCAAATACAAGCTTCTTTCTAGATACTGCTTCAGCCTTATCCTTTGATAAGTTCTTTATATACTCTTTTAAGTCCTCTGGCATGAATCCAGGCCCTGCTATTAATATGGTATCAGACTTAGATTGAATAATATAGTCTACTATGCTAGAGAAGTATCTACTTAGATATTCTGTATGCTCTTTCTCGGATAACCTCTTGCTAAGTCTACTCCTTATCTCTCTAACTAGCTTTATACTACTTCCAGATAGCTCATATATGGCTGCCTGCTCATCATCTATAAGTATAACTGAGGCTTTAGCTCTCTTAGACTCAGCTACTGCTTCTTCTATAAGCTGCTCATCTATCTCATCTATACTCTGCTTTTTTATCTCTATAATACTGCCTAACTTTATGTTTATTGTGTGATAGCTATTTAACCTTATGAAATCTGATGGCTTTGCTTCTATTATCTTCCCAGTAACTCTTAAGATACCGTTAAGCTGATCGTAATTAAGCTTCTCTATAACTATTGATATAACAACTGTTACCATATCCCCTTTCCCTTTGTCGTTTATGAATCTTCTCTTTGATCTAGATCTGAGTATATCATTAGCTCCTAGAACTCTGCTTATGTATAGCAAATCAGATAGCGCGTTGACCTTTAGCTTAATTATATTGCTCTCCTTGTTTATGCTTATTACTTTCAATTAAAACACCGGCAATCAACGAATGTCAATAAACAAATATATATTTAGTTTAAGCATAAAAAATTTATATGACTTCTATAACATTGAGTAATTCCAGCAATAAGGAAGCAGATAACCAAGAACCTTTAATAAAGTTTAAACGTACAGATGATAATAGGTTGCTGCTTGATGATAAATATACTTTTGGAGTACTATTCGTTGTAATATATGAAGATAACGGTAAAAGATATGTATTACTAGAGCATAGATCAAGTATTGATAGCAAATGGCCTAATAAGATAGTTATACCAGGAGAGACAACTGAATTTGATAAAGATGCAAAAGATGTAATTGGAGAATCTGGATCTTTATCATATAAGCAGATGGAAAATATAGCGTATGATACACTAATAAGAGGCTTAGAAGAAGAGTTAGGCACAGAAGTTAAAGAGCAGAGAAAGAGCTTCAACTTTATGGGCTATACAAAGCTTGAAGTAAATGGTAAGGAGTTCTTTGCTGCTGTATATCTTATATATTCAGGTAAATTTGAACCAAAAAATGAAAACAATCCTGATGGAGAAGAAAGGCATAATAAGATTATAGAGTTTGAATTAGACGATGAGCTTATAGAAGAGCTGAAAAGGGATTCTCCAGAGCATACTATAGAGATCTTAAAAAAAGTACTTAATTTATTAAATAATGAAAAACAACTTAGAAAGTAAATTAAAGTGCGTAATTAGATGGACTGGCAAGATTACTTATACATAATAAAGATTGGTGGCTCCTCTATATCAAATAAAGAAACAGGCAATTACTTTATAGAAGAAACAATAAAGATATTTGCTAAAGACCTAATAAGCTTTCTTAAGGAGCATCCCAACAAAGATCTAAATCTATTTATTATACATGGTGCTGGCTTTAGAGGCCATCATATAGTTAAAAGCTATTCTTTAAATGCATTATTGCAAGATAACTATAAAAACATAAGAGGTTGGCATAAGCTTAATCTTACACAGATTGAGTTATCAGATAAGATAAGCAGAGAGCTGGCCAGATACGGAATATATTCAATAAATATACCTGGAAGAGCAATAGGTTACAAAGATAACAATAATAGCGTTATAGTAAATAGAGATCTATTAAAAAGTATTGTAGATAGATCTAGAATAAAGTTTGTAGATAATAAGATATATGGCGTTGTTGCTATAAGCTGCGGTGATATAATATATCATAATGATAAAGGCTTAAGCATAATATCAGGGGATACAATAGCAAAAGAGCTCTCTTATATAAAGCCTAGTATAATTATACACGGAACAGATGTTGATGGTGTTATAGATAAGAGTGGCAGCATTATAAAAAGAATAGAGAAAGAAGAGGATATAAGCAGTATTAAAAGATTTGATAGCAGTAATAGGCAGGATGTAACTGGTGGAATAATAGGAAAGGTTCTTGAGTCTCTGAGATCAAATGCTAATAGATCATATATAATAAACCTAAGAAAAGAAGGCATGCTAAGATCTGCGTTGGCCCTAAATGAAGTAGGAACTATAATAGAAAGAAGAGATAATATATAAATATTATCTATAATTAAGAAAGTTTATAAAGCTACTTAGATATTAATAAGTAGATTAATATGTTCTACGCAATAAAGGTAACGAATGGTCAAGAGGAGTTTATATCTAGGATACTAAAGAATAAAGCAGATATAGAGAAATTAGAGGTATACTCAATAATGGTTAGTAATGTTCCAGGATATATAATAGTAGAGTGTGATGACCTACAAACATGCAGAAAGCTTATACAAGATCAGAGAAATATAAATAAGCTCTTACCAAAGCCATTAAGCGAGGATGATATAAATAAGATGCTAACAGTGAAGAAGCAGGAAGAGCTAAATGTAGGAGATATAATAGAGTTTGTATCTGGACCGTTTAAAGGATATAAAGCAAAAGTATTGAGTATAGATAATCAGAAGAATGAGCTAACAGCCGAGCTTATAGATGCTGTTGTTCCAATTCCAATAACTGCTAAAAGGTCTTTAGCTAAGGTAATAGAAAAGGCTGAAAAGAGTGAGTAAAGATGGCTGAAGTTGAGATTAAAGCGTTAGTTAAAGGAGGTAAGGCAACAGCCGGACCACCATTAGGACCGGCTTTAGGTGCTACTGGTGTAAATATTGGTCAAGTTATAGCAGAGATAAATAAGCAGACCTCTAAGTATAATGGACTTAGAGTACCAGTAAAGATAATTATAAACTCTGAGACAAAGCAGTTTAAGGTAGAGGTAAGGAAGCCTTTTACAAGCATAATGCTACTAAGTGAGCTTGGAATAGAGAAAGGTAAGAAAGCAAATGAGACTGTTGGAGATATAAGCTTAGACAAGCTTGTAAATATAGCTAAAGAGAAGTCAGATGTACTTTTAGGAAAGGATCTTAAGAGCAAGGTTAAAGAGGTCTTAGGAACTTGTAAAAGTGCAGGAATAACATGCGATGGAATGGATCCAAAGGAGGTAATAAAGAAGATAAATTCAGGAGAGATAAAGATAGAGTAGAGAGCGTATTGCCATTTAAGCAGCTTTACAGTAAGCTGCTATCTTATTTTGGATTTAGAGACTGGTGGCCAGGAGATAGTAAGCTTGAGATATGCATAGGAGCTATACTAACACAGCAGACCTCATGGAGTAATGTTGAGAGAGCAATAGAAAAGATAAAAAGTAATGGATATATGAATCTAGAGAGACTAGCTTATTTAGATATCTCTTCTTTAGAGAATCTTGTTAGAAGCACTGGCTTCTATAAGACCAAGGCAAGATATCTTCAAGGATTCTGTAAGTATGTATTAGAGCATTATAAAAGCTTAGATAATCTTTTAAGCAAGCCTTATGAAGAGCTAAGAAAGGAGCTACTAGGTATAAGTGGTATTGGAAGAGAGACAGCAGACTCGATAATACTATACGCATCTGAGCAGCTGAGCTTTGTAGTAGATGCATACACAAAGAGAGTATTAAAAAGAGTATATGGAATAGAGGAGAATGATTACGAATATATAAAGGCGTTATTCGAAAGCTTAATAGATAAGGATCTTGATCTATATAAAGACTTTCATGCGCAGATTGTAGAGTTATGTAAAAATATATGCAAGAGTGATCCGATCTGCAGTATCTGCCCTATAAGCTCTTACTGCTTATATAACAGATCCGAGCTTAATACTAAAAAGATTAAGGAATCGCATTAGTTATCTATTCAGTAGCTGCTCCGATGTTATTCCGTACTGTCTGACTTGTAAAGGCATATCATCTAAACCGTATCTCTTAACCTTCTCTATATCTACGCCTTTCTTCTTCATAAATCTTTCTAAGATCCATACTAACAGCTTTGCACCAAATGGTAGTATTGTGGATAGGCCCATATTTGCTATTGGGCTTCTCTTTGCTACACCATTGCTTCTTCTTGCATTTCTGACAGCCATCTTCATTAAGTGCCTATAAGCCGCATAATATACAGCAAGCTGCGCCTCTGTGAGCATCTCTGGCGAGAAGCTCTTATCCTTTATCTTACCTAATGGCATATTATACATAGGTGTTGCTGTAAACTCAAATGGTATATTATTAACATATGAGTTACTTAGCCTATTTATTAGTGCTACAGTATCCCAGTTGTCCTCGTCTGTCTCGCTGCTCTGGCCAACCTGCACAGTAAATGCAGGTCTCCAGTAGTACATATTAAAGTTTCTTGTTCCATTCCATACAATCTCCTGCCATGAACCGTCAGGACCTATCCTTAATGGCAAGGTCTTGTTTGGCATATGTATCTTAGCTAATCTATCACTACCTGTCTCTATACCAACCTGTATTCCTATCCAGTTATTTGGACCTGATCTAATTATATCTGAAAGCTTCTTTATCAGATCTGGAAATGCTGCAGGTATAGATATCCTGCCATGTGTAGGATTTAATCTTTTAATTCCTTTTATCGACATTACAGTGCTGAATAGCTCTACTAGCGCCTCCTCATTAGGAGTATAGAATAGACCATGCTTATATGCAAATATCTCATCACTATGAAGCCATGCATTGCTTATCTGTCCGTTAGTTAGTCTTACATTAACCTCTACCTCCTTTTTAACCCACTCTACTGGATAGTATCTTAATGGCCTTAATGTAACCTCACAGAAGTCGCAGCCTATTCCACAGCCACGCATTACCTCTGTCATTCCTCTCATAGAAGGCTTATCTATTAAAGGAATCTCTTCTAATAGAGGAAATCTTCTTTTAGAGTTTGGATGCCTTGTTATAAACTTTGGATGATCCTTATAGTATGGTCTAAAGTTATCATCATAGCTTAGATAGCCATTATAGAATATGCTCTTATCTATATTGTCTTCTATAATGCCTTTAAATAGTTGTACAGCAACATCCTCCATCTCTCCCTGAACTAGATAGTCTATCTTTTCATTCTCTATCTCCTCTTGAAGTATAGTAAACTCCCAGACTCCCGGACCGCCAACTATAAGCTTAGCTTTTCTATTAGCTCTCGCTTTATTTAGTCTATCTATAAGTGCCTCCCACTCTTTCCTTACCCATGCTACATAGTACTCAGGTCCAAATAGTACTGCATAAGACATTGTTAATGGACCTATTCCTAAAGGATCCATTGTCGAGACTGCTATAACCTCTGTATCGTCATCTATAAACTTTTCTATATAATTTGGATGTGGAACTACTATCTCTTTTGAGTCAAAACCGCGCTCTAATGCTGCTTGTAGCTTTCTGATTGCATATGGAGCTTGCATAGCCTCTCCATTAGGTAAGGCTTTAACTAGAGGCTTCTTTAGAAACTCGTAGATTGGCTTTGGAACTGCGCCGTAAGGTGCACATGGTAAGAAGTCTAACAGCGGATAATCTCTATAATTATACATTAGTGTATAATCAGATACTAAGACGATCTTCGCCATAGCTTTCACTACAATTAACTTAAAAATTATTTAACAAATGATATTTAATATTTTACTTATAAAGAGTTTACAAAGATAAAGCAACTATGGATAGAAGTAAGCTCCTATGCTCCTGTAAGCGCCAGAAGGAAATGTTATCTTATATACTCCAGGATTAAGCTTACACTCAGCAGCAAATATTCCAGATTCATAGTATTGATCGTATACATTAAATAGCTGCGTGCATCCAGCAGGATAACCTACAGATGAGCATGGAGAAGCACATGCTCCAACTATTACTGTGTTGTGCGATCCACTGGGTACGGTAAAGCTCCATGATGTTGTACCATATCCAAAGCTGGCAGATTCCTCACTTATATAGCTTTGATTTGTTGCAACTCCACCTAAAAATAGGGCATTTATTCCAAATAGAGTTGGCAGCGATTCTAAAGCGTATACTGTCTCTGGATTGCTGCATTGACCTACTGCAACAACCTGATCATAGCTTCCACCGCTGAATGGAGAAACACCGCCATTTAGGAAATTGATGTCTTCTAAAGGATTACTATAAGATGCTGCACATATATAGCTTTTCTGGTTACCTTGCATGTATAATGTTGCGTCGAACCCATAAGTTCCAAAGTATCCTGGATATATGTCACATTGCTGTATAAAGAAGTATACAAAAGGATAGCACCCAAGTACCTCTACATAATTATAATAGTACTTTAATATTATAGAGGTGTTCTTTGAGCTGTTACTTGACGTAGAGTTATTTATAGTAGAGTTCGTTTTTACGCTTTTTCTAGGTGCACATAGAGACGAATTAGTAATTATATTTGATGGTAACGCTTTGAGATTAGATTTAGGATTATACTGAACTCTTCCTATCTCCTCTATTACACAAGAAGAGGCAATCTTACCATTCTGCGTTAGGCAGCAGTCGCTATTAGAGCTTATAGATGGCACACCAACCTCATAAGCTGCCCATAGATAAGCTGTTATATGTAACTGATTCTTTGAAAAGAAAGTATCTGCCTCTGTTGCATTTATATGTGAAAGAAGAAGGGAGATCTTTTTACTTGATGGTAAAGCGTAGAGCTGGAAGTGTGGATAACCGCTAACATTAGTTGAATATGTAACATTCTGAGAAGGTGTTAAGAAGAATGTTATATTATACCATGTATATGGAAAGTTTTGTGAAAACTCTTGTATAAATATAGCTGAGCCGTTTGTTGCTACATCAGAGCAGAGATAGTTATACGATGCGACGCATATATTCCCGCTATTAATGTTAAAGACCCCTAAGTAGATAAGTGCAATTAGAACTACGGCTACTGCAAGTATAGCCCATCCGTATGAAGTAAGGAACTCGATTGTAGACTGAAGCTTAGGCATTAATAGTTAATTACAAGATAATCTTTAAAAATCTTTAGGAGATAAAGGCAAGGTATAGTATGATTACAGATATGGTTATAAGTAGAGAATTTATAAGTATGTCATTAAATCTAAAATCTGCTATTCTTATCTGCTTCTCAAATATTAGTGAGTATAGTCCATCCTTATTTAATAGATCTAATAAAGCATGTAGTGGAAGATTTAAAAGAGTTACTAGAACAATTAAAGTAGCAGTATTTATATAAAAGGAATATCCTATAAATAGCAATGGCATTATAATAAGAGCCTCTATAGAATGAATAAGTTTGCTTCTTCTTATTGCTAAACCGTCATTTTCATGCCCTAATCGATCTATGGCGGCATTTAAGATAGCTGCACAGAATGTTATAAATATTAGTATAAGTATATCAGTATAGTGAAATAAGTATAGTACTAGATAGTATATTACTGCTGTATTAAACAGTACATGTGTAATCTCTTTCATGTATAATCCTATTCCAGAATAGCTATTTATAATCTTATTAAGAAATATAATTTATGATTAGCGCTGATATAGTATTTATAACCTTATCGGCATCTATATTCTTTGGTTTTATATTAAATGCATTACTTAATAAGCTGAAAATAATTCCAGTAATACCCCTAATTATTATAGGAGTTGTCTTCTATTACCTAAATAGTGCAGGTCTCTCCCCCTTTATCGCCTCTGCATCTAATTATGTATCAGGTATCGCGATAATGGCTATAATATTCAATGCAGGTATGTCGCTTAGATTTGAAAGATTTAAGAGACTATTTATAAAGGCAAATCTCTTTATGATAGCTAATGTTATTATCTCTGGACTTATAATATCATTTATTCTAGTATATCTATTTAGATATAGCTATATATATGCATTGATATTAGGCTTTGCCTTATCCGGGCCTAGTAGCTTAGTAGTTCCATCAACTATAAGTATGATAAAAGCAGATAATGATATAAAGGACATACTTAAATACGAGAGTGTCGCATCAGATATCTTTGAGCTTATATTGCCTTTAACGCTTATACAGTTCTATTTGTATAACGGCCTAATAAGCTTAAAGAGTATATTATATAGCTATATAGCATACTTTGTTTTTACTAATATATTTGGATCTATACTATTGGGATTTGTATTTGCTTTAGCATGGATCTATCTATTAAAGAGATTTAAGCGTACTGCACAAGCATATGCATGGATACTTACTATAGCGTTTATTATGCTAGTATATAGCCTATCTGACTATATGAATCTTAATAGTGCAATATCGGTCTTTGTTACAGGAATAGTATTAATAAATGTAGGGGCTAATCGTAAGAGCTTATTCAAAAGCATGAAAGCAGATATAGTGGATACATTAAAGCATATATATAACTATCAGCAAGAATTTGCGTTCCTTATAAGCACGATATTCTTTATATTTACCGGAATTCTTGTTTCATACTACTATTATCCAATATCTTACTATTCTCTACTTGTAATAACAGTATCTTTACTTATAATAGTTCTTTTTAGATATCTTCTAGCTAGATATATACAGAGCGATAAAAGAGATCAACAATCAAGAAAGATAGTTGCATTTGATATACCTAGGGGCATCTCTCCATTAATAATTGCATCATTACTCTATCAATACGGTATTGCACAGAATAACACATTAGTAATTGTAGTATCAATAATATTTATATCAAGTATTATCTACTCAATAGGTATAATGATATATAAGCCATTAAAGAGAAGAGGTAAGCAGAATTAAGACAAGCCGCTTGTTGCTATACCATTTAGAGACTGTGAGAAGACTCCAACTATTAAGCCAAAGACTATAGCAATTAAACCTAATATTACTACCACATAGATGATGCTTTTCTTCTTAGCAAACTTTATCAACGAATCTATTAAGAGGAGGCTTATTACAGTTGCAACTAATATTGATATTAATAAGCCTATCGGACTTATAGCAGATATGCTTTGAATAACATAACTCTTTTTGGCTAATACTGTCAATACAACTGCGCCAGATGTTGCAAAGATCATATCAAGAAAAGACAGCCTAAATGCCTCATCTGCCTTTACATTCATTAGTAATAAGCCGCTAGTTGTTATTCCAGATCTACTTACACCAGGAAGTGCAGCTATACCCTGAAGGAATCCAATTAAAGCAAACTGCTTGTTGTTCATATCTTTTAAATCTATAAGATGCTTTGCTTTAGATCTAGATAAGTGAATAAGAACCCCATCTAGTATAAGAACAATACCAAGTATTATCATAGGTATTCCTATATTATATGCACTTAAAGAATCCGCATATAGATATAATGCTGCACCTATAAATCCAGTTACTACTGTTGATATTACAACATATACAAGAAGCTTTTTATCTAAAGGTTCACCATGGCCCACTAAAGCAAGTATGAGTCTTTTAAGCTCCTTTCTAAAGTATATTACTGCTGCCAGTATAGTACCTATCTCCATGAATAAGCCAAATGTATATGCTTGCTGATACCCGAACTTAAGTAGAAGCATTGCAGTTATTAGTATCTGAGTCTTACTGCTTATTGGTAACCATTCGGATATTCCCTGAACTATACCTAAGATTATAGAGTCTACAAGCTCTTTTAGCGTTATATAAAGTAGCATTAAGATCAGCTTCCAAATATCGCGCCGAAGCCACTTAGTGCATTATCTTTCTCTTCATTAAGCCTTTTTATAAGCCTCCCCTCTTCTTCCGGCTCTAACCTTTTAAACGTCTTAAATCTTTCTTTAAACATCTGCTCTGCTCTACTTAGAAAATCCTCAGATGCGTTTATATATAGATAGTACTTGTTCTCATCTAAACCATAGGCAGCTCCATCTATCAACCTATTATCCTGTCTAACAAATAGTAGATCGAAGTAAGGATCTTTCTTCTTTTCTTCTTCTACTTTCTTTGCGTCAAAGCTTGCACTAGCGTAAGGATCTCTGTCTAGTACCTCCTTTAACTTACTGCCTTCAGACTTATCAAAAGAGTAGACTCTCTCTGCCATTTATATCATTGATTCTCTATTAGCTTTGCCACTATGCTTCCGTCCTGACCTGGTCTACTAATAACAATCGCTTTTCCTAACTCCGTATTTATTACAGTGCCTTTAGTAACTATATTTAGCTTTGGATAGTTTCTATTTGCTGCAGATTCTATAACTCCAGTAGCTTTTACTTTCTTATAGCCCTCTTTTGTAAGCAGATTAACATACTTAAATTTGTAGGCTTTAGTCTTTGTTACATTTCCCTTACATTCTTTGTTTACTCTTACTTCATCATCATTATCTACAGATAATCTTGTAGCTGTAAAGTAACCTCCAATCTCGTACTTCCTCTTTTCTCTACTTTTAATTATCTTTTTACCATTACCTACTCTCTTTGTCTTTGGAGGCCCATGATACTGACCGCTCATCTATACACCCACTTTCAGTTATAAGCGATTAATATAAAAAAGATTAAAAAAGCTTATATCAAATAATATTACAGGTGATTAAAGATGCCAAGAGAAGGCAAGAAGGCAAGTATGAGTACTAAAGAAGAGAAGCATTATGATGACAGTGGATTCGAAAAGAGACTAAGTAGCCCGCTATTTTTTGTGTTGACATTGATAGCAGGAATCTTCTACGCAGGTACGCTCTATTTTATAAATATAGCGAGTACAGCAGGAGTTAGCGTCTCTGGAGGTTACTCAGCTACAGTATGGGATGGAACATACGCAACGCTATGGCTTCCATTACTTTATGCGGTTGGATATCTAGGTACAGTTGCTATAATAGTGATGAGCTTCATAGGCCTAGCAAGATTTAATAGATTTGTACTTCACAAAACAATGGGCCTATTGTGGATAACTGGTTTAGCCTTATTAGCACTAGGATTTGGTAGTATAGAAGCGATAGCAGCAGATATAATAGGCTTTGGAATAGGACTAATTGGAGTAACAGTAATGCATGGAGTAGTAATGAAAGACCAGTAAAGCTTTATAGATATAAATTATTATATATAGTTTCTCTATTTTTATTCTCTTTGTTTGCTTTATTATATCCTCTTAATTTTAATAAAGCATTATTGAAGATAATTCTACCATGCTGTGTTATTGAGTATCTGCCATCCTTGTATGTAACTATTCCTCTTTCTTTTAGAATTAGCAGTACCTCGAATACAAGCCTATATACATTTTCATCTTGATTACTTCTACCCATCTTAATCTTTATATTGTTGTAATTATAGACTATCTCATAGAATGATAATGACTCTGCCTTATTTAATAAGCCAGTAATAATCAGCTGATCAGTTGTAAGCGTATCTGTATGTGGCCTTTCAGTAACTTCACTTTTATTGCTATCTTCGTTAGATACATTTAATCTATTAAATAAATTATATAAAATAGTCTTTAAATTCATAGATATCTTATTTATTATATACCAACAGATATATAAAGCTTTCTATTATAAGCTAATATTATAAGCTTTATATATGCTTATAGAATAAGATATATATAGTGATGCATATGGATATAAAGATAGGAGATAAAGCGCCAGAATTAGTAAATGCTGTAATAGAGATACCTGCAGGCTCACAAGTTAAGTACGAGCTTGATAAAGAGACCAATATGATAAAGGTGGATAGGTTCTTATATACTGCAATGAACTATCCATTCAACTACGGATTTATTCCAGAGACTTTAGAGGAAGATGGAGATCCTGTAGATATAATAGTGATAAGCTCTTATCCACTAATACCGAACTGTTATATAGAAGCAAAGCCAATAGGAATAATAAATATGGAAGACGAAGAAGGCCAGGATAAGAAGATAATTGCAGTGCCTAAAGAGAAGGTAGATCCAGTATATGGGACATACAACGATATAAAGGATGTTCCAGAGATTCTTAGGAAGAAGCTGATACACTTCTTCGAGCATTACAAAGAGCTAGAGCCAAACAAATGGGTTAAGATAACTGGCTTTGACAGTAGAGATAAGGCATTAGAGCATATAAAGGCAAGAATTAAAAGATAGCTATTTTCTATTAGCTTTCTTATTATTAATTGCTTCATATATAGAAAATTTATTTAGAACTTTATACATTATCTCTTGTGAATCCTTACTGTACTGCTTAGCAAACTTATCTGCTTGTCTTAGCTTATTTGAGTACTTTCTATATGCTTTTAAAGCCGCAGCATAAGCGTCTCTCTCGTGTGGATTGTATATCTTTACAGAATAGGATAGCGCCTTCTTTGTCTCTATAGAAAGGTCTCTTGAAGGTACAAAGAACTTTGCCTTGAATATAGCTGCTATATGCTTTGGCATCTCGTTTCCATGTGTCTTATCTACCGCTACTATAACTGGCTGGCCATAAGATGATATAAAGTTAAGCAAGAAGCTAAGATCTTTATACTTAAAATGCGCTACTCTAATTAGATCGCCATTTAAAGAGATTATACATACACCTATAGTGTCTCCAGGATCTATACCAACTATTGTATACATATAATACCCATTAAGATTTAACTATATATCTTATTGACTGATTTAATGTTAATGGAATAGTCTCATATTTACATTCTAGTATGTCAACTGGAGTAAATGTTACATTGTAGAACTGTGATAGTAGAAGTTGACCATTTAATAATGAAGTAGCATTATACTCTAGGCAGCTATCGAGCTGTGTTATATTTAGACCAGATGCCTTAGCGATAGAGCTCAACGAGCTATTGCTTAATGGTACCCCGCTATAAACTTGCTTTATGTTGCTTACAAATCTGCTGAAATTTTGCTGCCTTGCCGCACAAGCTAGATAGAAGCCTAGCTGCTGTGTCTCTTCAACGCCATACTGCTTGTAAAAAGATGCACTATATCTGCTAAATATAAAGTAGTACGATGGCTTTAATATATTGTACTTATAAGATATATTAATAAGCTGCTCTATCGCATTAAAAGCTCCAGGTGCATACGGATCTGTTATTAGATATACAGGAACTGAAGATGAGTTGCTACATGATACTTTATTATATAACTCTATTAATCCATTACCTACAGCATAGTTCTCTGATATATTGCTTTCTACTGGCGTTGTAAATCCATCTATTACACTACCATCTGTTGCATTTATAAGTATAGTCGCATTGTATGTATTATTATTATAGAAGGGGTCTTTATAAGGAACTATAACAAGCCATTCTTTAGCATCTTTTATATAGTATGATCTTATTGCATTCGAATCTATGAGAAATGGTAAGAAGAATAATGAAGAGCCAGAGAATCTTGTTAATGATGCTAGATATCTCTCCGCAATCCTTATACTTGAGTTATAGGATATATTAACAGATATATTAGATTGATTATAAGTTACATTCTGCTTCTCTATAATAACAGCTGGCTTATATCTTGACTCAACTAATATAACTGCTATCAAAACTAAAACCAATACTATTAGTAGTAGATGCAGATAGTCTAATCCGAATCTATTAATAGGCTTAACTATATAGTAACCTTTCTTCTCCTTATTCTTATTAGTTGACTTACTCATTAAAACCATCTCTATTCGGGCCTGGCGGGATTTTCATTAGTATTTTGAACCCGCGACCTACGCCTTAGGAGGACGCCGCTCTGTCCAGGCTGAGCTACAGGCCCTTAATAATATTTATAGCGTTAAATTATAATAATTTTTAATATCTTATATGTATTTATTTATCTATACACAGCTTTATCAGAGTAAAAATAAAGTTATAATCTTTCTTATAAGCCTTTCGATAGATATAATTATAATATATGGACGTACTAACATTTGGGTTCTCTTTTAGAAGGGATTCTTACTCTAGAGCAGTAGCAGAGGCATGCGTCGAGCTAGCACCAGAAGATCTAAAGATAAAGCTTTACGATATAAAGGATATACCATTATTCAATCAGGATAATGAGAAAGATCTACCGGAAAGCGTTAAAAGCTTCAAGGCAGCCATAAAGGCATCGGATGCTATACTAATAGTTATGCCAGAGTATAACTACTCTGTTCCAGGATATTTGAAAAATGCTATAGATTACGCTTCTAGGCCATATGGTGACAACTCATTTTATGGAAAGTATGCTGCAATGATTACTGAGTCTATAGGCATACTAGGCGGTAGTAGGGCACAGTATCATATGAGGCAGATCTTTGTTCCATTAGGAGTAAAGGAGATGAAGAGACCAGAGCTCTTCATACCCTTTATTCATGAGAAGGTCTCAGAGGGTAAGCTTGTAGATAAGCAGACAAGGATAAATATAGCAGAGTATCTTAAGGCATTTAGAGATTTTATATTGAATAGATGAGTTCCGTTCCTGTATAGATTTAAATATTAAAGCTACTTATTATAGCGGCTGTTTTATTGTATAATTTTTTAAAATCTAGTTGATTATGTATAATAATCTCTATTTGTAAAGTAAGCAGTCTTTTGGCGTAGACTTTCTGTAAATAAGAAGCGCCCCGGTCGGGATTTGAACCCGAGTCACGAGCGTGACAGGCTCGTATGCTAGACCACTACACCACCGAGGCATGGTCTAGAAGCTAATTTAATTTAGATTGTATAAAATATTAAAGCTTCACGGTAGCATCCTTTCTGGATCTCTTGGAAATAGTGCTACTTCTCTTATATTCTCTATATCTAGCAGCTGCTTTGTTATTCTCTCTATTCCTATTGCAAAGCCACCATGTGGTGGGACACCATACTTGAAGAAATCAGTAAACCATGAGATATTCTTCATCCCTTTCTCATTTACATTCTCTATTAGCTTATTGTATCTGTTCTCTCTCTGACCTCCCGAGCTTATCTCAACTCCTTTGAATATCAGATCAACAGATCTTGCCCATTCTGGATTGTCATCATATCTCATTACATAGAAAGGCTTGTGCTTAAATGGAAATCTTCTTATGAAGAAAAACTCAGAGCCGTACTCTTTTAAGAAGTACTGACCTAACTTAACCTCTGCTTCCCACGAATGCTCTTCTCCATACTTTATGTTTATACCTAATCTCTTTAGAAGATCATATATCTCTGGATATGTAACTTCAGGAAATGGCTTCTTTGGAATATTAACTTCTTTATTTAATATCTTTAGCTCTTTATTACAGCTTTCCTTAACCTCTTTAAGCATTGCAATCACTAGATCCTCTTCTAAGTTCATTATATCTCTTTCATCATTTATATATGCCATCTCCACTGCAATACTTCTAAGCTCACATAGATGCCTATTAGTGTGACTCTTCTCTGCTCTCCAGCTTGGGCCAACCTCGAATATCCTCTCGAATCCACCAGCTATTGTCAGCTGCCTATGAAGCTGCGGATCCTGTCTTAAGAAGCCTTCTCTATCGAAATATACTATTGAGAACATCTCTGCTCCGCTCTCACTAGGAGCTCCTATTATGCATGGTGTAAATACTTGAATAAAGCCAGTACTTGTTAGATACTTTATTGCTGCATTAACCATAGCAGATTGAATCTTAAAGATTGCTTGATTCTGAAGCTTCCTTAGATCTAAAGATCTCCAGTTTAATCTTTTATCTATGCTTGTCTCTGTATAGTTCATTATGTCTATTGGAAACTCTTGAATGCTATCTGCTAATAGCATAATGTCTGATACCTTTAGCTCTGCCTCAAACTGCTTGCTATTTGTATCAGTAACGGTGCCCTTAACCATTATAACATTCTGCATCCCTATAGATCTTGCGAGCTCTATAGATCTACTATCTGTATTCTCATTTATAACTAGTTGTGCCTCTCCATTACTATCTCTAAGTATTATGAATAGAAGCCTACTGCTTATCTCTCTTTTATTAGCTACAAAGCCAGCAAGTATCAGCTCTTTCCCTATATTTCCTTTATTTACGTCTGTAGTCTTAGCTCTCAGCTTTATGTCTTCTTTATTTAAAGGCATAGATATCACACTAATCCCACCGGGGTGACTCGAACACCCAACCTACCGGTATCCACTTAAACAAGCTACAGCCGGTCGCTCTGCCAATTGAGCTACGGTGGGTCGACTATTTAGTATATGTTAAATTTATACTAGAAAATATTTAAATAGTTTTCAAATATAAAAACTTAAATGTAAGGTGTTATAATGGTAGTAACAGACGTTAATTCGAGTGATTTTGAGCAGAAAGTTCTAAAATCAGATATACCAGTAATAGTTGATATGTGGGCAGAGTGGTGTGGTCCCTGTAGAGTTTTATCCCCGATACTAGAAGAGCTCTCTGAAGACCCAGAGTTCAAAGGCAGGTTAGCATTTTATAAGCTAAACGTGGATGATAATCCAGATATAGCTATGAAGTATGATGTAATGGCTATACCTACAGTTTTACTTATAATAAATGGAAAAGTTAAAGCGCAGCTAGTCGGAGCCTATCCAAAGAATAGAGTAGTAGATTGGATTAAAAGAAATCTATAACTCCTTTATTACAGCTTTTATAATTTAAATTTGATGGGGCTTTAACCTGTTATAAGCTTATTTTATTATAATTTATATAATTTACTAACAGATAATATTATATATGGCTGCTATACAACAACCGAGAGGTGTAAGGGATCTAGACCTAGATGAAGCCCTATTTAGATCTATCATTATATCGGATATAGAAAGAGTATACAGAAGATATGGCTTTAATATAATGGAAACAGCATACCTTGAAAGTCTAAGCCTTATAAAGGAAAGGACTATAGGTGATGATAATATTAAAGATATAATTAAGGTAGAAGGAGAAGACTCTTTTTTAAGATTCGATCAGACATTATCTCTAGCAAGATATGTTGCAACTAACAATAGTATACCTATGCCTTTAAAAAGATACTCTATAGGCAGAGTTTGGAGAAATGATGAACCACAGAGAATGAGATACAGAGAGTTTACACAGGCAGATATAGATATAGTTGGAAGTGATAGCATCTACTCAGATGCAGAGGTTATAAGCTGCTTGTATGAAGCACTTTCAACTATAGGTGTTAAGCCAATAGTAAAGCTGAATGATAGAAAGATCTATGATCTGCTTCTGGATAAGCTTAATATAAAGGATATGAAGACAAGATTAGATGCTCTTAGAGTTATAGATAAGTTAGGTAAGATAAGCAAGGAAGATGCTGCAGATAGATTATCAAAGCTAAATATAGGCTCAGATACAGTAAATGAGATCCTTAACTTTGCTTTATATGAAGGGGATAATGAAAAGAAGCTTACATATATAGCAGATGTTACAGGAGAAGCATCTGCAAAAAGGCTTAAAGAGCTGATAGATATATTAAAGGGTTATGGACTGTTGAATAACTCTATAGAGATTGATCTATCTATAATTAGAGGCTTAGACTATTATACAGGAGTTATATTTGAGATTAAGGATCCAAGAGAGAGTCTTACAGTTGCTGCTGGTGGCAGGTATGATAAGCTTGTATCAGTATATGCAAATAGAGATGTTCCTATGGTTGGTGGAAGCATAGGAGTAGATAGAGTAGAGGCCATACTCTTCGATAAAAGGCTCAACAAGCTAAAAACATTAACTAATGTATATATCGCATTTATAAATGATAACAACTATAGATATGCATTAGATCTGCTAAACTATCTTAGAAGCAAAGGCATAAATGCAGATATAAATCTAAACAAGAGAAATATAACTCATCAGATAGAGTACGCATCTAGTCTAAAGATAAGATACATAGTAATAATAGGTAACGATGAGCAGAGTGCTTCTAAGTATAGACTGAAGGACTTAGAAAGTGGAGAGGAGAAGCTTCTTACTAGAGAGGAGCTGCTTAATGAGTTGGTGAATGCTAAATGAAAGATAATGATATAGAGAAGATAACAGCTGAGACTATTAAGAAAGGAGGCATACTAGCAAGACTTTACTTTGACGTACAAGATAAGAACAAGGATAATCTACAACCTCTACTTGCTGATCTTACTAATAATCATATATCTAAAGAGAAAGGGATAGTCTACTTTTATGGTAGAATAGATCCTCCAATAGAGAGTAACGGCGTATATGTAACTAGCGCTCAGATAACTATGCTTTTCAGCTCATTTGAAGATATGATAAATATAGTTATGAAGTATACGCCCATAGCTTTAGAGATCCTAGAGCCATCTGATGGATATAAGCTCAGTACTTATGATATACAAAGAATTGCTCTAAATATATCTGAGTTTATAACAAATAAGAACTTGAGTATAGCTTTAAGTATGCTAAATAAGCAAGATGCAGATAGTATAAAAAGAGTTATAGAGAATAGAGTAAAGATAGGCTCAGAGCTTATTAAAAAGATAAACAATCAGAATCATTAGAATATAGCAGCTATATTATATACTTAGTGTTTTCTTTTATATACCCTACTACGGCTTCCATATTGCTGCTTTCTATCTTAGATCTATTTAATACTGGAATACCCTCTATCACTTTATCATCGCCATCATATGCAACTATTGGTAGATTTCCATATAGATTCTTATTTATCTCTTTAAATACCCTAGACCACTTAATTATTGTTCTTATATCCTTAATAAACGATACCTCTAACTTATATCTGTCAATATAAATTAGCTTAAACGGTTTGTACTTTAGCCTTAGAGTCCTTTCCTTTATATTATTCTTATATATGTTTACTTTATAGCTACGGTCTCTTATATCTGTATGTAGAATAGACTCTATCTTTTTGATTGTATTTAAAGAAGCAGTCTTACAGTAGCCCTTCTCGAATTTATATATCATATTCTTAGAAAGACCCGTAAGCCTTGCAAGCTCATCCATAGATAGATCTATCTGCATCCTTGCTCTTCTTATTCTAGTACCGCTTATGGGTAGCCTCTTAGAGAAGAATCTTTTAGTCTTAAACATAAGATTGCTATTGATATAGTTTAAAAAACCGTCCTCTGAGACGCAGTATATAGAGTACCTTGTGCTTATAGTATCATCATCAAGCGTCTTGCGGTTATTTCTATTCCCTATTATTATTGGTGTTGCATCTATAGCATAAGATATCTTCTTTATAGAATCTGCCTCATCTATCTTTATTGAATCTATATTATCAACTAGCTTTATTAGTAGCGTCTGGGCACCATCTTTTGCTATGTATGTAAAGCATGCATGCAATCCACTTACATCTATAACTGTATCGAAGCGATCCTCTAATATCACCTTTAACTTATCCAAG
The DNA here is from genome assembly GCA_021654395.1 of Microcaldota archaeon. Taxonomy (GTDB): domain Archaea; phylum Micrarchaeota; class Micrarchaeia; order Micrarchaeales; family Micrarchaeaceae; genus ARM-1. Next base: position 120,201 of record AP024486.1, read on the forward strand.
TGCATCATATAACACTCTTTATTATATTATCTATTATTGATTGATATGCTTCGCATGCAGTCCAGCTCTTTGGCTCTTTTCCATTATCAATCATTCTTAATGCTTCTTTGGCCTTATCTGATCTTAGTATACTCAGTAAAGAGTAGTTACTATCTCTTAGATTGCCTAAGACGAGACCCCACATTATAGATGGATATACATTTCCATAGCTATCTATAAAGATAGAGGATCTTATGCTTCTAGCAGGTAATGGTGGCCTTCCAGTCCTTACAAAATCTATTAGCTTTCTAGTAAATATAGAATCTATATACACAACTGGATCTAGTCTACTCTTTCTACTTCTTATAAACTTAGAGATCTGATCTATAACAACAGGATCATTTACAGGAATAGATACATTATCATCATTATTTCTATAATAATGCTCCGATATCTGCGCAACATTTATATGAAATCTATCATAGTCTACCCATGGGAGCTCCCTCTTAACCTCTTCTATGGTCTTGATAAGCTCTGACTTATTTAGACTGCTTATTGTATATCCAAAAACAAATGAGAATCTATTATCGCTATCTTCTATAGACTTTAACTCTCTTGCTAACTCTATAACTCTATCATAATTACCTTTTATACCCCTTATCTTATCATGAAGATCTCTATAGCCATCTAAGCTTAATGTTATTACTACCTTTGGTATCTTGAGCTCTAAGAACTGCTTTACAGATTTTACTATGAAGTTCTTATTAACTAGAGAGTTTGTAGGCATATTTATTAGAAATAGCTTGCTCTGTGTCTCTTTTATTGATTTAACTATATCTACTATATCGCTTCTTAGAAATGGCTCGCCACCAGTAATCTCTACCCATCTAAAGAATCTATTACGCTCAAAGATCTCTCTAATCTCTTCAGTAGAGAGCTCATTCTTAGGCTTTAGCTGCCATATATTACATGTCAAGCATCTTGATTGACATCTATAAGTTACTGCAAAGTTTAGCTTGTATGGTAAAGAATTAAATCTGAGATTAGTCTTTATTAGTAATGGCAAGCCGTTCTTAAGCATAACACTATTCATCTTAAGCTCATCCGAATCTCTATCACTATTTACTATTATTAGATATTTAAATCTTTTTTATATATCTGATTTAGCTTATAAAAAGCAGATATTTAAAATAATCATAACTAATTTATCTACTGATATACATGAATCTATTAGGCGACTCTATTAACTTAAATGCAGGATTAATAAAAGAGGTGCCAATAGTCGATTACGAAGAGCCACTTGTTAGATATACAGAAAAGCTATTTAATCAAAAGGCATTGATTGTTACTGATTCTAAAGGCTATTATGGAATTGTTGACTCTAGAAGTATAATAAGAAGAGGCCTCAAGCTTAAGATAAATGAAAAGTCTAGAATAGGTAAGTTTGCGATTAACGCACCGCTCTTATCTGAGTTCTCAACTGTTAATAATCTGTTAAACTACTTTTATAAATATAAGCTAAATGCATTTGCATATAGCGATAACAATAAGATACTTGGCGTTGTAGATAAGTATATAGCAATGAGAGTAATGCTATCTCTAAAGCTACTAAGCGGCTTAAAAGTAAAGGATATTATGAGCTCCCCAGTAGTAGCCATAACAGAGAATGAAACATTAGGCTTCGCTATAAAAACAATGAATGAAAGAGCCATTCATAGATTAATAGTATATGTAGATAATTCTAGCAGATATGGATTAATAACTTATACTGATATAATAAGAAGCTTCCTGAATATTACATCAAGGGCTGTTGAGATCAGATCATCAACTAGAAATATAAAGAATGAGAAGGTTGGGAGATTTGCAGTTACAAGTGTATATACGATAAGCTCTAATAGTGATATCGATACTGCTATTAGAGAGATGGTAGAGAAGAATATATCTTCGTTAGTAGTAGATGATGGTAAAGGCCCGATAGGAATTATCTCGTTTACAGATCTGGTGAAAGCATATATAAATAGCAAGAATGAAGAGAATAACAATATAATAGTATCTGGCTTAGATAAGCTAACGTATGATTACGAAGATTATATTAAAGAAGAGCTCGGTAGATTTAAGCTTAAGATAGAGAGATTAGAGAAAGTGAAAGTTAAAGAGATAAACTTACATATAAAGGCAAATAAGAGAAAGCTTTATGAGATAGTACTAAGGGCTAAACTGGAGAATGGTAGGGTAGAGAGCGTTTATAAGACAGGATATCTGCTAGAGAATCTGCTCAATCAAGCATTAGATACATTAAAGAATAAGATACTTAAGAATGAAGATAGGCTTGTTGAGATTGTAAGAAGTGATAGATCTGAGTAACTTAAGGCTTCAAGCAAGCTTAGAGCTATTAATAACATTAAGCTTTGGTTTAGTTATACTCATACCAATTATAGGCTTTGCCTTAGTGCAAGTTGCAAATGCTAATTATAATCTAGAGGCCTTAGAAGCGCAGCAAGCAGCGCAAGCGATTGCAAATACGGCAACTCTCGTATATCAAGAGGGATATCCTGCTAAGAGCGTAGTAGAGATATATGTACCTCCAGGTGTAGAGAATATATATGTAGGCAGTACAAATGGTAACTATGGCCACTTTATAATCTTTCAGCTCTACTCAATCTTAGGGCCAGACTATGTTAGCGCTTATACAACAGCAAATATAACAGGATATCTAGGAAATATAGTTCAGCAGGGCTCATATCTGGTTAGTATAGAAGCAAATAGCAGCTGCTCTTTCACTCAGAATAAGCTCTGTGTAGTTATAAGCTCTTCTTAGATTTTTAGAAAGCTTAATATATTTGATATATGTAATTTAAATTGATGCAGATGAAAGATAGTAACTTTATAGATAAGTTAGTTAGTGAGGGTAAGATACATACTGCTGCATGGATATGTAAAACAAGAGGAGAGCTATTTAATGATCCAGAATACTACAATAAGGCAGGAGAGATCTTTGAAAGCATATACAAGAATTTGATAGAGTCTAAAAATGAGGAGGCTATACATTATCTAGAGCATGCCATTGAATGCTATATTAATGCAAATAACAAAGAGAAGGCCGAGTCATTGAGACTATATAGGAGATGATACTAGATGATATCTACAGGAATTGAGGGTCTGGATCGCCTACTCGGAGGTGGAATACCAGAGAATAACCAGGTCCTTCTAAGTGGAGGTCCTGGAGCTGGTAAGACATTGCTTGCATTCAATATAGCGTATAACTTATCAAAGAAAGGAATAAACTCTGGTTTTATATGCTTAGATGAAGAGTCTAGCATGCTTCTGAGAAATGTTAAAGCAACTTTTACTAATATAAAAGATATAGACGATTTAATAAATAGCAAGAAGCTCGCTGTTATAAAGTCAGATATCTACTCTAAAGCCATACAGAATACTGAGCATATATATAAGATAAATGATATAATAGGAGAGTTAACATCTATAATATCTTCTAATAGAGATATAAGATTTCTAGTTATAGACTCTCTAACTACATTAAGATTTATATTTGCAGAAGATAGAGAGTTTAGGAAGGCGTTAGTGACAATACTGTCATTCATAAGAAGAAATAATATAATTGGTCTGTTTACCTCTGAGATGTACACCTCTGAAAGAAAAGATCTAAGATTTAACGAAGAGTTCTTTATATTTGACGATATATTAACAATGTATCTTAATACTGAAAGCAATAGAAGAATGCCATTGATAGAGGTTATTAAGAGCAGAGGTACAAGGCATCAGTGGGTAGCTGTACCTTATGAGATAACCCCATTTGGTGTAAATGTAATTGCAGAGCAAGAGGATTAGAGAGAGTCGCTTACTATCAAACAAGGTAGCTATATCTGCTATAATATTATTAGTAGTAATAGCATTACTGCTTAATCTATTTATAACGTCAGGAAGTATCGCTCAGCAGTGTCAGCACAAGATAGGCTCTGCTACGTACTTATGCTTTGAGAATGCTGCAGAGTATAACTCTAACGCTTCTTATTGCTTATATATAAAAAATTCTAGCTACTTTTATAACTGCATATACGGAGCCGCCTCAAATATAGATAGCTGTTACCATCTAAATGGCTCTCTAAGAGATATATGCATATATGATAACTTCAATCAGAGCTATAATGTATCTGACTGTTCATTACTAGGTAATAACTCTGCAGGATGCTACTATAGATATATGCTGTTAAGTGGGGATACTAGCTACTGTAAGTATATAGAGAATAGTAACTACTCATACTTATGCAACTCTATAACTTATTATAAGGATGCCATATTATATAGAAACTCTAGCTACTGTAGCTTAATAAACAACTCTGCAGTAATAAGGTATCTTATACTAAGGCAGGGCTACGGCTCTTACTTATCTCCATATCTCATATATAATATATCAAACAGAGATGCTTGTCTTATATCTATTGGTTATACCTATCATAATTCTAGCTACTGCTCTTATATAAGCAATCAGTACGCAGCACTTTACTGTAAAGATTATTTGAATAGTAGTATACAGAATCTCTCTTTAAGCAATTTGAGTAGAGAGATATCGCAGTGCCAATCTAGTCTTTCAAGCTATGGAATATCAGATACCACACTTTACTGTAGCTATCCTATATATACTGATTATGCAATAAAGGAGAAGAATATAACGGCATGTAACGACATAAGTAATGCAACTCTAGTAGACCTATGCGTATACTTTTATAGCTACTATTATAAGAATACTAGCTACTGTAGCTTAATAAAGAATAGCAGTTTATATTCTAATTGTACTAATATATAGCTATGACTGAGCTTATATTAAATATAAATACAAGCAATGGATTAGCCTTAAAGGTCGATGAAAGATTAAGATATACCTATTCTAATGAGATATTAACATATAATCAAGATTATATTAATATTAGCAGTATTATAGATAACAAGATTAATAAATTAGTTATTAGCGAGCGTATCGGGCTGTTACTAAGACGTTTTGGTATTAGACTAGAGAATAACTTTATTAATGCTCTATTAGATGCCTCTAAGCTTATAGCTAGAAAGCTTCTCTATGGCGCCCCAATAGTAGTTAGAATGCATAATGACTGCGATGGCTTCTCTGGTGCATTTGCAATATTTAAACTAGCAGAGAAGATCTTCAATACCGATAAGATAAGGCACATAAGCTTTAGAGCGAATAGCTCAATAAGCTATAGTCTAGAGAGCTTTAACTATGATAAAAGCTTCTTGCAGCTATTTAGATCTATTGAGAAACCGCTTATAATTCTTATAGACTTTGGTAGCACTAAAGAGACGATAGACATAATTAGAGGTAATACAAGCATAGATTTTATTATTATAGATCATCATCCTTACGATATTGATATAGAAGGTATAAGAATTATAAATAGCTACACTGCAATTAATGATAATAGCATAACGGCCGGCTTTATGACGGCACTAATAGCCTATATTATAGAGGAGCTTGACGTATATGATATAATAAATTCCTCATTTATAAGTGATCATAGCAGATATGCGCTATATAACGATCATTCAGAGAAGTTAGCTTATGTTATTGATTATATGATGAATAACAAGTCAATAGATTACAGCTTTTATAAGATAGCTGATACTATTCAGAGTAATGAGACGACTGAAAGCCTTTATAAGGATATAATAAGAAAGGTTAATGAGGTAGTGACACTTGCTGAGAAAGAGGGCAGCTTAATTCAGCTTAGAAATCTTAGTATATTTATATTAGATTTAAATAGATTCGATTCTAAGCATAGATATGATTATCCCAAGCTTGGAAAGCTAACATCTTATCTATCTATAGACCTAGAGAAGAAGTATAGTAGCGTATTGACAATAGCGTATAAGAGGAAGAGTATAAGTATCAGAATCTCTGAATCTGCTGGAAGGGTTGTAGATCTTAGATATATAAAAGATAAGCTAAAACATAGTGATATCGTTAGTATTGGAGGACATATGCAAGCAGGCAGTATAATATGTAGATCTGATGAAGCTACTGAAGAGGTAGTAGATTCTCTAGTAGATCTTATATCACAGAGGGATCTCTCTATTAGTATGTATAATAGTTAAGTAGATAGTCTATATTCTTCTCATCCATACCGAACTGCTGCTTTAACTGATTCATATCAATCTTGGAGTACTTTATAGCCTTTATATATATAGGTATTATCTGTCTCTCTATATCCTCTATACTCATATGTATCTTATCCTTAAGCCTTGCAGCTATGGCGTCTAAGGCCTCTTTAGATGCCCTATTCGCAGATATACTGCTTATTATCTTAGGGTATCTATATAAGCTACTACTTATCTCTGAGGAGCTCTCTAATCTTGCTCTAAGTATGCTACTGAAGATAAATATAGAGGCGTATCTGTAAAGGTAGAAGTACTGTCTCTTCGCTGTGCTGCTTATATATGCGGTGCCTTCAGCTAATGTCTGATAGGCAGTATATATTGCATTAATATTATGTAGCTTTACTGGTATGTTTTCAGCGATCCAGTTAATTAAAGGTGTGTAATCGCTATCGTTGTATAGATTTATAGCATTAATTGCACTGCTTAGTGTATTACTATAGAATATTCTGTCTAGTAGCTTAAATATCTCTATATCTCTATTTCTATATCCTATAGAATCTAGCTCCTCCTTACTAGAGGCATTTAAGCTAAATAGATCTATTATCGCTGCCCTTAGATCTCCACCAGACTGCATAGCTATGCTCTCTATTATATCGTTATCAGCATTAAGCTTAAATCTATCTTTTAGATAGTATAATCTTTGCTTCACATCTTCTATGCTTAGCCTCTTGAACTCTACAGCTTCAACTTTAGATCTTAATATATATATGCTCTTATCCCATAGATCATTGGCTGTCATTATTACTGGAAGCTTTCTCTCTTCTATTAGATCTATTATGGCTTGTTGTGCTGCTCTATCTATACTGCCTACTAACTCATCTATCTCATCAAATAGTGCTATATTCTTACTTTTGAATATACCCTTCGGGGATGCATTTGCTATAAATCTCTCTATCGCGTCTCTGCTTCTATTATCAGAAGAGCTCATCTCTAATATATTAAAGCCATAATCTTTTGCCATAGCGTATACTGATGCCGTCTTTCCAGTTCCGGGAGGACCATATAGTAGCAAAGGCTTTGGAATCTTATCTTTACTTACATCCTCCGCAAATCTTCTAAGTGCGTATACTGCTGCTTTCTGACCTACTAGCTCATTAAGACTTGATAGCTCAAGCATCTTATTTAATAGATCCATACTATCATCTATAAGCTAAATATTAAATTTTTTAATACTATTATTATTAACATTTAATGATTTAATGAACAAAAAGATTTCATTAATAGGTCTTGCAATAATAATAATATCGTTATTAATAGGTGGCTTAGAGTTTAATAGCGCCTTTAGTAACATACAGAGCAGCCTTATATCAAACAGTACAACTATTCTAAGTAAGTTCAGTTTAATAAATGGAATGCATTACTATATTATAAATATAACTGCTCCTTCTAATGTTACTGCTTATAGCTTATTTATAGCTGGAAATCATCCATATACATATTACATCTCTGATATACCAAATAGTACAGTAAGCTCTATAATCTCTCAACCGCTTAAAGCAGGTAACTTGAGCTATCTTGGTACAAGTAATATAACCTATATAGAAAAGCTTGCAGCCAACTCAAGCTTAAGCGGCATAATAAGCAGATATATAAACAGCAGCGCAGTAAATAGCTCTAATGTGTATTATACTCTAGCTGTATTAACAAATGTGGTACAAGGATACCGTATACTAATAGTAAACAATTATACTGGTCTATCTATATTATATATAAATGCCAAGAGGATTAACGTAAGCAGCTCTGCAGCTACAGGTATGCTAATATCTGGAGCAGGATTCTTCATAGGCATTATAGTTGCTGTAGCAGGAATATTTGTAAAGGGAGATAATAAAGATGAGGATAAGATAAATAAAAATATAAAGAGCAGTAATAAGAGTATAGATGAGCTATATAAAAGATACTCAACAGGTAGCAGGAGTAAGAAGTCTAACAAATCCAAAAAGGGCTAAAGACTCTGTGGGATTATGAATGATAATACAATAAATCAGAGTTATATTGATGAGCTAAAAGAGAGAATAGCTGGAGAGATAACATTATCAGAGAATCCAGGTAGTGTAATGAAGAAATGGAGAGAGTTCTATGGTATAACGCAGATAGACTTAGCAAAGTTTATGAAAGTCTCTCCTTCTACAATAAGCGACTATGAAAGCAATCGAAGAAGAAGTCCTGGTGCGCTTGTAATAAAGAGATTTGTTGACTCTCTTATAGAGATTGATAAGAAGAGGAACTATGAGATATCTAAATCCTTAATAAAGCTGACTTACGGTAATAATGAAGATCAGAACTACTATATTATAAAAGATTTCTCAGAACCTTTACTTGGATCTGACTTCGTTAGGCTTATAGATGGTAAGGTTATAGTAAATCCCAGCTATCTAGATACAATAAAGATATACGGCTATACATTCTTAGATAGCTTAAAGGTTATTATAAATATAGATCCACCTAACTATATGAAGCTCTTTGGCTCTACCACAGAAAGAGCATTTATATTTGAGAATGTATCTACTGGTAGATCTCCGCTAGTTGTTATAAGAGTAGCCCCAATAAAGCCCAGAATAGTAGTTTTATATAAGCTTAAGGAGATAGATAAGCTTGCTCTGAAGCTAGCACAGCTAGAGAGAATACCATTAATTACAACAAGTATAAGCAAGGAGCTACTATTCGAAAGGCTTAATAGGCTCTAATTAATCTTTTTTACTATAGAACTCTTCATCGATCTTCTTTATAAGCTCTAACTCTGCCCTTGATGGCCTCTTTGGTATATCTATGTTTAGAATAATGTGCAGATCTCCTGAATGACCATATCTATTCTTTAATCCGTATCCTTTTATTAAGATCTCGTCATTCTGCTGCGATCCCTTAGGTATAGATATCTCTTTAATCCCATAAGGTGTTTCTATCTTTAGAGTAGAACCTAGTATTGCCTTTGTATAAGGTATATTTATCTTCATATAAACATCGTTGCCTTCTATATGTAGATTCTCATTCTGCTTAAGATGAACTCTTAATATAAGATCTCCAGCCCCTCCAGTATCATAATCGCCTTGATTGCTTAATCTAAGCATATCTCCATCTCTAACATCTAGGGGTATCTCTATCTCTATATCCTCCTCTTTAAGCAGCTTACCCTTACCTTTACAGAGCACACACTTGTTCTTATATACTCTTCCAGAGCCGTTGCACATATCGCATATAGTAACTGTCTCAATCATACCGAATATTCCACTTCTTCTAGATACTATTCTGCCTCTACCATTGCATTTTGGACAGACCTCTGCAACTGAGCCGGGCTCTGCACCACTGCCATTACATCTGGAGCATCTTACAAAATGCTTTACTTTTATTACTTTCTTTGATTGATTTATTATATCGCTTATATCTAGATATAGATCGTATACTATATCTCTACCCCTCTTAGCAGAGCTTCTTGAAAAGCCGAAGAAGTCATCAAATAGATTATCTGAGATGTCAAAGCCAAACTGTCTAAATATAGACTCTATATCAAAGTCTTTGAATATATCCTCCTTTGAGAATCTCTGTGAGAAGCCCGCCTTACCATACTTGTCATAAGCTGCTCTCTTCTCTGGATCACTTAGTACAGCGTATGCCTCATTTATCTTCTTAAATATCTCCTCTGCCTTTGGATCCTTATTTCTGTCTGGATGATACTGTAGAGCGAGCCTTCTATAGGCTCGCTTTATCTCATCTTGAGTTGCATCTCTACTTACTCCAAGAATCTTATAGTAATCCTCCTCGTCATCCATTGCTATCCTACAACCTTATAGTTAGCGTCCTTAAAATTATTATTATCTCCTTGATTTCCGCTACTATCGCCTGGTCCACTATTACTATTAGAGCCGCTGAAGCTACCGTAAAGGTTCTGTCCTATCTTCTTTAGCTCTTCAGATAGCTCATTGTACTTCTGCTTTATGCTTTCTATATCTGATCTTGATATTGCATCCTTGAGCTCGTCCTTTAGCTTGGATAATCTACTCTCTAGATCTGAAGGTATCTTACCTTTATACTCTTTGAGCATATTCTCTGTTGCATATACTAATGACTCTGCATTATTCTTAGTCTCTATCTCCTCTTTTATCTTTTTATCCCTTTCTGCAAACTCTTGTGCTGCTTTTAATGCTTGATCTATCTCCTCTTTGCTCATCTTTAGCGGTGCTGTAATATCCATCTTCTGCTCTTTACCTGTTGCCATATCCTTCGCTGTAACATGCAGTATTCCGTTAGCATCTATATCGAAAGTAACCTCTATCTTTGGAACTCCTCTAGGCGCTGGGGGTATTCCTGTTAGTGTAAATCTACCTAATTGTATATTATCCTTTGCTAAAGGCCTTTCTCCCTGAACAACAACTATATCCACGCTAGTCTGATTATCCTCTACTGTTGTAAATATCTCAGACTTCTTTACTGGTATTGTTGTATTCCTAGGTATTATAGGAGTTGCTATTCCTCCGTATGTCTCAATAGATAACGTTAATGGTGTTACATCCAGTAATAGTATGTCCTTAACCTCTCCAGCTATCACACCTGCCTCTATAGCTGCGCCCATAGCTACTGCCTCCATTGGATCTACTCCTCTTTCTATCTTCTTTCCTAGGAGCTGCTCTACATATCTCTGAACTATAGGCATTCTTGTAGGACCACCTATCAGTATAATCTTATCTATCTGCTCTGGCTCTAGCTTTGCATCTTTTAAGGCTTGCTTGACTGGAATAGCAGATCTCTCTATTATAGGCATTACTAGCTGCTCTAGCTTTGCTCTAGTTAATGTATAGCTAAAGTTTATAGGATTATTTGATCTATCGACAGCCAGGAATGGTAGATTTATATCGGTCTGCAGCACTGTTGATAGCTCTATCTTTGCTCTCTCTGCTGCTTCATAGAGTCTCTGCATTGCCTGCTTATTCTGTGTTACATCTATAGAGTACTTACTTTTTATCTCTTCTACTAAGAAGTTAACTATCGCATTATCCATATCAGTACCTCCCAGCTGAGTATCTCCTGCTGTTGCCTTTACCTCAAACACGCCATTTCCAAACTCCATTATTGTTACATCTAATGTTCCTCCGCCCAGATCATATACTAAGATCTTCATCTCCTTATCTGACTTGTCTAGACCGTATGCTAAGCAAGCGGCAGTAGGCTCGTTTAGCAGTCTTACAACCTCCAAGCCAGCTATCTCTCCCGCGTCCTTTGTCGCTTGCCTCTGGTTATCATTAAAGTATGCTGGGACTGTTATAACTGCCTTTGTTACTGGCTCTCCTAAGAAGGCCTCTGCATCTCTCTTTATCTTTTGTAGTAAGAACGCTGCTATCTGCTGCGGCTTATATGTCTTTCCATATATATTGTATACATGATCTGATCCCATGTATCTCTTAAATCTTGATATTGTGCCTTCGGGATTAGCTACCGCCTGTCTTCTTGCTGGTTCTCCAACTAGCACTTGTCCGTCTTTTGTAAATGCAACATAGCTTGGGAATGATTTACCATAAGGCGTCATTCCTTCTGCACTGGGTATTATCACTGGCCTTCCTCCTTGTAGAACTGCTGCTGCTGAGTTAGAAGTTCCCAAATCTATTCCTATAATCTTACTCATTACCATCACCTCTTTTAGCATTACCATTTGATATTATAACTAAAGATGGCCTTATAACGATATTATCGTATATATAGCCTTTCTTTATAATCTCTAAGATCTCACCCTCTGGCTTGTCGCTATCCTTAGATAGTATAACCTCATGAAAGTTTGGATCGTATCTGCCTTTTGCCTCTATCTCTCTAAGACCCATCTTCTTTAAGTAATCATAAAGATTTGAATAGACCATTGCTATACCTTTTACAATCTCGTTATCTGCCATTGTTTTCAATGCAATCATTGCAATATCGAACTCATCTAGTATAGGCAGCATATCTGTAAAGAACTTAACAGTAGCTGTCCTCTCAGCATTCTTATAGTTCTCTTCTGCTCTCTTCTTGAAGTTATCAAACTCTGCTGCTAGTCTTATTAGATTCTCTTTCAAGCGTTTACATTCATCTATAAGCTTATTATACTCATTCTCATCTATCTCTACTTTCTTCTGCTCTTTCTGCTCATTATTAGATTCTTTCTTATCTTTATCTGATCTGCTTTCAGCATTATCTGCCATTACCATTCACCTCTAATAGCTTAAGCATCTCCTTCATATCATTAAGTATACCTTTAACATCATTACTAAGTTGGTCTATTGCATTTATTAGATTCATACCCCTTATATAGTAGCTTCTGCCGTTCTTTACTATCATGCCTGCCTCCATAAGCTTATTTATGTGATATAGAACTGTTGTCCTTGGTAGCTCCCTGCCTATTAGCCTGTTTATCTCTTTGCTTATCTCTAAGCTAGTCATTCCTTTGTCGCTTCTTGCTGCCTTTATCAATGATCTTAAGATTAAGGCTTCCATAGCGTCAAATTCAAATGTCTGACATAGCCAGGCCATTACCGATTCTATGTCATTGTTTAATGGCTTATCGATCTTTCTTATTATTACTCTCATCAATTAAGATATTAAGTAGCGAAAGTTTTAAATATTTTTCTAATATTAAAAAATAAATTGAAGATTCGAAAAAAGGTGGTAAAAATGGCAAGAGAAGATAGATTACCTGGTTTATTTGATGAGGAGTTTTTTGAAATTCCAAGGATAATGAGAAAGCAGATGAACAGAGCATTAAAGGAGTTCTTTGAAGAGGCAGAGTTTCCAAAGGTAGACATAATAGATAAGAAAGACTCTATAATAGTAAAAGCAGATGTTCCAGGAGTACCAAAGGACAAGCTAAATATAAGAGTAAGAGACAATGGCATTGTAATTAAGGGAGATCTTTCAGAAGAGAAAGAGGAGAAAGATGGTAGCTACTACATGAGAGAAAGATATATCAGCTCATTCTATAGAGACATTGAGCTACCAAGTGATGTAGATCCAAACTCAGCAAAAGCGAAGTACGAGAATGGTGTCTTAACAATAGAGCTTAAGAAGAGAAAGGAAGAGATAGGAAAAGAGATCCCAGTTGAGTGATTTTTATTCTTTTATCTTATATATGCTCCCTCTCCACATTATCTCTTTTTTATTATATGCTACTAATAGATCATAGATATATATTAGATTTATAAATAGCATGATATATGCAGTCTTTATCTTACTGATCCTTGTTATACGCTCTGCTCTTAATATGCTTAATATCTTTGGTGTTAAGAGCAGTAAACCAATAGGATTAGCTATTAATAGCAAGTATAACGAGTAGATAAAGATTCCTTCAAAAATTACATAGTAGATTATACCATAGTAAAATATATATCTATTTGCGTAGATTGTCCAGACTGTCTGTCTAATAGACCATTCAATAAAGCTGCCAAAGCTTTCACTTATATAGACATAGCTTATATCAGCTATATAATTTATCTTCATTCCTTTACTCTTATAGAACTTAGTTATTGTAATATCATCAGATTTCTTATGGTAAAGCTGATCTATAAGCTCTTCTATATAAAGGTTAGGGAATGCTAGAGAGCCGCCCCAGCCGAATCTTGTCTTATCAGAAGACATTAATGAGAAGCCTATAAAGTTCCAGACGTGCTTTACATCAGACCAGAAGCCTCTTAAAGGCATAAAGTATGGATATGTAGTAGATATATGCTTACTCTCTAAGCTATTAACTAGGCTCTCTAACCAGTTCTTCTTAGGATATACATCTGAATCTGCTATAACAAACGCGTAATATCTACTACTTTTATACTTTTTTAAAGCATATATTAAGGCATTAACCTTTCCGCTAGTATCTTCTATCTTATTCTTAGCTATTAGATACTTTAAACCATATCTCCTAATGTAGCTTAAGGCAGGATCATTCTTAGAATCAACGACCGCAACAATATCGTAATTCTTGTAGCTCTGACTCTTAAGCGCAATAATGTTATCTTCCATCTTTCTATCTATGCCCTTATAAGGAACTATAACAAGCACTCTTTTATCTTTATCTACTTTTCTGAGATTATCTCTATTATACCTATCTGAGTAGATTATGTCTCTTAATAAAGATAGATCAAAGAGTATAGATATTAAAAGTATCAGCGCTTTTATATATGATCCTATCATTTGAATATACCTATAAAGCTCTCTACATCTAAGCCTTTCTCTATCATATGATCCTTGCTTATAGCGAAGCTATCGTTTAGCTCTTTGAGATCCTTTATCTCTATGAAGCGCCAACCTACTCTGTTTATCCTCCATGCTAAGTAGGATCTTATACTACTCTCACTGCTCCACCTCTTAAGAGTCTCTATCTGCTCTTTTCTTATATAAAGTATCTTCTTGCTTACTGCTTTGCACTCTATTATAGCACCAATCTTATTCTTAAAGACTATCAGATCCGGACTTAATGAGTTTACACCACTACCTGCTGCTCTAATTGCAACGAATCCATTATCTATAAATAGGTTAAGTAGCTCTCTTTCTCTATCTGCTCCTTTTCTATAGTGGCTCATAGCTATCTCATAAAGTCCTTAAGCGTTCTCTGCCTATCTCCGTTAAGTAGAATTCTTTTTATACTTTTAATATCGTATCCGCTCTCTAGCATATTCTTTATCTTATAAATTAGCTCGTGCATCCTTCTCTCTTTTAATGATACTACTCTTAGATTATACTCATCTCTAGAGTCGCGGGTAACGAGTATGTATATCTCGCCTGCCTTTATTCTACCTGCCCTGCCTTTTCTTTGAATACTTCTTATCTCACTAGGTATCGCTTCATAAAATATAACAGCATCTACAGCAGGTATATCTAAGCCCTCTTCTCCTATAGAGGTAGACACTAGAACTTGGTAATCTTCTGTCCTAAATCTTTCTATAAACTCCTCTTGCAATCTTTGAGACATACCTTTGTTCTTACCCATAAATGGTAGTACTTTTATATTATTAGATCTTAGATAGTCATTTAGTACATTAATAGTTGATTTGTACTGTGCAAATATTATCACTTTCCTATCCTTTAGTACTGTATTTAAAAGATCCAAGACCCTATCGACCTTTGGATGCCTATAACCGTTACTTTTGAGTAGTTCAGCCTCTTTTACGGCTTCTTGCAGATTACTATTGTTTAGGATTGCCCTTATATTTCTGCTCTTTGAAGCCTTTGAGCGCAGATCATATATATAGCTCAAGAACTGATCTAATCCTTCTACAGTCAATAGCTCATGAGCATGCATAAGATGTAAAACATATGAGTAATCTAGAAATGAGATATATCTAGAAGTGCTATCCTCTATCTTCCTTATACTATCTGCCATGCTCAATATATAGCTTTTCGGAGCTGTTCTAAAGTTTCTAAATGCTGACAGATTCCTTTCATAAAGCCTTTGCATATGCTCATCTATTACTATAGCTATCTTATCTGCTATCTCTTGAAGCTCTCTATATAATGCTATCTGAAGTATCTTAACAAGCTTAGTTGGTATATAGTCTATTATGTCTTTATCCTGCTCGCTTCTTATCTCTATATGGCCTATGTTCAATAATGAAAGCAGAGAGATTATCTTGCTCTTTGAGCCACCAGGAGATGCAGTTAATGCTATTATCCTTATATTGCTCTCTAAAGCCTTCTCAGCTAATATGGCATAGGCATATCTTCCTACAGCTTTATGTGCCTCATCAAATACGATTAAGCTGAAATCCTTTAGATCTATCAATCCTCTCTCTAGATCGTTCTTTATAGTCTGTGGAGTTGCTACAACTATATAGCTATTCTTGTATATAGTTGCTCTCTCATCATAGCTCTTTGATCCTATAGCTAATGCTATCTGATTATCTGTTAGATTTGTTATAGAAAGTACTGTCTTATAATGTTGCTCTGCAAGAGGCTTAGTGGGTGCCAGAAATAAAGCCTTCTTACCTATATTTGCATATGCCAATATTACGTATATAGCTATTATAGTCTTACCAGTTCCTGTTGGTAGAATGACTAATGAGTTGCTCTTGCTTCTTAATATACTGCTTATTATATCCTTCTGATAGTCTCTGAGCTTAATACTCTCATTAAGCTTAAATCTTAAGAATGGTTGCTGCATAAGTTTATCATTTAATATGTATCTGTGAAAGTTTAAAAATTATATAGAATTAAATAATTACTAGCAGATGCCGCAGTAGCTCAGCCAGGGCAGAGCGTCCGGCTGAAGATATATATAAAGCGGAAACCGGAAAGTCGCAGGTTCAAATCCTGCCTGCGGCATTTGCACAAATAAAAAGATTATTTAAACCTATTCTCCTTAAGATTAGTAATGTGAGGCCATAGGTGTTATATATGAGCTATGTAGATAAAGAAACTCCACAAGAAGTGGCTGATAAGCTATTAGAGCTTGTAAAAGCTGTAAAAGATGGAAAAGGAGTAATAAGAAAAGGGGCCAATGAAACGACAAAGAGCATAGAGAGAGGATTATCTAAGCTAACGATAATAGCTGCTGATGTAAGCCCAGAGGAAGTTGTTATGCACATACCAAAGCTTTGTAAAGAGAAGAACGTTGCTTATGCTTTTGTAAAGAGTAAGGAGGAGCTAGGTAAGGCTGCAGGCTTATCAGTATCATGTGCAGCAGTATCTATTGAGAACCCAGGATCTGCAAAGCAGCAGCTTGATGATATACTTAGTAGACTTACTGGCACAGCACAGAAGAAGTAGTGTCAACCATGGCAGATGAGAGTAGAGGTTATCTATCTGAGGTAATTGATGTAGAGAGATCATTTAAGACAGGAGCGTACGGTGAGGTATATATAGTATCTTGCAGAGTACTAGAAGGGAGCGATAAGGGTAGAATAATAAAGGTAAATATAGTTGGACCTATAAAGAAAGGAGACTTAGTAAGACTATCAACAACAAGCAGAGAAGCAAGAGACATTAAACCAAAGTGATAGCTATATGAAGTGCAACTTCTGCAATACTGATATAAGAAAAGGCACAGGTCTGATGTATGTAGCTAGGAATGGTAAGACATTTGTATACTGCTCTAGCAGATGCTATAAGTACGATAGAGTATACAAAAGAAAGATAAACAAGAAGCTCCTTAATGAAAGATCTAAGTAGATTCTTTAGGGATTCTTTTAATCGCTTTGCTTTTTATAGAAGAGGTATATACTGTATATAATCTTATACTATTTCCGTTTAGCTTTCTTATTAATGATGTAGCCAATATTATACTTTTTATGAACTTACTTCTAGCACTTATTATTATATAGCTCTTATCTACTCTCTGAATATTTATATATGAGTCTTTAAAGGCCATAATACCAACTAGGCACGATATGCTCTTTGATAATGCAGATATATCCTCTTGAGATAGCTCTTTACTACAGTATACTAGTATATACTGCCTCTTCTCTCTTATCATATAAAGATCTCTTTTCTTATAATCTCTCTATTTATCTCTGTTAAGCAGTATCTTGCATAGTCCTCGCTATAACCTATAAATCTTGCGATGCTTATAATCTGCTCTCTTGAAAGTAGCTTGTCTATACTACTAGCAAAGCTTGCTATACTAACATGAACTCTCTCTTTTAATGCATAGTTATATAAGACCTCATACTTTCTAGCTATTTTTATAGTATTAACTATCTTATCATCTAATATATTACTTATAGGTATAAACAGTAGTGCATCTTCCTCAAGCGCATACTTTACTATCTTTCTTGGGCTATCTGGATTATTTATAACAAATATTCTTATACCTCTCTTGGATAAAGACTTTATCTGATGCGGCTTATCTACAAATGCTATATGGCTTTTATTATCTGGCTCAGCTTTATTATATAGATATATGTCCTTGTTTAACCTATAGAAGCTAAGACCTAGTAGCTTAGAGATCTTATCAAAGGCCTTATCATCTATATCAAATATTATATCGAAGTAGACCATTTAAGCACTCGAGAAAAGTACTCTCTCTAAAGCGGACTTTACCTTATCTGAAGGATAGTTAAGCTTTACAAGCTTTGTATGCCCTCTTATGCCTTTACTTGATTCAAATGTCTCTATAAGTCCCAGCATACTTAGATCAGATATATACTTTCTGTACCATCTCTCTGATTTATACTGTCTATTTAAGCTTCTGCATAATGAAACATACTTTTGATATATCTCTCCACTAAATACAAATGTATCATAGCCATCAGTAAGCTTCTTATAGTAGCTACCAGATAATGTAATTAGAGCTATTGCATATAGTATAATCATCTCATCTTGTGGTAGTGTCTCTATTAGATCATATACTAGATCCTCTTCAACAGACTTTATAGCCTTATCTACGTCCTCCTGCTCTATCTTGTCTTTATTGGCTGAATCTGCTATCTCTGCTGCCTTTTCTAAGATCTTTAAGGCGTATCTTGCATCTCCTTCCCTTGCTGCCTTTGCAGCTATTATTCTTAAAAGCTCGTCGCTAATAACATTATCCTTAAATGCCTCCTTTGCTCTCTCGTTTAGTATCTCATAGAGCTCTGTAGCGTCGTATGGAGGAAATATGACTTCATTCTCATATAATGAGGATACACTTCTTGGATCTAACTGATCCTTAAAGGAGATCTTGTTTGCTATACCAACTATAGTTAAGCTACCATATCTAACCTCTGAGTTTATTCTGGTAAAAGTATATATCGTATCATCTAGATCTTTTATTAGATCTATCTCATCAAGTACAACTATAAGCTTCTTATCTGTATCCGATATCCATGATACAAGTCTTTCATAGAACTCAGAGGAGCCGATTCCTCTCTTTGAGTAGTAAGGCATATGATCCTTTATTATCTTACTTAGTACTTTGTGCTTTGAAGAGTAGATTCTGCAGTTTATATAAGAGGTTGCTATAGAGGGATCATTTAGATCCTTAAGCTGCTTAAGCACATATAGTATACAAGAGGTTTTACCAGTTCCTGTCTTGCCATATATAAAAACATTTCTACCTTTTTGGCCTTTTATAGCTGGAGCTAATGCATTAACGACCTGCTTTATCTGATTATCTCTGTAAAGCAGCTTCTCTGGTATATAATGAGGAGATAAGACCTCATGATTCTTGAATATCTTAGAATCTTTAAGCAGATCTAGGAATGGGTTACCTTTATCATTCATGAAGTATCTAAATTTATTATTTTTAGATAAACATATAAATATGCTACATTGTATTAAAAGTAAAGCTTACTAGTAAAGACCTTAACAAATTATCTAATCAGCCCCCATATCTTCATTAAGTATATTGTATCTATCTATTAAGCTTTCTATATCTACCTCTTGATTAGTCATTATAGATCTTGCCATCTCCTTAGCAGTTATCTTATTTAATCTCTCACGCATAGGCATTATCTTCTTTACTATCTCCTCATAAAGCATCTTCTTTATATCTCCGCTCAACAGCTTTCCTGACTTGTATTCTTTATATAGCTGCTCCCCTTGCTCCTTGTCATAAAATAGATACTTAAGATATATGTATGCTATATCTATCTCTGGTACCCCGCCTAGCTTTCTATGCTCTTCTACAGTTGGTCTACCACCACTAAATGCATGCATAATCTTTCTTTTTATATCTTCTAGAGAGTCATTTAGTATGTATATTGCATTGCCTTTAGACTTAGACATCTTCTGACCATCTACACCAGGAAGAAATCTTATATGCAAAACGCTAGGCTTCTCATAACCGAACTTTTCGGCTATATCTCTACATGCTCTTAGATGCGTATCCTCATCTAAGCCTATTGGTACTAGAACATTCTTTATGCCAATTGTCTGCGGTAATAAGACGTGTGCAGATTGAACAGCTGGATAGAATGTTAATCCGATATTGTCTGAATCCTTATAGTCGTATATAGCTTTTACTGTTGTTATATTTATTGCTCTTGATAGCTTTATCGCCATATTATACACATTTGTATATATCTGATCTATTACGAAAAAGGTCTTATCTGGATCGAAGCCATAAGCCAAAGCCTCCTTTACTATTCTTAATGCGTTTCTTAGGCCTATCTCTTGGCTCTCTATCTTCCTTGCTACATAGCTCTCATCATCAGATATAGGAAAGTATAGATTAAGACCATACTCTTTCTGGAAGAATAGCGCAGTATCAAAAACTACAGTATGACCTAGATGAAAGACACCACTTGCATTTAAGCCAGTAACCAAAGCACTCTTCTCTTTATTTCTAAGTGCAGTATAGAACTTATCAAAATCTCTGTGAGATGTTAATGCGCCATTTCTGAAGAATTTAAGATCCGGCTTATCTTTAAGATCCTCTATCTTAGATGCGCCAAATGATAATATTAATTTATCTTTATCCTCTTCAAGTCTTCTTAGCCCCTTCTCTACCTTTGATATATCCGAATCTGTATTATCCATCTAGCTTCACTTTAATAAGTATACTATTAATATTGATAAGAAAAATCTTTATTATAGATAATTCTATAGGAGATATTACCAATATATATAATATAACTTTATTATGCCTTTTGTCCGATCTGCTTATTTATCTTTATATATCTATTTATAGGGTTTAGAAACAGCTTTATATAGAAAGGCTTAAATACATTATTAGATTAATGATAGAGTATAATATTAGAATACTTTTTAAACTTAGCTCATTTAAATTAGATTTAGCTAAATATTTTAAATAATATCTTATATTAAAGATCAATTATACAATTATCTTTAAGCTATAATGCTAAAGGTGTATAGATATGGCAGAAAAGCCACACTTAAACATAATCTTCATAGGCCATGTAGACCACGGAAAGTCAACAACAGTAGGTAGAGTACTATATGAAACAGGAAAGATAGATGATAGAGCATTACAGAAGTATAAAGAAGAAGCGCAGAAGTATAATAAGCCAACATTTGAATTTGCATTCGTAATGGATGCATTAAAAGAAGAAAGAGAAAGAGGAATAACAATAGATATTGCACATAAAGACTTTGAAACTAATAAGTATCACTTTACAGTAATTGATGCTCCGGGCCACAGAGACTTTGTCAAGAATATGATAACAGGTGCAAGCCAAGCAGATGCAGCAGTATTAGTAGTAAGCTCAGTAGATGGACCAATGGCACAGACACAGGAGCATGCAATATTAGCAAGCGTATTAGGAATAAAGCAGATAATACTTGGATTAAACAAGGTAGATGCTATAAATTATGATAAGGCAAAGTACGAAGAGGTAAAGAACAAGGTATTAAATCTACTTAAAACATTAGGTTATAAAGAAGCAAAGGATGCTAAGGGCAATGAACCAAGGATAGTTGCAGTCGTACCATATTCAGCCTTAAAAGGAGATAATGTAAAAACGAAGTCAAGCAATACCCCATGGTACGATGGTCCAACATTATTAGAGGCTTTGGATCTACTTAATATACCACCAAAGCCAGTAGATAAGCCATTGAGGATACCAATACAAGATGTTTACTCTATACAAGGATTTGGAACAGTACCTGTCGGTAGAGTAGAGTCCGGAGTATTAAAGCCAGGAGACAAGATAGTGATAATGCCAAGTAAGATAACAACAGAAGTTAAGAGTATAGAGATGCACCACCAGCCATTGCAGAAGGCAGAGCCAGGAGACAATATAGGATTTAATATAAAGGATGTTACTAGAGATCAGATAAAGAGAGGAGATGTTGTAGGCCCATCGAGCAACCCGCCAACAGTAGCAGAGAGCTTTACGGCACAAGTTGTAATATTACAGCATCCGAATGTTATAGCTGCAGGTTATACTCCAGTATTACATATACATACAGCACAAGTAGCATGCAAGTTTGAGCATATACTTGAAAAGAAAGATAGACAGACAGGCCAGACATTAGAGAAGGATCCACAATCAATTAAGACAGGAGATATCGCAATAGTTAAGATGAGGCCAATGAAGCCAGTAGTAGTTGAGAAGTATACAGACTTCCCAGCATTAGGTAGATTTGCAATAAGAGATATGGGTATGACAATAGGTGCAGGAATAGTTATAGATGTAACACCTCTATCACAATGATGTAGATGCGCGCTTTCATAAAGCTAGCTAGTACAGATTATAAGGCAATATACAGTATAGCTAACAATATAAAGAACATAGCAGCCTCATTTAAACTTAAATTTTCTGGTCCAATCCCATTTCCAACAAAAGTTATAAAACATACGACAAGGAGGGCTCCAAATGGAGATGGAAGCAAGACTTATGAGTATTGGATTATGAAGATACACAAGATAATGATAGTAATAGACGGAGATGAGCAGGCATTTAGGCAGATACTTAGAATACCAGTACCAGATAACGTGCAGATTGAGATAAATCTATCTTCTTAATATTTTTTAAGATCTTACTAGTTCTATAAATGTTTTAATATCCTCTATAAGGTTCTTTATTACTATATACTCATTTGGCTGATGTGCTACATCTTCTCCAGTTCCATAGACAACTGCATCGAATCCTGCATTTCTCAAGAAGCCCGCACATGTTCCTCCACCTATTCCAACGAGCTTTGGCTCTATAGATCTCGTTTTCTTTATCGCCTCGGTTAAGCTCCTTACAAGCTCTGAATTCTGATTAACATACGATGCGTTAGAGTCATTTACTATCTCTAGCTCTATCTTTACTCCAATCTCATTCGCTACTTTCTTGATCTCCTCTATTATATCCTCTCTCTTGTAATCTGGTAGATATCTGCAGTCTATATAAAACACATTCTTACCGGGTATTATATTTATACTATCTGTATTCTGCTCTATCTTAGTAGGCTCAAATGTAGAGATCTCTGGATCAAACAGCTTACTCCTTTTATTAAACCTTTCGTGTAATCTTATATATAGGCTATTTATCAGCTTTGACATTAGAAGGGTTGCATTTAAGCCTTTATCTGGAGTACTTGCATGAACCTGCTGCCCTATAACAGATACCTTGAGCCAGAGTATGCCTTTCTCAGCAATCTCTATAATGTCTCCTCTCTCTGTCCACCAATCAGGCACTACGAATAAAGAATCCCTCTTGAATATATTATCTTGAATAAGCTTCTGTATTCCATACTTGCTGCCAAGCTCCTCATCTGCCGCAAATAGAGCCTTTACATTATATTTAGCTTCCAATGAGCTCTCCTTTAGATATCTAAGCGTATATAACGAAGCCATTACTCCATGGCCATCATCTAAGCTACCTCTACCATATAGCTTATCCTCTTTACTATCATAAAAGGCTTTGAAAGGATCTCTCTCCCAAGATTTAATGTCTCCAGGAGCTACAGTATCTATATGCCCTATTAGATACAGATCTCTCTTTTTACTATCTAAGCGATCTCTATCATAAGCTACTATATTTACTCTATCAAAGCCCATATCATCTTTATATCTATATACGTCATAGCCTAGCTTATACTTGTCTAAGATACTCATTATAAGCTCTGCTCTCTTTGCCTCGCCCTCGCCATTAGATAATGGAGAGATCGCCGGTACCTCTATTATAGATGAAAGATCTCTTACTATCTCTGACTTATATTCAATAATATCTTTAGCCATGATTCTATTTAAGTAAGAAAGTAATTTAATACTACTATATAAGGTTTATATCTTACTATATTTAATAGATTTGATAATCTAAAGACAATTAGATGAACGATATAGACTTAACTATAATACTCCCTGTAAAGAATCAAGAAGAGAATATTAGAAAGAATATGAATAGCATAATAGATTATGCTAAAAGGAGAGATATAAAGCTGATAGCTGTAGAGAATGATTCCAGAGATAGATCTCTAAAGCTATTGGAGGAGTATAGAAATGCTAATGTTGAAGTCCTAGATCTAATAACTTATAAGAATGGTAAGGGCAAGGGTGAAGCAATTAAGAGAGGCATACTTGCAGCTACTACAAAGTATGCTGCTTTTATGGATATAGATCTCTCTGTCCCTTTATCATACTCTGACGATGCAATAGCGCTTCTTGATAGGTATGATATTATTATAGGAGATAGATACTCTAATAGAGCAACAAGAAGGAAGCTGAATAGGCTTGTTGAAAGTAAAGTATATAATGGAATTGTTAGGGCTCTATTTAATACAGAGATTGATGATCATCAATGCGGCTTTAAGTTCTTTAATAGAGAGAAGATAGCTAAGCTAATAAGATATGTAAAGGATGATAGATGGTTCTTTGATACAGAGCTTTTAGTACTTGCTAGGAGATTAGATCTTAGTATATATCAGCTGCCAGTTAGCTACTCAGATACATCAAGCTCAACTCTATCCTCTTTTGATATGGTATACTTCTTAAAGAGCATTATAGAATTTAAGATTAGATTGGGTAAAACTTTATGTGATATAAGATCTAATGTATGATATATAAATTTCTTTATATAAATACATATCATAAATAAGTTATAAAAGCTTTAAACTAATTAAAGCATTCTATTATGGTGCAACGTTATGGAGGATTATGATATAATAGTTGCTGGAGCAGGCATGGCAGGATTAACCTCTGCTATAACAGCAGCGAAGAATGGTGCAAAGGTACTTCTATTAGATAGAAATAAAGAGGAGGAACCAGGAAAGAAAACAAACTGGGGTTGGATATGTGGAGATGCTGTTGCAAAGGTACATCTAGAAAGACTAATGAAAGCAACAGGCATAAGTCTAGACTATCCAGAGCTAAATAATAAGATAAATGCTGTTGTAGCCTATTCGCCAGATATGGAAAAGAGCTTCGCGTTTGAAGGAGAGGGCTATGCTCTTAATAGACCGTTATTCGAAAGGAAGCTTAGAGACTATGCTATAAAGCTTGGTGTTGAGTATATACCAGAGTTTGAGGTTGAAGGGCCTATAATAGAGAATAACTATGTTGTGGGCGTATTTGGAAAGGATAAGAATAAAGAGCATAAGACATTTAGAGCAAAGATAGTAATAGATGCGCTTGGAATAGCAACAACATTAAGAAGAAGACTACCAGATAATGAATTTGTAAGCAATAAGCACGTAGATGTTGATGATCTAGAGTCCACAGGAAGATTTCTATTTAAGGCTAAGATTAAGTATAATGATGAAAGATACTATAGTAAAGATAAGGCAATAATACATCTAAATCAGCTTATAGCACCTGGAGGGTATGGTTGGGTATTTCCTAAGAGCAACAATGTTGTAAATATAGGTATAGGTGTGCAAAAGAAGAGCTTAGAGATCTATAATACAAAGCTAAATAAGAAAGAGACCTTACATAGCTTAATGAGCAAATATGCTAAAGAGCTACCAGTATTTGAAGCGTTAGAGCCTTATGATGAGGAGTTTAATAATAAAGGAGTTGGATATTGGTCAGTAAGTGTAAAAAGACAGTTTGAGAGCCTAGTATTTAATGGATACATGTGTGTTGGAGATAGTGCTACAATGCCTAATCCTTTAAGTGCTGGTGGAATAGGACCTGCTATAACAGGCGGTGTTATATGCGGAGCTGATGCAGCAGAGGCCATAAAGAACAATGATTTCAGCGTCAAGGGCTTGTGGAAGTATAACCTAGATTTTAATGAGGCTTATGGAAATAAGACTGCAGGCTTAGAGGCCTTCAGAATATATCTGCAATCACTTAACAATGACCTATTAAACTATGGAATGAAAGTATTTGTTGATGCAGCTGGAGCAGAGGCATTGGCTTATGGAAATATAGACGATGAAGGAGATAGTGCAATTAAGACAGTAGTTAAGGCAGTTATAAGCGGATCAAGCAACTTAAGGGCTTTCAAGAATCTTATATATACTGTAAGGAAGATGCGTAAGCTAAATGGCTTATATAATAGATATCCGAAAGATTATAAGAGATTTGGGATATGGAAAGCTAAGGTAGAATACGAGATAGAGGAAGTTAAGGAGAGATTTAAGCCAAATCCTGTATAAATCTTAATAAATTTAAAGCTATCTAAATGATATATATGGAGTACACAAAGTATGAAAAAGCAGCGATTATAGGAGCAAGAGCGATGCAGCTAGCGTATGGAGCTCCGCCTTTAGTAGAGGTAAAGGGAGTTATAGATCCATTAGATGTTGCAATCTTAGAGTTTGAGAAAGGCCTAATACCATTTTCAGTAATAAGATAATAATTATTATTTTTTAACATTTATCTATTATTATGGATTTAGGGCTATCAGATATAATAGAGTTAGGCATAGCTTTACTCTTAGCTCTAGCTTTAATATTTATATCTGTATCAGTAATACAGGGCTTATCTTTTAGATATGGAATAGCTGCAGAAGAGGCTTATATATTAAGCAACTCTTCTATTAACAGTACTGCTTTAATGAAGGCTAATCAGAGCTATACATCTACTTTAATTACCTTAAATAGTACATTAGCAGTCACTATCACTGCATTAAGACTTGGAATAGATCTTGCATTTATAATGCTATTCTCTAGCTTAGTTATACTATTAGCTTATACATCTACTGCAATCCATATAATGTCTAATCTCTTTAAGAGAACCTCCAAGTATATACTTGTAGCTATTATCTCCTCTATTATATATATTATGTCGTTTATATTTATCAATCTAGAGTATCAGTATACATTTACGCTATTAACTATTATAACATTAGCATCTGCCTCAATTATAATTGGAATTAGTGTACAGCTGCTTCTATATGGCAGATCTTCTAGCAATAGATATCTTAGCAGCATAAAGATATCACCTAATGAACCATATTCAAATATCATAAAGCTTAGAGATGCTCTATTTAATAGATTTAAAGGAAGCATAAGCTTACTCGACAAGCATTTTAATAGTACTGCCCTAGAGAATCTATATAGATTGCTCTCTGATAACGGTAATATAGGTAGTATAAGGGTAATAACGTCTAAGGAGATGCTTGATAATAGATTCTATGAGGACTATAAAGATATAAAGAGAGAGTTTGAGAATAGAGGAATAAGCTTTAATATCTATATAATGAATGACAGAGTTGCAGAGGAGCAGCATGAGAGATTTATATTTGATTCAGAAGTAGCATATAAGATACCACCATTAAATATAATAAATAAGAAGAGCGAGCATATAGTAAGAATGCCTCTTAGAGATGCAGAGGAGAGATTTAAAGAGGTACTAAGCACATCCACGAAGATAGAGAATCTAAAGCAGTAGATTATCTGCGATATCTTATCTTAGTATCTTTATTTATAGATGCATTAAGCATTCCATTGAAAGTTGTTATATAAGCATTCTCTATATCTACAGTATAGCCGATATCTATCTTAAAGGCATTCTCTCCAAACAACGGTACTCTTATCTTACCACTATCATCCTCTATTATTATCTCCGCAAATCCTGTTCTCTTTCCAAACTTAGTAACTATCTCTCTTATAGGGCTTTTACTTATGACCTTACCGCTTATACTAGCATAGGAGTTAATAGATAGCTCAGATATCTTCATATTTACACTAAATTAATTATTGAAAATAAAGATATAAAAGCTTTAATTTTATCTTATCTAAATTTAATATTATCTTAGTGATATTATGTATAATATAGAGATAGATAATAAATGGAATCAGAGATGGATAAACGATAAGCGCTTTAAGTTTGATCCAGAATCAGATAAGCCCGTATTTGTAATAGATACGCCGCCACCATTCACAACTGGAGAGCTACATATGGGACATGTATACTGGGTCACTTACGCTGACTCTTTAGCAAGATATATGAGACTTAAAGGTTATAATGTTTTATATCCGCAGGGATGGGACGCAAAGGGCTTCCCGACAGAGATAGCTGTTGAGAAGAAGTATGGCAGATCCCTATCTAGAGATGAGTTCTACAAAAGATGTGAAGAGATCTCCTCTCAGAATATAAAGCTGATGAAGGATCAGATGAGGCAGCTAGGAGCTACATTCGATGAGAGCTATGAGTATAACACACTAAGTAAGGATTACATAAGAAAGGTCCAGCTCTCATTAATATATATGTTTAATAAAGGGCTTATATATAAGGCAATGCACCCAGTAGACTGGTGCCCTCATTGTGTATCTTCTATAGCTAAAGCAGAGGAAGAGGATCTTGAAGAAGAGACAGATCTTAACTACATATCATTCAGCCTAGAAGATAATAAAGAGCTTATTATAGCAACAACAAGACCTGAGCTGATGCATGCATGTGTTGCTATAGCAGTAAATCCAGAGGATAGCAGATATAAGGATTATATAGGAAAGGATGTTATAATACCATTATATAACAGAAAGGTAAAGATAATAGCCGATGAGATTGTAGATAAAGAGTTTGGAACTGGAGCGGAGATGATATGTACGTATGGAGATAAGAATGATCTTATTATAGTTAAGAAGCATAATCTTAACTTTATAGATGCATTGACAGAGGATGGAAGGATAAAGAACTCTGGACTATATGATAACTTAACAGCTCAGGATGCAAGAAAGAAGATAATAGAGGAGTTAAAAGCAAAAGGCCTACTAAAGAAGGTAGAGAAGATAAAGCATAGCGTTAGAATACATGATAGATGTAAGACCAAGATAGAGCTATTGAATAGAGAGCAGATGTTTATAAAGATTAAAGAGTTTATACCGAAGATAAAGGAGGTTGCTGCATCTATAAGATGGATACCAGAGCACCTTATACATAGATTAAACAACTGGGCAGATAGTCTAGAATGGGACTGGAATATATCAAGAAATAGAATATTTGGCACACCTCTACCATTCTGGATATGCAATAACTGTAAGAACATAATACCTGCTGCTGAAGAGCAGCTTCCAGTTAACCCAATAGTTGATAAGCCGCCCGTTGAGAGATGTCCTATATGTAACTCAAATGATATCATACCAGAGACAAGCACTGCCGATGTATGGATAGACTCATCAATTACGCCATTAATCATATCTGGATGGCCTGATTCAAAGCTATTTGATAGGCTATATCCTGCATCTATAAGAATACAAGGTACAGATATAATAAGAACATGGGCATTCTATACAATATTCAGAAGTAGCTTTATTAGCGGAGATAAACCGTTTGAAAGCCTACTTATACATGGAATGATACTTGGACCTGATGGAAGGCAGATGCATAAAAGCTGGGGCAATGGAGTCTATCCTAGTGAGCTATTACAGAAGTATCCAGTAGATGCGATAAGACTCTGGGTAGCGCTAAGTGGAAGCATAGGTAGCGATAAGATCTTCTCATATAAAGATATGGAGTATGCAAAGAGATTCTTGAATAAGTTAGAGAACTCTATAAACTTTATAAGCAGATTTATTAAAGGCTTTGATAAAGATGAGAATAGTATAAAGGATGAGTTTAATCTGTTTGATATCGCAATACTTAGCAAGTTTAATGATATAGTTGAGATAGTTGAAAGAGCTTATGACTCTTATGATATAAATACTGCAATGACGCAGCTTGTAAACTTTTATTGGCATGACTTCTGTGATTACTATATAGAGAATATTAAGCACAGAGTCTATAATGACTCTAGAGATAAAGATGCTGCGGTATTCACATTAAGATATATAGCAAACAACTCCCTAATACTATTCGCTCCAGTAATACCACACATAGTTGAGGAGCTATATACTACAGTTTTTGAGAGAAGCGTATTTGATCAGAGCCTACCAAAGTTTGTTGAAAACAGAGAAGAACTAACATACGCAATAAATGGTATTGTCTTCAGAAGTGCGGAGATAGAGGTTCCTATAGAATCTATAGGAGATGCATTAAACTCTATTATATCTGCTGTAAGGCAAGCAAAGACAAAGAATAAGATATCGCTCAACGAGCCTATTAAGTCAGTAAATATTAAGGCTAATGAGGAGCTGATTAGGTATATAGAGCTCGTAAAAGACGATATAGCAAAGATCTGCAAGAGTAATAATGTAAATATAGAAAAAGGAGAAGGACTAAATGTCTCTATAGAGCTATGATGCTTATAAGACCTTCGGAGTATCATCTATTAGTATATCATCTTCTATTCTTACTCCGAATCTTCCGTTTATATATATACCTGGTTCGTTGCTAAATACGCTATTCTTCTGTAGCATTACGCTTTCTCTTGCTCTATAGTTACTTATAACTACTGTATCAGAGTCGTGAACATTTAAACCTATGCTATGTCCTAAAGAATGAATATTTGAGAAGCTATACTTGGCGAACTTTCCATCTTTATAGTTACTTATAATCTTTGCTGCTACTCCAGCTGGCTTTTTGTTGTTATATCTTGGGGTCATATATCTTAAAGCTTCTTGCTGAGCTTTGTAAACTAGACTATGCACTTCCTCAAATAGCTTGTACTTTGATGAGCTTTTATCTGGCTTGAATATTATAGTTCTTGTTATATCACCACAGTAGTTGTTGTACTTAGCTCCAGCGTCTATTAGTACAACGCTATTCTCTTTAAGCTTTTTATCAGAAGGCATATGATGTGGCATAGCAGAGTTTTCATCTATTGCTACTATTGTGTCAAAAGCAAGCTCCATTACTCCATTGTTAATAAGGTTCTTACGAAAGATAACCTCTATATCCTTTTCAGTTAATCCAGGTCTTAACTCGTTGAAGGTCTCTTCAATTGTCTTTTTTGTTATATCTGCCGCCTTACTTATATTATCTATCTCATAAGAATCTTTTATAAGTCTAATTGAAGATAACAGATTAGTTACATCTACGATCTCTTTAACATCTAAATTATTCTTTATTGCGTCTATTGTGTACCTAGAATGCATAAAGCTTATTCCAACAGTATCCTTTTTATCTATTATAGCACTTAAAGGCTTATTTGAAAGAACCTCTAAATTATCTAATGAATAAAGCTCTTTATTGTAAATAGCTATATCTTTCTCTAGCGGGCTTGTATCGAGATATACTAACTTATTTTTTAGATCTATTATAATATAATTAAGCTCAAATACACCATCATTAAAGAGCTTCCAATACTGAAAATCTTCCTTTGTATTTGGCTCATTTCTTATTACTATCTTATCTATACTTGCTGCTTGCTCTGATAGCCTTTTAATTCTATTATATAGTATAGATCTTAGATCCATTAATAATCATAAAGATTAAAAATTTAATAATTAGCAGCTATTATTCTGACTATGTGTTAGCTTTATAGATAAGTTTGCTAATGTATCTTCTGTACCTATAACTCTTATATTATAGCAGCTATTGTTTACTGGATGTAGTATAAATGCTGGTGGTAGTCTTCTTATTATTGGTAAGCATCTTACAACTACAGACCCATTTGCTATAGATGAATTGGCATTTAGCTTTGCGTAGCATGTTGTGATTGCGCTTCTATTTATTCCTTCTAACTCACTCTCTGGTTGGTATAAAGAGATAAAGCCTTTGAATACTAACGTAACGTTTGCACCAGGTGCTAACATATATCCTTCCTCTTCGCCTTCACCTCTATAGTCAAATGGTAGCTGTAATGCTCCGCTACTATTTACTAAGAAGTTTATAGATCTTAATCTTTCTAGATTTAATATCGCTGTAAGATTAGACTTAACTGCTCTTGTTACTGTAGAGTTATTAGCTAGACTTATATATGCACTGGCTTCAACGTCAAGCTCTGATTCATTAGTGGCCATCCTTGCAAGTTTTTCTATATCATCAAGCTTACTTAAGACCTCCTTCTCTATATCTGAGGCGTTAGCGGATAAGCTTATATTTAGCTTTGAGCTCAAGCCAGATATATTTAGATTTGAGCTTATATTTGAACTTAAAGATGTCATATTATATATATTTCCGTATCCATAGCCATTTATATTGTAGTATGGTATACTACTAGGCATCATATCATTATTTGCTTTTATCTCGCCTCTTATTGCAACAGGATAAGGAGTTATTATCCCAAATGGAATAATTCCTCCGACAAACTTTCCATTAACTATAACATGCTTTAAGTATATTGTTTTATTTCCTGTGTTCTTAACGTTTATGTATAGCACTACAGATGAGTTATTTAGCGTATAGAACCTTGCGCTCTCTATAGCTATACTGCCTCTTAAATCATCAAGCTCCTTCTTCTCTGTTGAATTTAGTGCTACTCTTGCTCCAACTCTAACCGTAACCTTTCCTGGTACTACTATAGATCTTACAGAAGGAACTAGCACTAATGTAGCAGAGCTATTTGATGTAAATAGCTCTACTAATGTTGGAGATAGATCTATAAGCAGATTACTAAAAGATGAATTTAACGATCTATTAATATTTGCGGAGACTATGCTATTCTGAGTATTATTATAGAAAGTTGCTACTACAACTCTATATGAAGTGCCATTTATTGTTGCATTTGCTCTATTTACGAAGAAGATTATCTTCCTTATATAGGAGCCGTTTGGGATTGATAGCTTACCTGCTACAATCGAGGCATTTGTTAGATTTAGCAGATTTAGCGTACTTGATTGATTTATATACACAGAATTCTGAGTTGTATTAGTTTTACTTTTACTATATATAACTAGAATCTTTGAGTAGTTTATTGTTAAAGATGTTGTGCCATTTGGTACTATTGGCGGATCTGTTAATAGTATACTAGAGTTTACGTAGCCTGCTGCTAATGGCGGTATTGAGGATGAAGAATTAGTAGAAGGCGTAACTACAGTATAAGTGTGCTTGCTTGATAGAGCGATGTATGCTATTACAGCAACTATTAATACTACTATTATACCTGCAGCTACTATCTTACTGTTCATAAGCATCCTTTAATAGATTAAGAATTGAAAAATCTAAAAACTTAATTATGCTAATTAAATAGCCCCGGCCGGATTCGAACCGACGTAAGCGGGTCCAAAGCCCGCTATCCTTGGCCACTAGATGACGGGGCTTTTCTATCCTAGTAATATTATTATATATTAAAGCTTTTAATAATTAAAATCTAATTCTGCTTTAGGAAGCCTAATATATCTTAAAAGCTTAAATAATAATTAGATGAAAGTAGAAGCCAGGTTATACAAGAATGAAGGCGGATATATTAAGTGCTTAGCCTGCGCAAGATACTGCAGAATACCTAACGGCTCTCACGGATTCTGTTATGTTAGAGCAAATTTAGACAATAAGCTATACCTTTTGAGTTACGGTAAAGTAGAGGCATTGCAGATAGATCCTATAGAGAAGAAGCCTTTCAATCATTTTATGCCAGGCAGTGTTGTACTAGGAGTTGGTACCTCCTCGTGCAACTTTAGCTGCCAGTTCTGCCAGAATCACAATATATCTAAAGATAAGGAGATAAAAGGAGAGGAGTTGAGCCCAGAAGATATAGTAGAGATAGCTTCTATAAATAAAGTAGATGGAATAGCTTATACGTATAATGAGCCAACAATCTTTATAGAATTTGCTTTGGATATAGCAAAGCTCGCTAAAAAGAAGGGGATGTTTAATGTTTTTGTTACTAATGGATATCTGTCAGAGGAGGCAGTAGATGCTATAAGCGGATATATCGATGCAGCAGTAGTAAACTTCAAGGGCGAAGGCTTCTATGAAAAATTTATGCATAGATATATGACAGTAAACTCACCAGAGCCTATAAAGAATGCTCTAATAAAGATGAAGGAGAAAGGCATGCATATAGAGATAACAGATCTTGTTATACCAAGAGTTGGTGATAATTTAGAGTATGCTAAGGAACTCTGCTTATTTATAAAGGAGGAGCTTGGAGAAGATACGCCAATTCATTTTAATAGATTTCACCCAGACTATAAGATGCTTGATATAGAGCCTACTAGCTTTGAGTCTCTTTATAATCATTATAGATTAGCAAAAGATTTAGGTCTAAGATATGTATATATAGGAAATGTATTCGGTAATAGATATGAGAGTACATACTGCCCTGGATGTGGCAACCCAGTTATTTTGAGAAAAGGATATGAGATAACAGGATGGAATCTAGATAAGGATTATAGATGTATATACTGCGGTTATAAGATAGATATCAGAGGCAGAGCTTTCTTAAATAAAAGGCTTAATGATATCACACCCCTAATATAAGGGCTTACTAGCTTTAATAATATAATTCTACTTATATCTATATTAATCTATATGAATAATTCTAAAGAGCCTAATAGCTCAGATATAGCATTATATATATCTAGGCTTAGTAGAAGCGCAGGCCTTATATTTGTAACACTTAGTCTTCCTTTCTATCTTAAAGACCTCGGCTTAGATATTGTTGATATAGGAGTAGTCTATGCTTTCATAATAGCATTCTCTGTAGCTGAATCTTTAGCTTTAGGATACCTTGGAGATATAACTAAGTACAAGTATGCCTTACTAATAGCTGACTTTGCATCTCTTATTGGTACTATATTGATAGCATTGGCATTCAATATATACTTAATAATACTAGGAATGCTTCTTGCAGGCATATCTGGATCTGCTGGCGCGCTAAGAGGCTCTTTTGCGCCTGGTCTAAATGCATATATATTAAGCACATGGAAAGAAGAGAGCAAGCAGGTTAAGGTTCTATCTAGAATTAATCTTCTTTCTAGTATAGGCTCTTTAATAGGTAGCATGTTGCTAGAGTTTAATATCTTCTTAAGAATCCCCGAGATAAGCTTCTTAAGAAGCATGTATCTAGTATCTGCCTTGCTTATCTTTATATCGTTGATATCTTTAACTTTGATTGAAGAAAATAGACATGAAAATAGAAAGAGTTCTATTATGACTAAAAAGAGCAGAAGCTACGCAAAGAAGATTCTTATTATAAACTTAATAAATGGAGCTGGCATGGGCCTTGCTATACCTCTACTACCATTATTCTTCTCTCTTATATTTAATATAAACATATCTAAGGTCGGATTTATATACTTTATGAGTTATATACTAACTGCATTTGGCTCTTATATCTCATATAATATCTATAGCAGATTAAAGAGTCCTGAAAAGATAATACTATTTAGCAGGGTTGCAAGTGGCTCTATCCTTGCTTTTATACCATTTGCTAGATTCTATATATTAGCAATAATTCTATACTCCTTAAGATCTTTTATAGCAGGTATAGGAGCACCGGCTAGAAGCATATTAAATATAAGAGGCTTGGATCAAGAGAACTATGGTATAGGAGGCAGCATAGCAGGAGGTGCTAATAGGATCTCTCAGACAAGCAGCTTAATAAGCGGTTACTTAGCCGATATAAGCCTGCCTCTGCCTATAGTATTAGGAGGTGTGTTACAAGTTATAGTCGGATTTCTTTATTATGAGTTTACAAAAGATAGCAGATAGCTGCTTATATTATCTTTCCGCATATCTTACTCTCTTCTTTATCTCTGATATTCTTTCTAATATCTGATCTGCATTGTATATAATATTTCTATAATCATCCATAAATCTATGGAATAAATCATCCCCAAGAGATCTCTCTAAAACTATAAGATCCATCGCTTTATCTTCAATGTTCTTGCTTATAGATGCAAGACCGAAATCTATTATATATGGCTTGTTATCTCTAACCAGTATATTTCTAGTTGTAAGATCACCATGTATTATATCTATACTATGAAGCTTTGCAACCTGAGCAGCAATCTTATCTATTATGCTGCTATGCTTCTCAGAGAACGTCTCTCCATCTATATACTCCATAGCTATAAGCTTATCTGTAACTAGTAGTACTCTAGGAACATTTACTCCGTTATCATATGCCTTAATCATTATCTTTGCCTCGTTTATAGATCTGCTTCTCCTTATCTTTAGGTCTAGATCTTTAATTCTATACCTTTTAACAACTCTGAGCTTTATTATTGCCATTATTCCAAATATCTCTGCCTTATATATATCTGCCTCTGCGCCCCTAGCTATCAGCTCCAATATATATCAACCTTATCTATTCTATACTTCTGATTTATGCTTATATCTGCATCTTTAAACCTTACACCACTTTTAGCGTACTTCTCTCCTAATACTGCTATCATAGCGCCGTTATCTGCGTTATACTCTGGTTCAGCAAAGTATAGCTTAACTCCATCGTCTTCTGCTAGAGTCTTTAACTTATCTATAAGCGTAGTGTTCTGTGCAACTCCACCAGCAACAACTATCGCTTTCTTATTAGATATGAATAGTGCTCTCTCTGCAGATTCTAGTATCATATCAAAGGCTGTTTCCATTAATGAGAACGCTATATCCTCAAGCGCATATCTTTTGCTTTTGACAAGCTTAGTTGAGTAGGTAAGCAGACCAGAGAATGTGAAATCCATTCCTTTTACAGTATACGGCATCCCTATGTAATTTTTACCCTTAGATGCAATCGCTGCAACAGTAGATCCCCAAGCTGGATTAAGCCCTGCCTCTCTTGCAAAGCTATCGAATAGATTTCCAATACCTATATCAAGAGTTTCTCCATATATCTTGTATCTTTTTACCACCTCACCTTCAAGAGCCAATATCTGCGAATTGCCTCCACTTAGATAAACAGCTAGTGGATCCTTAACTTTATTAATAGACTTAACTATCTCGATGTGTGCGATACCATGATGTACAGGTATAATATCTATATTATGCTTCAAGCTTAGAGCTCTAGCATAGACAAATCCTACTCTTAAACATGGGCCTAATCCAGGGCCTTTACTATATGCTATATTGTCTATATCTTTTATGCCTACTCCTGCAGCTTCTAGTGCCTTCTTAATTACTAAAGAGCCAACCTCTAGATGATGCTCTGCCACTTTTATAGGAATCATGCCTTTGTTATCTATCTTATACATCTCTTTTACATTAGCTAATATCTCTCCATCTCTTACAATACCAACTCCAAATGTATGTGCTGTGCTTTCTATACCCAATGTATACATATATATCTAATCCTTTCACATTATCAGCTATCAAAGATCAGTATTATTAGGCTTTACTTTATAATTTATTAATATATTGAATAAGTTTAAAAATTAAAGATTAAGGTGCTATATGAAGAATTGGCCTTATTACTAAATATTTATAAATATAGTTATACTTAAATTTAGATTATCTCTGGTGTAGGTATCATGCGTACTAGAGCAGAAAATCCAGAATACTTAAAGATCTATGAAGCATTTAGAAATGAGTATAAGAGTAGAGTTATAAATAATAAAAAGATTGGCTATATAAAAAGAGCCTTAAAGCTACTTAATAGAAGTAGAAGATCTAGATTAGGAGTCAACTTATATAAGATAGATAAGTACACTAAGGAGAATGATTATGTGTTTGTTCCAGATAAGCTATTAGCTGTCGGAAAGCTAAACCATCCTGTGAAGGTACTTGCATTAAGTTACTCATCTAAAGCATTAGAAGAGCTGAAAAGGAGTGGATCTGAGATACTTGATGTAGAGAGATTCTTAAAAGAGGCTAAGGGTGTAAAGATCATAATATAAAGTGATAATTATGGATTCAGATAAGAGCGGCAATGAGATATTATATGATGCTACAGATGCTGTAATTGGCAGACTAGCGAGCAGAATCGCAAAGGATCTGCTAAATGGGGCTAGAGTTACTGTTATAAATGCTGAAAAGTCAATAATTACAGGAGATATTAAATCCCTATATGAAAGATATAAGACCAGATTAGATCTGCAAGAGAAAGAGAATCCAGAGCACTCGCCTTACTGGTCAAGAAGACCGGATCTTCTATTTAAGAGAATTGTAAGAGGAATGTTGCCTTATAAAAAGGCAAGAGGAAGAGAAGCTTATAAGAGGCTAAAGGTGTATATGGGTGTTCCAGAGGAGCTAAAGAATAAGGAATCTACTAAGATAGAAATTAAGAGAAAAGAGTCTGTTTATGTAGATTATGTTACACTATATGGGCTCTGTAAGAGGTTAGGATATAAGGGATAATTATGAATGAAGTTACTAACACAGAAGAGATTAAATCTGAAGCTAATAAAGAGCCGAAGAAGGCTCAGAAAAAGAGATCTAAGAAAGGAAAGGTCATAATAGTGACTGCTAAAAGAAAGACTGCGATAGCAAGAGCTTATGCTAAAGAAGGGACTGGTATAATAAAGATAAATAAAAGGAGTATAAATGTAATAAAGCCAGATATTCTAAAGGACTTTATACTAGAGCCAGTAAGGCTTACAGACTATACTTCTGAATTAGCTTCGAAGTTGGATATTAGTATAAATGTAAAAGGAGGAGGCTTTAGTGCACAGGCTCAAGCAGCAAGAGCAGCGATAGCTAGAGTATTAGTAGAGTACTCTGATAATAAGAGTTTAATAGAGCTATATAAGGATTATGATAGATATCTTCTGATAAACGATTATAGAAGAGTAGAGCCTAAGAAGTATCTAGGAACTAAGGCAAGAGCCAGATTCCAGACATCTTATAGATAATGCTTGCGTGATAGCACATGATGATACCTGTAAGATGCTTTACATGTGGTGCTGTAATAGCAGACAAGTACGAGGAGTTTAACAAGAGAGTTAATATTAATAAAGAAGACCCAGAGAAAGTTCTAAACGACTTAGGAGTAAAGAGATACTGCTGCAGGAGAATGATAGTATCGTACATACCATTAATAGATGATCTAATAAAGTTTCCTAGATATTAGTATTATATTAAGGGGCCGTCTGCTAGCCTGGTTAGGCTACCAGCTTGGGGTGCTGGCGACCCGAGTTCAAAAGCGTAATGCTGTGAATCTCGGCGGCCCCGATTTACGGTGATATAATGGAAGAGAAAAAGAAAAAAGAGGTTGTTGAAACAGATAATGAAAGAGCAGATACAGATAAGAACATGTTAGTAAGTCAGAATGAGTATATAGAATCTGGAATATATATAGGATCTAGAGTTAAAGCCTCTAGGATGAAGAGATTCATATATAGAGTAAGGGATGATGGAATATACTTACTCAACATAGAAGAGATAGACAAAAGAATAAAAGCAGCAGCCAATATGATATCTAGATATAATGGCAGCGATATAGTTATAACTGCTTCAAGATTATATGCAATAAGCGCTGCTGAGAAGTTCGCTGAGATTATAGGTGCTAAGATCGTTAAAGATAGAGTAAATCCAGGAATATTTACAAATCCTAATAACAATATACTCTACTTAGAGCCAAAGCTAGTTATAATAAATGATACAAGAAATGAAAGACAAGCAGTAAGAGAGGCAAGTAAGATTAATGTTCCTATAATAGCATTATGTGATACAGATAACTCTATAAGCTATGTAGATCTTGTTATACCAGCAAACAACAGAGGAAAGAGGTCTTTAACTTTGATATACTACCTATTAGCAAGGGAGGTACTAAAGAATAAAGGATTAATAAAGAGCAACTCCGAGTTTAAGTACACGATATCTGACTTTGAAGGAAAGATAACTGCTACACAGAATCAGACAGATCAGCAGTAACTCTTATTCTTTTAGCTAAATTTACAGATTATCTAATGTTTTTAGAGAGCCTCTAATTTTAATCTATTATAGCTACTATCTCTAAATTTGCATAAGTAGATAATTAACAAAAGCTATTGATGATTATATAAAGCTCTGAAGATTTAGATTTTTATAATGCTTCATATAGATTAGCCTAATTATAAGCTTATAATAGAGAGCTGGCTTTTAAGATCTTAAGTATCTATAATACCTTCTAAATACAATCTCTAACTGGGCGATATGAGAAAAGTTTATATATATTTTTATCTCTAAATTCTATACAGCTTAGGTTTTATGAAGATCTCTTTAGAGAGATCGGATAAGGCTTGATCTCTGCATACACCCCATATTTAGTTTCCAGTTGATGCCGCTGGAGGGCACTGCTATGGGACTCCGACAGCCATGCAAGTCTATCCTGCACCTTTGCAGGATGGCGTACGGCTCAGTAACACGTGGCCAACTTACTGTA
Source organism: Microcaldota archaeon (assembly GCA_021654395.1). Lineage (GTDB taxonomy): Archaea > Micrarchaeota > Micrarchaeia > Micrarchaeales > Micrarchaeaceae > ARM-1. The sequence goes on from AP024486.1 coordinate 160,184, forward strand.
TGGAGGTGGATAACCTCGGGAAACTGAGGGCAATCCGCCATAGCGTAAGGGCTCTGGAAGGACCCTTACGTGAAAACTGGCGCGAAATGGAGCGTACAGGCCATACAATAGGGCTGCGGCGGATCAGGTAGATGGCGGGGTAACGGCCCACCATGCCGATAACCCGTAGGGGCTGTGGGAGCATAAGCCCCGAGAGGTGGACTGAGACAAGGCCACCAGCGCTATGGCGTGCAGCAGGCGCGAAAACTTCGCAATGCGCGCAAGCGTGACGAGGGGAGTCCCAGTGGTCTATCCATCGTGATAGACCTTTTGCCAAGTCTAGTCAGCTTGGCGAATAAGTGCTGGGCAAAACCGGTGGCAGCCGCCACGGTAATACCGGTGGCACGAGTGGTGCCCACGTTTATTGGGCTTAAAGCGTCAGTAGCCGGCCCGAACCGTCTCACGTGAAATAGTGGCGCTCAACGTCACTGCTTGCGTGAGATACCTTCGGGCTAGAGAGCGGGGGAGGTCAGGGGTATTCGTGGGGGAGGGGTGAAATCCTGTAATCCCACGAAGACCAACGGTGGCGAAGGCGCCTGACCAAAACGCGTCTGACGGTGAGTGACGAAGGCTGGGAGAACGAAACGGATTCGATACCCGTGTAGCCCCAGCAGTAAATGATGCGGACTTTGGCGTTGCCAATATCACGGATGTTGGCAGTGCCGTAGCGAAAGCGGTAAGTCCGCCGCCTGGGGAGTACGGCCGCAAGGCTAAAACTTAAAGCAATTGGCGGGGGAGCACACAAGGGGTGGATGCTGCGGTTTAATTGAATCTCACGTCGGAAACCTTACCTGGGGAGACGGCATGATGAAGGTCAGGCTGAAGACCTTACCAGAATCGCCGAGAGGTGGTGCATGGCGCTCGTCAGCTCGTGGTGTGAACTGTCCGGTTAAGTCCGGTATATCAGTGAGTAGTTATGAAAGATATTATAGTTTATAGAGATAGAAGAGTAAGCTATCTGATACCATTTTACAGATATAGATTTAATAAAGAGCTTTCAGCAATTACAGTAGAAGAGAAGAAAAGCGATAGCATAGTTGAAATTCTTATAAAAGCAGCCTATGCTTTGGAAAGCAAGATAAAAGTAGAGCAGGACAAATCTAACAAAGATACCGTCATTATTATACTAAGAGACAAGAAGATACTGAAAGAGATACTAGACGCTGCAGATAATATAAATAAGTTCTACAGAAAGCCAGATGCATATACAGCATACTATCTAAAAGGGCTTTATGAAGCAATAGGATCTAGAGAAGGAAGCAGATTGATATTCAAAGGAATAAAAGCAGATGATATACTGATACTAAGTAGAGTTGGATTAAAGCCTATTGAAAGAAAAGGTTATGCTTATATAAATAAAGTTAATGAATTCTTTGATTTAGTTAACTCTTATGCTAATATCTGACTGCTCACTGATCCGGTAACGAGCGAGACCCGTGCGGCTAGTTGCCATCACCATCAGGTGAGCACTCTAGCCGGATCGCCTCCGTTTAAGGAGGATGAAAGAACGGGCGACTGTGTTCGTCAGTATGCCCCGAATCCCCAGGGCTACACGCGTCATACAATGGTTAGCACAGTGGGACGCAACGCCGAAAGGCGAAGCAAATCCCTAAAGCTAACCTCAGTTCGGATTGAGGGCTGCAACTCGCCCTCATGAAGCTGGAATCCCTAGTAATCGCGTGTCACTATCGCGCGGTGAATCTGTCCCTGCTCCTTGCACACACTGCCCGGCAAGCCACCCAAGCGGAACTTTAATGACGTTGGTTCTCCGAGCCAATGGAATTAAAGTTCTGTGAGGAGGGCTAAGCCGTAACAAGGTATCCGTAGGGGAACCTGCGGATAGATCACCTAAAGATAAATAGGCATCATAATTATAGTATGCAGAGATCAAGCCTTACTAAGCTACTTTCTATATTCTTGAAATATCTCTTATGTAATATTCAAACTTTTTAGAATTAGCTGATTATGTTAAATCAAATAAAAAGAATCTTAAGATTTATAAATAATATCAAATATTAAAGAATTAGCTCTCTTTTATTGAGCTCTCAAATGACTGCTTATCGAACTCCTCTCTTATCTCTATACTCTCCTTTAGATCCTTTATTGTATTGAATACTAAAGATAGTGCTGCGTTCTTCTTATCAAAGTAGTCATGATCCTTCTTCTGATTCTTAGAGAAGCTTACAACTATCTTGTTACTATCTTTTTGCACAGAGTCTGGATATAGATTGAAAAGCTTAAAGATATTCTCAATCTTCTCTGCCAGATCTGTAAGCTCCTTAACTACTTTTATCTCGTATAGTAGCTTGTGGCCAGCTAGCTCTGGATTAGCATCAAGAACTACTCTACCAGAGTTTATGCTCTTTACTATAGCTATTACTCCATTATCTAATCTTATTCTCATACCAACATAAGGATCCATGCCTTGCTTCTTAAACTCAGATAATGGCATTACAAATACGAGCTGCTCAGATCTCTCTCCAAATGCATCCTTCGGCTCTAGCTCTATCTTAACTGTAGTGTTTAGTGAAGCCTCTCTTAAAGCCTTATTTAAACCAGGAAGTACTAGAGGGCTTCCCACAATCATCAGATCTGGCTGATACCTCTTTTTCTCATCATATATATTTAACTCTTTAGCTTTATCTGCATTATTCGTATATAAGACCTTATTGTTATCTGTTAGATCCCAAGCTGTATACTCTACCATTAGAAATGCTCCGTCATTAAATGACATGATAACACCTATAATCAGTTAAAATTATCAATCTTTATATAGCTTATTATTTATATAAATGAGCTATATGCATAGAAAGACTATCATCTACATATTAATAATTATATTCATAGCTATAATATTTCTGGTTCCTATCTTTACTAATGCGCCAACAAACACAACAACCACTACAGTAAGTAGCGGCAGCGCTAAGAAAGGAAGCTTAATAAAGATTATTGTGAATGCTTCAGTAAGTAATGTTTCTATAGAGCTAAAGAACAGCTCCTATGTATTATCAATATTGAAGACTTTTAATCTTAGCCATACTGGCTCTGGAGGCTCAATATTGATTAATAATATCTCTTATAGCTCTTATAAGAGGCTTCTATCATATAATAGCATAGATAGCAGTATAGACTATGTAAACTATACACTTAAGCTTCCTTCTAGAGTAAGCTATGGATCTAGCTATGCTTTGCCAATAATAGATATAGCTAATAATATAACTTACTATAGATCTAACTATCCTTTAATAAGCAGCAATACGGTAGAGCTTAACATGCTTGCAGTAGTTTATAATAATAGCATCGTTTACTATAATGTAACACTATATAAGCAGTGATTATTTATGCAAAACCTTGAAGAAGAGATCTTTAAGCAAGCAGTAAGGAATGCTTATGAACATAATGGTAAAGCAGACCCAAATGCTGTGCTTGGTAAGGTCTTAAAGGCATTCCCAGATTATAAAAGCAGAATACAGGAGTTAAGAGCTGCTATAAATGATGTAGTAAGCAGAGTCAACTCGATGAGTCCAGAAGATCTAAAAGAGAGCTATAACAGATACGCTGATGAATTTAATAGACATTATCAAGAGATTCAAGAAAAGACATCTAAGCCGAATCTAAATATAGAAGGTGCAGAGTATGGAAAGGTTGTAACAAGATTCGCACCATCTCCTAATGGATTTATGCATATAGGGCATGCTAAGGTTGCATTCCTATCAAATGAAGTTAAGAGCATCTATAATGGTAAGATCTACTTGTACTTTGATGATACAAATCCTGAAAAGGATAAGCAGGAGTTTGTAGATCAGTTCCTTAGGGATCTAGACTGGCTTGGATTAAAGTTCGATGATATCTACTTCGCAAGTGATAATATTGAGAGAATATATGAGCTTGCTAAGCAGCTTATATCTGTTGGCAAGGCGTATGTATGCTTATGTACACCAGATACTATAAAGAGGAATAGAAAGGAAGGATTAGAGTGTGAGCATAGAGAGCAATCTGTAGAGGAGAATCAGAGACTATTCCAGATGATGCTTGATAAGAGGTTTAAAGAGCATGAGGCAGTCTTAAGATTCAAAGGAGATATGAAAGATCCTAATACTGTAATGAGAGATCCGACTCTAGCTAGGATAAAGTATGTTAATCATTATAGACATAAAGATAGATACGCTGTTTGGCCCACATATGATCTAAACACACCAGTAAATGATTCTATTCACGGAATAACAGATGTTATAAGAAGTAAGGAGTATGAGCTAAGAGATCGTTTAGATACAGAGATACTAAAGGCTCTAGGCTTAAATGTGCCTAGAATACACAGCGAGTCTAGGCTAGTTATAAAGAATAATATAACGCATAAAAGGCTGCTTAATAAGCTTTTACATGAGAAGCTAATTAAAGGGTTAGATGATCCCAGATTGGTAACTATAGCTGGCTTAAGGAATCGCGGAGTAAGACCAGAGGCTATAAAGGATTTTGTACTTAGATTTGGATTTAGTAAGACAGACTCTGTAGTTGATATAGGTATGCTTCTATCATATAATAAGAGATATATAGATGATACTGCTAAGAGACTAATCGGCTTCGAGAATCCTATAAAGCTGAAGCTGAACTTTGACATTAATAATCCTATAAGAGCAGATCTGCATCCAAGTAGAGATATTGGCTATAGAGAGCTCTATATAAAAGACAGCGCCATATACATAAATAAGGATGAGTTTTCTGGCCCTGGTGTATACAAGCTAAGATTTATAGGAAATATAAAGATAAAGGAGGAGAATGGGGCTCTCTCAGCAGATATAACTAACAGCAAAGCAGATAGAGTGCTACATTGGCTGCCATCATTAGATAGAGCTATAAAGGTTGCATATGTAAAGGATCCTTTGAAAGACGGTGTCTTTGATAATCAGAGTATAGAGGTAAAGAGACTATATGTAGAGCCATATGAAGAGAAGATCGAGATTAATGAGTATATACAGCTAGAGGGCCAAGGCTTCTTCTATAGAAACAGCTACTATGAAGATGAGAGGTATATATTCATAAGTAAGTAGATCTATACTCTGCTATCATCGACTCTATCTTCTCTATATCAGAGCTGCTTCCAATATCCTTATATACTTTAAAAAGCTTATCTGCCTGATCTATGCGCTCCTGCTTTATAAGCGCTATTATATTATAGAAGATTCCATTAAGTGAGCCTGCTGAGAATATCCACTCTGATAGGTTTGCGAGATCCTTCTTATCTCCATTAGTAAGATCTAATAACATCTTGAGATAGCTCTTTAAGAATATATCATCTATCTTATTACTGTAGTATCTAACTGCTGTAAGATTATTAAGCTTGAAGTATGCAATCGCCTTCTTATACATAGCTAGATCTGATGCGTCATCTACGCTTTCTATAAATCTTATTATATCGGCTTTAGCTAGAGCGTAAAGCTTAGTTGCCTCTAATCTAAGCTTAGCATTCTCTTCCATGAATCCTTCCTTAGAGTAAGCTATCCTTTTAAGATATATATTAGAAAGCTTTATCTCAAGCAATGCCTTTATGTACAAAGCTTTTATATCCTTAGATGAGCTATATAAAGACTCTAGCTCTCCTAGCCTTTTTAATATCTTATCCTCTTCTTCTATATCTAAAGCACCTTTAACAATGCTTTGATAAGAATCAGATATCTGCTCTTTTGTATAAGGCATCTCACATCTATTGCATATAGCTTTATTCTCATCTATTACATAGTAGCTAGAGCAGCAGAAGCTACATATTACAGTATGTGCATTATTAATATATGTCTTAACTCTATCTGCTGTTATCATATCTATCTCTTCTGTAAAACAGTAAACAGATGCTTAGAATCATAAGGCTCTAGATCTATCCTCTCCTTAATTGTATATACATCATCTAACTGCATCAGTATGCTTTTGTATATCTCTTCTGGCTTAGCTCTGCTAGTTATATTCTGAGACTTTATAATAAAGTAAGCTATCCCGTTTGGCTTAAGGAATATGGAGTTCTTCTTTAGTATAGATAGCTGATCTCTAGAAGATACATCCTGATATAGAATATCTACATGCTCCTGTATCTTATCTAGATAGCTTTCTGGGTATCTAGCATCTGCAACAATCGGAATTATATTTCTTCTAGACTCTGCAAGCTTTAGTAGCTTTATGGCATTCCTCTCAGAGTACTCTATAGCATATACTATACCATTATCTTCAACGATATCACTTACATGACTAACAGTTGTGCCAGTTGCTGCCCCTATATAAAGAACCTTTGAGCCGTTCTTTATCGCAAAGCTCTTTAGGCCATTCATTATAGCTGCAGATAGCTTGCTTCTATATGGATTCCAGCTTCTTAGCTCCATACCAGAAAGCTTAACCATCTGCTCATCATATACCCTAACTCCAGGTACAAGATTCTTTGTATATATGCTCTTACCGAGCTTATATACTCCTTTAAACAGCTCTCTTATCTGATCCTCCATATCAATATACACAATTAGTTTTAATTAGGTTAATTAATATTTAATTAATTATGGATATACTTGAGCAGATAGCATCTAATCTTAATATTGAGACTTCAATTCTTAGATCTATTCTTGATAATGATATAATAAACAACATTAATAGCTTACAACCAGATCTTGTTATAATAAGCAAGGATAATAATAGCAGTCCTTTTTATGCAAGCCTAAGATCTACAAAGAGCCTATTTATTAAAGAGCTTAGCCCTTATGAAAGCTTTGAGGAGCTAACAAACTATCATTATAGGGGCTTTAGAGCCTACTTCTGCTATTATGATAGTGGTCATAATTATATACTAGAGCTACTTTGGAAGGATAGTAAAGAGGGCTTAGATCCTAGTTCTTTAGTTATAGCCTTTAAGATAGCCCTTCTGATAAAAGATCTCAAAGAGACCAGAGAGGAGCTTTCAAGAGAGCTCTCACTAAACAGATTTATTATGTCGCATGGCATTAAGAAGGAGCTTTCAAGAGAGCCAGTTAATGCTATTCAGATAGAGAATGATATAATAGATGAGATCAAGTCTTATGGCTTTGGTGATCTATACTATATTGAGAGACTTAATATCTCAGAGATCCTTAAGCTCTTAGGCATAGCCAATCTATCTAATGGTATTCTATTTCTGATACTTGACAGTAACAACAATATCTTTGACGCATATGGAGATCTCTCATTACTTAGTATAGATCTGAAGCTCTTTAAGAATACAAATATATCTCTCTATATTGAGAGCAGCTATCTTAAGCTAATAAATAGTCTAAAGGGCGCTATATCTATAGAGACAGAGTTCGGCTACTCATCTAGAAGGCGCGTTAGCTTATCCGCATTGCCTTTAGATCAGCTAAAGCTCTTACTAGTTAAGGATATACAATCAGAGATCAGTCTAAACAGATTTAGAGAGCTTTTCTACAGGATAGCAGATGATGTAGAGGATCTATTCATAATAGCAGATTCTAACGGCTTCATAACATCTGTTAACAGTGTCGCTGAGAAGCTTCTCAAGTTTAAGAAGGAGGATCTCATAGGTAAGCCTTTAAGCGTTATTATAGAGGATAGATTTCTTAGCGATTATCTCTCTAGAAAGAGAGATCTCGATCTAGAGACATATATAAAGGATAAGAGTAATACAATGATAAGATTCTATGTGCATATGAGATACTATAACATCTCTCCATCTGATCAGTTCTTTATAATAGCTCATTATCTAGAAGATACATATAGAATAGAATCCTTAGAGAAGGCATTAAAGACTGCAAATAAGGCATTAACTAGCATAAAGTCTGAGAGCCAGCTCAAGTCTCAGTTTATATATAATATAACACATGAGCTAAAGACTCCTCTAACAAGCATAAGCGGCTTCGCTCGCCTGCTCTATAACAGCTCTGAGTCTCTCAATGATGTTGAAAGAGACTATCTTAAAACTATAATAGATGAGTCTGAAAGATTATACAATATAATAAATCAGGTCCTTGAGGCTATAAAGTTCGACTCGCAGAGAGTCAGATTAGATATAACAAGAGTAAATCTAAGGAAGCTGTATGAGAACTCTTCTATAAAAGCTTTAGAAGAGGCAGCAAGACTTAAGGGCTTAGAGTTTAAATGGATAGTTGATTATGATGTTCCTGAGATAAGTGCAGATCTTAATAGAATAATTCAGGTACTTGTTAATCTCATAGGTAATGCTATTAAGTATACTGATAAAGGGAGTATTACTGTCCACTTCTATAGGAAAGGAAGAAAGTTCGTTAGATGCGATGTTAAGGATACAGGAATAGGTATAAGCGAAGAAGATAGAAGAAAGCTATTTAGAGACTTCTACCAGGTGCAGAATAAGGAGCTTGTTGTTCAGCCGCGCTCTGGAACTGGCTTAGGTCTATCAATAGTAAAGAGCATAATAAAGCTGCATCATGGAAAGGTTGGTGTAGAATCAGAGTTAGGTAAAGGTAGTACATTCTATTTTATAATACCAATAGAGTACAAACCTGATAAAGCATCTAAATAAATATTTTAATACATATATTTTAGTAAGGCGACCATGAATGGATGAGATTGATATAATAAGATCTTTTATAAATCAAAGAAGTGAAGCAACTTATGATGAGCTACTACAGTTCTCAAGAGAGAGAAGCATTGATGATAAGAAGCTAGATGAGATAATAGATAAGCTTAAGAAAGAAGGCAATATAGTTGAGAGATTTAACGGCAATCTTAGAACATTCTATATAATAAATAATGAGAGCAATATAAAGAAGGTTGTTATTGTAGATGATGATGTAAATATAAACAAGCTGATAAAGGCGTCTCTAGGTAGCTCCTTTGAGATATATCAGGTTTATGATGGAGTAGAGGCTATGAAAACTATAAGCATGGTAGTACCAGATCTAGTAATCTTAGATCTGATGCTACCAGGGAAAGATGGCTTACAGATCTGCTACGAGATAAAAACAGATCCAAGACTTAAGAATACAATAGTTATAATAATAAGTGCATTAGATCCAACGTCAAATAGATTTAAAGGCTTAAAGTATGGAGCAGACTACTACCTTAAGAAGCCTTTTGATCCTTCTGAGTTGAAGAATCTAGTAACAATATTCCTTAAGAAGAAAGGAAAGAGATTTGATCCACTTATAGATCTACCAGATGAGCAAAAGATCTCTGAGGAGTTCGAGAAGGCGATAAGCTCTGGAGCAGACTACAGCATAGGCATTATCAAGATAGATGGATTAAAGGACTTTGTGATAAGGTATGGAGCAAGCTACGGCGTAACTATAATAAGACTTATATCTCAGATGCTTCAAGATATAATAAAGCCTTATCATGATAATATATTTATAGGATTCTTAAATAGTGAATCTTTCATAATAACTGGAAAGAGAGATGCTATAAATGAGGTTATAAGTAAGCTGGATAAGGAGTTTAATGCTGTTATGCAGTTTATAATGCAAGATATAGGCTATAAGCAGTTTGATATAAATATAGACTCTATATTCGAGAGTGAGCAGATCAAGAAGCTCAGCATAAAGTATATAGAGATGCAAAAGGACTCATTGAAGCTAAAGCGAGATGATATAATAAAGAAGCATAATAAGGATCCTGGAAGCTATACCTATGAGGAGCTCTTAGAGATATTCGGAAACGATAACTTCGATATTGAGATAACAAGAAAGAATAATGATATTGAGATAAAGGTTAAAAAGATAAACAAGAAAGATAGTAATGATGAAGAAGAGTTATAAGCTGCAAGCCTCATTAGATATGCTTATAGCTTATGCATTTCTATTTGGAGTATTGGTATTTATACTATACTTTATATATATAGATCAGACCTCTTTAACGTATCTGTCTCCACAAGAGTGCTTATCACAGCAGCCATTTATATGCTATAAGGCTTTTATACAGAGCAATGGGACTCTTATAATTCAGATCTCCCAGGCAAGCAACTATATAATAAGAATAGATGGCATAGCATGCTCTACTCTAATAAATCAGAGCAACGGATTACCTGCTTATGGTAATAGATTTGTTACATCGGCAGCAAGCTTCTATCCAAAGCAGCAGCTACCAGCATATCTATATCCTAGTCAAAAGGAAGTTTATTATATATACTGCTACTATGCTGGAGATGCTATCGCTAGAGCAAATCCAGGAAGCATCTTTAATGCATATATCTGGATAAACTATACAATAGTAGGATTAAATAAGAGCTTTGTCGCAAAGGATATATACTTCTATAGCAGATATGTTTAAAGCTTTAATTTAACAAAATAGTATTATGGATAAGGTTGCGCTCTTCTTTACAGGAATGCCAGGAAGTGGAAAGTCAACTGCAGCAGAGATACTTAACGATTATGGCTTTAAGACCTTCGAGCTAAGATGGATCGTTGAAAGAGAGATGAATAAGAATAATATAAATATAGACACAAAGAGCATTAGAGACTTCTCTAAATCTATTAGAGAGAAGTATGGCAATGCTGCTGTCGTTTTAATAGGAAGGGATATGATAATTGATTTTGCAAGCAATAATAACAGAATCGCATTTGGCGGTCTAAGATCATTTGATGAGTACTCAGAGATAAAGAGCTTGCTTAAAGATTTTAGATCATTACTAATAGCTATAGAAGCTGATCCAGAGATAAGATTCAAGAGAAGCCTATCTGTTAATAAGATAGATAAGCCTAGAACATTAGAGGAGTTTCTAGAAAGAGAGAAGGCAGAGACTAACTTTGGAATAATAGATGCTATGAAAAGGGCAGATATACATATAACAAATAATTATGACAGCATAGAGGACTTTAAGAAAGAGCTTATAGATAGATTAAGAAGCAATGGTGTCTTTATTGATTAGATATCTATATATAGCATTAATTATGCTGCTATTATTAGCAGATAATGCCAGCTCTATATACGTAAAGATGATTGAGCCGTATCAGCATACATTCTATATAAATAATAGTAGCTTTAATCTTACTAAGGTAGGCCCGGGCCAATCCTTTGTAGTTGTTATAAACTCATCATCTAATATAAACAATACATTATATAACTATGTATGGACTCAGCTTATTGTAAAAGATTATCCAGAGGGTTGGAAGGTGCAGAACTCTGCCACAGATGCTAAGCTACTTCAAGCAGAGATAATAGCATCTCCTAATGCAACCCCTGGCAGATATAAGATAACGCTTGAGGCTACGAATATAGGCAACTTCTTTCATACTGGAAACTTTACATTTAATCTATATGTTAATGTTAGTAATAATGTATTTAACATAACGACAGATAAGACCTTATATTATACTTATCCCAACTATACTATCAATATACCCATTAAGATATCAAATCTTGGTGTATCAGATACCCCATTCTATATAAGCTCTAATCTTAGCAACTCTTATAATGAGACATATATAGTACTGCATAACTCTAGCAAGACAGTAAACTATACTATAAGATTAGCAAAGCCAGGCATATACAAAGTCAATCTAACTGTTGGAGCAATTAATAGCAATAATATTAAGAAGAGCTTTAATGTAAAAGTCTTAGTTTATCAGACCTTTGGATATGATATGAATATAACTAGTGATAGCTACTTTATAACACCATATACTGCTATAGCGCCTTATTCGATAATATATACTCTATATTACATATATCATATACTATTAAAGCTTACATAAAGATTTATAAGCTGTTACTACAAATGTTAAATTATGAACAGCTCTATAATAGCTGCTATTGCAATAGTTATAGTAATAATAGCCGCTATAGCTGTATATGCATTAAGCTCAAAGCCTAGCAGCACAACAAGCAGTGTATATACTACAGTAAGCAATAATTCATCATCTATGCCAACATCTACTACAGTTCAGCCCCAAAACACAACAAATCAGAGTATCGGTTTAGGGCCGTTTATGAATAGCCCTTTCTATAAATACGCTATACTTCTAAACAATAATACAAGTACTAATAGCTCTGTTGTACTATCTGACTTAAAGTTCAATATAAGCAATATTGGCGATGGCCTTATGAGATATAACATAACGTTAGAGACTACTGCCTATGGGCCTCAGAGTATTACAATTGTTGTAAACAGCTCTGAGAGCGTATACTACTCTGATCTGGTACCTGCAGATGATATAAATAATGCAGATTATAATCCAACAGACGATTATGTAGTTATAGTAAACTCAAATGGCGATATAGTAAATCTATACAAACTCTGATTCTTCTTATCTTTCTGTTTTTTTCTAAAAAAAGCAAAGCTTTAAATATCTAATCACAAAAGTAAATAATGCCAAGTGTAGGCAAAGGTAAAGGTTATGGAAAACAGTGAAGGTGAGAGTGGCTCTAGAGAGAGTCATGAAAGGAGAGGTTTTGGAGGTAGCATGCCTTTTGAGAAGCCTGTAAAGGAGGGAGATACAATAAAGGTTACAGTCGTAGGTAAAGGCAATAAAGGAGATGCAATAGCTAAGGTCAAGGGCTTTGTGATCTTCGTAAAAGATCCAGAGAATAAGATAAAAGAGGGTGATGAGGTATCAATAAAGGTAACAAGCGTTAGAAGAAGCTTTGCTACTGCTGAGATCACTTCTTAAATCTGAAAGAATCTTAAGAAAGCATTAAGGCTTATAATTTATTCTTTCTAATCTTTTTCTTGAGTGATGAGATAGCGCATCTGATCTAATGATGAGGATCTTGAGTGCTGATATATGGTAAGAATTAAAAAGAGCACAATAAAGAAGATTGTAAGGAGTAAGACAAGATTTAGAGTAAGCGATGCTGCTATAAATGAGATGAAAAGGATTCTTGAGGACTACTTCGACGATATACTTAATAAGGCGATAGATAGAGCTAGAAAGGAGAATAGAAAGTATATAAAGCTTGAAGATATAAAGTAAGGTTATGAAGGCTTTAATAGCAAAGACAGATAATAAGTATAGAATAGATATAAAAGATAAGAGATTTCTAGTAGAAAGTATCAAGGATAAGGCTTTGCTTCTAACTGTATTTAATGAGCTAGGAGAGATAGAGGATCAGCTTCTATTTAATCCTAAGGAGTTTAATCCAGAGCTCATAATCGTTGAGATTATGAAAGGTTACTCTATAGATTCATTTGAATATACTGAATATACTGAGATAAAGCTAATTGATAAGAGCTGTCCTGTATGTGGCAGCAGCGATCTTATTAGGATTTCTGAGATATCTGATTATGATAAGATACCGATAATGCCTTTATATGCATGTAGCTCTTGCAATAGCAGATTATACTATCTAACAGATAGCTACCTAATAAAGTTAGTTGAGAGGAATAATGGCTTATTTACAGAGAATGAGATAAATGAGTATAGAGAAAATAGAGAGGCCTTCTTAAATGAGCTAAAGGAGTATATATCTAGATTCTTCGCAAGCAAGAAGGTGTATAGAATAAAATAGTATTAATAAGCTTGCTTTGTTTAATAATCTAATAACTTAGTGATAAGCTATGCGTCTATCAGATCTATATAATATGCAGATCATAGGCACATCCGGAAAGGTCTATGGCAAGGTAGAAGATATAATACTTAACTTCGAGAATGGAGTTGTATACTCTGTATTAACAGAGAAGCTTGAGAATATAAAGAGAGAGCAGGATATAAAAGATAGGCTTATAAAAAGCAGCATAAAGTTTGAGAGAGTTGTAAGTATAAGCGACAATATTATAATAAATGATAATCAGATAAAGAGATAATCTACTAAGCTTTAAATTTATTATCTGCTTTAAGGAATTTTTAAGGTGTTGTCATGTATCCAAATGTACAAGCGTATGACAGAGGCACAATGTTTAGTCCTGATGGAAAGCTATATCAAGTAGAGTATGCTATAGTCGCAACTAAGAAGGGAGCTACGGCGATAGGCCTAATTATAGATAATGGTGTCGTATTAGCAGGAGAGAAGACTTATGAGGCGCCTTTTGTTATATACAAAACTGTACAAAAGGTATTTAGAATAGATCATCTAATAGGAGCGACATATAGCGGAATGGTCTCAGATGGATTACATCTTATAAATATATTGAGAAATAAGGCGCAGACACATAGACTACTCTATAATGAAGCAGAGACTATAGATGGATTAGCCAAAGATATATCTGAAGAGATGCAGGTAGCGACACAGTACGGCGGCTTGAGACCATATGCAGTGTCTTTACTTCTAGGAGGAGTAGATCCAAATGCTGTTGTCTTTGAGATAGATCCTTCTGGATCTCCTGTAGGCTATAAAGCAAGAGCGATAGGTCAAGGCAGAGATAAAGCAACAGAGATACTCTCTAAAGAGTTTAAAGATGGAATGAGTAAAGAAGAAGGAGTAAGCCTAGCAGTAGATATTATAAAGAAGGTACATGAGGGTAAGTTCTACCCACAGAACGTTGAGGTATCAGTAATAGAAAAGAGTAAAGGCTTCTACTACTTAACTGATGAGGAGATAGAGGAGTTATTGTAATGTCTGGTAATAAGATTCTCATTGCTACGTATAAGCATAATAATGAGATCTTTCAGATTATAGTAAATGCAGATCTTGCATACGATTACATAAATGGAAAGATAAATGATCCTTTAAGCGTACTAGAGGATGAGAATATCTTTAAGGATGCGAAGAAAGGAGAGGTTCAGAGCGAGGCAAAGATAAAGGCTGCCTTTGGAACAACAGATATAGCCAAGGTTGTCGATACTATACTAAAGAAAGGAGAGGTTCCTTTAACAGCTGAGCAGAGAGCCAAGATGCTTGAACAGAAAGAGAACGAGATTATAAACATTATAGCGAGTAACTCAATAGATCCTAGAACAAAGACGCCTATACCGCCATTAAGAATCAAGAATGCAATGCAGCAGGCAAGAGTTGGCATAGATGTAAATAAGAGCGCTGAAGAGCAGATTGATAGGATAGTCAAAGAGCTGTCTAAGGTGCTGCCTATAAAGTTTGCTAAGGTTAAGCTTGATATTTTGTTACCAGCAGACATTGCTGGTAGATCATTAGGCTATATAAAATCTAACTTAACGATACTTAAGCAGGAATGGCTAAATGATGGCAGCTTAAAGATAGAAGGTGAGCTACCAGCAGGATTAAGAGATGAGTTTATATCGAAGTTAGGAAATATAACAGCAGGAAAGGCTAATGTAAAGATTATAGAGTGATCTTAAGATGAGAGAGATTGTTCTTCCAGGAGATATTGTAATAGTTGATGAAGTAAATAGAGATATACTTTACAAGGATAGGGATAATCTTTATGCTACAGTTATATCGCTTTATGATCCTGCAACTAAGACAATAGTTCCATTAGAGCAGATATGGAAGCCAAGGGTTGAGGAGAAGGTTGTTGGTATCGTTCAGGAGCTCAGTAGAAAGGGCTATATCATATGGCTTCATCCATTGTATAAGGGAGTTCTAAGGATTAATAAGGAGTTAAAGACAGGAGATGCAGTATATGCAGAGATAAAAGCGATTAACGGTGGCGTTATAGATCTAAAGCTAATAAGAGAGCTTAGTAATTATAGCATAATAAAGATAAAATCCACAAGGATACCAAGAGTTATAGGAAAGAATAGCTCTATGATTAACCAGATAAAGGAGCTATCTAAATCTGATATCGTAGTTGGTATGAATGGAGTAATTGCCGTAAGAGGCCCAAATACAGAGAAGGTCTTCTCTGTACTAAGGCTTATTGAGAAGGAGGCGCATAAAACAGGATTAACAGAGAAGGTTAGTAAGATGCTTAATGAGTAGTGTTTTATATGCATAATGGAAGTGTAGAGCTATTAAAGGATGGATTAAGGTTAGATGGAAGGAAGCCAGACGAGCTTAGAGAGATATCTATAAAGGCAGGAGTAATAGATAATGCAGATGGATCAGCATATCTAGAATGGGGAAATAATAGAGTACTAGCAGCAGTATATGGTCCGAAAGAGGTTATACCAAAGCACGACTCTGATCCAAATAAAGCAATTGTTAAGGCATTATATACAATGTCTCCATTCTCATCTTTAGAGGGGCATGGAAGAACAACGAGTAGAAGAGCAGTAGAGATCTCGAAGGTAACAAAGGAGGTATTTGAGAATGTTATACTAACAAATAAGTTTCCAGAGACAGAGATAGATATCTATATACAGATACTTCAGGCAGATGGTGGAACTAGAGCAGCAGGAATAACAGCGGCTGCTGTAGCATTAGCAAATGCAGGAATTCCTATGAAAGATCTTGTCTATGGAGTTAGTGCAGGAAAGGTCGGCGATACTGTAATAATAGATCTAAATATGCTTGAGGATAACTACTCTGATGCAGATATGCCAGTTGTTGTATCTCCTAGAAGTAAGGAGATCCTACTACTTCAGATGGATGGCAATCTAACTAAAGAGGAGTTCAAGAAGGCAATAGATATGATACTAGATGCAGGAAAGATAATATCTAAGAAGCAGAGAGAGGCTTTAATAGAGCTTTATAAATAAAGGGTGCTTAAAGATGAAGGATCTAGCAGATGAGTATTATATAAGAAAGATTGAGAGCTTTGTATCTGAGAATAAGAGGATTGATGGGAGAGCTCAGTTCGACTTTAGAGAGATCAAGTACAAGTTAGACTATATTAGAAATGCAGAAGGATCTTGCTATCTAGAGCTGGGCAACACAAAGGTTATAGCAGGCATAAAGATAGAGGCTGAGGAGCCATTAGAGAGCTCAGAAGAAGGAAATCTTATAACAAATGTTGAGCTATTACCGTTAGCATCATCTGAGTACGAAGCTGGACCACCAACACCAGAGGCTATAGAGCTATCTAGAGTTATTGATAGAGCTATAAGATCTGCAAAGATCATAGACTCAAGTAATCTTCTACTAGAGGATAATAAGGTATATAGCTTATATGCAGATATAGATGTAATAAACTTTGATGGAAATATATTTGATGCAGGAGTTATGGCTTTGCTTCTCGCATTAAAGAACACAAGAATACCAAAGTATGAGAATGGTGAGATTATAAGAAATGAGATTGTTGGAAAGCTAAATATAAAGGGCAATGTATTATCTACAACATTCGTTAAGATCAATAAGACATTGCTCTTAGATCCTAACGCGCTAGAGGAGCTTGCTGCATCAACAAGATTGACAATTGCAACAGATGGTGATAGGATAAGAGCTATGCAGAAAGGCTTAAGTGGATCATTAACAATAAGGGAGATAGAGAATATGATAGATATCTCTTTAGAAAAGTATAAAGATTTATCTAAGATAATTGATATTAATAAAGACTAGATTAGTGACTGTTATGGTTAAGTTTAGTGTAAGATCTGGAGCGAGGCTGAGAAGGCAATTCTATTCTGTACTAGCAAAGAAGAAGAAGCTATACCAGTGCCCTTCATGCGGACAAGAGAAAGTAAAGAGAGTATCTACAAGCATATTTGTTTGTAAGAACTGCAGCACAAAGTTTGCTGGCGGCGCATTCGAGCTCGTTACTGCCAATGGTGACTCTGTAAGAAGGCGTCTAGAGCAGCTCTTTAATAAAGTAATGTAAATGGTTGAGATAGAGTATAAGCCCGTAAGTAAGATAGTGATACACAATATTGTTAAGATGAGCGTAGAAGAGTTAGTTTTAAGTAGAATAACGCCACAAGGAGCATTTCCATTATACTGGACTGATGGAATACTCTGGAGCTTCAGTAATCTGCCATTAACTGAAAAGGTAATAAATGATTATATAAATGGAATTGATCACTGGGCTGTGCTTCAGTTCTCAATAATGAGCAACTATAAGGATGAGCTAAGCGTTGGAGATAATAATATGTATAAGGTAAAGGTATTAAATACTACAGATAATGACTTTCATATAGCTATTATAAGATGGTTGAGATCTAATATACTTGAGAAGGATATTAAGTTTAAAGGCAAAGGAGGTAAGAAGAAGTGATATATATGACATATGTATGTCCAAAATGCGGAAAGCGTTATGATAAGCTGCCAGTATTCCTAAAATGTATATACTGCGGATACTTTGCATTTGTAAAAGAGAGAACTGCTGTAAAAGAGGTTAAGACAGATTAATTAGCTTATCTTATTTATCTCTTGATATATATCATTAAGAAGCTCTTTATAATCTAGTCTACCTTCCTCTACAAGATCCATTAGCTCTAGTAGCTTCTTTGTTGTCTCTTCAGATACAAAGTCTGAGTACTTGCTTATATAGCTATAAACAGTTATTCCCTTATTAGAAGGTATTAAGCTTTTACTGCTCTTAGATTCAATAACATATCTCCTCCTCATAAGCGTTGATATAGTTGATGCATAAGTACTTGGCCTTCCGATCTGCTTACTTTTCATTAGCTTTACAAGATCTGCTTGAGTATAAAGCCTATGCTTACTTATCATATATAATTTGCTTATCTTGTATTCTGCTTTATATCCAGTATCTATACTAACTCTCTTGAGCCTTGTATTTAGATATATAAATCTCATATAATCTTTTAGATACTCTGGAGATATACTCTCATCTATTAATACCTCCTTATCTATGCATCTATTATCTCTTTTATTACATACGCTTAATACGACTCTGACCTTGTTTATGTATATGTTACTTAGCTGGCTTGTAAGCGCTCTTTTAAATATAAGATCGTATAGCTTTATCTGATTCTTATCAAGCTCTATATTGAGCTCTCCCTCATTAACAGCTTCTAATAGCTTATCTGTGCTTAAAGGCTTTGTAGGCCTTATCGCTTCATGAGCTCCTTCCTTAGACCATGTATCTGCCTTGAAGTGCTTCTTTAGATCCTTTGCATTTAGATCTATAAATCTCTCTAGTATTGATATACCAGCGCTAGATATCCTTGTGCTATCTGTTCTATGATATGTTATTAGTCCGCTTTCGAATAGAGACTGAGCTGCTTTCATAGCCTCTGCAGCTGAGATATTTAATATGCTTACTGCATCTGATAGCATAGCATCTGTAGTGTATGGCGGCTTTACATCTAGCTCATTCTTAAATCTGTTGAGCTCTCTTACCTCTATGCTAACTATATCCCCCTTATTTAAATTAAGCCCCTCTGCATCGATCTGCAGATTACCAAGCTCCTTATCGTTTATATACGCTACCTTGTGCTTATCTTTCTTATATCTATTATATGCATCTATTATCCATCCCAGTACTGGCGTTTGAACTCTTCCTGCACTTAGATTAAAATCCTCTGAGAATCTCTCCTTTAGTATCTCTGAGAGCTTAAAGCCAACCCATCTATCATCTATCCTTCTTAGAATCTGGGCCTTAACTAGATTAAGCTCAACATCTCTCTTTAGATTGTTTAGTGCTGCTAGAATCGCCTTTCTAGTAACCTCATGAAACTCTGATCTATGTATGTTTCTATTGTATGAATATACTGTTAGCAATACATCAAAGGCTATCTTCTCACCTTCAGAGTCTGGATCAGTACCTATTATAACCTCATCGTATAGTGCAGCATATCTTCTTATAATATCTACAAGCTCTCTTTTATCATAAACGATCTTTGAGTTACATCCTGCAACAGAGCATCTATTATCTATAGTGGTAGTTATCTGATGCCCTCTCTCACATCTCTTAATTGTCTCATAATATGGATAGTAACTATTATTCTCTAGTATTACTCCATAGAAGCCAAGATCCTTAGTTGTTAGCTCGTATATATGCCCTAATGTTGCTATTACAGCAACTATATTATCTGCTGTGGATGTCTCATATATCAATGCATTTCCTAACCTATATACAGAAGGCTTGGAGAAGAAGTTTGCTATAACTCTCGCCTTATTTGGAGACTCTACAATAAATAGTGTAGATTTAACATCGCTTATAGCTTGAAGCTGCTCGGCTCTGCTTCTATCTATCTCTAATGATATCTCTTTAAGTGATCTTCCATCTACTTTAAGATTATCTATATCTAACTCCTCTAATTTAAGATCATCTATAATAAATGATAGCCTACTCTCAAGCTGCCTTATAATATCCTTATCTTTTTCTATTATTACAGATAAGCCAAATGTTAATGGTCCATTTAGTATTCTAGAGATTCTACCAGTTGCTTGTATATATGTTGATGTGTCTGCTATTCTTATTCTATCTCCTTCTATTGTAAAGTCATTAAGCTTAGATAGCTCTTTCTGTATTCTTTCTTGCTTTATATAATGATCAAGATACTCGTAAGTCTTCTTTATAAGCTGATTATCTATATTATTATTCTTTATATTATCGTAAAGTACCCTTAAGGCCTCATTACTCATCTTTTTTATATACTTATTAAAGGCATATACTGTTCTTCTTAACTCATTATCATTTACAACCCCTATTATTCTCTCTAGTAGTATAGATGCTAGTGCTGGTGGTGGCTTATCCCCTATCTTAAAAGTAAATGATGGTGCTCCTATAAATACTATATATCTTAGCCTTTCTGGGAGATCTATACCTCTTACTAATATCCCATAGTGACTAGCAGATCCGATAAGTATATCTAGCTGCTTATCTGCAAAAAGCTGAAAGTCTTTTATACTGGATGTTGAGCTGATTCTCTTTGCCTTATATATCTTATTTACTCTATTTTCTATAGTATCTATAAGCTCTTCTTTTGCAGTATATGGATTATAAAGTATTAGGCCACCAGCCCCAAGGCTGCTTATGACTCTTTCTGTATAATCTGCAATCTCTGTATCGCTTCTTGCTATTACATAAGAGTCTAGTACATTCCTCATATATGTGCTTGAGCTTCCTGGCATAAATCCAAGCTCTTTTAATAGTATTAGACTTGCTTTCCTTATGGTTGCAGATGAGAGCACTATCTGCTTCTTCTTACTACTGCTCTTATATAAGCTTACAAGCAGCGATGTTGCTCTCTTTGATTTAGCAAATGAATCTACATCATCCAGAAAGTATAGATCTATCTCTGCTCCATTAAATAGATCTATATTTCTTATCAAAAACTTAGATGTTACAATTAGAATATCGAAGCTATTGCTTGATAATGCCTCTTTAAGCTTATTCTTATCTGTGCTTATATATATCCTTGGATCTTTAGATATCTTGCTAGAGTAGTCTAATAATCTGTCATATATCTGCTTCGCTAGCAGCTTTGTTGCCACTATAAATAGCGTTCTCTTTTTATTTAATAGCATAAATAAGGATGAGATTATACCAAATGTTGTCTTTCCAGAGCCTGTAGGCGCATTCAGAGTGAAGCTCTGATCAGTTAGAAGCTTATTTATCCATAGCCTCTGTATACCTGTAGGCTTTGAGCTTAAGATCTCTTTAAACAGCTTCTCCATCTCTGCCCTTTTATCCATTAGATCCTTTATATATCTCATACCATTAAGCCTATTAGCTGCTTCTAGGTATCTTATTACCTCCTCTAAGCTTATAATCTTCTTATCCTTAATATAGCTATCTGGTAAGCATTCCTTACAGGGTAGACCTTTAATCATCCTCTCTGCTTCTATGTCTCTGCCGCAGTTCGGGCAGGAGCTTGCATAAATAGCGTCTATATCTTTCATAATCTCATTTACTTTTTAATAATATTCTTTTTAAAGTAATCCTCCTTATAAATTATTGCTTTTTAAAAAATCTTTTATAGATTCTATATCTAATCTTATCATATAAAAGTGATCTATTATAAAGATCAGTGAAAGTAGCAGTAGCGAGCCTGTTGAATCTTATCAGCCGATAGAAATTAGTATAAGCTTGCCTCTTATAGTATGGATATCTATATTTATTATAGGTATAGTGCTTATAGCTATAGCGCATTTCCTTAGCAGAATACCTTTGATAGGCTCTGTAGCAGGATCTTTAGATAATATAGGCATATCTATCATATTCTACCCGGGAGATATTATACTACCGCTAATAGCAGGTCTTTTGCTTGGTGACTCTATAGGAAGAGTTGTAGATAAGTTAAGCAGAGCCTTTTATCTCTGTATTATAAACGCTACATACATATTCATTATATACATAATAATTGCTATAGTGCTTGTCCTTATATTCAATAAAGCCGTAATCTCATCTATTAGCTACAGTGGCTCTTTTATAAGCGTTATGGCTTTTAATATAGGCCTTATACCTCTAATATCTATAGAGGTAGTAACTCTACTGCTTGCACTTCTCTCTTACCTTAAGCATAATGCCTAATACGATCTTTTAGATACTATCTTTATTATATCATTATCCTTTAAGATATACTCTTTAGGTATACGCATCTTTGATCTTGCATCTATAGCATAAAGCATGTTCTTAGCGAGATCTGAATGAATAATATATGCAAGATCCTCTGCTGTAGATCCTTCCTTTAATAGAATTGCATCTAATAATATATTACCATTGCTATCAGATAGGGAGTTCTCATTCTCTACAGGATATACAACTATATACTTCATTATATCAAATACTAATCTGTTTATTAGCTCCTGTACATGTGTACCATTATTCCTTACAAGATAATCTTCTATTCTGCTAAGCGCGTCCTTTAGCGCTATGCTATCTGTCTCTTTTAGTATCCTGAATCTGCTCTCCCAGGGCCTATAGCTGATTATTCCTTTTTGATCAGCTCTTCTTAATGCTAGTTCTATATCTGCAGAACAGTGAACTGTTGGGTATCTGCTCTCTAACTCTTTTAGATACTCTTTATTATAGTTAAGATCATCCTTGTTTGCTGCTACTATAAAAGACTTGTATCTGCTTATTACATATCTAGAGAACTGCTCTATCTCATCATTACTCCATCTTATATATCTTGATGATAGACTATTCTGCTCTATAGCCTCTTCTATCTGCTCTTTCCTTAGCTTAAATGAAGACAGTATCTGCTGTAATGCAGATGGCCCGTCTTCTATCCTTGATATAGATGGCATGTTTCTCTTTAATATAGAAGAGAGCCATTTAACTATCTCTTCAATTATAAACTCTACATCATCTACAGGGTTGCAGCTATCACAAGGATTACCATTCTGATCGGTCTTACCAGATAGATCTGCTACAATTATAAAGCCCTCTGCTCCGCTTATATCATTTAGAAACTGATTTCCCATACCTCTGCCTTGATGTGCGCCCTTTACCAAGCCTGCAGTATCTATTATATTTATTGGAATAAGCCTTGTACCATCTATGCATAGATTATCTCTTGCATTACATCTTGTATTAAAATCTGACTCTACGCATCTCTTTGATAGATACGCTATACCTTTATTTGGCTTTATTGTAGTAAATGGGTAGTTCGCTATTGCAACCTCATTGAGCGTTAGGCTAGAGAATAAAGTGCTCTTTCCTTTATTTGGAGCTCCGATTATACCTATAGAAACCATGAATAATCATTAAGAGGCTTTAATTGATTCTACTATATTCTTAACAAAGCTTTGATTACATATGTATGATGGCGTATAGTTATCTATAATGCATATCTCTGCTGTGTATACATTTGCTAAGCCTATTAATCCCTTAGATATATTGCTATTAGTATTACTTAGATTGTTTATTACATAGCTCCATGTATGACCATTTACTATTGCTGGAGAGACTAACGCACCTACTTCGTAGCTCTTATTATTAAAATCTAAAAACGGGATAGCACCTTGTGTATCATACTTATTAACTGTTGCATTATCTAGAGGAGTTAACGGCTGCAGTGGCTCATAGAAGCCGTTTGCTGGAATATTTGTATACTGCTCTGTCTCTAAGAATGATATATAGCTGCTATAGTAGCTAGAGTTATAGAAGGTAAATGTTGGAGTATATGGAAATACATCTACTGCTGATGATGTCATATAATGAAGCATCGTAAAGTTTCCGAATCTTTCAAGAGCTAGTATCAAGCCCCATCTTGTAACTGCGCAGAATGGACAGTAGTCAGCTCCCAGATACAGTACTGTTGGCTTTCCATTATAGTTTATAGGAGTTCCATTAGTATTATTTGGTAAGATCTCTACAGACCCTCTGCCTATCTTATCTGCTAATGTCATATTATCCGCTATAGCTTTAAGCTCTGCTAATGTGGAGCTATTCAGAGGCTTATTGTCCATAAGACTTAGATTCTTACCTATAGCTGTCTCGTTCTTAACGCTGTTACTACTCTGCAGATAGATATATGCTATAGCTATAAATATTAGAAATGCTGCTATTACTGCATAGACTGCTGCCTCTTTCTTACCTAGCTCTCTATTACTTCTACTTTTAGTCTCTTTACTGCTCTTTTGATCTGCCATATCTATCAGCTTATAAATTATTAGTAATAAGCTATCTTAATTAATTTAACTTAGATAAGATTATTATGATTTATAATGCCTATAAGTGAGTCTGAGCTTATAGAGAACGAGCTAAAGCTAAGGCTAATAAGAATAGATAACAGTAGCATAGTATCAAGAAGATCACTTATAAGACTTCTGGCCTTATCTCTAGGGATAATTAATCCTGGTGAGAGTAGACAGTCTATAATACCAATAATAGATGCTATAATATACATACAGTTTAATATGAAGAGGTATCCAGTAGTTGATGATATTAAGGCATATATAAATGAGAGATGGAATATTAACATAAATATAAAGACTCTCTATTACCACCTTCTTAAATTAAAGGAGCTAGGCTTTATAGAGAGCGAGAAGGGTCAGTACTTTATAAAGCCACCATTAAATGGGGATCCCTATAATATAAAAGACTGTATAAGATACTATCTAGATAGAAATATAAATGAGATAAAGATGCAGATCGATAACCTTCTAGATAATATTAAAAACGCTTAATAGATTAATAATCTATATCTGCATCATATGATATATATGAAAAGATTTAGCTATATACTGATATTTATAGCTGTTATATTAATACTAATATTAGCATATTTTGGATATAGTAGATATAGCAGCAATAAGTACTACTTTGAGTTAGAGGCATCATACTCTAATACTACTTATCCATTTCAGATAGACTATATAAATATAACAGTATTCAACCTAGGCAATACAACGATAAAGGGCTTGCCTGTAGGATACTACGAAGATAACAATCTAGTTAGTGTATTCTATGTAAATGCTACACCGCACAACGGATCTTTATATAAGATACCTTTTTATACCAGTGCTCCAGGCTTATATAATATATCTATAGTTGCTGATCCTGCGCAGCTCTATAAGGCATATATATATGATAGATCTAAAACAGAGATTAGCTTACATATAAATGTTAGCAGATTAGGAAATAGCAATCTTCTCTATTATCTTCCATCTAATAATGTAAGTAATGCATATATATTCTTTGCCGAGAACACAACGGCAGCTGCTATAGATGGTATCGCATCCTCGCTATCTGGATCTTATAGTTACCTTAATCTGATAAATAATGTGACAAAGGCATTAAGGAATTTAGACAGGTATATGCCATACATAGAGGCAGGTTATATAAACTATAAGAATGGAAGCTATGCGCTATCAGATTACTTTGTAGGACCTAATAATCAGAATAGTATATTGCAGATACTTCAGAGATCTAGCATACCATTTAAGAAGTTAAACTCAAGCCTATATCAATTAGATATAAGCAATATAACATCTTGCTACACATTTAATAGAGGTTGGAATATAATTGTTAGCTATAATGGATTATGTAGCTCTTTAAAGGCTTATAACTATACAATTAATATAAATAATACAAATGCAACCACATTGAGATCTCTTGTTACAAGGGCGATATATAAAGGTTCTATTAATACAGGATCCATACTATATTATAATAACAGCAGCTATAGATTCTCAAACTTTAATATTATAGGAGATAATATATACATATCAACAGCATACAATCATAAACCAATTGAAAATATGACTGCTTCGTGCTTCGGAAATGTAACAGATTATAATGGTATATCGATCTGTACAACTACACAGATAGCACCATCTAATACTGTTATTATAAAGCAGCAGTACTCTGGTAAGCTATACAACTTTAGCTTAACAACTATAACAAATACCTCAGTTGATAGTATACTATCTGCTATAAGATCTGGAATAGATCTGATAGACTCATTGTCTCTTAATAAGAGTGCAGTTTCATTTGAAAGCCAGTTTAAGAACAGCTGCTCTATAATAGACGCAGACCTATCTTGCAGCTTTAATAGATATAACTCTCTGCTTGATAGATTAAATATAACATTAACAAATAGATACAATAGTAGCATATACTTATCAACAGTATACTGCTATAGCAATACTGCGATAATACCAAATAACATCAACTCGAGTATAGCCCCTAATAATAGCATATATCTTAATCTTGCATGCTCTAATAGCAATAATATAAGTGTTGCAGGAAGCTATAAGCTATTGATGATATATACCATTAATAAGAAGCTGAAGTCTGCTAACGGTACAGTAAACTATACACTAGCTATCTAATAACTTATCGAGCTCTTTAAAATCGTACTTTGTCTTACCTTTAGGAAATACAAGTATCCCTGCTGCCCTAACTGGAAGCATATATCTTTCTGCTATATTATGCAGATCGTCTATTGCTACTCTTTTATCTGTATAAAGCTCTATAAAGTATGATCCTCCAGCAAGCTCTTCCTTATTTATAGAGAATCTTATATTTACGTATGCTCCAGCTACTCTAACTCTTATATTTATGCCATTATTCTTAATTATACTCTTCTGCTCCTCAGTTAGCATGATAATACCTTAATAATCTTTTACTTAAAAATAATTAATATATGCTCTCGCCTTTCATTAATAGCATTTATGGTTATATAAACGGCATACTTAGATATTATACAAGCCAGCTACTAGCATCATCAATAAGCGCTATTATAGCTGCCTTAATATTTACGATACTTCTTTCAATATTACTAACTTTTTATGCTGTTATATACGGCTGGGTAGAGAGAAAGCTGCTAGCAAGGGCACACTCAAGACACGGCCCCACATATGTTGGTAAGTTTGGAATACTACAGAATATAGCAGATGTAATTAAGCTACTGTCTAAGGAGCATATAACCCCAAAGTATGCCTCTAGAGGCTTATTCTTTGGTGGCATATTAGCAGTAGCAGCGTTAACTGTCTTCTCTACCACTATACTGCCTCTATCTCCTTACTTTTACGGGCTTTACTCTAATTACAGTCTATTAATTATATTTCTTACCTTAGCAGTATCTCCATTACTGATCTTTATAGTAGGTTGGGTCTCTGGTAATAAGTTCTCTTCTATAGCATCACAAAGATCTATAGTTGTACTTGTAAGCTTTGAGTCTGTTCTTTTAATTACATTAGTTGCTATATCGCTCAATGGTGGCTTTAATATAATAGATGTGGTAGAGGCTCAATCTAATATATGGAATATTATAAGATACCCGATACTTTTCATTGTATTCTTAATAGCCTTGTTGGCTGAGCTTGAGAGGCCGCCATTTGACTTTAGAGAAGCAGACAGCGAGCTAATAGCTGGATGGTTAGTTGATGTAAGCCCCAGATACTATGCTATAGCGCTGCTAGTCGATTACATAAGGCTATATATGGGATCATTACTTATAACTGACTTATTCCTTGGCGGTTGGTTAGGACCTGTCCTTCCAGCTCTTGTCTGGAGCTTTATAAAGCTTACAATAGTAACACTATTAATAATATTTATCAGAGTAACGTTCTTTAGAAGTAAGATTGACAGAGTTGTTAAGATAGGTTGGGTTTATCTTCTGCCATTAGCAGTTATAAATCTTCTAGCAAGCTTTTTATTTATTTAATCCGAATAATTTAATATGCCTATTAAACCGATACTTGATGTAATTAAGAATAGCTTAGATAAGCAGTTTACTATTGAGTTTCCTGAAGATAATGAGGAGAAAGCAGACAACTATAAAGGACTGCATAGACTAGATCTAGATACATGTATAAGCTGTGCTGCATGCCAGAGAATATGCCCTAATCAGACAATAGAGATGGTTGAAGTTCCATCAAAGGGTAATAGAAAGATGCCACAGATAAACTGGGAGAGATGCTTATTCTGTGCTCTATGTGAAGAGGTCTGTCCAGTACACTGCCTTATATTAACAAAGGATACGCAATATGAAGTCTATGATAGGAGAGATCTGTTAAAGAGACCTGAGGAGCTAAGGTGATCCTGTGTTATTGATATATATCATATCTGCTATTTACATAATAGTAGCTTTAGCTGCATCTTACTTTATATTCTACCAAAGAGATATAATTAAGGCAGTTATCGCTCTTTCTTCAATATTTCTTTTTAGCGGCATACTTCTATTATCTTATAATCTAATATTACTTGGCCTATTACAGATACTTATAACGATAGGGGGGATATCAACATACTTAGTCGTTGGTGTTGCAAATGCAGATATTGAAAGATTTAAAGGCTTTAGAAGTATAGCTTATATGCTTGTAACAGCAGTACTATTTGCTTCCTTCTTATATATTATATACATCTCTAATATAAGTAATACAGAAGAAGGCTTTAGTAGCTCTGCAATAAGCTATCAGATATACTCAAGCTTAAGTAATATAGTATTATACTTAGTTATATCTATATATCTAGTAAGCTTAGGAGCAGCAGCAGTCTACGCTCTTGTCTCGAATAGAAGAGGAGATTAGTATGATACCTTTAATATATATAATAGCGGCTTTAACTCTTTCAATTGGATTAGCCGGAGTTCTACTAAATAAGAATCTAGTTACTATTGTTGTGTCTTTAGAGGTTATCTTAGTCTCTGCAACCCTATTTGGATTAGCCGGAGCTTACTATATAGATCAGAGCTACCCTTTATTTGAGCTGCTTATAGTTATATGGATAGTTATGGCTCTAGAGGCGATTATGCTTATAGTTATATTTACATCTAAGAGGGATAAAGAGATATTTACTGATGTGGATAAGATGATATAGCTATGATACCTTATCTGTTATTTATACCTCTTATAGTTGGGATGCTTATATACTTAGTCTTGCCTAATGATAAGGATAGCTTATCTAAGATAGTTGCCATTATAGCATCTTTACTCACTCTTATATTAAATATACTTCTCTATGCAGATCTAAACTCTATATACACCATAAGCTGGTTTAGTATATCTAGCTATAGCTTTAATATAGAGCTAACATTCAATTATATAAACTATCTGCTCTCTATAATAGTATCTTTCATAGGCTTTCTTATAAACATATATGCAGCAGGCTATATAGATAGCTCTTCTAGAAGATTCTTCTTTGAGCTATCATTATTTGAGTTAGGTATGTTGATCTTTGCACTATCCTATAGCATATTAGCTCTTCTAATAGGATGGGAGCTTCTAGGTATAAGCAGCTATCTACTTATAGGCTTCTATTATGAAAGAAAGGATGCTGCTTTTTCTTCAAGAAAGGCCATAACAACAGTAATGCTAGGAGATATATTTCTATTAGTTGGCGTTGCCTTGATATTCTCACAAGGCTTCTCAAGCTTATATGGTATAACTGCTGCAGATAATACTGCTATACTATATGGACTAATCTTTATCTTGATAGGAGCATTTACTAAATCTGCACAGTTTCCATTCCATGAATGGTTAAGCGATGCGATGTCTGGACCAACTCCTGTATCTGCGTATCTCCATTCATCTACAATGGTTAAGGCAGGAGTCTTCCTAATACTGCTAATGCTACCAGAATATCAGCTATATAATCTAACAGACCCTATACTTATAATAGGCTTCATATCTGCACTTATAGGAGCTATAAATGCATTATCTGAGAGGCATATTAAGAAGGTATTAGCTTACTCTACTATAGAGGATCTAGGCTTAATGTTTATAGCCATAGGCCTAAACCTTCCTTATGTAGCATTAGCTCTATTTGTATTTCAGACTTTCTATAAGGCAGCATTATTCATGTATAGTGGAGTTGTTATAAAGGCCAATGATGATAGAGAAGATATATACAAAGTCAGCGTTGATAAGGGACTTATAGCTAGTATCTCTAGCTTAATAGCTGTGCTATCATTAATAGGCATATTCCCACTAAGCGGATACTTTGGAAAGGGATTCCTTTTAGACTCTTCTATTAGATCAATGTCAATAGGAGAGTATAGCTATATTGCATTTGCTCTACTTGTCATAATAGAGCTCCTTACATCATTATATATCTTTAGATGGTGGCTTATTCCAAGAAGGAGTAAGAGCAATAGAAGCAAAGTTAGCAATCTTATGAATGCACCATTTTACATACTTGTTATAATAAATGCATTGGCTTATCCTATCTTCCTTCTATTCTTATACTATATAACAGCTAATGGCTACTCTGCTACTTATAGCATAATAAGTATATACACAATTATTGACTATATTATAGCAGGATTAGCTGCGTATCTCTCTTATAAGATAGTTAAATCAGGATATGATAAGCATATCATTAGCTTTAAGAGTATAGTGAATAGCTTCTATGCAGCTTTATATAATGCATTAAATGCATTCTCATTAGCTTTATCGGTATTTGACTCTTATATATATAGATTCTATCTTTATATATCTAACTTGTTTATAATATTAAGCTCAAAGGTGCCTATTATACAGAATGGTAGATTAAATACTTATATAGTTATATTTATAATTGGTATTATAATGGTAATAGCAGTGTTAGTTATATGATGATTAACTATCTATTAATATCGCCATTGATCTTAGGCTTAATTGCTCTATTTGGATCTATACTATTAGACTATAAGAAAGGCAAAGCATTATCTGCTATGCTTTATGCATTATCTATAATGCTATTTATATATATGCTTTTATATTATAATAGTGGATTTAACTTAGAGCTTAGCTACTCATATATAAATTTGCCAATAATTCAGTTCAGCTTAGTATACAATAATGTAAGAGCTGCTTTACTGATAATGACTTCTATAGTAACGTTTGTAAGCTTAATCTCTGGTGATCTAACAGAAGAAGAGAGAAGCAAGGCAAGCAATATACTGATCAGCCTATTCTTTATATCTGCAACAGGACTCTTCTTATCTAATAATCTGGTTCTATTTTTCATATTCTGGGATATAGGCTTAGTCTCAATGTTCTTTATGATATATCTATTAGGATCTGTAAACAGAAGAATGGCTGCTAGGAAGTTCATGTTTTATGAGATACTTGCAAGCCTCTCACTTCTGACAGGCATAATGATAATATACTTTTATTTAAATATAGCAACGTTCCAGATTAATGCTTTAACCTCTGCTATAAGCAGCCTGCCATTATATAAGCAGATAATACCTTTTATCTTTATACTATTCGCATTTCTAATAAATATGCCAATATTTCCATTCCACAACTGGCTACCAGATGCACATTCAGAGGCATCTACTCAGGGTTCAATGCTTCTATCTGGTGTACTGACTAAGTATGGTGCATTTGGAGCTTTGCTATTATACATAATATTTCCAGATGTGATAGTCAGCTATGGCTTTTATATAGGATTATTGGCTATAATATCATCTATATATGCAAGCATACTTATACTTAGACAGAGAGATATAAAGAGAGCTATTGCTTACAGCACTATAGTAGAGCTTGGTATAATACTATTTGCTATAACTGCTGCATATAACACTCTAGCTTTCTATGGCTCTGTATATGCTATGCTTGCACATGGCTTAGTAATAGCAATGATGTTTCTTGTAGCAGGAGCAATAAGGATGAAATATCAGATAAGAGATGTAAATATATTAAGCGGCATAGTCCATACTGATAATAGGCTTGCTTATGCATTTCTGTTTGGAGTATTTACTATAGCGGGTATGCCTCTAACAAGCAGCTTTATAGGGGATCTTCTAATTGCATTTGGCTCTGTAGTGAGATATAAAGCATTGACTGTGCTTCCATTTATAGCCTTATTTATTAATGTTGCAGTCTTTTATTATATATATCAGAAGAGCTTTGTAAGCAGAAAGAAGTATAAGCCAATAAATAAGCTTGACCCATTAGTATATACTGGCATATTTATATTAATTGCATCCATACTTTTATTTGGTGTATTCTCTTATATAATACTTGAGTGAAATATTATGCTAGAAGAGCTTATAGTACTTATACCATTAATAGCATCTTTCTTAGATGTATTGCTAATTGCATTTAGAAGATCTTTAGTAAAGTATCTTGCTATTATATCTATACTTCTATTGCTTGTTATTACCGTTATAGATATAAGAGCTACTGAATCAAGCATTATATATGGTATATTTAAGATTAACCCATTAACTCTTATTATACTCTTAATACTCTATATTATACTTTTATTAGATGCTGTAGCTTTCATAGATAGAAGTAAAGAGCTATCAATAATGACTTTATATATAGCTCCATTAACATTTGCTATAATATCTGCTTCTCTGCCATTATCTATATTGAGTATTGAGCTACTAAGCTTGATACCTATAGTAATGATGGTACTAAATAGGAATATAACGGCAGCAGTAAAGTTCTTTATTATAAGTAGCATAGGTATAGGATTGCTGCTATCTGGATTAGCTATAGCTGCTCCTTACTTGAGCCAGTTAAGCTACTCTGAGATAAGCTTTAATCCTATATCATTACTTGCATTAGCTTTAATATTAGCAGGTCTTGGAGTCGAGATCTCTATATGGCCATTTAATCTATGGGTTGCGGACGTTTACTCTGAAGCAGAAGGAAGGATAACGGCGCTTATAGCAAGCATAAATAAGAAAGTTGCGTTAGTTATACTAATATTTATATTATCCATAGTCTTTAGCAGCTATATGAGCTATAATGTAAAGATAGTGGCGCTTCTTGCAACGCTAACTATGTTATTTGGTAATATAGCTGCATTATTTGAGAATAATTTAAAGAAGATCTTTGCCTACTCCTCTATATCCCAGATGGGCTATATGCTAGTTGGTTTAGCTGCGTTTAACTATATAGGCGTAAGCGGAGTTATATATAACATACTTATACATGGTATATCGATCTTTGCAATCTTTTTGATACTTGATTATCTTGAGAGATATAAGCTCTATAATGTAGAATCTGTAAAAGGACTTTACTATAATAACAAAGAGATATCGTTAGCTGCAGTAATACTTATGCTTTCATTTATAGGAGTTCCTCCATTGGCTGGCTTCTATGCAAAGTTCTTACTATTCGGTGGCGCTTTAGACTCTGGCCTCTTACTTTTAGTTATTATAGCAATAATAAATAGCTTTATATCTGTTTACTACTATCTAAAGATAATTATAAATATCTTCTCTTCAGATAAAAGATTAAAAGCATTAAAGCTTAATATTATAGATAAAGGGGCTATTATTGCAGTTGCTGCTATAATAATAGCCTTAGGGGTATTTCCTAATATTATAGTAGGCACCATTCAAAATGCTATACAGAGCTATCTTATGCTCCCATAGTCTAGCGGCCAAGGACGCAGCCCTCTCACGGCTGAGACTCGGGTTCAAATCCCGATGGGAGCATTATCTATTTTAAACGCTTACTTATCAGATTGTCAATTGGAAAAATGCCAATTATAACTTTTATAGTTATTATTTCTATTGATATAAAGAAAATATTAAATGACAATAGAAGACAGCCACAACTTATTTATTGAGCTTGAGCTTTAGAGAAGAATAAGGATGTATATCTAATATTAGATATTCTTACTATTCTTAAATCTAAAGCAGCTTGATGTAATGATTAAACATTAAAGAAGAGTAATTTAAATATATAAAATCTATTTAAGTTTAATAGGTTAATTCTATGAATATAATAATACCAAGAAAGTTAGAAAGATGATCAAATATAAGAGTAATAGCACCATCAAATAGCATGGCAATCATATCTGAGGATGTTAGATCAATAGCAAAGCAGAGACTTGAAGATATGGGTTA
Source organism: Microcaldota archaeon (assembly GCA_021654395.1). Lineage (GTDB taxonomy): Archaea > Micrarchaeota > Micrarchaeia > Micrarchaeales > Micrarchaeaceae > ARM-1. The sequence continues at coordinate 194,110 of AP024486.1, forward strand.
TAAGGTATCTTTGGCAAGCATGTAGAAGAGTCTAATGAGTTCAATTATGCAAGCATAGAATCAAGAGTAGAGGATCTTATTAAGCATTTTAAGACCCTACTGTTGATAGCATATTAACAGTTATAGGAGGATATAATGCAAATTAGCTTTTAGATTACATAGATTTTGAAGTAATAAAGAGAAATCCGAAGATACTCTGTGGATATTCTGATATAACTATATTAAATGATTCAATACTTAAGAAAACAGGTTTAATTACATACTATGGGCCCAATTTTCAACATTTGGAATGCTTAAAGGGATAGATTATACCATAGAGTATTTTAATAGATGTTTAGCTCAAGATAAGCCATTTAATATAATTCCGGCAGAGGAATGGAGCGATGATGAATGGTATATAGACCAAGAAAGATGCAACTTCATAAAGAATAATGGATTCTTGCTTATACATGAAGGCGAGGCAGAAGGAAAGATAGTAGGAGGTAATCTATCAACACTTTCATTGCTACAAGGAACTGAATATATGCCTAGCTTAAAAGATAGTATACTATTTATAGAAGACGATGAAGGGGTTAGCCCAAGAGTATTTGATAGATAATTGCAATCATTACTACAGCAAGAAGCAGAAGGCATAAAGGCTTTAGTTATAGGAAGATTTCAAAATGCATCTGGTATAACTGATGAAGTATTAAAGAAGATTATTAACAATAAAAGAGAGCTTGCTAATATTCCTGTTATTGCTAATGTAGACTTTGGCCACACTACACCACAGATAACATTTCCTATTGGAGTTACAGTTAAAGTAATCTCTGAAGATAATCCACAAATCGAGATTCGTATTCATTAACTTTTTATTTATAACCAGAGTGGCTTTTTAGATGGCTAATCATTATTTTAGTTGCTACTGAAGCTTTATATGATATTAGAACTACAGTTTATCTAATAGATTTAATAAAATTAAAGAAGATTTAGATATAAAGAATTATTTAGTATTTTATATTGGAATCCTTAAATCAACTTATCTCAAATTTACATCGAAGAAAAATTTAAAAATATTTTATCTCATATATTACTTATGTTTCCTTACTCAAGAATAGTAGTAACATTTAGAGCTTTAGATCCAAATTTTACTTCTTCTAATCTATTCTATAATCATAATTATCCATTTTATTCAACAATATTGAGTATAATAAAGAGTGAAGATCAAGAGTTATCTAAGGAGATACATGAAAATAAATATAAGAGAGCTTTCCTATTTTCAAACATTATACCTACTAAACGTAGGAACGAATTTAGAATATTTATAACGAGCCAGCATAAAAAGATACAACAAGCTATAGCTAACGGCTTCTCAAGACTTAGCACGAGTAGACCTTTAATAATTTATTATGAAGGTTCTCAATACCTCTTTTCAATAAATAACGTTAATATTCAAAGCTTTTCTATATCAGATAAGAATAATACTTACAGATTCAACTTCCTTTCTTATTTTATACTTAGAGGTGAAGATGGAAAACCTATAGAGCCTAAAGATGACTCAGAATTTTCAATATACATAAAAGAAAGCTTGCTTAGAACTGTAAGAAGTATAGGAATTAAAGATGAATTTGATTTAAGGATAAACGGTAGTTGTTCTTTTAAGAAAAAGCTAATAAAAATAAAGCATGAGTTTTATAGAGCGTGGTCTGCAGCATCTCCTAAAAAAACTATTGAGATATCTGGTAGCGAGTTAGTTGCAGCTAGTGCTTTGTATCTAGGTATTGGCGATAAGACAAAGATGGGATTCGGAATGCTTGGCATAGAGAAAGGTGCTATAGAATGAGGCTTAATGCTATAATTAATAACACTAAAGAAGAAGCACTCTTAATACTTAAATCTTTATATCCTGAAAAATCTAGAGAAGATTTAGAAAATGAGGTTGAAAACGAGCTTAATGAAATTAAAGAAAAAGCAAATGAGATTAAAAACGAATATTTTGGTGGAAACAAAGATATCTTCAAGAATAGATATACTTATTTATATTCAATAATAAGCTATATTGCAGTTTCGATAAGAGAGGAAAATCTTGGAAAACTTTTTAATAGGAAAGGTTATAAAACGAATGACCCAAATAATCATATAAAAGACTTCTTACCAAAGAACGCTATTATTCTAGATCCAAAAGAAATCAAATCTCCATCTACGTTACAGCCTTATATTAAGAGCTTTACTGACTATCTTTTCTACCTCTTTTTGATAAACCCATTAATAAAACCATCAATTAAAATTAATACGAGCAAAAGAAGTAGGAATAAGCAGAAAGACGAACTTTACTGTATTGCTTGTGGTAGAAGTGAAACAAAGCTATTTAATCCAGTATTCTTTGCTAAGTTATCAAATGCTACAAATCTAATAGTAAATACTGTAAAAGGTAATCCATTAGATCTTGTATGCTTTAGCTGCAACTTTTGGATTTTTATATCTGATTTTATATTGGCTAACAGGCACAAGGTAGATACGAGTTTTATTTATTATGCCCTTTTATCAGGAGATGGTAAATATATATCTATTGAAAATACCCTAGAAAGATTTGTAAAGGAGTATTCAATTAACAGAAGCGCTGACCTTGAGATACTATTTTTTATTAAAGAAAAAGGAAATAAGAATGATACTTTCTTAGGCCAAGCTAGATTTAACATAATGCCAAGATTGGCTGAGATATATGAAAATGAGCCCAAAAGAATAAAGAACTTTCTTAAATCTTTCCTTTTCACGGGTGAAGTTGAAGAGCACATTAGAAATGGTATTATTAAACAAAAAGAGGATGTATATATTAAAAGGAATATCCTAGATCTTCTCAGCTTTATAGAAACAGGTTTTATACCAGATGATTTATTTATATTATTTAATGAATATATGCGTGAGAATTACGATAGATCCTCTAAGAAATCAAGGATATTTAAAGATTTTAAATATTTTCTAGTGGTATATATGAATAACGAAGAAAAGAATTATATAAAAGAAGGCCTTAAATTTGCTAAAAGTTTGAAAAACTCAGTTAAAGATGAGGATGAAAAAGAAAGTATGAAAAAGTACATAATTTCAATTTCTGCTGTAATGGAGTCTAGCGGGACAGAGTTCTTAAGGCAAATGAATACTATTTTAAGAATGTACAAGCCAGTTATTGATGAATCTGATGAGATGACTGAAAATCTTATAAATATAGCAAATAATAAAAGATATCTGAGCGAATTTGTAACAGGGTTGCTTTTAGGATTATCTACTAATGAATAAGTGATGGGATATGCCTAGAAAAAATGAAGAGAGTGAAGAAAGTGAAGAAATAAAGAGCGTAGTGAATTTTGGTGATTTTAGAAAAGTAAACGCACCAGTTTCCTTTAAAAAAGGCACAGTAGTAGCAATTTACTATTCCCTACCTTCAAACCAAAATGGAGGAGGAAGCTCTGGAACCAACGTAATAACGCAGAAAGTAATTCCTTTCGGAAAAGATGAAATGAGAGTTTATGTAAGTCCATTTGCATTAAAAAGGAGAATTCGCGACTATTGGATAAGGCTAAATGATGAAAAAGTTAAAGTTTATTTAAGAGAATCTAGAGAAGTTCTTGAAAGAGAGAAAAGTACAGGATCTGAAAAGGATAACAATAAGCAACAGAATAGCTCGGCTAGTCAAAATGGCGCGTCTATGGGTACACAATTACAGAAAAATGGAAATAATACTGATAATAAAAACAATTTAAGCAACCTTATAGAAGAATATATAGATATTGATCTATTTGGTTATATGAAAGCTGAAAGTAGAAAAGCACCAGCACTTACAAGGCCAGGTCCAATTACTACTTGGGGAGCAATATCATTAGAACCCTTTGTGGCTTTTGTTGATTTTAATACTTCAGTAGAATCGACAACAGGATCAAGTGAAGGAGGTTCCATAATAAATAGGTACATATCAACAAACTTTTATTTCACTTCTTTCTTTATTAATACAGATCTTATATCTATTGATATGTCAGATGTAGAAAAGAAGGCCAGTAATAAAATGGAAGATAAATTTAAAGATGAAGAACGCGATAAAATATTAAATAAGAGAAAAGAAAGACTCAAGTACTTCTTTGAAGGTGTAAAGTATGCTATGCAGAAAGAGGTAGGAGGTCCTAGAGATAGACCAGAATGCGTATTTCTAGCAGTAGAAGTAACAGAAAACCATTATGGACACTTTGATAAATGGATCCTTAAAAATGCAAAAATAGTAGATGTAAATTCTGAGAAACAAGATAATAATAAAGAAGATGCGAATAGAGAAGACATAAAGGTAAAAATTGATTTTTCTAATTTAAATAAATCAGAACATGGTGACATATATATATTAGTATGCGATGAGAATTATGTAAAATTAAGTTGTGGTAATAATGAATTAGACCGTGAAAAATTAATTAATTGCAACGAAAATGGAAATCAAAGTAGCAATGCTAATAAATGGCCTAAGTTTGCAGATATAAAAACAGTAGTCGATTTCCTAGTAGGTAAAATAGAGATTACAAAAGATGAGCTTGCTTTAATTAAAAAACTTATTAACATGAAACCTACAGAAAGAACAGTAAGTGATATAGAAAAGATGCTTAATGATAATGAGAAAGAGACGCTAAAGGAGCTTATAAAAGAAGGCTTTGTTATAAGATTTAAGAAAGCAAATGAAGATGAAGAGCACTACACAATACCAGAAGCGGTATATAAAGCAATAAATAAAGAAGAGTATAAATTACTTGACAATAAAAATAATGGAGAGTCTGTTTAGCAGAACAATAAATAATAAGACAGATTGTTATGAATCTAGAAGATTATTTTATTTTTGATATAAAATTAGATTCTTATTTAGCTATGTTTAAGGACAAAAGAACAGCTACTACTAGAGTATCGCATTTGATACCAAATAAAAGTCAGATTATAGGAATGCTTTTAGCAAAGCTTGGCTTTATAAAGTCATATACTCTAGGTGACCTATTCGATAAAAATCAGATTCATACCTATAAAAATTTTAATGGCAATAACCTCTTCAATATAAAGTATGCAATAAAAGTAAATATGAGCGGCAGTTCTACGATAAAAAGATTTCTAGATTACGTAAATTTTGTGGGCGTAGGCAAATATTCTAAGCTTATTGTTTCTCCAGTTTATATAGACTATATAGTCAGTCCGTCTTATGAAATAGTGATATTTATTCCAAGGAATCTAGATATACTAAGTAAAGAAAAGGATCACCTACTAGACAAAAACTATGAGATGTGTAAGATCTACTTTGGTACTAATGAATGTCCTGCCCATATAGAAGAGATTAATGAAATCAGCTACGATGCTATAAATAAGGAAACGGGTCAGATCTCTACAGAATTTGTATTACCAAGGTCTAGTATAAAAGAAGTATTATCTGATAACTCCAATTTCATAATAGAAGAGATTGAAGATTCTGAAGGTAAAAATCAGATGAAGGAAGTTATAGTGCCTATTGGATCTAAAGTTAAAGTTAACTTAAATGAAGATATTGAATGCTTTAAATATAAAGATTATAGTTTCGTGGTTTTATGATGATAGGGGATTATTACCTTGCAGGAAAAAATCAGACGCTTGCTGAACATCTTGTAGACACTGGAAGGAATTCTGGAGAACTAGCAAAGAGCTATAGTGAAAAATATATTAGCTCGATCAAAAAAAGCAGATATATTAATATACCTGATGAAGCTTTAGATAAATTACCAGAGTTGTTTAGTACTTATGGCTCTTTGGTGGGATTTTTACATGATTTTGGAAAAGTATCACGCAGATTCCAGTGTAATTTAAAAAGGCATTATAAAATTTGGCCAATCAGTAAAATAAAAGAAGAAGATAATAAACAGAAAATAAAAAAAGAAGATAATAAACAGAAAAGCAATGACTCTAAAGGTATAACCAAACGTTCAAAAGTGGAATTATACAATATTCAAATTGATATTTTGAATGCCAGAAGAGTAGCAGAGCTTAAAAGTAAACTAAAACGCGGATATACAAAGTTTAGGCACCCAATAGCTGCGCTACCCGTAGTATACTTCTTCCTTAACATTTTAACCTTAGAGCCACTAGAAGATTTAAAAAACAAACTTACTGAAAAGGATCAGATGCTTGCTGAACATCTGAAAGAGATATTTGATGCTTGTGCTCTTCTAGCTATATACTTTCACCATAATGAAATTAATTTGTCAACATTATATAACGATGTGCTTCGTTTAAGTAGCGAGAAAAATTATGATGATTATCTTACTCTTTCAGAAGAAGAAGTTAAAATTGGCTTTGAAATAGTAAGAAATCATATAAAAGAAGCAGTAAAAAATATTAAAGATGAAGATATAAAGAAGATATCTATAGAAGAATTTAATAAATTTATAGGATTAGACACAAGTAGCAGCTTCAAAGAAAAGTATAAAGAGAAGCTTAAGAGAATACTTTTAGATATTATTAAAGAAAAGTTTTTAGCTTATAGCATTGATAATATTTCAGACCTTATGCTAGGGAAGGAGATCCTAACTATTCTTTACTCTAGTTTAATAGAGGGAGATTGGACCTCATCCTCTAAAAGGATTAAAGATGATATTAACAATAGACCTCAGGATAATATATGCTTTAATGAACTTTATGAGCGCTTAAAAAGCAAATTAGAAGAACTTAAAATTAAAGAAACAAATTCAGAGGTATCTACTATTAGACAAGAAATAACGCATGCTATTGATTCTAGCAAAGGCAATAAGATTATATTGACTGCTCCTACAGGTATAGGAAAAACAGAGATATCTTTACTATGGGCGCTTAAAAAAGCACATGAAATCGATGCAAAAAAGATAATCTATGTTTTGCCTTTAAAAGCGCTTATAGAAGATATATATGAAAGACTTAAAAAATATTTTGGAGAAGGAGATATTATAAATAGATGGGATTCTGATGGTGAAATCGATCTACTTGAGTCTGTACAAAAAGAGTTAGAAGATAAAAAACCAGATGATAAAAAAACTGAAAGCAGTGATTTATTTAACTTTCTAAAAGTAGCAAGAAAATATTTCCTTAAGGGCAAAATAATTATAACAACAGCCGATCAGATCTTAATGACATACCTAAATAACGGAAGATATGCAATTAGATATGGTATGTTCTATGACTCAGTTTTTGTTTTTGATGAAATACAAAATTACGGCTCTACTATAAGAAATCTCTTATATCATTTTATTAATGATGTTCCAAGGGCTTACTTAATAATGACTGCAACACTACCTGTAGAGTTAAAGAAGTTAGGTAAAAAGCTAATAGATTTTGACGAACTTATAGAAAACGATAAATGGTTGGAATTTCATAAATATAGAGATGCTAGCATATCTACATATAAAGAGAGTATAGATGTATATCTAAACTCTTCTTATGAAGATATATTATCATCCCTTAAAGAAGACTTAAAGAATAAAGATATAAACCGCATTGCTGTAGTGGTTAACACTATTAGCGAAGCCTTAGAGTTATATAATAAAATTAAAAAAGATATAAACGAAGAGATAGAAAAAGGTAATGTAAATATATCTCTTCTGCATTCTGAAATGCTTAAAGATGATAAAGACAAAGTTCTAAAGTCATTCTTAGAAGATAAAAAGACAACGCAATTATCTAACTCAAGTAATTCAGATACTATCTCAGCGAACCAGAAAAGGATATTGGTCTCTACGCAAGTAATAGAAACCGGGGTAAATATATCTTTTGATAAGATGTATAGACTAATAGCTCCTTTGCAGTCTATTGTGCAGTCTATGGGAAGAGTTCATAGATTTGATGAAAATAATAAACCTTTTGAATTTGTAATACTTTACCCTTCTCATGAAGAGAAAGACAAAGATAAAGAAAGCAAAGACAAAGATAAAGAAAATAAGAAAAGTAATGAAGGCTTAAATAAAGATATTTTTGAACCTTATCCTATGGAAGATGTCTATACTTCACTAAATTTTATTAAAAGTATCGAAAATGAAGGAGTTAAAAGTAAATTCGACTTCGAAAAGAAAGTTGAAGAATATATATTAAACCAGTTTAAAGAGGAATCGTTTTACATAGAGTATGATTACTTTAAGCCTATACTTGCTAAAGTAAAAGCAAGCGTTTGGACTACTTCCAGTGTAGAAGAGATATTAGGAACAAATCTAAGAGAGATTTCTAATAGAGTGCCTGCTTTTGTAGGAAGTGAAGAAGAGTATAAAGAACTACGTAATAAAATTGCAAGTAAAAAAGATAACCTTACAGAAGACGACGTAAGAGATTTATTGGAATTCAAGAAGAGGTTTATCAATATAAACAAATGGGGTATTAAGTTTATGAACTACATGATTAAGCCCAAGTCTGTAATAGAAGGAGGTTACGTATTAGACGAGGAAGCGTATAATGTTTTAGCAGGTAAACCAACAAAAATATAAAAAGATTAAGGAAGAAAGCGATGATCAAGGTGAAGGAGGAGAGTTTATCTGATATAGAATTTAACGATATAAGTGGTGTAGAGGTACAGTACTACTTTACATGTAAAACAGAGTTATGGTTATTTTCACATCAAATTCTTTATACAAATGAAGATGAAAATGTCTTAATAGGAAGATTATTGCATGAGAGTAAATATAAAAGAAAGAAGAAAGAGCTTTCTATAAATAGAAGCAAGCTTGATGTATTTAATGTAGATCCTTATCTAATCTATGAATTAAAGAAAAGTAAGATAACTGAAGGAGATATCTATCAGCTAAAGTTTTATTTATACCAAGTCTATTTAGCAACTAATAAAAAACCAAAAGGAGTTATAATAACAAAAGGCTTTAGAAGATTAATAGAGCTTAGTGATGAAGATATAAAAACAATTGAAAGCGCATTAGAAGATATTAAAATAATTAAGTCTTTAGACGTTCCTCCAAAGCCAGAGTATAAAAAGATATGCAGACTCTGCTCTTATAGAAGATTCTGCTTTGGAGATATATATGAGTAAAAAGAACTTATACATATTTAAAGATGGAGCTATAAGACTAAAGAATACTACATTATACCTAATAACTAAAGAAGAAAAGATACCACTGCAAATAGAGCAGATAAGAAGCATATACTTTATAGGCTCTGGATCTATATCAACTAAAGTTCTACAGAGATTCAAAGAGCTTGGCATATTAATACATTTTTATGATAGATTCGGTAATTATATAGGAACTTTCTATCCAAAGGATAATCTTATATCTGGAGAGATCTTACTAAGACAAGCTAAAGCAGCAATAGATATTAATTCTAGATTGAGATTTGCAAAGCTATTTGTGACTGGTGCAATGAAGAACATAAATTGGATACTAGATAGATTTGGGCTAGATCAGTTAGAAATAAAAGACATTAGCAATATATCTAATATAAATGAACTTATGCAAGCTGAGGGCTTGTTTAGAAGAATGTTTTATGATAAATTAGACTCTAAATTGCCTGATGAATTTAAGATAGTTAAGAGAGAGATGCATCCACCATCAAATAGAGGTAATGCGCTATTAAGCTTTCTAAACTCTTTAGTCTATAACCTCGTTACAACTGAAATCTATTATACTCATTTAAACCCTTCTATCTCCTATCTACATGAACCATTTGAAAGAAGATTCTCGTTGAGCTTAGATGTTGCTGAGATATTTAAACCTTTACTAAGTGAAAGATTAATCTTAAGATTATGCGATCTAAAGCAGCTAGATCCAGTAGCAGATTTTGAAGATAATGAGGGCTTATTCTTAAGCAAATTAGGATTGAAGAAAGTTGTTAAAGCATTTGATGATGAGATATCTAAAACAATACAATTTAGAACTAAAAATAAGAACGTTACAATAAGGCAGCTTGTCCGTATAGAGCTATATAAGATAGAAAAGGATCTCTTAGGAATAAAGGAGTATAAGCCATTAGTATGTTGGTGGTAATTTGTTTGTTATTGTTGTTTATGATATAAGTTCAGTTAGATTACAAGGAAGAATCAGAAACTTCTTGAGAAGATTTCTAAATCATATTCAGCTATCAGTATTTGATGGTGAGTTAGATCCTTCACAGGCTAAGGAGATTGAGCTGTTCTTAAAGGATCAGAATTATAACGATGGTGAATATACTATTATGTATACAATTAGCTTTCATGGAAAAGTTGATAGAAACATATTTGGTAAACCGAAAGATTTAAGATATGATGAGAACATAATATAGTATTATACATTTGCACAAAAATAGGTTTGTAGCAATTTTTAATTGTGTTTTACCAAAATGTATTCGAAGCTGCGGCTGGTATAAAATCATACAGAGATGGATGTAAACCCTCAGCTTCCAAGCTTACCCAGAAGCGCAAACAACAGTATAAAATCATACAGAGATGGATGTAAACTGTGGTATACCTTTGCAAATGTATTTGATTAATGTAGTCTGTATAAAATCATACAGAGATGGATGTAAACTAGGTTCCAGCTGTATAACTATTTGAATATACTAAAAGTATAAAATCATACAGAGATGGATGTAAACATATATAGCATTACTATAGAGCCATTTATACTTGGCGTATAAAATCATACAGAGATGGATGTAAACGAGTTGTAGATATCATACTTAACTCGTCGTCAGATAGGTATAAAATCATACAGAGATGGATGTAAACATGAATCTCTCAATGCTGATAATCATGAATTCCTATACTATTAGTATAAAATCATACAGAGATGGATGTAAACTTGCAATTTAATTTGTGAATTTAATATTATTATTTTGTATAAAATCATACAGAGATGGATGTAAACTTAGGTTCAGATGCTATCTCTATATCATGATTTAAATGCATAAAATCATACAGAGATGGATGTAAACTTCTATATAAGCTATTTTTTATGTTTTTTTATTTTGTATAAAATCATACAGAGATGGATGTAAACCAGTTCCAATACTCGATATAGGATTTACTTCGCATAAGTATAAAATCATACAGAGATGGATGTAAACTCGCAGACATTCTTTCATATGATTCCACTGAGATTTGTATAAAATCATACAGAGATGGATGTAAACTTGGCATAACAATCAATTAGTAATATATAAAGGAAGAGTATAAAATCATACAGAGATGGATGTAAACGCGGTTGTAAGCATAGTGCAAAACATAAAGGTATAAGTATAAAATCATACAGAGATGGATGTAAACGATATAACAGTAAAGCTAAATCCTACATTAAGCATAGTATAAAATCATACAGAGATGGATGTAAACTCTGTTATTTTCATTCCTTTCATACCTCCTCCTCTCGTATAAAATCATACAGAGATGGATGTAAACACATATTACTAGATGCTAACCGCTCTAAAATGGATAGTATAAAATCATACAGAGATGGATGTAAACTAAGCATCACTCAAATAATTGTCAATAGTATTAAATATATTACCTGTGTTATTATTATTTAGAGTATATGAGATGGCATTGGTTGGTAATAAGCTCCTTTGTGATTCTGTTGTTTGGTCTAAGTATGGGGAGTTGGAATTCGATAGTAGGTGGGTTTCTGAGTTTAATGGGCTTTGTCGTGTTTGGAATGGGCTTAGGCTACCTCCTAGCGGAGCATATCCTGAAGAAGGAGCAGAAATCAAATTAGATGTGGTGTAGTCTCCGCTTAAAGCATAACCTCCTCTGGTATAAAATCATACAGAGATGGATGTAAACGGAGATATTTAATTAAATTAACTTCTTCATTAATGATTTAATGAGAAGCATATTCTTATTTCATAGAGATCTTAGACTAGAAGACAATTCTGCTTTAATAAGAGCATTAAAAGAGAGTGAAGAAGTACTTCCATTATTTATAATTGATCCTAGACAAGTAGAAGATAATGAATACAAATCTCTTTATGCAATAGGCTTTATGATAGACTCATTAATAGATCTAGATAATGAATTAAAGAAGCATAACTCTAAGCTACATGTCTTAAAAGGAATTGCAGAAGAGATATTACCAAAGATAGCGTATGAATTAAATATTGAAAGAGTGTACTTTAATGAAGATTATACACCATTTAGCATAAAGAGAGACTCCTCTATAAAAGAGAGATTTAAAGGAGAAGTTATAACTGAAGAAGATTATTTACTAGTAAAGAAAAACTTCTTTATAAATAAAGGAAAGCCTTACTCAGTATTTACTCATTTCTATAAAGATGCTTTAAATTTAGATATAAGAAAACCTATACAGAATAGATATAATAATTATATTAAAGCAGATCTTCCAGGCATAGAGATACTAAGAGACATAAAATATGAAAGACCAGCATTAAAAGGAGGCAGAAATGAAGCGTTAAAGCTTCTTGAAAGAGCTAGAAGCATAGATTATAGACTTAGAAATATTCCAGCTGCAAATGCAACAACTATGCTTTCAGCATATATAAAGTTTGGTTGTATATCTATAAGAGAGGCTTTTCATAACCTTAATGATTCTATAAAAAGACAGCTCTTCTGGAGGGACTTTTATACATTATTGGCTTATTATAATCCACATGTATTTGGACATGCTTATAAGAGAGAGTATGAAAATATAAGATGGAACTATGATGAAAAGCTATTTGAGGCTTGGAAGAATGGATTAACAGGCTATCCTATTATAGATGCAGGAATGAGAGAGCTTAATCAGACAGGCTATATGCATAACAGAGTAAGAATGATTGCAGCATCATTCTTGGTTAAGGTATTGCATATAGACTGGCGCTTAGGAGAGAGATACTTTGCTACTAAGCTTGTTGATTATGATCCTTCTGTAAATAATGGAAACTGGCAGTGGGTTGCTTCTACAGGAGCAGATTACATGTTTAGATTATTTAATCCATGGATACAACAGAAGAAGTTTGATCCTAATGCAGATTATATAAAGAGGTGGGTACCGGAGCTTAAGGATCTAGAGCCAGATGTAATTCATAATATATATAATTATAACATAGATAATTATCCAAAGCCTATAGCAGACTATTATAAAGAGATAAAGACAGCTAAGCAGCTTTATGGAATATATAATAGGAGCTATTAACGACCAAGTCTTATATAAATTGATTACGTTAAGATTAGAAACCCATATGCCTATTAATATGAATACTCATGAATTATTCAGATGGCTAATTATTAGTATACTAGCAACTATCAATAAACCACCAAATATCTGAATTGGTTTATAACTCCCTATAATTACACTACCTAATAAAACAATCAAAGTATCTGCATACTCGAAATCATTTATAAAATTTCTCTTTATAACCTCTTTGCTTATCGTCTTTATATGAATCTTACTAACAGCTTCTAACTCGCATAAAGAAGCTATAGGATATAGTATACCGCTTATAATTCCTATAACTAAATATATATAATTATTCATATTTATGGGAGTTATAGATCTGTAGAATATAGCTATCGTTAAAGGCAACATTAATAATGGTTGAACTATAAGCTTAGAGCCTATCTTATATTATTTAGATTATAAAATTGCATATAATATCCAATACCAGAGAATAATGCTATGCTTATAACTATAGGCAATGCTTTGACATGAAAAGAATAGCCATTACTCTCAGCAAAAATATACCAATTACTAATATAGATATACCTATAAATAGCATCAGCATATCATTATATCTCAGCTTCTTATTATACTTAATAAGATCTATAAAGAAGAATACAAAAACGGATAGGCCCATCAGAGGAAATATACTTGCAAGATCGTAGCTCTTATACGCTGCAAACATTATTAAAGAGTATATAACAATAAAAAGTGTTGCTAATGTGCTGAATATATAGTATATCTTTCTCTTAAGATGTATTGAATCCTTAATATATCTATATAATATTAGATCTGATATAGCTATACCCAAGCCTATTGATAATATTGAATCGCCCAATGTTAGATTGCTTATTGCAACATATTCTAATATGTTGTTAATCCCATAAAATACAGTGCTTATTATCATTAGCTCTAGCTCTTTCATTTATATTTACCAAGAGCTCTATATAGAATTGTTGCTAGGTAATCTTTATATATTTCATTTTCCACTATAATATTGACTAATATGAGCGAGATTGATGAAGATGAATTGAGAAATATTATAAGCGCCATACTTAGAAAGGAGCTTGAGAGTATGCTAGCTGATATAAGCGAAAATGATATAAATGATCTAAAAAGGATACTGGCAATAAATGATAAAGATTATATAAATAATCCGATATTTAGAAGGTTAAATGAAACAATAGCAAGGATAGAATCAAGATATAGTAAAGAGGATCAGATAGAAGAGAGTAAAGATGAGAAGCTGTTTTATGAAGTGATAAACAAAAATGATTCTGTAGATGTTATAATAGATCTAAGAGGATTCAATAAAGCATTAACTAAATTAACAATATCTAATAGTAATATAATCTTGGATGGAGTAAGAAATGACAATAAGAAGATAACAAAGATAATAAATCTGAGCTATAGAATAGATCCCAGATCTATAGAGAGCAGATTTGTAAATGGAATACTTGCGCTAAGCTTTAACAAGTCTTATGAGATTCCTAGAACAGAGAACGAGGTAGTTTTAGAGTTAGATAAGTTGTAGCTCTTTATCTATCTATAGAAATAATCTTTATAATAGTTTAAGATCTAATTTTATATCAGCTAGCTTCTATAAGGTGGTTTTATGTCTAAGAGAAAGATAGGCAAGGCGTACAGACCAATATATAGAGCTAGACTTAAGAGAGAGATAAGAGCAAAGCTAAAAGCAAATAAGGATAGCAAGGTTCTATTTAGGCTGAACTTCGCTAAAAGCGAATCTTAATATAACTTTTATAATATCCTTAATATATGCATAGATCTTATGTATTAATAGTATTATTACTACTTATAGCATCTTATATATCATACTCTGGAACAGTCTCTATAGGATTCTCATGCTATACAAAGGCAGCAACGAATAATCAATCCATAATATTTTATAATATAAGCAACTATGGAGATGTTCAAGCAAGCAATCTTGTTATAAATGGCGTAATAGGTAATAGATCTTACTATAACATAGAGATACCATATATTAATCCGAATAGCAGCCATATAGGAGATATAACGATAGATACATCCGGCTTTTATGTTGGAACTTATACTGTTATAAACTATATAAGTTATAATCAAGGTAGTAGTAGATTTACCGTGGCTGCACCATGCATCGCTTTAGTTAAAAACTCAACAGAGGGCTTAATAAATATAAATAATATCTCATTCAATAATAATCTCTTGAGCTTAAGAGTATTTAATGGCTACAACTCTACAATAAGCTATACTATAGAGATAATACCTCCTCCAGAGGTAGGAGCAGAAGTAATTAAGAGTTATACAATATCTCCTTTAGCATATTCAAATCTAGGTATTCCACTTAAATTACATAGCTCTGCAAATATAAGCTCTGTTATAATTATAACATTAGATTATATACACAGCTCAAGACATTTCTCATACTTCTATGAGATACCTTATAGCTCAAGCTCTGCTAGCTATGAAGGCATACCAGGTTTGTATAGCACCTATTTAAGTATAATATTAATATTTTTAAGTTTATCTACAATATTGGCCTTATTAAGAGTATATTATAAAAGGAGAAGCTAATTAAAATAAAATATAGAAAAGTGATTTAATATATGCCAGAAAAAGAGCTAGTATCTATTGTTATACCGACCTGGAATGAAGCAGGAAATATAAGAACGCTTATAGAAGATATAAATAGATGCCTTAAAGGCTATAACTATGAGATATTAGTTATAGATAAGTACTCTGAGGATGGTACAGCAGATATCGCAAGAAAGATGGGGGCCAGAGTTATTTTAGATAAAGGCGGAAAAGGGGCAGCTCTAATAAGAGGCTTTAAAGAGGCTAAAGGAGATATAGTAGTGTCGATGGATGCTGATCTATCGCATAGGCCAAAAGAGCTTGTACTTCTGATAGAGAGTATAAAGATAGGCTATGATGCTGCGATGGGGTCTAGATTTATAATAGGTGGTGGTAGCTCAGATATGCCATGGTACAGAAGATTTGGGAATAAGGTATTTGTAATACTTGTAAATCTTTTATATAGAACGCATTATACAGATCTATGCTATGGCTACAGAAGCTTCTCTAAGGAAGCATTAAATAGGCTTAAGCTTAGAGAGGAAGGATTCGGTATAGAGACAGAGATAAATATAAAGTGTGCTAAGCAAAGACTTAATATAATAGAGATACCGAGCTATGAGAAGAAGAGAAGCAGCGGAGAGGCAAAGCTTAGAACTTTCAGAGACGGCTTTAGAATATTAAAGGCGATAATTAAGTATAAATTTATGGATTAGATAGGTTAAAGCTCCCTTCTATTAGAGAGAAGTTATAAGTAGAGTTATACGCTATTACTTTAGTATTAGTTAAAGCTTCCTTATAGTTGCAGTCAGAGTTATATGGTGGTGGTATATTACACCAGTAATCATAAGAGAAGACAGCGCAGCTATATCTTGATGATACATTCTGTATGAAGCTCTTGTTATAAATATAGTATGACTGTGCTGCTGTTAGATTATAAAGCTGAAATATGTATGGATCGTAGTCAAATACTATACAGCTTTTGCTTATATTCTTCGCATTCTGCTGTATAAAGATCTCATAGTATCTCGCTGGCGCTGCCTGCTGTATATGAGAAGGAGGTATACTTATAAATGGATAGTTTGTGTATATGCTATATACTGTAAGAATTAGACTTATAATTATACCAATAGCTCTCTTCCTTTTTGGAGCTATCCTATAAGTAAAGTATGCTGCTCCTATAATTATAATAATCTCAAATGGTAGCATAAATCTTACATCTACCCCATATAATACAGAGCCTGCATAGAACGCAGAGTAGAAAATAACTCCAGAGATAAATATAAGTAGCATCGATAATCCATTTAATCTATCTCTCTTTTGAATTATCATTAAGGCTATGCCTAATAGAGCAACAAGAGTAATAATAAATGTCTGCGGTACATCTAAGTAGCTAAGAGATGGATGAGTCAGATTCAATGAAGGATTATTAAGAGAGCCGTTTAATAGAGTAGTTGTGTTTAGATATGTATATGCATTAAACCAGAATAGCAGATTACCACATATATTCGCCTTAAGATTAGATATACTAAATGTACTATTAGATATAACCTCTGATGCGTATGGCATGCTTCTACTGGCACACGTATTTGGTATATAAACAACAGAGCTACTAGATACACCATAATTTCCGTATAGCAGCTCGTATCTATCATAACTTATAATTACTGCTATAGAGAATATAACAGCTAAAAGTAGGATAAGATTGATAGTATTCATACTTGCTACTATCTTTGCAGTCCTTCTTATAGATCCTCTATATACTAAGATCAGTAGTAATATATCAAATAAAGCAAATAAGAGTGCATCAACTTTTATATATAAGAGAAATGCTAATGCAGATATAAATAGCATAAACGACTTTGTATCCTTTTTAGATATATAGAGATATGTGCCTATAAGAGAGATTATAAAGAAGACAAGCAGAGGCATATCATTTGTTGTGGAAAAGGCCCATTGATATATTATAGGAATAGATGCATATAGTATCTCTGCTGAGAAAGCTATGTATCTATCCTTAAAGATTATAGAAGCTAGAATAAATGTTAAGAACATCCCTAAAACAGTTGTAAAGAACATTGCTGCATAGGCAGAGCTAAAGCTAGAACCAAAGATTATAAAGAACAAGGCGATTATAAATGAGGCTCCAGGAGGCTCATGAAATAGCTGCCCAGAGTAACATCTAACTCCACTCCCGTAATTACACATCCAAAACTGAAACTGATGTATGAACTGTTGAGCCATTCCCATATATATAAGATCGTCATAGAAAAGCTGCTGTGTAGGTTTTACTGATGCTGCTATAAATAAGGCAAATATCACTGTTATAAGCAATGCTATAAGTAGTTGCTCCTTGCTTAATCTAGATTCTTTGAGTATATTTGCTATAATTCTCCTATTTATATATAAGCTATATAGCATTACAAGAAAGCTTATAACTAATCCTGCTGATATAAGATACATAAATAGACCAAGGCCGATCATTTAACCGCCTCTATAAAGAAGCCATCTATAAATAGATACTTGCTTCTTGTTTTAAGTAAAGTGTCTATAGCCTCTTCTGGCCTGTTTACTATTGGATAGCCATGTAGATTAAAGCTTGTATTTAGTATAACTCCATAACCGCTTAACTTTTTGAATCTAGAGATTAGCTCATAGTATACTGGATTAACAGACTTAACTACCTCTTGGGGCCTAGCAGTATTATCAACATGTACAACAGACTTTAGCATATCTATATTCTCTTCATTTGCTCTATACGCCATAGTCATGTATAAGGGCTTGCCTTTATCATCATAGATCAGTAGCTTATCTATATCCTCTGTTAGTATAGATGGAGCGAATGGCTGGAACCATTCTCTCTTCTTAACATAAAGGTTTAGATTATCTTTGACAGTATCATCATCGCTTCTTGCAAGTATGCTTCTATCTCCTAGAGCTCTAGGACCGTACTCCATTCTTCCATTATACCATAAGACATACATATTCTCTGATAGAAGCTCTGCTGCATGATGTGCTGCTTCATCTCCTTCATACTCATAAGATATCTTGTTATTGCTCTTTAGGATATCCTCTATATAGTTATAATCATAGCTGTCTCCCAGATAAGGACTCATCTTATAGTAGGTCTTGCCTAGCTTCTGATAAGCTACATATAGAGCTGCGCCTAATGCTATTCCACCATCACCCATATGCGGAAATACATACCAGCTCTCTACATCATCTAGCTCTCTTAGCTTCATATTTGCCTTAACATTAGAGAATACTCCTCCAGCCATTGCTATATCTGATATACCAGTCTCATCTATATAGTACTTTACTAATCTTACTATACTTGCCTCTAACAGCTGCTGTGCCATATAGGCGAGCTGCTCTCTAGGAGTCTGCCATGCTATAGAGTCTATATGCAGATACTGCTTTGCCGGATGTAATCTGGCTTTTATATCTCCATGATCCAGCTTTATAAGATCGCGGAGCTTATTCTCTTCTAGCTTAAAAGGATAAGAGTAGTCTGCCATTGCCATTACTTTTCCTTCATCCTCAAGCTCTCTCATCCCAAGTATAGAGGTAACCTGTTCATAAAGTATTCCTAAAGAGTCCCTTGATGGGAAGCTTTTGATTCTGGTAAGCTCAGAGTCTCTAAATACAGAGATGCTGCCTGATAGTCCGTCTCCGAGGCCATCTAGAGTTATAACCAGCTGCTCTCTCTTATTGTTAGTAAATACTGCTCCAGCAGCATGCGCTATATGATGCTCAACCGGTATTATCTCTGCCTTATCTATACCTATCTTTTTTAGATATTTAGCTATTATTGACTTATTTATCTGATCTAAGATGGCATTCCTTCCATATAGAGTAATAGTATACTTTATCATCCTTCTTAATCGCTCAAGATGAGGCTTAGGTATCTTTCTTCTTCTAAAAAGATAGTAGCTCTCCTTTAAGCTTGGGATAAGTCTTTCTATGGTCTTAGATAGATCAGTAGTTGAGAATGCCACATAATCTATATCACTAGGCTTTATTCCAGCATGCCTTATTGCAGCCTTTATAGAGTTATAAGGAAATCCCACCTCTAACTTTCTATTTGTATATCTCTCCTCGTTAGATGCAAAGATTATCTTGCTGCCATCTATTAAGGCTGCACCTGCGTCGTGTCCATCCCATATGCCTAATATGTACAAGCTTACACCTCATAAATTATCTATAAGATGCTTCGCCTTAAGCTTCTCAATATCAGCTACAGAGTATCTATGGATTATCTCCCCTTTCTTATCTGGCTCAACACTATTTATCTTTATTAGAACATAATCTCGCTCCTTTATCCAGAACTTTCTCTTATACTTTCCAGGAATAAGACATAGTCTATCTTTACCATCATTACAATGAACAGAGAATAAAGCAGCTCCTAAAGCCTTTGTTACTAAGCCTATTACCTCTCCTTGCTGCGGATATCTTGTCTCTTTTACTATCTCATCTTCATCCTTCTTCATATCTACCACATAACTATGTATCTAGCGCCGCATGCCTCGCATACTAGATAGCTCTTTCCTCTGCCTGCAGACTCAAGATGCGTATCTGCCTTCTTGCACTCTCTGCATATAACAAATATATTGAAGTATCTCTCTATCTTCTTATTTATATCTTCCTCTGGAACTCTCGAATTTATATATAGCATATTATTTGATATGTTTGCTGGTACTCCAAGCTCCTTACTTATAAACTTAGCTATATGCGCAGGATCTCTTCTAGCCTTATCTGCTATCTCCATTATATTCTTTACTATTGTCTTATTTCCTTCTTGCAAGATAACTGCCTTTGGTATTACAAAGTCTGACTTCTGCTCTGATAGACTCTTTATGTTGCTAAATATCCTATCAAGCAGCATATTATACTCTTCCTCGTTCATAGTAGAATATTAATAAGAATCTATTTATAGAACTATACTTATTTAAGATAGAAGCTTAATAAAGCTTTATACGCTGGGAGTGGGAGTCGAACCCACCAAGGCCCTTTTGGGGCCAAACAGCTTAGCAGGCTGCCGCCATTTAGCGAGATTTTGAATCTTGCCGCTAGGCGATCCCAGCGTATAAATTAAGTTAGAATGCTTTAAATTTAAAATTCTTTATATTGCTAATCTACTTTTTAATATTCAGCTGCTCAGTAGCCTTTCTTAGATCTCCCTCTAGGATCTCCTTATACTCATTACTCCTTAATGCTGCAGCAGGATGTACTGTTATCATGAACTTATATCCATTCTTCTCTATTAATCTGCCGTGATTAGCCGTAACAGCACCTTCATCTATTAAAGAGGATGCGTACTCGCCCATTAAGACTACTATCTTTGGCTTTATTATATCTATAATCTTCCATAGTAAAGGCTTAGATCTCTCTATCTGATCTTTGCTTGGCTTCTCTCCATTTATATATATGGGAAATATACTGGTTATGAAGATACTTTCTCTATCTAATGATAGATCTTTAAGTATCTTATCTAGAAGCTTACCACTTCTTCCTACAAACGGCCTTAGCTGCTTATTCTCTTCCTCTCCTGGAGACTCTCCTATTAGCATGAGATCTGCATTTAGGCTGCCTTCACCAGCTACGAAGTTGCCTTTCAGATTAAGCTCATCCTTCAGCTTTAAGTACTGCTGGTCGATCTTTAACTTCTCTATAAACTTTAGAATATAGCTATTAGCAGAGCTTAGCAGGCCTATCTCATCCTTAAATATCTTATCTATAGCTTCATCGTAGCTTAGCCATACATATCCTTTATGCTCATAGGAGATAGTTATCTTTGCGTTAGGATCCCCTAGAAAGCCTAAGAATATAGTTACATACTTCTTTACTAGATCGTTAGATCCGCTATACTTATCTCTAAAGATATAGTTGTAGACGTATCTAAATCCAGCAACTCTCTTTACTTCTATACCTGCCTCTTCTTTAAGCTCTCTATTAGCAGCGTCTAGCTCATTCTCGCCTTTTTCTATATGGCCTTTCGGATAGTCTAACGTATCGTCTTCTCTTATTAAGAATAAATACTCTGGCTTATCATCTATTATTCTAAATACAATGTAGCCTGCGCTTCTCTCAACTCTTAACATAATTAACCACTTGCCTGATAATACGCTGAGCAGCTTATCGTGCTATTATAAGGCCTTAATCTAATAAGATTGTATATATAAGAGCTTATAATCTCATATGTGTTATCTATATGGCATGTGCTTAATGTATTATTTTTGAGTATAACATATCTTACATACACAGGGCTGCTGTCTATTATGTACACATCTCCAAACGTATAAAATATATAAGATCCATTTTTAGTATCTATTAAGCCACTCTCTACAGAGATACCATTCTTCAGAATATATGTATGTGATATTATCGATCTATTAGGAAATATTCTAGCATCTACTATCGAAGACTTATTAGATGCAAAAGCTAGCATTATATCTGAGATATTGCTATCTGCTATGCTTCTATAAGCTAGTAGAGCAGCTGTAGAGTTATTGCTTACTAGATATGCAGACTTACTTATATTCTTATTTAAGAATAGACCTATATGAGATATAAAGAAACGAATCTGAGATTGATTGCTATACTCTATAGAGTTGTTATATATTGCATTATATCCGTTATTGAACTGAAAGCTAAGAGGATAGGTGATAGCTAATGTAGAGAACGCCAATATAGCTACTAGTAATGATCTCGTTGAATTGAATCTTATATTATTAATTGATAATGCTTTAACCTTCAATTTAAACTTACTTATTAGTATAACAGCAAGAGCCATATCTATATAAAAGATCAAAGGGCCTGCTATCTCATGAAATACTGCTATATAATTATTATACTGACCTATGCTCCAGTAGTATGCTATAATAGCAATCCTTACTATATTTGCTATTATCGGTATTATAAGAAACACAGCAAGCCATACTAGCTTATCCTTTCTACTGCCTTCTAAGTAATAAGCTAATGGTAAAAGAAATAGTAGTATACCTATGAAGATCTCTAATGGTATGCATGTCTGCGCTATATAAAGAAATGATGGTGTAAGATCTGGGCTATATAACGCGTCTTTAACTAAAGAGATATTGCTTGATATATGAAGCACTATACTATATGTAATATATGCATTTACTTTATAGAATGAGCTATTTAGTGGCTTTATTATATAAGAGAGCGTCGGAGATGTTAGTATTATATATAAGAATGCATACTTAAATGTATTAAGATTCCTCAAGCCAAAGGCAGCTATTACAACAGCCATCTCAGATATAAATATAAGAATAGTGTCTATCCTATATATAAGAAATAGTATTGAGAGACTGCCTTGTGCTATTGTATATAATATATAGAAGATTATAATAAGAGATATTGATACTATCGTATCATTCTTTAAGTTGGGCTTAAGATCTAGCTTACTCTTTGCTAATATGAATAGTATAAAGAGAGGAAACATTAGTAAAGAGACTGAATAATAGCTATCTATTAGCGTGTCTGAGATCTCTAACTGAGATAGATAAAGCTCAGCTGCTAATGATAGATATAGCATTAAGATTATATACAAAACATATAGCTTTGATCCTCTCTTTTGCATAGACCTCGGTCGAGATGGGCTTCATCATCTTATTTCAGCAGGTACTCCGCTCCTCATTGGTAATTATATTTTATAAAGAATAAATATTAAATAATAATTGTGCAGCAAGGCAGGGGGCTAAGGGTCCCCGCTCCGCAGATCCCTTTAAGGCGGGCCTCATGCCAGATAGTCATACCTACTGCTAAAGCAGTATGTCTAAGTGGCTATGAAGCTGCTGCGCTGATAGATAGCAGTACTAGTGAACCGGGTCAGGCCGGAAGGAGCAGCCCTAAGCTATTGCTGCTATGCTTTCAGCATACAGCAGTTAGCATTACTTAGGCATGCTGCGTTGGTAGTGGTATGGCGAATCTGGCTGCTGCACATTTTTAAATTATAATTATCTAAAACTCTATTATGCAGATATCTTGGCTTACTGGAGGTCCGCAAGGCAGCGGAGTCGATACTGCTGCAAATATATTCTCATCAACAATAATAAAGCTAGGCTACTACGTATTTGGAAGTAGAGAGTACTACTCAAATATAAAAGGCAGACATAGCTACTTTAATATATCTATAAGTGATAAGCCAGTAAACAGCTTAAACTCAAAGGTAGATATACTTGCTGCCTTTGATGCAGAGACCGTATTTCAGCACTTCGATGAACTAAAGGGCTACTTAATAGTTGATAAGAGCATATTTAATGATAGCTTAGATTCACAAAGATTAATGGAAGATGAGATCAAAGAGAGAGCAGAGAGTATACTAGATAAGCAAGGCTTAGAGCATACTGTAAAAGGGGTTGTAGATTATCTAAAGAGCATAAATATAGCTGTTTATGATGTAGATTTCTCATCAATAATAAGTAGGATTATAAAGGATCTAAGCATAGATGCTTATCTAGCGCTTAGAGCCAAGAACATAATAGCAATATCATTATCTCTTTCATTACTTGGAGCTGATAAGAGCTTTCTCTTACAAGCTATAAAGGAGCGATTTAAGAATGAGCTATTCTATAGATTTAACTCAGCAGCAGTAGATTACTCTTATAATCTAATAGAAAGCAGATTCAAGCTTAATAAGAGAGAATCAAAGAGATTTTACAGCTTGGATGGCAATACGCTTTCTGCCCTTGGAAAGATAGCAGGAGGTCTAAGATTTCAGTCTTACTATCCTATAACTCCGGCATCAGACGAGAGTACATTTATAGAAGCGAATCAGATACTTAATCTAGATAAAGATATTAAAGGAGGAGTTGTAGTAGTACAGACAGAAGATGAGCTAAGTGCAATAAATAGCGCGATAGGCGCTGCTCTAACAGGAGCTAGAGCAGCTACAGCTACATCAGGCCCTGGCTTCTCTCTTATGGCAGAGGGCATAAGCTGGGCAGGTATGAATGAGGTTCCTGTTGTAATAACATATTATATGAGGGGTGCACCATCTACAGGGCTACCGACTAGAAGCGGACAGGCAGATCTTAAGTTTGCCTTAAATGCAGGTCATGGAGAGTTCCCAAGAATAGTTCTTGCATCTGGCTTGCATTATGAGGTAATGAGTGATGCAGCATATGCGTTAAATCTAGCAGCAAGATATCAGACTCCTGTTATTCATATAATTGAGAAGAGCCTTGCTAATACATACTCTTCTATAGAAGAGGATCTATTAAAAGTTAGATTAAAGATAGACAAGATAAAGAGAGCAGACTCAGAGTCTATTAAGGATTACAAAAGATTTTTATGTACAGAAGATGGAGTATCTCCATTTGCTCCTCTTGGAGAGACAAGAATCTTTTATAGTGGAGATGAGCATGACGAATATGGCTATATATCAGAGGCGCCATTAAACAGAGAGAAGATCTATAAGAAGAGAATGAAGAAGCTAGATACTGCTGATAAGGAGATACCATATAATGATAGAGTTAGAGTCCTTGGAAACAAGGATGCAAGATATGCAGTTCTAACTTGGGGATCACCTACAGGCCCATTAAGCGATATTATAGCAGATAATCTTTTAGATATTCTAGTTGTTCAGGTTAAGATCTTCAATCCTTATCCATCAAGCTATATCAAGGAGATTCTTAGTAACAAGACATTAATAGCTGTAGAGAATAACTATAATGCACTAGGTGCAGAGATATTAAAGGAGAATACAGGCATAGATGTTAAAAAGAGGATACTAAAGCTAACAGGTAGAGTTATCTACAAGGATGAGCTATATGATGCATTAAATAAGATAATTAAATCTGATACTGATAAAGTGTTTATAAATGATGGAAAGTAAGCTTAAGATAGAGTCTAACGATTGGTGCCCTGGTTGCGGTAACTTTGGAATTATAAGAGCTGAAGAGATGGCTTTAAAGGAGCTGAAGCTAGACAATGAGAGCACTGTTGTAGTATCAGGAATAGGCTGCTCTGGTAAGCTACCACATTTCATGAATATGCGAATAAGTGGAGTTCATACACTGCATGGCAGAGCTCTCGCATTTGCTCTAGGTATAAAGCTAGCTAATCCAAGATTAAATGTAATAATAAATGCCGGAGATGGAGATACTTATGGCATAGGAGCAGGCCATTTTGTAAATGCAGGTAGAAGAAATGTAGATATGGTATTAGTTGTACATGATAATGGTGTTTATGGCTTAACAAAAGGACAAGCAGCTCCAACACTACCTTACGGAGAGAAGACCAAGTCTTTACCAAAGCCAAATATAATGAATGCCATAAATCCATTGGCTGTTGCTCTTGCTTCAGGATATACATTTGTAGCTAGAGGCTACGCTTATGATGTTGTACACCTTAAGGAGATAGTTAAGAAAGCCATAACGCATAAAGGCATGGCGCTTATAGATGTTCTACAGCCATGTCCAACATATAATGATATAAACACTAAGGAATGGTATGATAAGAGGGTCTATAAGCTAGAGAGCGAAGGTTGGGATCCTGTAGTTAAATCAGAGAGCGAAGCCCAGGAGAAGCTTGAAAAGGCAATAGGTAAGGCTTTGATATATAGCGAAAAGATACCAATAGGAGTATTCTATCAGAATGAGCTTGTACCTACATTTGAAGATAGAATAAAGAGCAATATTCCTAACTACTTAGAGAATCCACCTGCACTTCAGCAGATCGATTCTAATGGAATAAGCATATTCGATCCATTAACAATAATAAATAAAGTAGAATAACTACTCTGAATCGCATGCGCACATTCCGAATTCATCTATTCTAGAGCCACATAGCGGACAGGGCTCGCCATACTTTACCTCTTCTGGCTTCTTACCATATAGCCTCTCATGCAAAGATTCTTCATCCATCCTAATCAATTATATACTAATGCACTTTCAGATATTTAATAGTTGCTAATGGCTCTTAATCTTGTAATACTCTTATACTAGATATTGAGTAATCTTAATAAAAGATTAGCACAAATCTATATTAGTGATCTTATGCCAAAGAGAGTCATAATACTTGGTGCAGCCGGTAGAGACTTTCATAACTTTAATATCTTATTTAGAGATAACAAAGAGTATGAGGTTGTTGGATTTACTGCTAATCAGATACCATATATATCTGGAAGGAGATATCCAGCGTCTTTAGCAGGCTCACTTTATAAGGACGGTATTCAAATATATGATGAGGCTGATCTATCAAAGCTAATAAAAGAGCTGAATGTAGATATGGCAGTCTTGTCTTATAGCGATCTAAATTATACTGAAGTAATGCATAAGGCAAGTATAGCAAATGCTGCAGGAGCTGATTTCTGGCTTGTTGCTCCAGAGCACACTATGCTTAAGTCTAATAAGAAGGTTATTGCTGTATGTGCAGTTAGAACAGGATCTGGTAAGAGCCAGACATCTAGATATATAGCAAAGATAGTAAAGTCATTAGGCATGAAGGCAGTAGTGATAAGGCATCCAATGCCTTATGGAGATCTAGAGAAGCAGAAGGTTCAAAGATTTGAGAGCTTAGAGGACTTAGATAAGAATAGATGTACAATAGAAGAAAGAGAGGACTATGAACCACATATAAGGAATGGATTTGTTGTATACTCTGGTGTGGATTATGAAGCCATATTGAGAGAAGCTGAAAAGGAGGCAGATCTTATAATATGGGATGGTGGTAATAACGATGCACCATTTATAAAGCCAGATCTAATGATAACTGTTGCTGATCCATTAAGAGTCGGTCATGAGCTCAGCTACTATCCTGGAGAGATAGTTGCGAGGATGGCAGATATAATAGTTATAAATAAGGTGAACTCTGCTAAGAAAGAAGATGTTGATAGATTAATATCTAATCTCAAGAGCATAAATAGTAAAGCAAAGATAGTATTAGCTAACTCTGAGATCTATACAGAAGAAGGTCAGCTAATAAAGGGCAAGAGAGTCTTAGTAATAGAAGATGGACCTACTGTAACACATGGTGAGATGAGATTTGGAGCAGCTACCGTTGCTGCAAAGATCTTTGGGGCAAGGGAGATACTAGATCCAAGACCTTTTGCAGTTGGTGAGATAAAAGCTACATTTGAGAAGTATAAGCACCTTGATAAGGTTCTGCCAGCTGTTGGTTATAGTGATAAGCAGATAAAAGACTTAGAGGATACTATTAACAATAGCGAGGCTGATCTAGTAATATCTGCAACACCTACAGATCTAAGGAATATAATCAAGGTTAATAAGAAGATAGTTCAGATAAGATATGAGCTAAAGCCTCTTGATGATACATTAGAATCTAGTGTAAAGCAGCTGCTAAAGGCGTAGTTATAATGCATTACAGATACATCTTTATAGTTCTATTAATAAGCTTAGCAGATACTACATATCTTACTATAGCTCATTATGATAGCGGTATAACTCTTTACTGCCCAGATAAAGGCATAATAAACTGTAACTATGTAACAAGTAGTGTATACTCAGAGATCCTTGGTATCCCTATAGCTCTATTGGGGCTTATATGGAGTATTGTTAGCATAGTACTAGCGTATATGAGCTATAAGACTATTCTAGATATCAGATATATTAGAATAATGAGCCTATTCGGATTAGCAGCGCTAATCTATTCAGTAGCAGCTATGTCCCTATTAGGAAAGATATGCTTATACTGTAGCTTATTGGATATTATGCTGCTATCCTTCTTTATACTAGTGTTCTTTATTCCATAATAAGACTTTTTAAGATTGATGCTTTAAATTGATTATAGGGTGTCTCCTTATGCAAACGGCAAAAACCGCAGAGATTGGACTTGCTGTGCTTGTTGTAATCTTACTGATCCTAACAGTATACTATGCATCGCTATACGGAAGTGAGGTAGCTAAGTACAATGCATTGTCTAGCAGCGTGACAGCATCTAGTGGTCAGAGTAGCAACGCAGAGCTAGCAAAGCTCTCAAGCATGTATAATCAGACATTAGCACAGCTAGATGCATTAAAGCAAGAGTATAGTAACTACACAAAAGGAATAGGAGCATATCAGAATAATAGTGCATTACTAGCAGCATATCAGCACTGGAATAATATAGCAATAGAGAACACAAGCCTGATAATGAGTAACTATCAGAGCAATGCAGTACTGCATTGGATTGGAGGTCCATTAAGCGGAAATTATACTGGATACGCAAATATAAGTAAGGTATGGAACAAGTTTAACAATCTATACGAATATGTTGTATGGTATGCTGTGAATCCGCCAACAGTAAGCAGCGTATCTGCAGATACATATAAGGTAGTAGCGCCATTGCAGTTTGTGGTATTTCCATTCCCAACAAGTAGCAATCCAAAGCCTCATGAGCTAGTACTAAACGTTACAGAGACATTATACATGCAATATAACACAACAACATATGCCTCTAAGATATATAATGAGACATGGAAGGTGGCTCCAATAAGTATAAGCAGCGTAGCAACAGGATATCAGCCAAGCATATATAGCAATACAACTGGCAATATGACTGCCTAACGACTGAATATGGATCTTATTATTAGCTTAAGGTTTACTCCTTCTTTTATTCTTCTTGTTGTATAAGGTATCCAGTCCTTACCATAAGGCAAGTATAGATAAACCTTGTTATCTATAGCTAGCTCTTTTGCTAACCTATCTCTTATTCCATAAAGCATTGCAAAGCTAACTCTTCTCTTAAGCTTCTTATTTTGCTTTATAGTATAATCTATTATATTAGAGTCATGTGTAGCAACTATAAAATTATCGTTATGCTTAAATAGATAATCAAGCAGCTTATAGTAGCTCTTAGTTACATCATCTCTAGAGATATAGAACTCTTCTTTATTAGATGGCTTATAAGCTCCTTTTACTAGTCTTATTCTTGCTTTTATCTTACTTAATCTAATTATATCATCTAAGCTTCTTCTTAGATATGATTGAATACATATACCGAACAGCTCTCTATTGCTACTACTATATAGCTCTTTAAAGAGTCTAATTGTTTTATCTACTGTATCATACTCTTCCATATCAAGCCATACCTCTATATTGCTCTTATATGCCTTATTGAGTATACTCTTTAGATTGCTTAGAGCTAGCTTATAAGAGAGATCTAGACCTATCTGTGAAGGCTTTAGTGATATAACTGCCTTAAGCTTCTCTTTTCTTATAGCATCTATTATTTTAAGATACTCATTTACATTGCTATCTACTTTATCTGTATCCTTAATATGCTCCCCTATAAAGTTTATCATAGCTACTATATTATCTTTATTTAGCTCTTTTGCTACTCTTATTGCATCCTCTAGTCTGGGCCCAGGTATCCACTTCTTAGCTATTAATCCTTCTAGAAGCTCATTCATCTAACTCATTCCTAAGAGCTTTTATAAAAGAATCTTTATCTTTATACTTTATACATCTTATCCCTATCTTTTTAGCAGTCTCTATATTTTGATCTCTATCATCTATAAATACTACCTCTTTTGGCTTAACAGCGTAGTAATCAAGCACCTTGTAGAATGCTCTGGGATCTTTCTTGCTGTAACCTGTATAAGAGGAGATAAATATTCGATCAGGCAATGAGTAGTCAATAAGATTCATTCTTTTCTCTATAAGATAACTTACTCTTGATACATCTGTTATATAAGCTATAGTATATCCTTTCAACTTATAGCTTCTATATATCTCCTCTATATCCCTATCTACTTTAGCCCTTGCCTTTATTGTATTTATCCATTCCTCTCTCGCTCTTCTCTTGCTTATATTAAGCTCCTTTGCTATAATACTAAAGAACTCATCAATCTTTATCTTATTTATATCTAATAGCTCAGAGTATCTCTCTATTAAGGCATTAGCTTTTTTAGGATCTATATTAAAGAGCTCAGCATATCTCTCTGCTATATAGCTATTATCAAACTCTATTATAACGCCTCCCATATCGCTTAGTATCAGAGGTAGCTTAGTTAATCTCATGGGTATCTGTAATTAATAGAAGTAGTGGGTAAATCTATTTAATATTTAACATAGAATCCTTTACTATAGCTTTCTAATTCTATAAGATCTAAGTGCTTCTTCTTAGCAAATAGCTTAAGTCTATTATAGTCAGATTTAGATATAGATAATGCAGCTATAGCGTCCTTTCCACCAGCTCCAGGGACTCTTGCAACAAATGCACCATTCTCTTCTAAGCTCTCTATTAGAGCAGTTGTCTTATCATCCTCTATATCTACACCTGCCTCTCTTCCAAGAAGCTTTGTTAATAATCTTGCTGCTGTAAATGCATACTTAAATCTTGTTTTATTGCTTTCTATATGGCTTAAGGCTCTTATAGCCCTTCTATCATAGTAATCTATAAGAGAGATTATCTCGTTATAGAGACTGCTATTTGCTTTCTTAAATTCGAATACCTTAGATACAAGATCATTTGTATCACTATAACCTCTCTTGTTCATTATAAGAGCTACTCTAAATATCTTACTTAATGATAGCCTCTTTATCTTATAGTCCCATCTCTTAGATACAAGATCTGCTACTCTTTCTCTTACATTATCTTCCTTTATATCCTTTAGTAGATCTGGAGTGAATCTTGTATACACTATACTACCGTATGTCGCTGCTGCCACATCAAATCCACTACCTATCTTACCATTCGCAATACTATGCGCTATCTGGGCTAGTTTATGTATAGTTTCTATATCTTTTATATTATAGCTATACATTATAGCTGCTATAATTGCAACTGTAGCTGCTGCGCTTGCACCAAGACCCGTCTTTCTAACTATCTTTCCTTTTCTATCAGCTATATAGCCAAAGCCTTTATCATTATGGCTATCAATCTTGAAAGGCGTTACCCTAATGCCTAATGAGTCTAAGTAGGAGCAGGCAGTTATAACAGATGATGTAGCAATCCTATATCTAGGATCTATAGAGCTAAGATCCAGATCATAGATACTTTTAAAGCTGATCTTATCATCTAATGCTCTAAAGCTTATCTCAAATCTATCAGAAGCATCAAGGCTTACATTAACAAACTCTTTAACTGTTGTAACAAAGCCTATATTTGGCCTTTCTAAGACAGCGTAGCCGCCTAGCCATAGTATCTTGCCTGGCGCCTTTGCTACTATCATATATATCAGCTATCTAGAATAGGCTCTTATCAACAAGATGAGCACCGTCTCCTGGCTTTAGTATATATACTGCATCTGATTCTATATCGCTAATAAGCTTAACTACTTTATCAAGATTTGATTCATCTGTTATTATATGAGGATTTTGACCTGCATCAAAGGTATATGCACATATATTCCTATCCTTATTGATCTCATGCACCTTATATATCACCTCTTTAGATCTATCACTTAAGTAGATTATCGGAGGATATGTATCCATTAGAACAGCGTGAAAGTTATTACTCTCTTTCATAATAAGCTCATATAGCTTATGATAATCCTTATTCTTTATGCTGCTTAAGATCTCACTTATTAATTGCTCTGCAATATCAACTCTAGATCTGAATAGCCTACTAGTTGATACCGTTGTCTTCATTCCGGCTCTTGACTTAATCTTCTTCTCCTCATTGCTAAGCACCATTACTATATCTACAAGATCTAGATCATTACTGCTTATAAGCTCTTCAGAGTATGAATCGCTGCCATCATCAAGCTCTCCTTTATGCCATAATGATAATCCCCCGGTTATGCTTCTACAGGCGCTACCGCTACCCTGTCTAGCTATTACAGAAAGCTCTTTTCTTGATAGGTTTAAGCCTAGAGCCTTAGAGGCTGCTACTGTTAATGCACTTATTCCAGATGCGCTACTTGCTAGTCCTGCTGCTGTAGGAAATGAGTTAAATGATTCTACTCTAAAGTGCATCTCTTTAGCATCTGCAAGCTCCTTAAGTATCTCTATCACTCTTATTGCTTCATTATGCTCTTTGTCTAGAGGTTGCTCTAATCCGTTTATTATAAAGCTGTCTCTATCTAGTCTGCTTGAGAACTCTACAGTAGTAATAGTATGGAATGGCTTGTTATCTAAAGTATATGGGCTTAGGGTCATGCTTAATGATGAATTGAATGGAAGTATGAGCCTCTCGTCTCTCTTACCCCAGTACTTTACAAATGCTATATTTGATGGACCTATAGCTGATGCCTTCATAAAGAATCTCCATAAAGCTTTCTAAATGTAGGGTTAACGCAGACCTCAGATCTTATAACCTTAAATCCATCCTTCTGCATAAGGTCTATAAAGCTGCTTATATCCTTATTTGGATTGTATAATGCTATAGCTATACCGCCACCACCACCCCCAGATAGCTTAGCTCCTAGTATAGCATCGTCCTTTCTAGACTCTTCTACAACAAGATCTAGATTATCATTAGATACTCCTAACTCTCTTAGTAGATCATGATTTCTAAACATAGCCTCTCCTATCATATCTAGATTGTTTAAGCTTATTCCTCTTAACATCTGATCAACGCAATCATCTATTGCATTGAAGATAGATTCTACTCTCTCTTTATCCTTTTCATACTCTGCCTTGACATGAGCAACAGTAACGCTAGTTGGTAGCTTATTACCAGTGTCTATGACTAATATTGGGAGGCTCTTAGCCCTGTATCTCTTTATATTGCCTTTATTATATAGTATTACACCCCCATAGAACGATGTTGGTATATCTATCTTACCTGCATTCTTATTGTTATGAGCAACTATCTCTCCTAATCTAGATAGCTCTATGAACTCTTCTTCCTTTAAGCTTATAGAGAAATGAGAGATTAGCGCTGCTGTAATAGCTACTGAGATCGCTGCGCTACTTGCCAAGCCTCTTTGTATTGGTATATCGGAAGAAATCCTTATATGCAGACCTTTTAGCTCTATACTATATCTGCTACTAAGCTCATTTAGTATATATATTAAAGGCTTGTATGTCTCTTCTATGCCTCTATCTAACTCTTCTAATCTAATGCTAATCTGCTTATTTAGATCTGGAAGCTCTATCTCTAATCTATCGCCTTTTGTATTATAAGACTCTGCTCTAGCATATAGAGACAGGCCTGCTGCAAGTGCCTTATGCTCATACACGACTGAATGCTCTCCACCAAGCTTTATAGCTGCAGCACCATAAAACATAATCTCACTAAACAGCCTTAAATACATTCTTCTTAACTTCTAAGATCTCTCCTTGCTCCTCTAGCTGAACTAGTATAGCGTTTAGCATCCTTTTATCTATATCTAGCTTCTCTGCTAGCTGCTCTAATGTATACTCGCTCTCTTTAAGAAGTGAGATTATCTTCTTGTAGTATCTCTCTACAAGCTCTTTCTTTACTATATAGTACTTCCTATCAAAGGCCCTTGTAGCTAGTATATATCCTCTTTTCACTAGATCCTCTATCCTTTTAGAGAGATGTACTGCTTCGTTCTCACTCTCTATTATAGTATATCCATTATCCATAAGCTCTCTATACTTAATGTCAATAGGATCTGCTGGAGCGCTCTCCACTATATAGCTACCATTACTTATTGCCTCATATATAGACTCAGGAATAGTATATCTCTCCTCTTCTTCGTTTGCTTTCTTAAACTTTATTATGAATCCTTTCCTTAATAGATCATTTAGAGTCTCCTTCTCTTCATTATTTAGCTTAGCCTCTATATTCTTGACTGTCCTCTCATTCGACTTTAATGCAGTTATCTGCTTTAATAGCATTAGCTCCCTCTCGCTTACTCTTACTTGATCTTTAGCCTCTACTTTCTCATTACTCTGCTGAGACTCGTCCTTTATTAATAGCAATGCAGGCTTCCCATCTATCTTTCCTATCATGAACTTGAAATCGTCTCCTTTCTTAAGATCTAGCTCCTTAGCAATATCCTCAGGTATATTTATAGCAAGGCCTAGCTTAGTAGAAAATAACTTCGCCATAATACTCATATTAAGCTTTAAATTTTTATAATCTACATAAAAGATAGTATGGAAAGTTTAAAAGACTTCTTAGTATATGGCAGAGATATAGAGAGCTTCAGCGATCTACTTAAGATTGCTAAGGTCTACAGATCTATGAAGCTTAATAGAGAGCTGCTATTTAGAGAGTTAGCATTAGTAGTCTTAGAGAAGATAAAGCCTTTACTAAAAAGGAGAGCTTACTGTATATTTACAAGATCTGGCTTCTCTGGTCTATTAGCTATACATATGGCTTCAATCTTGAATGCAGAGGGTTATAATATAGAGCTTGTCTATAATGAGCTTTACAGCAATAAGCTATTCTATAATGCACTTAAAAGATTCTCTTTTACATTTAGCATATATAGATCTAGTAAGAGCTACAAGCAGCTTAAGCAAGATAGTATAGCAGTCCTTGGTAGATCCATAATCATAAAAGAGGATTATAAAGAGCTAAGAGTAAATTTAGATAATATAATAAAGGAAAGTAATATCTCTAAGAGATTATATACTAGAGCTATGCTATTTACATCTAAGATTGATGTTAAAGATGTTGTAAGGCCCTTAGAAGCAGATGCAAATAAGTATAGCCACGGTAAGATCTGCGTTATTGCTTTATCTGATAATATGGAGGGCGCATCTAAGCTATCTGCATATGCATCTGAATATGCACTCTCTGCATTAAGATCAGGATCTGGCTATGTAACAATAGCTTCTAATTATAAGATCCAATCCCTTAATCCAACAGTAATAAACTATATAATCAAAGAGCCAGAGGCTATTGAGGATATAATAGAATCGAAGAAGGCAGATATATTTATAATAGGTAATGGAACAAGCTATCCTAATGAAGCAATCGATTCGATATTAGATATACTGTATAAGAGGAATGATCTATATATAATACTTGATGCTGCTGCTATAGGCTATATAAGAAAGACCAAGCATAACAATGTTATAGTTACACCACATCTGGGAGAGCTTAAGAGATATTTAAATATAGATCTAGAGGAGAGCTCTTTGTATGATAAGGCTAAGACAGCTATAGAGCTATCTAAGAGATACGGATCGATATTTGTAATAAAGGGCAGATATACAGTAATATCTGATGGGAGATCTCTTAGATTATCAGAGGCAGAGACACCTGCGCTTGCTACTATGGGAACAGGAGATGTGCTTAATGGAATAATAGCAAGCTTCTTAGCGAGAGATAGAAAGGATCCTTTTAAAGCGACTGTGGCTGCTGTAGAGCTACATAAAGAGATAGGAGATATGCTATTTAAATATAAGGGCACTAACATTATAGCTACAGATATAATAGATTATCTACCAACTATACTAAAGAGATACATTAAAGCTGATAGGAATGGAGCTGGCTTATATAGAAGCCTATAATAGACTCTCAAGAGCAGTCTCAGAGTCTTTAGGTAAAGAGAGAGTAGATGAGATAGATAGCTATATAGATATAGAGAGCAGATATGCTGATATTGCTACTAATGCACCAATAAGATTGAGCAAGGCTTATAATCTAGATTATAAGATAGTTAGCTCATCTATAATAGAGAATCTTAGGAGCTACGGCTTAGAAGCCGAATTTAAGAACGGCTTTGTAAATGTAGTAATTAATGCTGATAAGATCGTTGAATCCTTATATAAGATATTAAAGGATCCTAAAAGCCTTCTTTTAGATATATTTAATAACAAGAGGATAGTAGTCGAGTTTCCTAGCGCAAATCCAGTACATCCTCTGCATCTGGGCCATCTAAGAAACTTTATACTCGGGGATTTTATATATAGACTATATAAGTATCTTGGGGCGGATCCTGTTAGACTTGATTATATAGACGATCTTGGATTACAGGCTGCTCAAGCATTATACGGTTATATAAATCTAAAGCTTGATGATAAAGCTAAGTTTGATCATGCTTTAGGCAAGCTGTATGTAGAGGTTAATAGATCAGAGGAGCTTAAGAAGGCATCTGAGGAGCTCTTAGTTAAGATAGAAAGGGCAGATCCTTCCATAAAGCCGAAGCTTGATGAGATGGTTAATAGATGCGTTGAGGCACATTATCAGACAGAGGAGCTTTATGGAGTATATCATGATCTCAAAGTCAAGGAGAGCGATATAGTTGAGGCAGATCTTCTTGATAAGGCTTTAGATCTACTTAAGAGCAGAGGTATAGCAGATCTAGAGAAAGAAGGCAGATATGCTAACTGCTTAGTTGTTGATTTAGCAGAGATATCAGAGGAGTTCAAAGGAATGAAAGAGAATAAGAAGGTTCTAGTTAGAAGCAATGGTACTGCTACTTATGTTGCTAAGGACATAGCATTCCATATGTGGAAGCTAGGTCTATTTAAAGATCCATTTAGATATAAGATTGTTAAGAGGCAGCCAGATAATACAGACCTATATGAAGTTAGTGGTAATGGTATTGAAAGAGATTTCATATCAGATACTGCTATAAATATAATAGACTATAGGCAGAGCTATCCACAGATGGTATTAAAGGCTATAATAGAGAGATTTGATAGCACTAAGCGCATAAGACATATAGCTTATGGTATAGTAAACCTTGAAGAGACTAAGCTCTCTGGAAGGAAGGGCACTTGGATAGGTAATACTGCAGATGACCTATTCTATATAATGAAGGAGAAGATAGATCAAAGCTTTAAGATTAATGATGATCACAAGCTTAACAGGCTAGCTAACGCTGCAATAAGATTTGAGTTTCTAAGATTTACAAATGATAAAGATATAAGCTTCTCTTGGAGCAGAGCATTAGATATTAATAACGCATCTGGGCCTTATGCACTCTATACATATGCTAGAGCCAATAAGCTTGTAGTAGATTCTGGAATTGATACTAGTAAGATAGAGATCTCTAAGGAGCTACTAGATAGCAATGAGCTAAGGATCGCTAAGCTTATAGTTAAATCTCAGCTATATCTTATAAAGGCAGAGCGCTCCCTTGATCCATCTATACTAGTTAACCATATATCTAAGCTTCTAGTAGAGTTTAATAGCTTTTATGAGAGATATCCGATCTTAAAGGAGGATAATGAGCAGAAAAGACTGAATAGACTCGCATTAACAAAGAGCTTTGCAGAGACTTTGAGAATACTGCTCAATATACTTGGAATAGAGGTATTAGATATCATATAATGCTATCTTGCCTCTAGATGCTGATCTGCACTGCTTATTGCTATGCCTCTCTCAACTCTTGCATCTATTACGCCATCCTCATCATAAAATAGAGCAGTTGCATTTAGTATTGGCATACTCCCTTCAGTGATATTATAGTCTTTCTTTAGAAAGATCTTAAGCTGCTTCTCCTTTGTAGTATTCGGCTTTAGTATACCAAGTCTTACCTCTACCTTTGATACATCATCTGAAGGCAATAGAGTTACTCCACCAAAGGTCTTTACAGCGACTTGACACCAGTATAGCTTCTCTGTATTGTTTCTTGCCTGAAGCACTATAGTTATCTCTCTATTGTTATTTAGACTTTCATCATTAAGTATATTTATATTCAATTCCACAGCTTCTTCAGACATATAGGCCGCCTTATTAAATTAGGAATATAAACTTTTATAATACCTGCTTATGAAAATAAAATCAAAATATTATTATTAATACTCTTCGCCGTAATTTGCCAGATAGTACGATATCTGCGCCTCTCCTATGTTATAATCTATTCTTATTGGAGAGTCCTTACTTAAAGATAGCTTTAAGATTGAGTCCTTTGGTGCTGATGAAACCATACTAGATAGCATCTCTAACTTAAATGTAGATCTTGCTCTCTCCTTTACATTTAGGCTCTTTATGTACTCTGTATCTGCCGTATGAACCTCTTCTAGATCTCCAGAATCTCCCTTAGATAGTAAGCTTAATGACTCCTTATTTATATCTAATGTAATTATCTCAGATATCGTCTCAGCATCCTTTAACATCTCTCTAAAGGCATAAGGATCTATCTCTATAACTGCTGTAAACTCGAAGCTAGGCTCTTTATTTGCATCCGTTGCTGCCTCTATTAATGGTAATGCATACTTCCTCCTGCTTTTATTATTTATAAACTCTAAGGCAAGCTTGTTCTCCTCATTCTTAATTATAAGCTGCTCCTCCTTTCTCGCTCTTTTTAGTATCTTTGACAGATTATCTAGATTTAGACCTATCTTTGCATTTAAATGCTCATCTGCTACATTGTATGTTATAAAGCTGCTCTTCGGCATAAAGAATGATACCATGCTTGTTGCTGATCTATCCATAGCCCTTAATGATACGCCATCTTTTCCAAATATAAATGAGCCCTCATCTACTATATTCACTATAGATTGAACGCATGCACTCCAGTATTCTGCTGAACTTAACTTGACTTCCAACATAGCTATCAATATTTATTGATTTAAACAAAGTTAATAAAGTTAACACTTTTTATATATCTATGCTTATGCTAAAGTAGCGAAGGGTGGATTTGAACCACCGATCTCCGGGTTATGAGCCCGGCGGGCACTCCAGGCTACCCTACTTCGCTATGTTATATCTATTAATAAGCTTTAAGATTTAAAGCTTAATTAAGTACCTATTAAAACTATTAATCTTCTATTCTAGTCAATAGGGAGCCGCAGATCTCGCACCTA
Source organism: Microcaldota archaeon (assembly GCA_021654395.1). Classification (GTDB taxonomy): domain Archaea; phylum Micrarchaeota; class Micrarchaeia; order Micrarchaeales; family Micrarchaeaceae; genus ARM-1. The sequence continues at coordinate 233,387 of AP024486.1, forward strand.
AAGTGCTGATCATAGGCCTTATCAAAGCTTATCTTTAGCTTATTACCATACTCTAGATTGCACTTTTCACAAGTATAAAAGTCGTTACATGAGGAATCAGAGCTCTGCTCCTTCTTACTAGATTGCTGCTCTTCAAGCTCCTTGAGAAAACGTTCAAGCTTGCTTATATTTATATACCAGTAGAAGAACTCCCAGTTGCGCTGTGAGTTCTTTTTATAGTTTACAAATCCCAACTCTTGTATCTTATTCAATGATGATCTTATTACATTTATTCTTATCTGCTTCTTAGGCTCTCTCTTACTATTTATCTTCTTAAGTATATATTCATCTAGCACAGGCTCTGATAGATGCTCTATTATCTCTGGGGCAACCTCATTTATATTTGATTTCAAGAAGTTTACAAATCTCTCATTCTGTAATGCCTTCTTTATAACTTTCTCTGCTGCGCTCTTACTAAATCCTTTAGGCAACTCCTCTCTTTTCCTTAGATGTGTCTTATTGCTTGTTATTCTTTTTTTATTGTTCTGATATGTTATGTAAACTGTACTACCGCTATACCCCTCCTTTTTACTATTTTGATAAGCTACAGAAACAAGATTATCATCACTATACTCCACAATACACACTTATAGCTATATTGCTTTAGCAATATAGCTACATTTATAATATAATGACGTTTGAGATTTATATATCTTTCTGTCTTTTAGCATCTTATTGGCTTGTCAATTTAAACTACTTAAAAATAATTATAACTAAGCTCTTTTAAGCCTTTACTTTAAACTCGTTTATTGCTTATCTTCTCCATAATTCTCAATTACAAACTGCATATATTCAGGATGCTTCTTGAGGAAGGTATATCTTATGTATGGGCAGTCAGGTACTATCTTGAGACCTTTTTCAATTGCATACTTAAAAGCTTCTATGCAGAGCTCTTCTGCTATCCCTTTACTTCTATCTTCAACAGGGACATAAACTCTATAAAAGCTTATGGTGTTGCTATCTAGCATGTTGTAGTCTACTTCTGCTATACCATGCTCTGTTTTAGTTGTTATTCTGTCTTTTTCAACAAAGATCTCCATAGACCCCACAGTTCCGCTATTATGGCTCTTTTACTATATTGTATTATAAAAGATAAAATACTATTTATTCTAATAATTTGTTTTATAAATATTCTTATATAAATAATAAATAAAATATCTAAAGCTTTTATTTATAGAATCTTTATTATTAATAAATAAATTAAAAGAGGATTAATAGTGGAAGTATGGGGTCTGAGATAGATAGCTTGTATGGAAGCTTATGGGAAGCATATGAGAAAGAGACAAAGCTTAAGGAGCTATTAGATATAGATCCTCTTATATACTCTAAGGTAAAAGAGATTATATTAAAGCTTGATAAATCAGATAAAGAGAAGATACTAAGTATAATAAAAGATATAGAGAAGATAAGAAAAGAGAAGCTAGCTAGATATGCCATATACGGTAAGAATATAAGTAAACCTCTTCCTAAAGAAGAAGAGAAAGTGTTTGAAGAGCTTATTAAGATACTATCAAGAAGCTACTTTGACGAGCAAGAGAGCGCAGAAAAGAGAGAAGCAGAAACAAAAACGCAACTTACAAAGACAAAGTTAAGGGCAAAAGAGGATCTAGATGCAGAGATTCTACTTCCTTCTGGAGCAACTGCAGGACCATTCAAGGCAAACTCTATAATAGAGCTAGATAACAAGGACGATGCAGATTACCTTGTAAGATCGGGATTATGTGAGTATCTATAAAAGATATCTAAAAGATATCAATATAAGATATAGCTCTACTTATATTTTATAAATTAGTTGCATTTAATTAATTATGCATTAATTAGAATGTGATTAAGATGGAGATGCCAAAAGAGATTAGTGCATACTGTCCTAAATGCGGCAAGCATACTATACATACAGTATCTTTATATAACAAGAAGCCAGAGAGCGGACTATCAAAAGGAACTAGAAAGCACAATAGAAAGCTAAAAGGATATGTTGGAAAGGTAAAGGGTGAAGCAACAAAGTATAAGGTAAGCAAGAAGCAGAAAGTATTACTTAAATGCAAGGAGTGTGGCTATATAGTAGAAAGAGTTGTAGGTAGCAGAACAAGGAAGAAGCTAACCATAAAGGCTGAGGCGTGAATAGCTTGCCTAAGCAGAATATACCAAATGTTAACGACCTTGTTATAGCAGATATATACGACATAAATGAAGATGGAGCTTACTGCAAGCTTATCGAATACAATAATCTTACTGCATTTCTACCTGTAAGAGAGGTAGCCTCTGGATGGATAAAGAATATAAGAGAGTTCATACATAAAGGTCAGAGAGTAGTGTGCAGAGTAATATACGCAGATAAAGAGAAAGGAATTGTGTCTTTATCTTTAAAGAAGGTTACTCCTTCAGAGACAAAGGCAAAGTTAAACGAATATAATACAGAGAAGAGATTTGAGGGCCTATTTAAGCAGGCAGCTAAGCTTGCCAATATTCAAGAGCTTGATAAGCAGCTAGAGATTGCAAGAGAAGAGTTCGGAAGCATAACAGAGATGATCTACGCTATAGAGAACAATAGGAATGTGCTAAAGAGATCTAAGCTTGATAGCAAGCTTAAAGAGAGTCTAGTTGAGCTGATAAATAAGATAAAGAGAGATACAAAGAAGGTTATAAGGTATACATTAAATATATACTCTCTAGACTTCCATGGAGGCTTCTCTAAGCTCAAGGATCTTCTTTCAAGCTTTGAAAGTAATGGTGTCAGCATAAGCTATGCTGGAGCATCTAAGTATCTTATTACTGCAGAAGGCAAGAGCTATGATGAAGCAGAAGATAAGATAAAAGCCATAGTGGATAGTATAGAGTCTAAGAAAGAGGAGTACAAGCTAGAGTACTCTATTAAGAAGGAGAAGGTTAAGGAATCAGACGATAATAATATATCTAAGCTTTTAACTAGGTGATGCTAATGCACGAGTTTGATGTAACTGTAGTAAACAGCTATGATGGAAAGGCAGACACTCTACTAGTTGGGCTTCCAGGAATAGGCAACGTTGGCCTACTATTTGCTAAGAATCTTCTAAGATCAACAGAGAGGAAGCTTTTATATAGAATTCACTCTAAGTATATCTCTCAATATGCAATAATGCTTAGGAATGGTCTTCTAAGATTACCAAATAATAGAATATACTCTATAAAGCTTAAGAGTAAGGAGCTACTCGTATTAACAGGAGATCTACAGGTCTTAACAGGACAGGGTCAGTATGTATATAATAGAAAGCTATTCAACTTCATAACAGACGAGTTGGGAGTAGAAAACATAATAACCATCGGTGGATACGCTCACACAGATCTGCTAGCATATAATGAGAAGTCTAGAAGCCACTCTGTCTACGGAAATGCATCAAACAAGTATATGCTTAACACATTCAAGAAGTTAGGAGTAAAGTTTGGAGACGCGTTAACCAATATTACTGGATCAGTAGGTATGCTTGTGTCTCTTGCCAGGATAAATGATACTAATGGTATTGCATTATTAGGAGAGACTGGCCTAAATAATCCAGCAGATCCGATAGCAGCGATAGATGTCTCTAAGATAGTATCAAAGTACTTAAAGTATGATATAAAGATGGATTTCTTAGAGGATCTTCATAAGAAGATACTCTCTGTTATAAATAAGGCAAATACTAAGATCAACTCTACACCAACAGATTATATAGATCTAAGTCATTACTCAAAGCCAGATTATATAAGATAGCATCTCCTTTTATTTTCTTAAATTTTTTAACTTATTATAAATCTAACTTCTAGCTTCTAAAGTATAATAAGCTATCTAAATAAATATAAAGATTAATTCTAATACATTATAATAGATCAATCAATACCTCAATAGTTTATAGATTGATTTAAAGATATAAATAGAGTGGTAGATTTAAATGGATGATAAGTATGTAGAGCTTATCTGGAATGGTAAATATGATGATGTAAAACTTGGTAATAGAACGCAGATAGACTATCCAGATCTTCCATTTCAGAGAATAGAAACTGTAAATAAACCAAGGGCAAAAGGAGCCAATCAGAATTATCTCTTTCCTGAAAATAAATGGCCTGAGAATTATCCTAAAGATTGGAAGAATATGCTGATTTGGGGTGATAATAAACTAGTTATGTCTTCATTGCTGAAGCAAGGATGGGCAGGGAAGATAAATCTAATCTATATCGATCCACCTTTTTATACAGGCGCGGACTTTTCATTTGAAACAGAAGTTAGTGATTCTAAAATTGAGAAGGAACCATCAATAATTGAGCAAAGAGCTTACAAAGATACATGGGGTGGTGGTATAGCTTCTTATCTTAAATATATGTATGAAAGGCTTGTTTTAATGAAAGAGCTTCTTGCAGAGGATGGCTCCATTTATGTACATTTGGATTGGCATGTTGGTCACTATGTAAAGGTAATGATGGACGAGATATTTGGGTATGAAAATTTTATTCAAGAAGTAGTTTGGAACTATGGTAAAATGAGTAAAGAAGCGGTTGGCTTTAGAAAAGCACACGATACAATACTACATTATGCTAAAGATATAAGCAGAGTTAAGTTTAACCAAGTATACAGGGAAAAAAGTGAATATAAAAATCGTTATAGAAGATATTTGATAAATAATAAGTTATATTATAGTAGTGTGAAATTTAGCAAAGATAAACTAATACTCAGACGCATTGAGAAATTAGAGAATGAACTAGGCAGAAAAATAAAAGATGACGATGTACTGTTTGATTTCGATAAAGAATTAAAGCCTTTGAGTGATGTTATATACGTTAGTATAATAAAAGGTAATTCTGCTGAGAAGATAGGATATCAGACACAAAAACCAGAAGCCTTATTAGAAAAGATAATTAAAGCATCTTCTAATGAGGGCGATATTGTGGCAGACTTCTTCTGTGGTTCAGGAACAACATTGGCTGTTGCAGAAAAGTTAGGAAGAAGGTGGATAGGTTCAGATTTATCTAAATATGCAATTCAGGTTACAAGAAAGAGATTACTAGATATACATAATTCAAAGGATTTAATAGATGAGAAAAAGGAGAAATATGGCATGCCAGCAAGGCCGTTTGAGATATTAGAGATAGGAAATTATGAAGTAGTATATTGGAAGAAAAACCCCGAAGATTATCTACAGTTTATAATTAAGCTATATAGGGCAAATCCTTTAAAAGGTTATAAGTACATACACGCAGTAAAAGGAGAAAGAGCAGTCCATATTGGGCCAATAGACGCACCTGTTTCAATGGAAGAGATAAGGAAATTTGCTTCCGAATGTGTATCGAATAATCTTAGCAGAGCAGATGTGCTTGGATGGGAATGGAATTATGATGTTAACGGCCTAGCGAAAGATATTGCAAAGGAAGAAGGCCTAGAGGATCTTAGGCTATACCAGCTACCAAACTTAAATGAAATTAAGGCTGCCTTAGCAGGAACAAAGCTAGATCTAAAGTTACTAAAAATTCCAGATCAAGTTATTGAAAGTAAGCTTATTCCGGTAGTAAAGTTTTATCAGTTACCTTATTTAGAGATTAAAAACAAGATTAAAGAAACAGAAGTTGTTCTAGAAATAAAAGACTTTCAGATCCCAATAAGCTCGGATATATCTGCCATATTGAGTAATATTAAAGATTCGAGGCAGTTAATCGATTACTGGGCAGTAGACTGGGATTATGATGGAGAAACCTTTCATAACGAGTGGCAGAGCTATAGAACTAAGAAAGATCTAAAGGTAGAGTATGAAGCAAAGCATGTATACGAAGAGCATGGCGAATACAGTATAATGGTAAAGGTTGTAGATATATTTGGAAGTGATACGAACAAGATTATAAAGGTGAAAGTATGAATCCTGCAGATATCTTAGATCCTACAGATAGAGAGAAAAGTAATGCTTACTTAGTAAATAAGCTTCGCGAAGCTGTAAAGAGCTGGAGAGATTCGGGCTATCCAGGCACAACAGATACTACAAAGAGACTGTTGAATTACTGGTTTTATGAGGATCATATAATAGATAATATGCCTTTTGAATTCTGGTTTGCTCAGAGAGAGGCGATCGAAACCCTAATATATGTTTACGAGGTTATGAAAAAGAGAACTTTCATTGATCTAGCCAAGGATTTCGGTAATGGGCCTATAAATTTCTCTTATGATCCAAAGATAGATCTTTATCCGCTATATGGATTTAAGATGGCCACAGGCTCTGGTAAAACAGTTGTTATGTCTTTAGCAATAGTATGGCAGCTATTTAATCATCACTTCGAGAATAAGGATGATTATACCTCAAAGTTCCTCATAATAGCTGGAGATAAAAATGTTATCTATGATAGATTAAAGAGAGATTATCAAGATGCAAAGATATTCAGAGAGATGCCTTTAATTCCACCAGAATGGAATAACGACTTTGATTTAAAAGTGATTCTTAAAGAAGACCCGATAAATACAATCTACGACTCTGTGCTTTTCTTAACTAATATACAGCAGCTTCAAGATAAGGCGATCAGGAAAGAGGAGGTAGAGAGATTTATTGATGATATTCTAGAACTAAAGGAAGTAAATAAGACAAATATAGCAAAGGAGAATAGAATAAAGGAAGTTTTAGAAAAGACTCCAAATATAATGATACTTAAAGACGAAGCCCATCATATATATAATTATGAAAGAAAGTGGAAAAGCATATTGCTCAAATTGCACAAGCATCTAGAGTCACAGTATGGAAAGGGCATTCTAGCAGAGCTTGACTTCTCTGCAACTCCAAGGTCAGAAAACGGTAACTTATTCTACTGGTTAATAGTAGATTTTACGCTTAAAGAAGCAATAGATATGAATATAGTAAAAAGGCCGCTAAAAGGAATGGTTTCTAACGCTTCTGAAGTTTCATCAAAAGATATTGTTGAAAGATATAGGGCCTGGATAGATGCAGGCATAAGAAGATGGCAGGAGTATAAAAATGTATTATCAAGGTTAAATAAAAAGCCGATACTATTCTTTCAATGTCCTAATAATAGAGAAGCAGACAAGTTAAAAGATTATTTAGAAACGATACCCGAAGCAAGAGGAAAGATTCTTTTAATACATACTGATAGCACTGGAGATATCTCTAAATCCGATATCGAACGCGCAAGAGATGCTGCAAGGGACATTGATAGTGAAGATAATCATTATGAAGTAATAGTAAGCACAATGATGCTAAATGAAGGTTGGGATGTAAGGAATGTAAATATAATTGTTGGTCTCAGATCATATACTTCTAAGAGAAAGGTTCTGCCTGAGCAAGTTATTGGAAGAGGATTAAGGAAGATGTTTCCAGATCTTACAGCGGATACAAAGCATTCAATAAATGTTCTAGAGATTATTGGTCCTCCTGGCCTGATGGAGATAATAGAGGATCTTGAGATGGAAGAGAACATAAAATTTGATACAGTAAATGTCGATTCTAAGATCGATGAAACTGACATACATGTTGAAAAGAACAAGATAGATAAAGATATAGAGATACCAATACTATCTCCAAGGATTACTATAGGGAGACCAAATATAGACATGTCTATTCTAGATAGATTGCCTGCACTTTCACTACCCTTAGAGAATAAGATACTAAAGACAGAATATAAAGCCATAGATATGGTAAAGAATACAGTAGAAGTAGAAAGAATCTGGGATCTGCCAGTTCCTAAGGATTCTAAGAGCGTAATTGCTTATTATACTGACATTATACTAAGAGAATTAAGGTTACCGAATAGCTTCTCTGAATTATATCCTATAGTAAAGGCTTATGTTGAAACAAAGCTATTTGATCAGAAAGTAGATCTTAATGACCCTAGAGTATTGTATCAGTTAAGCAGTACTGAAACGAAGAAGAAGCTAGTAGACCTATTTGTAGAAAGTTTAAAAGCCAATCGCTTTACAGAGACGGAACCAACTAGCTACTACTACATTAGATTATCAGATATAGAGCCATTCCCCAAGGGAAGAGAGGTTTATAAAGCAGAGAAATGTATCTTTAATCTTGTTCCATGCGACAACGGCTTTGAATTAGAATTTTCAAAGTTCCTTGACAGAGCTGAAGACGTTATCTCATTCTGTAAGATTGTGCCTAAGATCGGCTTCTCCGTTGAATATATAGACTCAAAGGGCAATCTAAGATACTACTATCCAGATTTTATTGTAGTCCTTAAGGATGCTAATTATATAGTAGAGGCAAAAGGAGAAGTAGACGAGAATGTAAGATATAAAGATGAAAGAATAAAGAGATGGTGCGAAGATGCATCGAAGATTACTAAAAGAAGATGGAAGTATATAAGAGTCAATCAGATCGATTTCGAGAATTATTCGTTTAATACATTTGAAGAGCTAGTCAAAACTCTATCAACAGATAGAACAAGCTCTAAGTAAGTTTTAGAGCCATATCTAAGATATCTTCAAGGTCTAAGCTATAAAGAAAGTTCTTTAATCTTTAAATCTAATTCAAATAAGGTAAATGATATTAATGGAAGAGAAGGAGTTTGATTGGGAGCTTTATAAGGAAGCAGATAGCTTCTCTAAAGGCATTATAGAGGAGTTCTTAAGCAGAAACAGATTCTCTAAGGAGCTATCAGATCTGATGTATAATAAGACATCAACAAGATTCTTTGACTGGGTCGATCATATTGTAATACCAGAGAGTAAGATAGATAGAGATGATCTAATAAGGATGGGCTACAAAGAGAAGAAGGCAATAGTTAACGATGATATAGTTGCGGTATATAAGAATGATAGGTCAATACTATTTCCTATACTTATAACAAAGAAAGATTATACAGAAGTATGTATAAAAGTTGACTCTATAGATGATTTTCTGCAGTACTGCGGTAAAGGGATAAAAGCAGAGGGAAAGCCATTTAACAGAATCAGAAAAGCCTATATAAGCAAAGAAGGAGGCTATCTACTATCAGCTATAGAGAGAAGAGGAAGTAATAGCTTCGTAGTTCAAGAGAAAGATGATAGAGAGGAGTATCTAGAGGCATTAAGAGCCTTTTATGCAAGAGATAGATTCTTTGAAGATAGAGATGAGGGCCTTAAAAGGACTAAAGAGTTAGTAATGAGCTTTACGAGTAAGCTAGATAATGCTAGAGTAGCAGATGCCTTCTTTAGAGCAGAGAGAGCTTACTGGCAGAGAAAGAATAGAGCTGGCCAAGTCCAAAAGGAGAGACAGGACTCATTAGGCCTAGGTTGGGGCAATCATGATCATCATACATTCAGATCATCTAGACATCTTCTTAAGGATCTGGTTAACTTATTTGAGCTAATGGGATATGAAACAAGAGAGAGATACTATGCTGGAGCAAAGGCAGGATGGGGCGCACAGATATTAGAGCATAAGGTATGCGAGATTGTTATATTTACAGATATAGACCTATTTGAGGATGAGGTAGATATAGATTATGCACATAAGCGCTTAGAAGAAGAGAAGGCAAAGGGCACAGTTGGATTATGGACATATATAAATGGAGAAAGCATATTAGAAGCAGGGATGCATCATCTAGAAGCAAGATTCGATTTTAACAAGCTTAATGAGGACCTGCCAAAGTACGGTATCAAGATGATGCCTCCATTTTCAAACTTTGAGTTCTTAAAGCAAGCGTTTACAGAGCCAGAGATATGGTATCCAAAGAAAGAGAGATTAGATCAAGCGTTAAGAGAAGGAATAATAGATCAAGAGCAGTATAAAAGGTTCATAGATTACGGCTTTTATGGAAGTCATCTAGAGAATCTTCAGAGAGATTATGGCTTTAAAGGATTTAACAAAGCATCTGTAACAAAGATTATTAGAGAGACAGATCCTAGATTAGAGCATGATAGCAATGCATAATATAAAAGATCTATTTAAGAGTGTATTAAGTAATGATAGAATACTTACTGATGATAACGAAGTAATGCCTTATAGCAGAGACAAGTCATACTTTAATTCTGTTAGGCCTTTAGCTGTATTAAAGCCAAAAGACTCAAAGGAGCTTTCAGAGATAATGAAGATAGCAAATGAGAATAAGATAAAAGTAATAGCAAGAAGTGGGGGCACATCTCTGACAGGAGCATCAATTGTTAATACTGATGCAGTCGTTATATCTCTAGAGCTAATGAATAGAATAAGGATCTACAAGGATGATCAGATAGCTATTGTTCAGCCTGCTGTCAAGATAGATGAGCTAAACAGGGAGCTTGCAAGATATAATCTATTCTTTCCAGTAGATCCTGCAAGCTCTTATATATCTGAGATTGGTGGAAATCTTTCGACTAACGCCGCTGGTCTACTATCTGTAAGATACGGTCCTATAAGCAGATGGGTGCTAGGACTAGAGGTCGTTTTACCAGATGGAAGTATAATAAGGACTGGTACATCAACCATTAAGCAGTCATTGGGATTTGATCTAACGCATCTCTTTATAGGAAGCGAAGGAATATTAGGAATAATAACAGAAGCAAAGCTTCAGGTAATAAGTAAGCCCAAAGATGCAGTTAGCGTTGTAATATCATATGATAGTATTAAGGATCTTATAGAAGATGTAAAGATAGCAAGGGTGGAGCTCGATATACTTAAGTTAGAGTTTTTAGATAATCTATCGGCGAAGATCTTAAGCAAGGAGCTAAATGATATGCAAATAAAGCCAGGATTTATCTTGAACATTGAGGCATTTGATAGTGCATCAAAAATAGAGAGCTTGTTTAAGGATAAGGATATTAAGATACTAAAAGATGATGAGAAGCAGAAGTTCTTATTCTCAAGGAAGCGCTTACATGATTATCTAGAGAGTATAGTCTCTAAAGAAGGAAAGGATATGCTAGTAGAGGATATTGCTATACCTCTATCTAATCTTTATGAAGCATATATAGAGATAGAGGAGCTGCTTAAAAAAGAAGAGCATTATATATTTGGACATATAGGCGAGGGCAATCTGCATATAAATCTTTTTATAGATAAAGGAGATATAAGGCATTATGAGGATCTTACATATAAGCTAGGAGAGCTTACTTTAAGGCATAACGGTACTATATCTGCAGAGCATGGAATAGGCTTAGAGAAGAAGGAGCTTCTCAAGCTTCATTATAAATATCTAAATTCAGAGCATAGTCTAGAGCTAATAAAGTCTATTAAAAGATTGATAGATCCAAACAATATACTAAACCCAGGTAAGGTTATTGACCTGTAGATCTTCTTAAAAGCATATTTCTGATACTTAAGCTTATACTATCCATATCTGCATATCTAACTATCATCCTATTTATGTACTTATTATTTATACCTTTTAGAATTAGACTAAATATACTTTCATCTAGATGCATATAAGCATAAGATAGCAATCTATTCATCAGAAGATCGTATCTTAATCTAGACTTCCAAAGCCTATCGTAATAAGACATATCTATACCATTACTGAAGTACCTTTTAACACTTTCGTATAAAAGCTCTATGCATCTTTCTATATACGCTATTCCACCACCAGTATAAAGCTTTACTTGACCTGCAGCATCACCTATTAATGCAATATTCTTATAACCTGTAATCCTTCTAGGTATATATGGTATAACACTTGCATGCTCTGATCTATTACTATCTTTATCCAATCCGTAATAGGAGAGCTTCTCTAGAATCCAATGCTTGTAATATGAGCTAGGCCTAGATAATGATTTATTAATACCGTAGCCTAGCTCAATAACGTTGCTATAGCTTAATGACCATCCTATGAAGCCCCTTTCATTTATATTGTCTAGATATATGTGAGCTGTATTATCTTTAATATCTGCATTGAGCTCCATCTTATATGTAAGTAGATATCTTTCTATAGAAGGTAGCCTGAAGCTGTACGCAACCGTAGAGTTAAAGCCGTCTGCTCCTATTATAAGATCATAATCTTTAGAGAGATATCTGAGCTCCTTTGGATCTACTCTATAACCTAGCTTTATGTCTGCTTTATTCTTTACCTTTTCATAAAGCTTATAGACAAGCTCTCTTCTATCGAAGACATATGCCTTAGGATAGCTGAACTCTATAGTTGCAGTCTCTTTTCTAGTATGTAGTATAACCTTCTTAAGTATATCAAGATGCTTTATATCAGCTATAGCTTTTATATAGCTACTTGCATTCTCTGATAGTATGCCGGATGCATACTCTGCTCTCTCCCTTACATCTCTCTTTGATTCAACTATATTAACATTATAGCTATCTGATAGCTTATACGCTGTTAATAGACCAGCCACACCGGCGCCCACTATAAGTATGCGATTCATAAGCTCACTTAATAGAATAGAGTTAGTCTAAAACAATATAAAATATAATCTAAATTATAATTTATCTAGTTATTAAATAACTTTTAATAAAAAGAATTATAATAATTTTATAAGCTTTACGTAGAATAATATTATATTAATGTAAAAGAGTGATCTAATTTGGTAAAAAGATGTAAAAGAATAAAAGGAGATATAATGAAGATGTATATAATAAAACCAACCTCTTCAGATTACACAGATTACAGCGATATAATAGATCTTCTAAATAAGAAGAGCTACAAGTTGCATATACTGATACCAGATAGATCAGATGGCCTGTATGTAATAACTAGTTACGATACAGAGCTGAAGGAGCTCGAGAAGTTAGAGGCTTATACTGTTAATGTTGTAGAGTGCTTTAGATACCTGATTAATGCAACACATTAATAAGCTTTAATATTATAAGTTTTTAAATATGACAAAAAAAGAAGCTAACGAAGATGATGATATAAAGCCTGAGATAAATATAGTAAATATAGTAGTTACGGGAGATCTCCACGTTAGTGTAGATCTTGCTGCATTGGCTTCAAATCTAAGTAATGTAGATTATGAGCCAGAGCAGTTCCCAGGAGCAATATTTAGGGTAGATGATCCGAAGTGCGCCATAATACTATTTAAGAATGGTAGAATAATCTGCACTGGATTAAGGACAGAAGAGCATATAAAGGAGGTTTTGCAAAGATTAGCTGATGCTGTATCAAAGTATGTAATAGAGGAGTAATTAGAAGCCTTTAGAGATACAGCTTCTAATATATCTATCAAAATTGTTTAGGAAGGCATCTACTGTATAGCTCTCTTTTATCTTATTATAAGCTGCCTTTCCAATGCTCTCAGATAGAGAGCTATCATTTATAATAAGATTTAGCTTCTCTGCAAACTCTTCTGGTGTGCTGCATAAGAAGCCGTCTACTCCATTCTTTATATAATCCTTTGGACCGCCTTCATTTATAGCTAATACTGGCTTTCTACTTGCCATCCCCTCTAGAGGGACTATTCCGAAATCCTCATCCATTGCAACAAATAGCACAGCAGTTGCATTAGCATATAGATCTAAAAGCTCTTTATCAGAAGGATTTGTTCTTATTTCAATACTACCAACGCTCTTTGCTAGCTCTACTATCCTATTATAGTAATCTTGATAGAACTTATCATTTGAAAGAGCCCCAGCAAGTATCAGCTTATATCTATTATCTTTGTCGTATCTTTCCTTAAATACCTTAAATATCTCTATTGCGAGCTCCTGTCTCTTATTTGGAGAGAATCTAGAAGGATATAGTATATATCTGCCATCACCAGCGTTATAAAATCTTTCTAGCTCTATTACTCCAGGGTTAATTATAGTGGCATCATTCCTATTATAATACTTAATAATTCTACTATTTGTATTGCTGCTATTTGTTGCTATATACTTTATCTTCCTTACCATACTCTTATCTATATACCTAGTTATACTTGCCCCTATAGCATATACTGGTTTTTTATATAATGGTCTTAAGCTCATTCTGTACTTATAAAGATCGTAGATCTCTCTTAATGGAGTATGGCAGTACCATATAAGATTCTTATTATTCCTTATAAGCCAATGGCTAGGCGCTATATGTGCATTTATTACATCATAATCCTCTTTTACCTTGTAGTTATAGAATACTAGACTGTAATTTATAGCTTGAGAGACCCTGCCATAAGGTATAAACTTGTATATGCTCTTTACTCCGATCTCTTTTACATTCAGCTCTTTGAACTCCTCAAATGTCTTATTTGGATCATAGTCACATGTTAATATATCTGCATTATACTTCAAGGCTATATACTTAATTACCTTTTCAGCCCCTCCTTTAAGATTTAGATAAGGAGTTGAGATAAGCATTCTTACGCTATTCATAGATACTAATTAATAAGAATAGCTTTTAATCTTATTATCTAAATTATTATATGGCTAGTAAGATGAAGCTGCAGAATGCTATAGAGTTTCTAGTTACATACTCTTGGGCGTTTACTATAATATTAATAGTTGCACTAGTGTTTCTATATCTACAGATATTTAATCCATACGCTCATATAAACTATGCAACTCCTGGCTCATGCTATGTATACAGGCCTTACGGCCCATTTAATAATACAGATGCAAGATTAGAAGGTCTATGCAATGATGCGCCACCAGAGTTCGTTGCTAGTATTAATACATCATCTACATTGGGCTATGCGCTATATACTAATAACTCTGCTTTAGCGTATTATGGAAGTGGTGATAAGAATAGAACATTTATAGCATGGATATATGTTAAAGCTTATGAACCTGATATAAACTCTTGGTGGATGATTGGCGGCTGGTATGGTACTCCAGTATTTGTTAATGGTGGTGAGCAAGCGCTTCTAATACTGCATGGAGCGTCGTGTGAGCCACAAGCAGATCTATATTTTCAGACATGGGCTGATGATGCATGCTCAACGCAGCTACTAGTTCCGTTAGATGCATGGGAGATGGTTGGCTATGTCTATCCTTATAATGGTAACTATACGCAAGTAGAGCTTATACTTAATAACGAGACACAAGTATTAAGTATAAGTAGGCCGATAAATGTAACTTACACCAGCTATCCTGTATTTGTTATAGGCGGTCAATACTCTAATGGCTATATAGCTAATGTCCAAGTCTATAATACAACATTATCTAATCAAGAGATCCTTGCATTATACAAGGAAGGAATAGGAGGAGCGCCAATAGATCTTAACAATCTTATTGCATGGTACCCGCTTAATGGTAATCTAAATGATACATCTGGTAATAATATAACATTAGATGAGGTTCAAGGAACTACAAGCTTTGTTTCTTATGAGGCAACAATACATTAGATAGTTATAGATTTTAAATAAGCTAACTACTAATTAATCTTTAATGGGTCTTGGAGAATCGTTAAGAGATGCTATAGACAAGCTAAGAGGCAAGCATATACTTGATAGAAAAGCCATAGATGAGTTTATAAAAGATATACAGAAGGCACTTATAGCTGCAGGTGTAGATGTAAAGCTAACGTTCTCTATAACAAATGAGATAAGAGAGAAAGCGCTAAAGACAGAGCAGGTAGAAGGTCTAACAACAAGAGACATACTTATAAATCTACTATATGAAAGTCTAGTTAGCATAGTAGGAGATGAGTATAAGCCAGATATAAGACCAAAGAGGATAATGCTTATAGGCTTATATGGAGCTGGAAAGACAACAACTGCCGCTAAGCTTGCATACTTCTATAAGGAGAAAGGGCTAAAGCCTTTACTTATAACCACAGATAGATACAGAAAGGCAGCGTATGAGCAGCTAGAGCATCTTGCCAAATCTATAAACGTAGACTTCTTCAGCATAAAAGATGCATCTCCAGAAGAGATAATAAAAGAGGCATTAAAGAGGATAAAGAGGTCAAATGTTGCCATACTGGATACTGCAGGGAGAGACTCGCTTAATGAAGAGCTAATAAAGGAGCTGAAGCTACAAGCAGAGCTGTTCAAACCAGATGAGAAGATTCTTGTAATAAGCGCAGATATAGGAGAGGTTGTAAAGAGTTTAGTAAAGGCATTTAATGATGCAGTAGGAATAGATGGTATAATTATCACAAAGATGGATGGATCGGCTAAGGCGGGAGGTACATTAACGGCAGCAAAGCTCAGCGGAGCAAAGGTAATGTTTATAGGAACTGGAGAGAAGGTAGAAGATCTAGAGCCTTTTAATCCAAAGAGATATGTTGGCAGATTGCTAGGAATGCCAGATATAGGAGCATTTATAGAGAGAGTAAATAGAGTCTTAAGAGAAGAGTCTGAAGAGTTACCAGAGATTAAGAGTAATATAACACTATTAGACTTCTATAAGCAGATAAAGACATTAAGTAAGTTAGGTCCTCTAAAGGATATAGCAAGTATGCTTGGCTTCTCTTCATTACCAAAGGATGTATTGGAAAATAGTCAGGATACGCTTAAGAAATACAAGGCAATGATAGACTCAATGACAGAGGAGGAGAGACTAAATGATGCTCTCTTAAATAATCGCTCCAGAATTGAGCGAATAGCTAGAGGTAGTGGTACAAAGCCAGAAGAGGTTAAAGAGTTTATAAGTAAGTTTAGAGAGATGAAAAAGATCTATAGGCAATTGTTAAATAATAGAGATCTAAGAAGGAGATTCTCTATAGGTAGCTGACTATCTCTTTAATGGCCTTCCAGGTCTTTTTGAGTTCTTAGCCTTCTTTACTCTTATCCTTGACATAAAGATCACATAAAATTTTAACTATACAAATAAATAAATATCTAACTTATAATTAGATGTGTCATGCTTCCAAGTCTCTTAAACATATGCTCTAGCTCTAGCTTAAAGTCATTAAGCTCTAGGTATCCAGTTATAGATAGTATCTCTTTGCTATTGTAGAATATCTTTATTGTTGGTGTAACAGAGATCTTATACTTAATGAATGCGTACTTATTGCTATCCTTTGCATATAGGTTTATATTATAGAAGTCTAACTTATCTGCGTAGAGCTTCTCTATGTCTTCTAGGATCGGCTTTAGTCTAGCGCACCAGACGCACTTATCTGTCATAAACTCTACTAATGCTGGCCTCTCGCTATTAGAGCTAACAATTCTCTCAAGCTCATCGTTATCTATCTCTTTCATAGTATCACTTAAATACTCTTATTCCCTTAGATGTTATCTGATAAGGCAGCGCTGTTGTTTTATGATTAGAGCCACGCATCTTCACTACTCTAACTAGGTACTGATAGCTACCGCCTATATCTTTAGTGTATAGCTTAATTATTCCATCAAACATATAAGTTCCATATAAGCCAAAGATCTCCGTAAAGTTATCTGTCTGGCTTGACTCCAATGTATATAAAACTGTTAAGCCTCTTTTCTTCATAGAGCTTGTAAGATCTATAAGATACCTTGTAAAGATCTTATCATTCTCAAATAGAGTTCTATAGACCGTTAAAGAATCTATTGTTATATATGTAGCCTTATTCTCTTCTATAGTCTTCTCTATAGAAGCTATATCCGCCTCTGACTCTTCTCTAGATTTTATTGCATACTTCCTCTCTACATTCTTTATATTTAATAGACCTTTTGATATAAGCTCATCGATATCATCAAAGTACTCAAATGCGCTTTTTAAGTTTTTGAGGATCTCATCTACTCCCTCTTCTGTAGAAATAAAGCAAGTAGCTATTCCTGCTTGAGCATTTCTATAAAGAGTCTCAAAGCTCATTAAGGTCTTTCCAGTTCCTGGCTCACCTACAACTAAGACCTGCGCTGCCTTTGGTATTCCACCGTAAAGCATATCGTCTAGTCCATCTATGCCAGTGCTTACCTTCTCTATAAGTACTCCTCCTTTATAATCCTCTTCAGCCATAGAGATCACTATATCTCAACAATGTCTATTCCAGAGGACGTTATCTCATAAGGAAATGCTTTAGTAGAATGAGATGTGCCTCTCATCTTTACAATCTCTAATGTTCTAATCCTGCTATCTGTATTGCTGCTGAAGTACATTCCTATAACTCCGTCATATATAAAGAACTCTGGTGGAAACTCTAAGAAGTCTCTATACGGCTTACTGACTTCTAGAGTTAATAATGCTGTTATATTATTCTTCTTCAAGATATTTATTAGCTTCATCGACATCAATCTAAAGCTTATTGGATCGCTTATAAGATTCTTAAATATAGTTACAGAGTCTATCACAGCGACAGATACATTATTGTTAAGGATTATTGAGTAGATCGATGCTAATGCGTTATTAAATAGATAAAGCATCTGCTTAGTATCGTCGAAGGCAGAGTTGCTTATTACCTGAAGTATATCCTCTCCATTAATGATTAAGCTATTCTTATTAATTAGATCT
The DNA here is from genome assembly GCA_021654395.1 of Microcaldota archaeon. Taxonomy (GTDB): domain Archaea; phylum Micrarchaeota; class Micrarchaeia; order Micrarchaeales; family Micrarchaeaceae; genus ARM-1. The sequence goes on from AP024486.1 coordinate 251,620, forward strand.
TCTGCATCACTGAAATCGCTAAAAGCCTCTATAGCATCATCTATTATCTGCTTTGGTGTCTCCTCTAATGATATAAAAGCAGATTTCAGCCCCTTCTTTGCATTCTTGTATAGAAACTGAAAGCAGAATAGGCTCTTACCAGCGCCTGCGCCTCCTGCCAATATTACTACATTACCTTTTGGTATTCCACCCCCCATTAAAGAGTCTAGCTTATCTATACCTGTAGTTATCCTTTCTTTCAAGCAGAGTCACCATTTACTAAAGATTTATGAATTAATATTTAAAACACTATACTTATCTTAAGGCTTTAAGAAAAAGAGAGAGATGTGGGCTCGGAGAGATTTGAACTCTCGACCTACGGCTTATAAGACCGTCGCTCTAACCAGGCTGAGCTACGAGCCCATATAATTTAATTTTATATAAAGATAAACTATTTTAAGATATCTTTAAGTCTAACCTGGCACTGTATAGTTATTCTTTATATAAGGTGGCTTTGGAGTAACTTTTGGTAATCCTCCAGTATAGTTAACAAGCTTAAATATCCTCAGAGGCAGAGTATAATTTATGAAATTTACGCCACTCTCTGTAGTATTTGGAAATACTTGTACAAATCCTGGGAGCTTTCCTAAGAAGAAGCCCTCATAGAAAGGCGAATTGTAAAATTCTGTTGGTGCGTCTGTTATACTTCCATTGCTATTTGGAACGTAGATCACTAGTGTTACTATAAAGTCTTGAGTAATATTATCTATCTTAGCTGTAGTTATCTGCGCTTGGTTATAATTTTGAATATTTACATAAGCATTTAGTCTGGTTCCATTGCCATAGTATAAAGGCCATGTGCCTGGAGACTCTCTAGGTATGCATATTGTAGTATTCTGATCAACCAAGTTTAAGAAGCCAGCGCCTAATGAGTTAGTAAGCCATACTCTTAAGTATACTGTATTATTACTGCTCTTAGAAGCAGAAGGTATATTGCAAAAGTCAGTCTCAAGAACATTTATACTATTGTTTAATGGTATAGGGATTAATGCATATACTGGATTATGCTTTAGCTCACAAGGGCTTGTTCCTAGTAGAAATGGTTGGCCCACTAGCTTACCTTGCTGTATTGCATATTGCTCAGATGTTGCATTTATATCTATGCAAGCAAGGAAGTCTAAGGCACCCCACTTTGATATTAATCCTTGACTAAAGACAACGTACTCTGATTGATTATTATTCATATAAGATGCTAAAGCTGCTGGTCCAAAGCCATCCGCAGTTGTAAAAACAAAATGTGCAGCAACTCCATAATCCTCTTTAGCAAACGCATTGTCTCCTCTTATTACAGTATTACTAAAGCCAAACCAGTTTATCCAATCTCCGTAGTCCCACCACGCAAGTACTCTTGGTGCATAAGGTCCAACATTCTTTGCCATCCACTGAGTAGCTGCAATCCAATATGATGGAACTTGATTACAGAACTCTGCAAAGCCCAAACCATTACCTTCATTTGCTAAAGCACTACACGTTAAGGTAAGATTGCCGTTATTGCTGGCATATGTCAATGCTGCACTAAATGCAGCAGGCAAGCTAGTCCATGCCCCAGATAACAGCGTGCCTTTGCTTAAAAAATTAAGTATCTCTAATAGAAGTATAAGTCCTATAAATATAATTAAGACTAACTTATAAGAGTCCATAGTTTATATCTTAGGTCTAATAACATTTAAATAGTTTAGCAAGATTAATAGCCTTTATAATCTCAGTTAGATTAAAGATTATTTAATGAATATATATTTGATTAGTTAGATTATAAGATCAAGTGCTGTATAAGCTAAAAGCATCTAAGGATTTATAAGTATTGTTTATTAATTCATGCTAAAGACGTGCGTCTATATAGACGCCTACGTCAGTGATATATATGTCAAAAGGTTCGCATAGAGGATCCATGCAATTTTGGCCCCATAGGAGGGCTAGAAGGATACTACCAAGACTTAGAAAGCAGTATAGTAAAGGCAAGCTATTTAATATAGTTACAGTAAAAGCAGGAATGACTCATGTAATGCTAATAGAGCAAGCAGAAGGACCTAGAAAGAATCAAGAGGTTGTAGTCCCAGTAACAGTATTAGAGGTTCCAGAGACAAAGGTATACGGAATAAGATTATACAAGAAAGACAGCAATAATTATATGAATTCATCTATCGATATACTACATAGAGCTACTGCTGCAGAGCTAAAGATAAAGAAGATAAAGTATGATGAGAGCAAGATAGACGAGCTAATTAATAATTCAGATAATATAGAGAGAGTAGATCTTCTTCTATATGCTAAGATAGATGGCACATCCGCAGATATTAATCATCCTATAAGATATCAGTCATCATTTGAGTACTCAGATATAAAAGACGCATTAACAAAAGCAAGGGGCATGCTTGGAAGTAAGATAGATATAAAAACACTCTTTAATCCAGGGGAGTATGTAGATGTTGTTTCAATATCAAAGGGGAAGGGTTGGCAGGGTCCTATAAAGAGATTTCATGTTACAAGGCAGTATAGAAAATCAACAAATAAGGTAAGGCATGTTGGTGTTCTAGGACCAATGAGACCTGGTAAGATATTCTATACTGTACCTCAAGCGGGTCAGTTAGGATTCAACTATAGAACAGAGTTAAATAAGCAGATAATAGGGGTATTTAGTAAAGATGAGGCAGATAAGGTAAACAGAAAGGAAGGATTCAAGAACTATGGTATTATTAAGAATGATTATATAATGCTAAAAGGGTCGGTTCCAGGAGTAGCAAAGAGGATAGTGAGGATAAAGCAGGCAGTAAGACCAACAAAGAAGTCGGTTCCTATTAAGATAACTTATATAGATAAGTGATGAGATATGCAAGCAGATGTTTATGATATAAATGGTAAGATTGTATCCAAGATAGAGCTTCCAAAAGAGTTTAGCAAAGAGTACAGGAAAGATCTAATAATAAGAGCATTACTAGCTGAGAACACATTAAGGCTGCAGCCGCAAGGACATGCACCAGAGGCAGGAATGCAGGCATCTGTATCATACGTTGGAAGAAGAGGTGCCTACAGATCGCAAGTACATACTGGAAGGCCAGGTAGACCAAGACAGAAGTTAAGCGAGGGTCGTTTAGGAGATGTAAGAAGAATACCTTCCGCAGTAAAGGGAAGGAGAGCACATCCACACAAAGTAGAGAAGAACATAATAGAAGTTATAAATAATAAAGAGTATACAAAAGCAATAATCTCTGCTATAGCATATACAAATAATGCAAAAGAGGTATATAAGATAGATAAAGATACTCCAATAATAGTAGAAGATGCCATAGAGAAGATATCTAAGACAAAGGATCTTGTTTCATTAATAAAAAGATTAGGATTAGAGAAGCAGCTAGAGGATGTAGAGAAAAGAAAGCGAATAAGAAAAGGATTAAGAAGATCAGCAAGGCAGAGATCTTATAAGAAATGGCTACTATTTGTAACTTTGGATAGCAATGCAGATCTGCTAAAAGCAGCAAGAAACATAAAAGGGGTTGATGCAGTTCCATTAGAGAAGCTTTCAGTTGATAAGCTAGTTCCTGGAGGAAACAATCCAAGAATAGTTATATGGAGCTTATCTTCAGTAAAGAATATAGACAAGATAAAGAATCTTAGATTTATAGATACAGTTTCTGTGAATAGGTGAAGAGCATGTCAGTATTGTTATATCCATTAAATACTGAAAAGGCAATAAGCCTTATAGATAAGGCGAATACAATAACATTTATAGTGGCAGATGCAGCAACAAAGAAGCAAGTAAAGGAGGAGTTTGAAAGGCTATTCAAAGTAAAAGTTAAATCTGTTAATATATCTAATACATTCCTTGAAGGAAAGAAGGCGTATATAAAGCTAGAGAAAGATTATAAGGCATCAGATATTGCTGTAAAGCTTAAGCTAGCGTGATGATTTATGGGTAAGAGATTGCATCAGCAAAGAAGAGGTAGAGGAACTAACAAGTATAAGAAGAAGCCAGGAACATTTGATATAGCTCCTAGCTTCAAGGGAATAGATGGCAAAACATATGGAGAGGTAATAGATATCATTCATCATACTGGCCATACGGCTCCTTTAATGAAAGTAAGGCTACAGGATTCAAAGGAGATATACTTAATAGCTCCAGAAGGGATTAAGACAGGAGATAGAATAGTAATAAATGGGGATCAAGAGGATGCTTCATTAGGAAGTGTCTTAGAGCTTTCAAAGATACCTGCTGGCAGCTTTATATACAATATAGAGAGAATAAGAGGTGATGGTGGCACATTAGTAAGGAGTGCAGGTTCAACAGCAAGTATAGTATCTCAAACAGAGAATACTGTTACATTAGCGCTGCCATCAAAGAAGCTTATAACAGTAAGCTCTAGATGCAGAGCTCAGATAGGCTTAGTAGCAGGTGGAGGCAGATATGATATGCCTTTCATGAAGGCAGGCAGAAAGTATTATAGAATGAGAGCTCTTAATAGATTATGGCCAAAGGTTAGAGCAGTAAAGATGAATGCAGCAGATCATCCATTTGGAGGTAAGACCGGAGACAAAAGAAAGCCACACATGTCAAAGAGGAATGCACCTCCTGGTAGAAAGGCAGGTATGATAGCGCCTAGAAGAACAGGTAGAAGAAAGAAGTGATGCTTATGGCAGATGAGGAGATTAAAAGAGTAGAGAGGGTTGTGTTTAAAGGCTTGACAGAAAGTCAGCTAAAGGAGCTTCCTTACGAGAAGTTCCTACAGCTAATAGATAGCAGAGCTAGGAGATTCTTAACGAGAAAGTCATTACAGTATAAAGAGGTAATGGCTAATGTAGAAAAGGCAAAAAGAAAAGGATCAAATACAGTAAAGACAAGAGTAAGAGAGGCAGTCATACTGCCAGAGTGGGTAGGAATGGTGTTTCAAGTGCACAATGGAAAGCAGTATGTAAATGTAGAGATAAAGCCAGAGATGGTTGGTCGTAGATTAGGAGAGTTTGTATACACAGTACAGAGAGTAGTTCACTCTACACCTGGTATAAAGGCTACAAAGAGTAGTAGATCTATAGGACAGAAGTGATGTATATGCCATACTCATATAATAAAGATGATAGATCAGATATCATATTTGCATCTATAAAGAGAGCAGATGGTAGCTATAAGGATCTAGTGGCTATATGCGATAATATAAAAGGATTGACAGTTAAATCTGCAATAGATCTTCTTAATGAAGTTATAGCGATGAAAAGGCCGTTATACTATAGAACTCATAATAAGAAGCTGGGTCATAGGCATGAGCTTAATGGTAAGAAAGGAAGATGGCCTGTTAAGGAATCAAAGCTGATGATAAAGATATTAAAGAACGCGATGGCAAATGCAAAGAATAAGGGATATACTCAAGAGGAAGCAGAGCTGATGAAGATAGTTCATGCTTCAGCGAATAAGGACGGGATGTCTCCTAGAAAATATCCAAGCAAGGGAGCGTTAGCAGTTCCTGGAAATCATACAATGGGTTATGTTCCATATAGGCTTATAAGAAACTGGTATGCTAAGATAGAGATAGGAATAAAGAAGTGATTATATGGGAATAAAGCACGCATTTATTAAAGACTCTATATTGAAGCATAATATAAATAAGTTCATAAGTGATAGATATAAGCAAGCAGGAATAACAAGGGTTGATGTTCAAGCAACTCCAATGTTAACTAGAATAATAGTATACTGCAAATATCCTCAAAGAGTATTATCAAGAGGACTAGAGCAGACAAAGCAGCAGATAAGCAAGCTATTTAATGTGCAGAATCCGCAGATCGTTGCTATACAGATACAGAATGAAAGATTAGAGCCTAAGTTAGTAGCAGAGTTTCTAGCAAGGAAGTTAGAGTTAGGTGGCAATCCTAGAAAGCTTGCAGAGTCAATGGTTAGATCTATAATAATGAATGGAGCTATAGGAGCAGAGATAAGATTCAGCGGTAAGCTTAAAGCAAAGAATGCAGAATCTACATCAATAGTAAAGAGAGCAGGCTACTTACCAAAGGCAGGATATCCTGTAAACTATCTTCTTCATGCAAAGGCAGTTGCTAACACGAAGTATGGTATAATTGGCATAAAGGTTACAATAACACCAGCAGATATAAAGCTACCAGATAAGGAGATAAGGCAGGTAGAGCTTCCTAAGAATATAGCCTCAGCATCAAATATATGATGTGTGGATATCTTTGTTTAGCTCAATATTAGCAATACTTATAGCATCTATATCAATTGTACTGCCAGGTGTATTAATCTCTTTTGCTCTACTTAAGAGTACTCCTTTTAATACAATAGAGAAGCTTCTAATGGGAATAATATTAGGAGTAATTGCTTTACCAACGCTTCTATGGCTTGAAAGCTATCTTATAAGCTATATACACTTCTTTAGCTTCTCATTAGCATTAGCAGATCTTGATACTGTAGTCTTAATAGCTTTAGGATTAGTATTATGCTATATCAATAATGTATTTTCAGATTTTAAGAGATTTATAAAGAGTCTTAAGATAGACTCTAATAGTGTAATTAAGTATATAAAAACAGATTATGCATATATAATACTTATTATATTAATGCTTCTTGCATTTTATATAAGAGTAGTAAATATAAATGTATCTCAGACATTCTTTGAGTTCGACCCATACTTTGATATGATGGATACTCGTTATATATTGACATATGGTTATCAGCTGCTTAATGATACATCTGCTTGGCCTATAGCACCAAATGGAACAAATCATAGAATACAGCCAATAGTTCCATATCTGGAAGCATACTTTTATACTTTGTATAATGATACTGTAACTCATTATAGCTATCTTAACAATACTCTTGTATCAAGGGTAAGCAGCATATATCCTCCACTGACTGCAGCATTACTAGTGTTTGTAGTCTTTCTACTTATATCAAAGAATTATGGCAATGATGTTGCTCTTTTTGGATCTGCATTAGCAGCATTTAACCAGCTTCTTATTACTACATTTGTAGCAGGAGAGCAGCTATTAGAGCCATGGGGAATATTCTCACTATTCTTCTTTATAGCAGTATATATGATAGCAGTAAAAGATATGAAGAATAAGAGACTGGCTATACTATCTGGTATAGCATTTGCCTCAACTTTCTTAGGCGCTCACTACTATACAGTAGATGCTGGAATACTTGCGCTTTATATACTGCTTCAAGGTATAATCTTCTTTATCAAGGATAAGCATGCGTTAAAGGATTTCTATATATTTAACGTTATTGTAATAGCTGTTATATCAGTCTTCTTAGCACTTTATCATCCATATCACGCTACACTATCTGGTAGAATTCCATCAGTATTTCATATACCAATAACTGTTGGATTTGCTATACTGGCATTAATAGCAGTTATCGGTCTACAGATAATAGAAAGGGTAATAAAGAGCATATCATACTTCAGCAAAAAGTCCTCGAGTTTTAGAGATATGGCTACAATAGGTATATTTATAATATTAGCATTTGTCTTTGTTATAGCAACTCCGCTGAGGCATACTGTAGTAAGCTATCTATCACTATCTAAGAAGTTTACAACACCTTCAACACCATTATTTATGACAGTAGCAGAGTTTCAGCCAAGCGGTATTAACTTTAATTTTGGAGGTAATGGCTTCGGCTTAATCGGCTCTCTGCTTTATAGCTCTACGCTGATGCCTTTGTTCGTATATATCGTAATAGCCTCAACTATAATCTTTCTAGTTTTAGATATTCTGCATAATGCGGATAGATCTGCTATACTCTACTTAGCAGCATCACTACCACTAATATTTGCAGGCTTCTCAGAGGTCAAGTATCTGCCTCATTTCGATATCGCATTTATAATACTTCTATCTGTATTCTTAGGTGAGATATTAAGAATAGTGAAGCATTACTATAGAGAGGTTATAATGATAATCTTTGCATCGCTTGCATTATCTATATTAGCATTCAATATAACATTAATAAGTGTATATATAAATCTAATCTTATCTATAAGCTCTAGTCTTACATATCTATTTACAAACTCTGCTATTGCAATAGTCATATCTATAATAATGTTATCTATAATAGGCTATCAGATATATAGCTCAAAGCATGGTATAAAAGGTAGCTTGAAGATCTCTATAGTTGCCTATATTATACTTTCTATAGCAAGTGCATTTCTAACTACAACAGAGATTGTAACATTCACTAACGGGGGAGCTATAGGCTATGGTGGCTTAACGTTTATATTCCTGATTCTTATATTCTCTTTAGCTATATCTCTAACATTTTATAAGTTTAGAAATATCAAGGAAGTAAGTATAAGTGATAAAGAGATAATGAAGCATAAGGAGTCTAGATTTATATATGAGGTATTTCTATTCTTTATATCCCCTATATTAACTCTAATACTTCTAATAAGAGAGTATTATATATATAGCAGAGAGTCAAGCAAAAGCCCAACTGCTGCTATTGATAAGACAACTTCATAATCAGTTTCTTTATATCTTTATTGCCTTATCTATTGCTTCTAGGTCTCTTAGTATCGCATTTATAGACGCTTTAACAGCTATTATATCCTCTCCTTCTATATATATAGTAAATCTCTTATCACTTTTAACTGCCTTTATGACACTTCTCTTATATCTCTGGTCCTTTATTATCTTACTTATATCTATATCTGGTGAATCTAACTCTATTACTACCTTGTAATGTGTCATTAAGATCATACTCCTTTACAAAATGAAATCTGTTTCCTAGTGCATCAACTACAAAATATCTTATAACGTATCTATCTGATTCCTTTACTATAATTAGTATATCCTTAAATCCCTTTAACGATGCTAATTTGGATAATAATGTTATATCCTTTTTACCTCTAAGCATAACTAATGGTCTTCTAAATAACTTAGCCAAGCTATTAGATAACTCCAAGCCTTCTTTATAGCTCATTCTTCTAGAATAAGTAATAAGAGGCATAAAAGATTTAAGCTAGTAAGCCCCTTACCTTCCTTCCAGCAGAGGTTAATCCTCTAAATGCTCTCCCCTTTCTTCTTATTATCTGACTATAAAACTTATCATTAATTATTGCTGGGTGATTTCTATCTACTAGTATAACTTCATAATACTTTGTATTAGATCTGCTTCCAACAAAATAAGAGTTTACAACTTCGCAGTTCCTATATTCTCTATTTGCCCTCTCCTCTGCAATCATCCTTAAAGACTTATGCCTTGAATAGAACCTTCCTGATTTAGACGGCTTTCTACCCCCATCAAATCTCTCTCTTTTTGTCTTACCTCCATCTACTCTAACTCTTACTACAATAACTCCTTGCTTGTCTTTATATCCTAACTTTCTAGCTCTTGCTATATTTGTTGGCTTATCTATTCTCTTTACAACAGGCTCATCGGCCCATCTTGCTAACCTCTCCTTATACTCTTGACTTCTCTCCTTATACTCATTCTGAAAAGTCTCTTGAATATACTTATACATACTCATTAATATCACAGTAGTATTAATCTAATAAAGGTTTATATTTGTTTTTATATAAAATATGCGAGTGCCGGGATTTGAACCCGGGTTTCGGCCTTGGGGAGGCCGCATTCTACCAGGCTAAATTACACTCGCATAAGCTTTAATCTATAATAATATTGATTCTAAGTCTTATAAATTTTAGAGGTTAATGTATGAACAGTTATCATAATCTTTAAGTAAAGCCATCTTAACAAGCAACTACTAGCCATAATAATTCTCTAAAATCTATATAGCAATTAAAGCGAATATATAACCGAAGATTGCACTTATAAGACTGCATATAAAGTTGCTAGTGAACTTGTTGCCATAGCCTCTCTCTTCAAAATGTCCTGCTATAGAATCTGCTATATTGCCTATGAAGCCAGCTAATGATATTAGTAATACTAATAGATAAGCACTGTTTAGATGAAAGATTAAAGATAATGCGTAAGCATCAAGGCCTATTATAAAAGATCCTATATAGCCAAAGAAGAATCCTACTGCAGTAACTCCTCCAGAGGTGCCCTTTTCTACACGTTTAAAGGTTAATATATCAATAGGATTGCTAGTGTATAGTACTGCTAGCTCGCTGCTGAACTTATCAGATGTAATGCCAGCAACACTAGCGATCATTGAGAATACTATCAGCTCTTTTAAAGAGCTATTGCTTAAAAGTACAAGTATTATAGAAAGTAAAAAGACAGTTAATCCATTTCCAATTACATTTGCCAAGCCTCTGCTCTTCTGGTATAGCTTTGCTTTCTTCTTCTTATATGAGCCTATCTCAGTTACTATGTATGATAGCACTAGGAACTCAAATAAGCTTAGTAGCAGAATAAGCCCTATTGATATACTAAAAGCAAGATAGCCGCACAAGAAGATCACAAAACCCATTAACAAGGCAGCAGCAGTTCCTTTCTTGTCTAATGTAAAGAATGTCATCTATCTCACAGTAGCTTTTAATCTAATTAATTAGTTATAATAATTAAACTATCTTGATAACTAATTAAAAAATAACAAAATCTTTTTATATTATTTTATTATTAAAATCTAGTTTAATCGAATTATACATATTTTTATTTATATCTTTGCTTAAATAAATATTAACTGATGCTCATTCTCTAAACTGGTCGCCTTGCCAGCGCTTCTAATGGCGCTGGCAACTATATTAAAGCATATAGATAGATTTATAAGCACTATAAAAGTAATATGTTTAAATTTAAAATGCTAAATAGATATGATATATATGGCTAAGAATGATGATATAAAAGAGATAGAGGATCTTCCAGGCATAGGAGAGGCAACAGCAGAGAAGCTTAGAGCTGCTGGCTATGATACATTAGAGAAGGTTGCGGTCGCATCACCTCACGAGCTCGCAGAGGTAGCCGAGATGAGCGTAGATGCTGCTAAGAAAGCGATAGAGGCAGCGAAGAACGCTACAAAAGTTGAATTTATAACTGGTATGGAGGAGTATGAAAGAAGGCAGAGTGTAGCAAAGATAGACACTAACTCTAAGAATCTTAATCAGCTTATAGGTGGAGGTATAGAAACAAGAGGTATAACAGAGGTTTATGGTAGATTTGCAAGTGGTAAGTCTCAGATAGGCTTTCAACTCTCTGTTAATGTTCAGCTACCTCCAGAACGAGGCGGCTTAGGCGGTGGAGTGTTATTTATAGATACTGAGGGTACATTTAGACCAGAGAGAATAAGTGAGATAGCTACAGCAAAAGGCCTAGATTATAAATCTGTATTAGAGAACATATATCTTATTAGAGCAGGCACCACAGAGGAGCAGATACTGGCTGTAGAGCATGCAGATAAGCTGATAGAAGAGAAGAACATAAAGCTTATAGTAGTTGATTCGCTAACGGCTCTATTTAGAGCAGAGTTTGTGGGTAGAAGCTCTCTAGGAGAAAGGCAGCAGAAGCTTGCAGCGCATCTTCATAAGCTACAGTCATTAGCAGATAAGTACAACTTAGCAGTATATATAACAAATCAGGTTATGGATAACCCTGCAGTATCATTTGCTGATCCTACAACCCCAATAGGTGGAAATATACTAGCACATGCAGCAACAGTAAGACTATACATAAAGAAGAGCAGAGAGAACAAGAGAGTCGTAAGATTAGTTGACTCACCATTCCTTCCAGAGGGCGAGTGTGTTATAAAGATAACTTCTGAGGGAATCTCTGATTAGATGTTTTATCTTATTGGTTTAGGCTACTCTATAGAGCACCTATCTATAGGCGCTATAGAGGCTATAAAGCGATCTGATTATCTATATCTAGATAGCTATACAAGCTTTGTTGAGGATGATTATTTAAATTATATAAGGAGCTTAGCTAATAAGGAGGTATATCCATTAGATAGAAGTAGCTTAGAGGAGAGAGCAAGCGTAATACTAGATAAGGCAGCTACTAGCAATATAGCATTACTTGTTCCTGGAGATCCATTAATAGCTACAACGCATCATATACTGCTAGACTACTTAAGCAGCAAGGGTATAAGATTCAAGGTAGTAAACAATCTCTCTTTCTTACATCTTGTATATAGTCTATCAAATCTAGATATATATAAGTTTGCACCACCATTCACATTACCTTACTGGCTAGATAACTATAAGCCAACCTCTTTCTTAGACAAGTTAAAGCTTAATCTAGAGATAAAGATGCATTCTGTAATAATACTAGATATAAATAAGGAGCTTAAGAGATCTATGTCTCTGCAGGAGGCTTATGCAACTATAAGCAAGGCTCAGGAAGATAGACGATTAAATATAATAGATGATGATACAATGATTCTTCTTATGTCTGATCTTGGAACGAGCTCACAGCGCATAGTATATGCTAAGCTATCAGATCTTATTAGAATGCAATATAGCTATAGATTAGCAACATTAATACTACCAGTATGTAGCATAGCAGAAGAAGAGGCATTAGAGAAGTATAAGCTTAAAGGCTAATTATCTTTATATAACTAAATTCCTTATATGCTTAAGCTAGAGTTGAGCGGTAACAGCGCGTATAGCTTAGACTTAGAGACATTTAATGAGCTAAAGGAAGCCTTTATAGGAGCAGTTAATAAAGATAGAGTGTATCTGAAGCCTGAAGAGATAGTATATCTGATGGAAGTTAGAGGTGCAAAGCTTTATAAGGATGGAAGAGAGCTCGATATAGATCATATACTAAGGCAGTATAGCGATATTAAAAGATTCTATGCAAGATACGCTACATATAAAGACTGGAGGGAGAGAGGCCTTTATGCACTAACAAGCTACTCTCTAGATAAGACAGTTGGTTATAACATCAAAGAGTATTCAAAGAAGGCTATAGAGCTTCCTAGTGGGGTTATAGAGGTATCTTTTATAAAAGATGATCTTATATCATTATGCAAGATCAATGAGCTCTCAGAGCTTCTGTACAATGAGCTGTGGTTTGGGCAGTATGGCAACTATAAGGATAGCAGCTCTGGGATGCTTGTAAAGTATGATATATTTGAGACCTTATATCTGATTGATAAAGGTATAATCAAAGCAAACTATGATAAAGAAGCAATGTATAAGTCAGCAAGAAGGAGACATAGATTCTTTGATCTTATGTATAATGTTTATGCAGATTGGAGGGATAACGGCTTTGTTGTAAAGTCTGGCTTCAAGTTTGGCTCTAACTTTAGAATATACTTTCCAGGAATAAAGCCATCCGATAGATCAGATAATAAGATCTCCCACTCTAAGCATGTATTGCATGTATTTCCAGAGAACAGCAAGCTTTTGACATCAGAGTGGGCCAGAGCTATAAGAGTGGCCCATTCTGTTAAGAAGAGCTTTATACTAGCTATACCGCAGATATCAAAGGTTAAGAGGATAGATATAGACTTTGTCTTGTATCATAGAGATAGAGGCTTTACAATGATACCAAATAGAGATAAGGCATCTTATGCGATATACTCACTTGCAGAGGATGAGTACATTGATGGTAAGCTATTACTATCAATAATAGAGAGAGCTAAGGAGATGAATCTTAATGCATTAATCTCTATAGCAGATAGAGAGTCATCTGTAACTTACTATAAGCTTAAAGAGATTAGGATAAGTGATAGCAATAATAGATACTTCGAGATAGAATGGATGCAGCCTTAAGATATTTATATCAGCTATGACTTAAATATTTATTAAACTGATTTTACTTAAAATCTCACTGAATGGATCCGTAGCTCAGGTTGGTCAGAGCGACTGGCTCTTAACCAGTAGGTCGTGGGTTCAAATCCCACCGGATCCGCTCTTATCATTATTAGTATCTCTCTTGCCTTTCTTAGCATTTGGAAATAGAAGATCTAAATCTTCCTCATTACTGCTGCTTAGCCAAGCCTTTATATATAGAGTAATATTCTTAAATGTAGTTAAGAATCTTTCTGTAAAGGAGTAGTACTTGTCTTCATACTTTATAAGCCCTATATTTATACCAAAGTCTAGATAGCGCTTTATAGTTGCTAAAGGTATGTCCTTATTATCAGTAGCTATATCTTTAAGCCTTGCGCTGCCTCTCTTTTTTATACTTTTAAGTATAGCTGCAAATCTGTATGCCTCAGTTTCATTATCATAAAAAAGTCTAGCAATTACAGCAACGCTTGGATTCTTAATCTTCTCCCTTAATGCAGCATCCTCAAACTCCCAGTACTTTATAGCCATAAGCATCATCTAACTATAGTTATAATATCTCCATCCTCAAGTACATGCTGTGGACTTACCTTCTGCATACTAAACTTAACGCTTCTTCCAGTTATATACGCATACCTCATCTCTCTCGCTAGCTCTGAGTGAATCTTCTTCGCGGCATCATAGACTGTCGATCCTTTATCTAGTATCATAGGCGTTGGCTCATCCTCTAGCTTTGATCTTGTGTATACTCTAATTATATTAAGATTTCTGAATATGGCCTCTTTTAGCTTATCTATATTTATATCTTTCATAACGCTTATAGGTATAACCTCTATATTATATCTCTTACTTATCTGATCAGCTATCTCGTTATAGCTCTCATTAAGATCTATCTTATTTAATGCGCATATCGCATTTACGTACTTCGCATTGTTATACACTATACTTATAAACTCCTCAGCATCAACAGGATCATTTATTATAACATCTGCATTGTATATACTTATGCTCTTGAGTATATATATAATCTCATTCTTGTTAACAGATGCCTTGCCAGTTATATTTATACCTCCGCTGCTCTTCTGCTCTATCTTTATATCTGGCTTCCTCTTATTTATATAGATATGCATTCTCCTGAGCTCCTCTAATATATTATCTATCTTAGTATAATCGTTTACATCTAGTACTATGCATATTAGATCTGTCGCTCTTACTGCAGCTAACACTGCCTTTCCGTTTCCTCTACCAGTAGCTGCATTCTCTATTATTCCAGGTAGATCTAAGATCTGTATATGCGCATCCTTGTATATAAGCATACCTGGTATAACCTCTGTTGTTGTAAAAGCATACTCTGCAGTCTTTGAATTTACAGAAGTAAGCACATTTATCAATGAAGACTTACCTGCACTAGGGAAGCCAACTAACGCTACTGTCTTGTCACCAGTCTTCTTTACAGAGAATCCATAGCTTGTGGAGCCTTGCCTACTAGCCCTCTGTATCTCCTCCTTAGTCTTTGCTATAAGTCTAGCTATATGATAGTATCCATCTTCGGTAGCTTTATTCTTAACTATCTTCTTCTTTCTCTCCTCTAGATCCTTAAGCTTCTCAGCTAGCTTCTTAACATGCTCCTTAGACATCTATCTTAATATTAGTTCTAAGCATCTTATTAAAAGTATTAACTACACTTTCGAATTTAAGTAGTATAGAAAGATTTAAATAGATATTCAATAATAACCTATTAATTGATACAAAGTATTAATGTATGTTTATACTTTTTGTAAGTAGGTGATCATATGGCGGAAGAGAATAGATTGAATCCACAATATGTGGTTCTACCTGAGGGCGCAAGTAGAGTATTAGGAAGAGATGCATTAAGGACAAATATAGCAATAGGAGTAGCGGTAGCAAACATAATAAAGACGACATTAGGACCAAAGGGAATGGACAAGATGCTAATCAGCGATCTAGGAGACATAATAATAACAAATGATGGAGCAACGATACTAAATGAGATGAACCTTGAGCATCCAGTAGCAAAGATACTAGTAGAGATAGCAAAGACGCAGGACAAGGAGGTTGGTGATGGAACAACAAGCGTTGTAGTTATAGCAGGTAATCTATTAAAGGAGGCAGGAGACTTAATAGAGAAAGGAGTTCATCCAATAAATATAATAGCAGGTTATAAGCTAGCTACGGCGAGAGCATTAGAGGTACTTAAGGATCTAACAAATAAGATATCAATAGAAGATACAGACAAGCTAGTCAAGGTAGGAATGGTAACTCTAGCATCAAAGAACATAGGAGATGATAAAGTAAAGGAGAGATTAGTTAAGGAGGTTATATCCGCTATTAAGCAGGTAATGGAGAAGGTCGATAATAAGATAATAGTAGACAAAGATAGAATAAAGCTAGAGAAGAAGGTAGGTGGCTCAATAGAAGATACAAAGTACATAAACGGAATTGTTATTGATAAAGAAGTAGCACATCCAAATATGCCTAAGAGAATAGAGAATGCAAAGATTGCATTGCTAGACTATGCATTAGAGATAAAGAAGACAGAGGCAGAGGAGAGAATAGAGATAACATCTCCAGATCAGATAAAGAAGTTCTTAGAGCAAGAGCAGGAGATGCTAAAGGAGATGGCAGATAAGCTTAAGGAAGTAGGAGCTAATGTTGTATTCACACAGAAAGGAATAGACGATGTAGCACAGCACTTCCTAGCAAAGTATGGAATAATGGCAGTAAGAAGAGTAAAGAAGAGCGATATGGAGGCATTAGCAAGAGCAACAGGTGGAAAGATAGTAACAACGATAGATGATCTATCTAAGAACGATCTAGGATTTGCTGGCCTAGTAGAAGAGAGAAAGATAGGAAATGAAGCGATGGTATTTGTAGAGAAGTGCAAGGATCCAAAGAGCGTATCAATACTAATAAGGGCAAGCTCACAGCAGGCATTAGATGAGGCAGAGAGAGCATTAACAGATCTAATAGGGGCGCTAACAGCATTAGTAGAGGATAGAGGAGATGGATATAGCGGATATGTATATGGTGGAGGCGCAACATACTTAGAGATTGCAAGAAAGTTAGAAGAGTATGCAAAGGAGATACCAGGAAAGGAGCAGCTAGCAGTTAAGGCGTATGCAAATGCATTGAAATCAATAGCAGCAACATTAGCAGAGAATAGCGGTGCAGACTCAGTAAGCCTATTAGTAGAGCTAGAGAATAAGCACACACAGAAGAATGGAGCAGTATACGGAGTAGATGTAGCGAACTCATCAATAGGAAATATGTCAGAGATAGGAGTAATAGAGCCAGCAAGAGTAGTTAGACAAGTACTCATAAGCGCAGGAGAGGCAGTAGTAATAATACTAAGAATAGATGATATGATAAGTGCAAAGGGTACAAAGAGCAGCAGCAGTAACCCATCAGAGAATCCAGAGCCAGAGTAAAAGATATAATAAAGATTTTAACTATTTCTTTTTCTAATTTTTATCTGAATTATATGTATAGAAGAGCCTTACTTCTAGGAATGCAAGGTGTTGGGAAGACCAGCTTAGTAAATGGCATAAAGAAGTATAAGGCAGTTAATATAGGAGACCTTATGTTTGAGTATCTTAAAGATAAGTACAAGCTCTCTAAAAAGGATGAGCTTAGATACCTTAAAACAGATGCCATAATAGAGGCAAGATTCTATGCGCTAGATAAGATAAATGAGATGCAAGAGAATCTAGTTATAGATACACATCTTTACTCTATTAAAGGAGGTTATAGATATATACCAAACTTTAATAAAGAAGAGTTTGATAGATTAAAGAATCTGGTTGCAATAATCTATATAGATGCATCTCCAGAAGAGATATATAATAGAAGGTTAAATGATAAGAGCAGACAGAGAGAGGCATCAAGTGTATACGACATTGCACTAGAGAGAGATATGCATATAGCAATGCTTGCTTCTGTATCTAATATCTCTAGACTGCCTGTCTATATATTACAGAATCATGATAATAAGCTAAACGAGAGCATAGAAAGATTAAATAATCTCCTAGAAGAGATATTTAATGATAGTAATGCAAGAGGGTAGTCTAGTAATACTTATATTAGGGTTAGCTTATGTATTATATTCATCATATACTGCATATAAGCTAACAAACTCTAAACGCTATAAGGAGCTTAGAGAGAAGAATATAGCAATATCTAATAGATTCAAAGGTAAAAGCCAAAGTCAGATAACTCAAGAGGAGTTAAAAGAGTTTATGGATAATTATAAAGAGCTAATGAAAGAGACTTTAAAGTTCCAGTTTAAGATGTATCTGCTTATTCTGCCATTATATCTAGCGCTGCAGTACATAGCAATACCATTTATAAGTAAGGCATATGACCTATTACCTTATGCTGCTGGCGAGTTCTTCTTTATTCTAGTACTAATCTCAGGTCTATCTATAAGTCTGCTATCCGCCTTAATGAGAAGACTAAGAAAAAAGTAAATCTAGATTAGATATTATTATAAGCAGTTATAGCTCTCCTACTCTCTGCTTTCTTGCTCTAGCTAATCTTCTTCTTCTCTTCTTTAACCACTTCCATCTCATTCTTCCTTTCTTCTTCCATTTTCTTGGTATCGCTCCCAAGCAATCAACCTTCTTTTGTATTCATTATTAACAAGATTAGATATCCTATTAATTATGTTATATTTATTAAGGTTTACCTCATTCCTGCTCATAGCATCTATAATATCATTAAAAGTGGCTATTAGTTCATCATAGTGCTTGAGGCTTATTCTGTATGGAGTGCCGTCCTTTCCACCGACTGTATAAGCATACAAGAATGGATCTCTCTTATAGATCTCATCATCGTATAGCAAAGAAGCCAATAATGCCAATGACCTGACAGTCTTCCTTCCTATTCCTTTTGCGTCTATAAGCTCCTCTATCCTCTCGATGCCTCTATCAGATAGCTCCATGAGCACTCTTCTTGCATCTGCTGATAGATCTATCTCTTTTATTAGCTGATGCCTTTTAGGAAATATATGAAATCTGAAAGTATTAATAGTATCTATATCATTATTTATTAGCTCAAGGATCTCCTTCTTTATATTAAGATTCTTATTAAATGTCAGATCTATGCTTTCATATGAGCTATCTGCATATATGCTTCTGTTTGTCTCGTTTGTTATGTCTTTATTATCTAAGCTACTATCTAGGATCTGAAATCTTATGGCATAGCTGCTCATCATACCTTGCTGTATAATCCCGAATCTGCCCTCTCTGCTTATAAGCATACTGCTATGGTACATTCCAATATTATCATATACCATAGTTGAGTTTATCTTAAATACTAACCTGTTTATATTTAAGAGCTTACTACTATCAAGATCGAAGCTCTTTGAGATCTCTTCTATATCATTGTTTATATTCATGGCTGCCTTTCCTTTACCACCAGCAACTCTAAGCTCTTCATTATTAGACAAGCTTCTTTTTATTACGGCAAGCGTTACTGTTGTAGTACCGCTACTATGCCAGTCGTATCCTAAGGCACATGAAAGCGCTTGCAACCAAAGACTATCTGTTAATCTCTCTATAAGCCAGGAGCTTCCAAAGTTATCTAAGATATAAGATACAAGTATATCAGAGAGCCTCTGCATCCTTGATAGTAGCCATCGCGGCGCTTTACCATCATGAAGTGGTAAGCTAGTTATCTCCATTATACGCATCTTAATAGATTTATATTATTTAAGCTTCTTAATTACTTTTAATGTTAAGAAAGCTTGTGCTAAAGAACTGGAAGACCCATAAGTATAATGAGATTACATTCAGTAAAGGAGTAAACATAATAATAGGTATAATGGGTGCTGGAAAGAGCTCTGTTCTTGATGCGATATCTTATGCATTATATGGAAGATTTCCTGCTAGCAATAGAAAGGAGATAAATATAAAGGATGTTATAACTGATAGGCCTATAAAAGAAGACTCTGCATCTGTAGAGCTAGAGTTTGATGTAGGTAATGATATATATAAGGTTGTAAGGAGTATAAGCAGATCTGGTAAAGCAGAGGCCACATTATATAAAAATAATAGACTTATACAGACACAGCCCACTAAAGTTACAGAGGAGATAGAGGCAGCTCTTAAGGTTGATTATGATACATTCTCAAGAGTGATATACGCAGAGCAGAACAAGATGCTATACTTTATAGATATGCAAAAGAGCGAGAGGAAGAAGCAGATAGATAGTATGATAGGCTTAGATCAGCTATTTACAAGCGAGCAGACTGCAAGAAGTGTATATAACAGCATAAAAGCATTAATAGAGGATGATATAAAGAATATTAAATCGCTTGATAAGGACAGCTTAAAGAAGAGATTGGATGAGCTGGTTGATAGAATAGAGGAGTTAATAAAGGAGAGAGATCAGATATATCAGCAGCTAAAGCTTGTAGAGGAGCAGTTAAGCGTAAAGTCTAAGCAGCTAAACGAGCTTAAGACTAAGAAGAGGCTATATGAGGAGTTAAGCAGAGAGGTAGATACGCTAAGAGGTAAGATAGAGGGTATCGAGAGTAGCATAAAGCGTTTAGAAGAAGAGAGCTTAGATTCTAGCATTATAGAGGAGCTCAATAATGCAGTTAAGGAGAGAGATGCTGTAAAGAGAGAATTAGATAGTATAAGCAGGGAGCTAGATTCAATAAAGAGCATCAAGATAAATATAGAAAGAGATATTGAAGAGTCAAAGAAGAGAAAGGCAGAGTTAGATAGCATAGCAGCAAGCATATCTGATATTAACCAGATAGATGGCTCTATAAAGGATAAAGAAGATCAGATAACAAAAGCGAGATCAGATATAAGCGTAAAGTACAGCTTACTTAAAGATAATCAGGAGCTGCTAAGTATCTTGAATAAAGAGATATCTGAATGCCCTGTATGCGAGAGAGAGATCCCTGCTGATATGAAAGAGAGGCTTATAAGCAAGAGAGTCGCATTAATAGATAATATTAAGAAGGAGATAGATAGCTTAAATAGCTTAGTATACAGCTATGAAAGGGAGCTAAGAGAGCTTAAAAGCAAGAGAGAGTCAGAGATAAAGCTAAGAGAGAGGATGGACTATCTAAGCAAGAACATAAAAGATATAGATGAGTTAAGCAGAAGATTAAATGAGATAGCTATAAAAGAGAATGAGCTCATTAATAAGCAAAAGGAGCTTAGATCGAATCAAGAGTCTTTAGATACAAAGATAAACGAGCTTTTAGTTAAGAAAAGGCGTTATGATGATCTACAGAGATATAAGCAGGAGCATAGTCAATTAGTAATAAAGCTAGAGGAGATAATTGCAAAGAGAGACAGCATAAGCATAAATGAGGCAGAGGTAGAGCCTTTAGAGAGAGAGGTTATGGATCTTAATGCAAAGAGATCGAATCTAGATGCTCAGTATAAGGCAAAGGAGGAGCATAGTAGAGATCTAGATACTCAGAGAATAGGGATATTACAGCAGATAAAGAATATAGAGGAGATAGAGAGGAAGATAGATAAAAGAAGAAAGGAGCTGGCTTTCATAGATACTCTAATAGCAGTAATCAAAGGGACAGAAGCAGATCTGAGAAATGAGCTCATAGACTCAATAAACAGGCTAATGTCAGAGATCTGGCTTAAAGCATATCCTTATTCAGACTATCTATCCATAAGATTCAATCCAACAGAGGATGATTATAAGCTAGAAGGCCAGATTGCCCAAGATAGATGGATAAGTATAGAAGGATTTGCAAGTGGTGGTGAGAAGAGCGTTGCAAGTATAGTAATGAGAGTAGCTATGGCTTCAGTATTAGTCCCAAATCTTAGATGGTTAA
The DNA here is from genome assembly GCA_021654395.1 of Microcaldota archaeon. GTDB lineage: Archaea > Micrarchaeota > Micrarchaeia > Micrarchaeales > Micrarchaeaceae > ARM-1. The sequence goes on from AP024486.1 coordinate 273,128, forward strand.
TTCTAGATGAGCCAACCCATAATATAGATAGTAAGGGAATAAACAGCTTCGCTAATGCTTTAAGCAGTGGTATAAGTAATATAGTAGAGCAGGTCTTAGTAATAACTCACGAGGAGAGTCTAAAGTCTATCTCAAATGCAAATATACTTATATTTGATAGAGATAAGGCAAGTAATGGTTATACTGCTATAAGAGCGTTATATAATGGCTAAGCTGCTTATAGATGCGATGCATATAAATCTCGGAAGATGGCTTAGATTACTAGGTGTAAAGACAGTTATACCGGAGAACTTTGATGATAACTATCTACTAAGCTATTCAAAGAGGTTAAAGCTTATACTTGTTACAGCAGATAAGCAGCTATATCAAAGAGCTGTAAAAAGAGGCATTAATGCATTTTATGTAAAGCAAGATGATGTGGCCTACGAGATAGCATATGTAATGCATCTTTTAAGAAAGAAGATAAGCTTCTCATACAATAATAGCTACTGCAGTATATGTGGAAATAAGCTTACTCCTATAGGAAGGATCAAAGCAAAGAGATTAAATATACACAGCGATCTATTAAAAAGATATGAGAGATTTTTATTATGTAAGCACTGCAATAAGATCTATTGGGAAGGCAGCCATTGGAAGAATATAAACAGAGTTATAGAAGAGGCAAAGAGCTATGAGAGGCTATTAGATCAATGACTCCTCTTCAACGTCTAGTTCGTTTACATCCTCTAGCTTCTTTATTGAATCCTCTATCTCTGTGCTTCCTTCAGAGTCCTCATAGACGAATAATGCCTTCACAACCTTTATACCAAAGGCAACCTCTTCTTCCTGTACTCCTTTTGCTCCAAGCTCCATCAGCTTACTCTTAAGCCTTTCAGAGTTGTAGTTCTCTTTAGGGTAGATCCTATATACTATACTAACCTTGGACATTTATGGTCCCTCAAAGCCACAGCTATTGCACATATATGTATTTGCTATCTTCCTGCAATGCTTGCATCTAATAATCTCTGTCTTGCCACATACAGGGCAGACGAAGTCTGTATAGTCTGTTGTTAATCTACCACACGACACACATACCTTACCTAGCATTCCTTTTGGCATTAATTACACCCTGCTGCTCTTTCTTCTATTATTAGTAAGTATTATGATTATTAATATAAATAATATAAAGCTTAGTGTTATATTTAAGATTATTAGATAAGCTAATCTTTTTATATATATACCAATCTGATAGATCTGTAGATCTAGAGATCTTATGCTCTGATTACTAACTCCAACAGAGCTATTTATTGCATCTGCTCTTATTATGTTTATAGCATTATTTATATTATATGCTAGCCTAGCGCTAGTATAAGCATCTGCCATATATGTATTGTATAATGAGCTATTGTTCTTGTTTATCTCTGCTTCTTGAATATAAAAGTATGCCTGCTTAGCAAACTCATAGGCAAAGCTATCATCTATCTTCATACTATCTATAATGCTCTCTATAGAGTTAATACTTAAGTTAGATGGTATAGAGGAGTTAAAGGAGATCGCATATGCGCTTGCTAGTATAGCTAATGGGTAGTTACCTTGCCTATAAGCCTCTATAGCGACATAGCTATAAGGACTAACTATACCACTTACATTTGTTATATAGCTATAAGCTGTCTTTACAATATTGCTATTAAACTGGACTGGCGCTCCAGAGTAGTTTAGATTATATAATGTATCTGCAGCATCACACCAACCAAGAGCCTCTCCAGCTATATTAGCAATTCTAATAGCTCCATCAGTATCTTGAACTGAGCTGTTATATATAGAAAGGGATGTATTAACTACATACATTCCTAACATCTGTCTAAGCTCTCCATTATAGAGATAATCTATATTACTATATGTTGGGTTTGGCTGTTGTAGAGATAGACAGTAGGCATAAGTATTAAGTAGCAGACTTCTACCAGAGCTTATATTTATAAAGTTATTATTGAATGTGAAGATATTGATGAAGTTTAAGAAGTTTATATCATCAGCAGTATATAGATAGGAATTGTTTCTTATACTATAAGTCTCGTTTATCAATCTGCTATAGTTTAGATATAAGCCAGTATAGTTCTTAAATTCTCTTAACTTATCTAGCTGCTTTAATGTAATATTAAATGTCTGATTTGTTAGTATATAAAATCCGGTAAGATTACATGAGCTGCAGCTTATATTTACAGGCCTTATCTGCTCTACATTATAGTTAACGTATGGGTTAAAATTAACAATATATTTACTATAATTGCTTATAGGGCTTCCATTTATCAGTATATTGTAAGCTACAGATATATTCGGTAGCTCTATTAACTTTATGCCAAATGTTCTGCTTACTAGATAGTAGAGCTCATATTCAAAGCTTCTATTGCTTGCATAAGGCACAAAGAATATATCTATGCCGTTTGATTTTACAGCAGAAGCCTTATCGTATACTCCACCAATAAGGCCTATGCTCCCATTTGGCTCTATAGTACCTGTTACGGAGAAGTTAATTCTAAAGGGCTTATGCGATAGGGCAGATATCGCTAAGATAGTAAAGGCTGCACCTATACTTGGGCCAGAGACTGTGGAGTTGTTATCATATATTATGTATGTAAAGTTATATGCATCTGGATTAACACCTAAGAATCTAGACGCCACATAAACTGCTGTCTTAGAAGCGTTATATGTAGAGCTACCTACGCTTATAGGGCCTTTTATAGCTATATTGCCATCTCCATTAGTGACATATAAGCTTACCTTTGTCAATATTCCAGTATTGTTCGTTAAGTCTACTGCAGGGGCATATAATGTAGCATTTCCTATAACTACAGATCTTGATAGATATGGTGCTATTAGCAATATAAAGAATGGTACTAATATATAAAGTCTAAGAGCCATAATCTTAATTAAAGAGTAAAAATATTAAAGTGGTTCTATGAGACTATTTGATGCACACTGCCATATAGATATGCTTAATAATATAGAGATAGAGAGCATTAGAAGCTCTGATGGCATATTTATAACTAATGGAACATCCATAAACTCAAATATAGTTAATCTAAATATAGCAGATTATAAGCATATCTTTCCAGCTGCAGGAATAGATCCACAAAATGCAGCTCTAGACAATCCAATCCTAGAAGATTTCTTAAAGGTAATTGATAAGCTAAAGGATAGAATAGTTGCTATTGGAGAGATAGGTATAGATCTATTCATTAGGAACATAGCAAATAGAAGCAGACAGGAGTATGTCTTTAGAGAGTTTCTTAAAAAGGCAGAGGAGCTTAGAAAGCCAGTAATAATACACTCTAGATCTGCTATAGATCTAGTTATTGATATAATTAGTAGCTACAATCTAGATAAGATAGTATTCCATTACTTTGAAGGATCTGTAGATAATATAAAGCTTATGAGATTTATAGAGAATAGCGAATCATTTGTATCTGTGCCTCCATTAGATAGCAAGAAGAGGAGAGAAGTTATATTGAAGCTAGGTATAGATAAGCTACTTACAGAGTCTGATGCACCTGCAGTGGCGCCTAGCCCTTTCGAAGTCTCTAAATCGATAAGATTGATAGCCGAGACTCTTAATATAAAGGTAGATGATGCCTCTGAAGCAGTATACAGAAACGGCTTTAGCGTATATAAGATTGAAGATTATATAAATACAAAATGATTAATAAGCTTTTTAATCTTAATATAGATAATGTCTATCTCTTACGGGCCTGTAGCTCAGCTTGGATAGAGCGACAGCCTTCTAAGCTGGAGGTCGCGGGTTCAAAATACTAATGAAAATCCCGCCAGGCCCGTTTATGCTAGTTATTATATAATAAATAATAACTAAGCTTTGCTAATAAGTAATATTAGTATATAAGCCAGTGCTTAGGCAGTGTTAATATTATGGAGGGTCCTGGAGTAAAAGTCATAGCGGAGCGCCTTAGTATGCTTAAAGGAAGTATCATAGAAGAAGCAGGAGGTAATACAAAGAAGATAGATATAGATAAGCTAAGAGGCAGATATATATCATCTGTTAGCTCATATGGTAAGAATCTACTAGTTAAGGTTGATGGATTGGGCTACTTAAGGATTCACTTCCTCATGTATGGCAGCTACTCTATAGATAATAGGACTAAGCCTGATAAGGCGTTAAGGCTTTATATAAAGACAGATAAAGCATCAGTATACTTCTATAACTGCTCTGTAAGTCTTTTGAGCAAGATAAAGAGATATGGTCAAGATGTGCTCTCTAAAAGATATAGCTACAAGAAGGCATTAGAAAGCATAAAAGACAAAGATGCTTACATATGTGATCTGCTTCTAGATCAGAGGCTCTTTCCAGGAATCGGAAATATAATAAAGGTTGAAGCTCTGTATAGAGCTAAGGTGCATCCATTATCAGTAGCCAAGAATATACCTGATAAAAAGCTTATGGAGCTTATAAAGGAGGCAGTAAGCTTCTCTAAGCTGTTCTATGAAACTAGAAAGAAGGGCGAGAGATTAAAGGAATATCTTCAATGCTATTCAAAGAGGCTATGTATAAGCTGTAATAATAGATTAATAAGAAAGAGAACTGGTAAAACTAATAGATTTACTTATTACTGTGAGAGCTGTCAGAGACTATATTAGTATCATCATAAAGCTCAATAAACTCTGTCTTTATCTGCTTTAATGAGGTTAGAGAGATAGTTCTAGATATGCCTCTCTTTGAAAGGACATTCTTTACAAAGCCGTAAAATTCATCTACATCTTTGGTCCTTACTTTTATAATAATCTCCCAGCCACCTGTTATTATATCAACGCTCTCTACCTCTGGAAACTTAGCTAGCTCTCTAGCTATCCTCTCTGGATTACTGTACTCATCATTAGAGAGGTTTATAAGTACGTAGTTACAGTAGCCCTGATCTATCTTCTTATAGTTAAAGACAGCCTTATATCTTATAATTATGCCTGCCTTTTCTAGCTGCTTTATATTGTAATGGATTGTTGGTGAAGACTCTTTTAGCTCTCTTGATAGCTCAACTATACGGGGCGTGCAGTGCCCCTCTTTAAGGAGCCTTACAAGCTCATCCCTTATCTCTTTCATGCTCCCACTATAAGATTAGCTGCATTATCTATTGAGAATGATTTTAATAAAATTAAAATTTATAATGATATTTTATTCTATAATTTAAATTTTATTAAACAAGTTATTTATAAATGTTATGATATAAAAAAATTATATCGATATATATGAACACAGAGAGATCTATAAATAGTAAGCTTAAGGTTCTATGGCTTAACGATGAGATATCTAAGCTAGCGATCGATCAAGAAGGCAATGTAAACAAGGAGCGCTTCAATTATATAGTTGGAATTATAGAAGATCTAATATCATTGATAGGAAGAGATTCAGCAGATCATACTATGCAGCCATTCTTATATCATGTAAAGGAGCTTAAAGAGAGAGTAGGAGATACTAAAGGCAAGCCCATAGTAGCATTAGATACAAAAACGCTGCCTTTAGTAATAGATCCTATTAGATCTAGAATCTTTGAGGTTCACTTAAGTAGAGTAAGAGATATAGTAGATCCAAATCTAAAGACAAAAGATCTTATAATGACTAGAGGTAATGATGCAATTCAAAAACTGAGAGATATTAATGAAGAGATAATTATATACGATGATATATCATTTACAGGTAATACTATTACAGAGCTTATCAAGAAGCTTAATGAAATTGGATGTAGATATAAGAGTATAAAAGTTGCCGTTATAGGTATTACGAAGAACGCAACAAGTAAGATTAAAAGTATGGGAGAGAATATTGAGGTAGTATCTGGATTTATAATAGATGATGTAGCAGATGATGCATGGCACACAGCAGATCTCTTTACAGATACAAAAACAGAGGATGGAAAGGTAATAAAGGCAAGCGATCTAATCAAGATGCTTATACCAGTATTTAAAGGAGAGGAGAGCTTCAATGAATTTATTGAAAGGAACAGAATACCTAAGACTATGAGGAATCCAAATCTATTCTTATTATTAGCAAGGGATGACAGTCCATTAAGCAAGCAGCTAAGTAAGGAGGGGCTGCTAGAGAGCTTCGATAAAGTTTACTCTATAGTTGTAAAGATAGAGGAGATGATGAATGAATCAAACAAGCAAGCAGTAAATAGAGATCTCAGTATAGAAGCAATACGCTCATAATCATTAGTAAGCATGAACACAAAACTCTAATGCATTTGGATCAATAAACTTATTGGATTTAAATCAATTAGCAGATAATAATTATCTGATCTAATAGCTAATATGATATAAGTGATCATATGAGAGTTAAGTTGGGCATTGCTGGGGCAGCATCAAATATTAAGAAGAGAGATATAAATCTTGTTAAAGCACTTGCAGATAGGTTATATAGATACAAGAACGATCTAGAGATATATGTCTGCTATGATCCAGAGTCACTACCGATGTATATAGCTCAAGAGCTCAGTAGTAAAGGTCTTAATGTCAAATGCTTTGCATGCAATGAGGAAGAAGAGTCAAAGGCAAGAGAGCTAGGTTTAGAAGCTATAAACTTAAATAGGCCAAGAATCTATAGAGAGATAGAGTTCATCAAAAGTATAGATAAGCTAATAGTTTGTGGTGGTGGCAGCGGTACATTGATGGAGGTTACATTTGCTTATCAGATGAATAAGCCAGTTCTCTTGTTAAGAGGTATAAAAGGTAGTGTAGAGCCATTTAGAGGCAAGTTCCTAGATAAGAGAAAGAGATTTAAGATTAAATCGATAGGACTGGATAGCAATATAAAGAAGGCTTTAGGAATCTAAAAGGCTTCAATATAATTTAATAAGAGTAAGTATAGATAGTAAAAAGGATTTTTAGATACTTATTCTAAATATTGAAAGATCTATTAATATAATTGTCATAGAGTTAGGCTATTAAAGCTCTTATATCTCAATAACTGATTAATAAAGTTAATAAAGAGATTTAGGCTATCAAGCGATCTTGTAGTATTTAAGTAGCTATTTTAAGATATTAAAGAGCATTAGCATCTATAAAGAGCTAGCATATACGGAATATAAGTATCTCAGATTTATCTTAAAATAGAAGCAGTTAGATATATAAGAAGTGAATTATATTCAAATGAGCTACTTACTTTATCTATTAGCTATCAGTAGTGGGGTTGCTGGGATTTGAACCCAGGTTTGCAGGTTTCTTCATTAGTATCATAGCTCCAGTGAAGAAAATCACAGGCTTACGCCTCATCAATGATTCTGGAGCCTGCCGCGCTAGACCAGACTACGCTACAACCCCACTACTATATTCTTAATTTATATATTGCAAAATTATAAATAACTTTATTAGATTTAATTAGAAGGCTATATAGTGAGATTCTTTGATTAAAGATAATTTTGACAAGAGATGCATAACAGCTACAACTTTCATAATAGATAAAGAGTCCAAGAGGATGCTCTTTATATTTCATAAGAAGTTGAATAAATGGCTTCCCACTGGAGGTCATGTAGAGCAAAACGAGTTTCCCAACGAGGCAGCTATAAGAGAAGCGAAAGAGGAATCTGGTTTAGATATAAGGCTAATAGATCTGGATGTAGATATAAGTAGATTAAAGATAGATGATAGTATAGGTAAGAATCAGATAAGGCCTTTTGTGATAGTATTAGAAGATGTTGTATACCCTAAAGAGAGGCACCAGCACTTTGATATGGTTTATGTGGCTTTAGCAGAAGGTAGCAGAGTAAATATAAGTGCGGAATCTTCAGCTTATAGATGGGTTGACAAGCAAGAGCTTGATAGCATAGATACATTCGATAATGTAAAGGCTACAGCAAGAGCTATCTTTGATAAGATAAGTAATCTAGATCTTTCTCGTTTCTAATATGCTGATTATATTATTTGCTATATTATCAAAGATCTCTTTTATATTCTCATCTAGCTCATATGCGGCCTTTCCTAGCTCTACTGCATTCTTAAAGGAGTCTTTATAAGGAACTCGTCCAAGTACACCTACAGAGAGTCTCTCAGCAAGCTTATCTGAATAGCTCTCTTTATTAGAGTCAGACATATTCTCTATAACTCCTAATATCCTTATCTTGAGCTTCTGAGCCATCAATCCAGACTTCAATGAGTTTATATAGCTAATCTTATCTGGAGTAGTGACTATTACTAATCCATCTAATCTAATAAGCTGCATAATAGTTAAAGGTATATCAGAAGTTCCTGGTGGGAGATCTATAATAAGGTAGTCAGTTAGTGGCCATTCAGTATATCTTAGTATATCTGTTAAAGCCTTTGAAAGAATTGCACCTCTCCAAACTGCTGGCTCCTCAGAGCTTCCATAGAAGAATACAGGACTCATTATACTAATACCATCATGCAGATAAGGCTTTAATGGAGCTACTGGCTTAATATTGTAATCTATATTAATAAAGTTGCATATATTTGGACAATCTACATCAGCATCAAGTAGCGCAGTCTTCTTCTTTAATGCCTTAAAAGCATAAGCAAGATTTATAGAGACACTAGTCTTACCAACGCCACCCTTAGCGCTGTAAACTCCAATTATACTTGTTATATTAGAAAGATGCTTATCTATATCTGCCCTCTGCTCTATATATCTCTTAAAGGATTCGCTTACGTTCATTATATCAATAAAACGCCTAACAGCAATGCACCTTCCCGACCATAGGTCAGTACAAGTGCATCGGAAGACGGCTTAACTTCTGAGTTCGGTAAGGGTTCAGGTGTTTCCCGCCTTCCTATTACCGTTAGGCATTAAATAATTAATGAGATTAAGCTTTTTAAGCTTTATCAGCTTTTTCATTGAATATACCAGAAGTATCAATAAACTGACTTAAAAGCTCAATAGCCTTTGCTTTACTGAGCGGCTTCAGGCCCTTCTGCTTTGCGTATTTACACTGATATCTTATGTAAGATTCTGTTATGCTTGTATTGTTTAGCGCTTTACATCTTTCTATATAGTCTCTTATTATTGATACTGCCTCTTCTATGTCAAGAGCCTTTACATTAACTAGATACGGTGCAAGTATGAGATTTACTACTCTATGTCTGCCATCAGGTATTGGTATATTAAGAAGCCTCTCTATCCATTCTATACTGCCTTTGCCTTTTACACTCTTTATCTGTTTTATGCTATAGTTAATCTTATAGCTTAGTCTATTCCTAGAGCAGAACTGCATTATCTCCTTAGGTATTAGATCTTTACTTATAGGTAAGCCTTTAGATACAGCATTATAAAAAGCATCCTTTAAGAATATATCAAATAAAGCATCTTCTAGATATACAAGGCCTCTTCTTATATTCATATACTTAAGGCTAAGTCTGTTATTGCTGCTGCTTTTATTATTTAAGAACTCTGCAACCTTAATAACATTAAGATTAGCAGATCTATGATAGCTGCTTATCCCAAGATCATCAGATATTAGATCCATATCCTTAGTATTATTAAAGTATATATCCAAGCTCCTCTTTGAATGAAATTCAGAAAATAAGCTAATAGCAGTAGGGTCTCTATAGTAGCTCAAGATGGCCCTTTCAACGGCATATCTTGTTAAGAACTCAGTAACAGATCTTATATCTATTGATTGCGACTCTTTAGGATAATGGTTATTAAGTATGCCTATTAGCTCATCAAAGCTTCTGCTTAATAACTGCTCGCTCATGCTTATACTAGAAGCAGATATAAGCTCCTTCGCGTATTTACTAAAAGGGTATCTATATGCTATAATATAATCTGTTCTATCTTGATCAAGCATAAATAAAGTTAATTATATAAAAGGCTTTATAACATATCTTTCTCTTCCCAAGTTTGAGTCACACTTTTTCTTCTCTTCGGTATATATACATATATCTTTCCCCAAGGGTCCTTTACCTTTACTTTGAAAGGTCTTACCTTTGTGTATCTTGATAACTGGAATGTGTCCTCTGTTGGTTCTTCATTTAGCATAGGTCCTTGAATAGGAGCATACTGTGGCTCCTTATCAACTTTCTTTATTGTTATACACTGCACAGGACACTCCTCTTGGCATATTAGGCATCCTATACATCTATTTACTTGTATAGGATACTCTGTCATATCTAATGTTAATGTATCATAGTTCTTAGAGCTTTCAACATTCTTATGCCTTGGCCTAGTAAAGTCTAGAGTATTAACTGGGCATACATCACCGCATATGCCGCATTGTATACATCTTTCCATATCAAAGGTAAACTGGAATGGCATACCCTTCACTGCTTCTGTTCAGCAGTCTGCTTACTCTCCTTAGGTGTAGGAACAGGCTTTGTTATTATTCTAGCTCTAGGGAGATTTCCTTTTAGACCATAGTATATTGCTATTAATCCTGCTATTACTATTAATGTAAAGCACGCATAGAATGAATATATTGCCATGGTTGGATCATTTATTGAGTTAAAGTAATAGTTGAAGAAGCCCCATATATTGCTTTTAGATGTTGATACTGTTGGTGGTAATACGCTCAAAGTAGCTGCAGATTCTGTTACAAATATCGTTCCAAATATGAATAAGAATGTTCCTATTGTAACTAGAATAGTTAATGCTTTATTGTACTTTGGATCTTCATCAGTATCTGTTACTAAGAGTAATACTAGTGCATAGGCGTAGAAGACAATAGCAAGCAGCTGGAAAGGTACTGCTATCGGATAGTCTTCATAAGTTCCTGGCCAGAATAGCTCAAACCCTAAGAATACTACTAGGAATATTGAAGCATCTCTTAATATAATAAATAGCAACCACCATATATCTGCAGCTAATCTTAAAGTAAACTTTCTTAATATTCTTAAGAAGTAGCCTCTGGCTATCTGTATCGATAATGCTAATATGGTAAGTAGCTGGACGAGAACCGTTACTGTATTTTCAGTATATATAGAGCCCGCACTAACTAAGCTTTGTGGTGATACTGATACATTTGCAGCACTTGCATTCACTACAACTACTCTAACGATACCTTGCAATATAGCGTCTAGCATATAAATAGATTAAAAACTAAAGTATATAAAGCTTATTAAATCTAAACAAGATTAATATAATATTAAAAGTTTAACAAAGGTGTTTAATTCTTTTATAAGTAAAAGTATTAGATGTTAAGTATAACTGAGAAGTGCTTTCTTATAAAGTACTTCTTATATATCTTAGGTGTAAAGTAATGCAGATACGATTTTTTGGAGGAGCAGGAGAGGTTGGTAGGTCCTCTTTCCTAATAGAAGCAGATAAGAAGATACTACTAGATTATGGAATAAAAGTAGAGGGAGACAATATATTCTTTCCCTTGGAGAGACCAAAAGCAGATTATATAATACTTAGCCATGCGCATCTTGATCATAGCGGCTTTATTCCAAATCTATTAAAGGACTCTTCTCCGGCTATATACGGAACAGTAACAACAATGAAGTTAGCAGAGCTTCTGTTAGAGGACTCAATAAAGGTAGCCAGAGAGGAGCATAGAGATGCTGGCTTCTCAAAGAGGCAGATAAAGCATTTTAAAAGCAGATTTGTAACTTTGGGATATAGATCCACAACACATCTAGATGGAAATATAGTATTAGAGACATTTGATTCTGGTCATATCCCTGGAAGTATGATAAGCAGATTAGAGTTTAGTGATAATACTAGATTAGTTTATACCGGTGATTTTAAGCTCAGTAAGCAGACATTGCATACAGGTGCAGAGATCGTCAAGTCAGATATACTAATCATAGAATCTACATATGCATTAAGAGAGCATCCTGATAGAGATAAGGTCATAGATGATCTAATAGAGAGTATAAAAGATACGATAGATAATAACGGTACTGCGTTGATACCTTCATTCGCTGTTGGAAGAGCTCAGGAGCTATTAGCTATACTGTATCAGAGAGGTCTAATAGATTATACCTATATAGATGGAATGATAAAGAGCGCAACAGATATAATACTAAGATATCCTAGAGAGATAAAGAACTATGATCTATTATACAAGGCAGCAGAGAGAGCATTCTATATAGAGACAGAGAAGGAAAGAAAGATAGCTTTAGAAGAGCCAGCTATAGTGTTGACAACATCTGGTATGTTAGATGGAGGCCCGGTGCTAAGCTATATAAGGAAGATAAACAGCAAGTCTAAGATACTGCTTACTGGATATCAAGCAGAAGATACAAATGGAAGGAGCCTATTAGAAAGAGGCGTTATAGTAATAGATAACAAGGAGTATAAGATAGATAATAAAGTAGAGTACTACGATCTATCAGCACATGCAGGCATGTCTGATCTAATGAGATATGTTAAAGAATCATCTCCACATACAGTAATATGCATACATGGTGATGAGAGAGAGACAGAGCAGTTCGCAGAGAAATTAAAAGAAGAAGGATTTGAAGCTTACGCTCCAAAGGTAGGAGACCTTATAGAGCTAAGATAAGTATAGAAAGATAAGAATTAGACTCTTCTTCCTCTTCTTCCTCCAGGCCTTCTTGTTGTATCAGTAGGTATTGGTGTAACGTCATATATTGCTAATATTCTTAATCCGCTTCTTGCCAGCGCTCTTATCGCTGCCTGCGCGCCTCTGCCAGGAGTCTTTGGTCCGTGACCTCCTGGGGCTCTTACTTTTATTATCAAGTTTACTATTCCCATCTCCTTTGCCTCCGCAGCTATCTTATAAGCCATCTGCATCGCAGCATAAGGAGATCCTTCCTCTGAATCATTGCTTACAATCATACCTCCGCTAGCTGTAGCTAAAGTCTCTGCACCAGTTATATCTGTCAATGTTATTATTGTATTATTCTTAGACGAATATATGTTTGCAACAGCTACTCTCTCTGGCTTTGGCTTCTCAACAGTTGTGAATATGGCCTTTGTTTCGTAGTCTGCTCCTCCTTTCTTTTGATCAGATGAAAGCTCCTTCAATCCTTTCTGCTTCCTTGCTCCCATAAGTATCACGCATTAACAGCATCTGCCTTATTAAGATCTGCTTCATTATTACTGCTCTGCTCATCCTTTTTGTTCTGATTATCTATAGATATGCCTTTGTAGTATCCTATAGTATTCTCTTTATTTACCTCTATAAGATAGGATGGCTTATTGATCTTTCTGCCATCTACTGAGATAAATCCGTGTACTATTAGCTGCCTTGCCTGCTTTATAGTCTTTGCTAATCCTTTTCTATATACTATTGTCTGCAATCTCCTTTCTAGAATATCTTTTTCATTTATATCTAATAGACTATCTACAGTAACTCCCTCTTTAACAATACCGTATCTTATAAGCCTCTTAAGTAGGTTCTCTCTTAAACCTGGGCTTATCTCATCTCCTGCTAGAAGTCTTCTAGCAATAGCTCTTATTCTACTAACTTCTGTCTGCACAATCCAAAGCTCTTTCATGTTCTTTAGTCCATACTCCTTTACTAAGCTATTATCATGAGCTAATCTATCTCTATTCCATAAGATTCTTGGTGTTATATATGTTTTTTTATTTCTTTTAGGGCTTCCCATAAAGTATCACTTTATTTAGCAGAACTCTTCTGCTCTCCTTGCTTAGTCTGAGCCTGTGCTTGCTGCGCCTTAGCAGCTCCCTTAAGTACACCAACTGTTGCGCCAGTTCTTCCAGTAGATCTTGTTCTCTGACCTCTTACCTTCTGTCCATACTGATGTCTATAACCCTTCCATGAATGCATATCTATCTCTCTCTTTATATCCATCTTTACTGTATACACTAGCTCATTACCTATCTTATTTATATCAGCACCAGTTTCATTATCTTTTCTTCTATTAAGCATATATGCAGGTATGCCATAATCCTGTGGCGTATTTATAACAGAGATCAATCTATTTAGCTCATCTTCGTTGAGGCTATCTAATCTTCTATTATAGTCTATATTAAAACGTTCTTTAAGGACTCTTGATAATACTACTGCAAGATTCCAGCCAATTCCCTTAATCTTTCTTATTCCATTAAGCACACTTAGCTCTCCATTAATATCCATATCTCCTAATCTAACTATACTTGTTGTTTTACTCCCTTCTTGCTCTTTAGCCTTTCTCTGCTGCTTATCCTTATCTGGTTTTGAAGCCAAGTAATACACCTAGATGCTAAGATATCTATTAATATACAACCTATTTATAAAATTTCCTAGTATTAAGAATTTAAAAGATCTTAATATATATCTTAATAGAGTTAAGATGTAAAAAGGTTAAATAATGTTCTATTCATATAGTAAGACGTGATTTTATGGAAGATCTAGAAGTAGTGAAGGATGTTATAGTAAAGGAGGGAATGAGTGTAGAAGAGCTTGTAGAGTCTATGAGCAAGATCGGTGGCTTCTCAGGTCAGCATATGATAGATGGGATAAAGATATTAAAGAGAATGAAGGAAGATAAAGAGTCATACAATTTTCTCTCATTTACAGCAGATATCGTTGCTACAGGTCTAAGGGGGACTATAGCACAGATGGTGAAGCACTTCGATGCAATAATAACTACATGCGGTACTTTAGATCATGATATAGCAAAGGCAAATGGTGCAAGATACAGAATAGGTAGCTTCTACGTAGATGATAGGGAGCTATTTAAGAAGGATATATACAGATTAGGAAATGTTTTTATAGAAAGAGATGATTATGGCTTGATAATAGAGAAGAAGATGAAAGAGTATCTAGATAAGATAACTAAGGATAGAGAAGGCAGATATAAGGTCAGTGAGCTTCTATATAAAATAGGATCTATGATAAAAGATAACAACTCTATACTAAGGCAGGCTTATCTAAATAATGTTCCTATCTATGTACCTGGTATAGTAGATGGCGCAGTAGGTACACAGCTCGCTTTATATAAGCAGGAGCACAACTTCGATATAGATATACTTGGAGATGAGTTAGATCTAGCAAACAAGATGTTCGAAGTTAAAAAGTCAGGTGCACTGATGATAGGTGGCGGAATAAGCAAGCATCATGTTATATGGTGGAATCAGTTTAAGAACGGGCTTGATTATGCAGTATATATAACGACTGCAAATCAGTTCGACGGTAGCCTATCTGGAGCAAGACTTACAGAAGCTATCTCATGGGGTAAGGTAAAGGCAGAGGCTATGCATACTACTATAGATGCAGATGTAACATTAATCCTTCCTCTTATGGCTGTCGCTGCTGGACTTCTTTGAGCTGTTTATCCTTTCTATGCTTCTATTTAGCTTATCCTTTAAGAACTCCTTTATATCTCTATTATTATAATCCGCCCTTATTGCAATAGTTATTAGATTAGCATATAATCTAGATAGCTTTCCTGCCTTCTTCTTATCAGTTTTACTTATAGCATCTATCTTATATAGAATTCCATACTTTGGCGGCTTTGATTTGTATCTTAGATGTCTAAAAAGAGCCTTCTCAGCACCAAGGACCTGTATAGTGCTAGATGGCATCTTATATAATCTCTCTAATGAGCCTGCCTTATACAGAAGCTCCGCAGCTATCATCGGCTCTATTATTACAGTTGTGTTTGGCATAAGTAATCTAGTGCGTACCTCTATCGCCTCTTTTATGCTATCTATGGTATTATATATACTATTATAGGTATCTCTAAGCTTTCTTAGAAGCTCTATCTCGTACTGGTTAGGAGATCTACCAAGCCCATTGTCAGAGCTATTTAATATAGAATCTATCTTATCTTTTATATTATCTATATCTATATCTCCTTCTTCTTCTGGAAGATAGAGCAGAATAAGCTCATAAAGAAGCTCAAATAGGCTATTTATCTCCTTATTCATAAGCTTATATAAAGCAAAGAGTCTAACTATAAATACATCATCTTTACTTAGTCTCTCCTTTATCCTCTCTCTAGCTTCTTTTAAGCTTCTCTCTCTTAAAGAGTCCATGCAAATTACTTTACTTAATATTCTTAATAACGCTAAAATAAAAATATTGGTATTATATCAGTAAATGCCTATATATAGAAGGAAGTGAGATATGGATAGAATACAAGATACAATAACATTCGTCAGATTTGAGAGTAAGTTTTATATTCTTTTTTATATATTTAAATAATGGTGTTAAGAAATGGGAGAGAGAATAGGACATGAGAAGATCGAGAGAGAGGAGGGCTATCTCTACTATGTAGGAAAGGACGGATATGTTTGGAAGGCACCGACAAAGGCAAACAGATCAGGGAAGAAAGAGAGGGTAAGCAAAGAGAAGATCGAGAAGGAGAAGGGATATCTGTATTATATAGATAAGAATGGTTACGTAGCAAGAGCAAAGATGAATAGAGAAGGAAGAAAGGCTTCAAAGAAGAGATAAGTTTATAGTATTTTTATATTTTTAATATTTACATTCTCCTTTTTGTGTTTTATCTCTATAACATATCTTCCATATCCTCTTACCTTTAAGGTCTTAAATATGCTTTTGCAGCTTGGCATATTAATATAGATCTTAGTTATCTCAAAATTACTGTTTAAGTATATCAGATCTATTGCGAATCTCATATTATAGTTCCATATCTCTATATCTGCTTCATGCTTAAAGTCTATAAGTAGACCAGAGTTATCCTCTATATCTTTTCTATACATAAGTCCAAGAGCTCTCTTAAGCGTTGTATCTGCAATCTCTAAATTATACTCTCTATTATCAATAATTACAGATTTATGCCTATATCTAATTAATCCTGCTCTATAAAGAAGATAGAAGATAAAAAGCAGATAATTCACTTAGTTATAGATACGCTCTTCTCTCTTAAGAATTGCTGCAGATAGAATCTACTTCCAGTACCTTTGCCTGTTATGCCGCTACCCTTCCATCCGACAAATGAATGATGGCCAACTATTGCTCCAGTTGTGGCGCTGCTCTCTCTATTTATATATACAACGCCTGCTTCTATACTATCAGCAAATAGCTTTATCTCTTTCTTATCCTTTGAGTATAAACCAGCAGTTAAGCCATACTCTACATCATTTGCCATTCTTAATGCGTCGTTAAAGTCATCATAGCCTATTACTACAAGTATCGGAACAAATAGCTCTTTATGTACCATCTCATCGTCATGATCTATCTCAACGATCGTTGGCTCTACATAGTAGCCATTTAGGCCAACATCTACAGTATTTCCACCATATATAACTCTGCCGTTCTTTCTTGCATGATCTACATACGTCACATATCTATCATATGCGCTCTTACTTATTAAAGGCCCTATATAGTTCTCCTTCTTTAAAGGATCTCCTATCTTTAGATCTTTAAGCAATGCAATAATCTTATCTAGCAGCTTACCTTTAACGGATGAGTGCACATATACTCTACTTAATGCGCTGCACTTCTGACCTGCAAAGCCGAAAGCCGCACTTACAATTCCTTTTGCAGCAATATCAAGATCTGCTGTCTTACTAACTATTGTCGGATTCTTACCTCCCATCTCAACTACAAAGATCTTCTGCTTCTTACTTCCATATACCTTAGCTAGCATTCCCATTCCAGTCTCTCTTGATCCAGTAAAGACTATGCCAGATACCTTATCATTAACTACAAGCTCATCTCCAACCTCGCTACCCGGCCCAGTTAGATAGTTGAATACTCCTTCGGGCAATCCTGCCTCTTTAAGCAGCTTGTATATATAATAGCCTGTTAGCATTGTCATATTATCAGATGAGGATGGCTTAAATACAACAGTGTTTCCTGTTATCATTGCACCACTACTCATTCCAGTAGATATAGAAACTGGAAAGTTAAAAGGCGCTATAACACCAAATACTCCATAAGGAACCATTCTTATATCTATTACCTCTTCTGGAGATGGTGCTCCTTGGAATCCTGCCTTTACAGATCTTGTGCTGCCTTTAAGTATATCTCTTCTATTATAGCCCTTATTTCTGATAAGCTCCATCGAGTAGTATCTTAAGAAATCTATAGCTTCATCGACCTCTCCTATTGATTCATATCTGGACTTACCATTCTCTATACTTAAGACTGCTGCTAGCTCGAACTTATTCTGGGCAAATATATCTGCTGCTTTTTTAAATATCTCTGCTCTCTTTCTGTAATCAACTTGAGACCACTCCTTAAAAGCCTCTAATGCTGCATCTATCGCTTTCCTGGCTATCTCTCTATCACCTCTCTGAAATATACCTATCTTCCATCTATTGTCTATAGGAGAGCTCTCTATCATCTTATCCTTTGTATATATCGGCTCCCCATTTATTACTATAGGGTACTCTCCTCCAAAGTTAGACTTAACCTTCTCTACTGCAGCTTCAAATAGCTTATCGAACTCTTCTTCCTTTCCAGCTTCTAGATACTTCCTATAAGTAAACTCATTCTCAAAGGCCATATAGATCAATCTTTTTTAGATTTCAGCTTAAATAATCTTTTTGTTTGTATATGTAACTAAGATAGTAAGATAGTATACTCTTTGCAATAGATCTTCTCTTATCTATTATATTATCCTGCTCTTGCGGATCTTTATCTATGTAGTATAGCCTATCCTTAAATCTGCCGAAGTAGTGTATAAGCTTAAATCCTTTATAATAGATAGCTGTAGCTTTAAAGTTGTTTCTGATCTTTGTCTTATATAGCATATCTGCGTACTTAGATCTACTTCTAATCATTCTTAACAATGGAAGATCCCAACCCTCTATTATACCGGAATGCTCATTAACTACCATCTTATCAAGGCGTCTTGGAAGCTTATCATATCTTACTAGACTGAGTATAATCTTGCTTAAGCTGGTTAAAGAGACTGTAGAATCTAAGCTATCTTTTATGCTAACTAGCTTAGAGTCCTTAAATCTGCTTATAATAAGAGGAACTCTTGCTTCTTGCTCATATGGCACTAATGAATGGTATAGCATATTATGCTCACCTAGAAACTGACCATGATCTGAAGTTATTATTACATATGCATTATCTAATAGGCCAAGCTCTCTAAAAGTGTTTATCATCTTTTTTATCTTCTTATTTAAGTATCTTACTCTTAATGAGTATCCATACCTTATCTTATCTATAAAATCTGAGTCTATACTTCTTATTCCACTCATATATAGCCATTTGTCCTGAACTATATCAACAGGATACTCCTCATGCGGCTCTATAAGATTTATAAATATAAACTGATTCTTAAAATCGTATAGGCTCTCAAAGTGATCCTTTATCTTCTTTATTGTTAGCTCAGAGCCTCTATCAAGCATATTAGAGCCGTCAGACTCCTTAACATGTTCATATATAAGATTCCTTACTCTCATATAGAAGCTATTGAAGACACTATCTGGTAAGAAGGCAGTTAATGCATAGGCTGTCTTGTATATAAGATCGCTATAGCTATCCCAGTTCTTAAAGATCCTAGATACTATCCTTGCTACTGTTTTATTCTTCTTTACATTTGAGTCTATCCAAAGGTCATACTTGTAATCGAAGTCCTTTGCAAGATTTGTATAATTCGAAAGGAAAGGGTTATTTGAGAATAAGACAGAGGTAAAGTTAATGTTTTTCAGATATGCTGGTAGCGTGTATATATTATTATCTAGGAGCTTTGTTGTAGCGAACCAGGGCTCTATAGGAGATCTTACAAAGTCTCTATATACAGTACTTAAGCTACTTACTACTCTACCGCTAAGTAATGATGCATGGGAGCTACCCGTCCAGCTACCTGGAGCTATTGCATTACTAAAGTATATACTATTCCTTTTTAAATAGTCTATATAGCCTCTATTAGCATAATCTTCTCTTAAAGTATCTAACAGTAGGACTATAATGTTTTTATTAGATACTTCACTTAATTGATTCATATGATCACTTGTATAATCTTTCATTATAAGTATAATTATACTAATCAGTATAAATATATAAGCTGTAATAATGGTTTCAAATATTGAAACTGGCTGAATTATATGAGAATAGTAATACTTAATCCTTACTTTTATCCTTACTTTGGAGGTACAGAGAAGGTATTGTATGAGGTTTACAGAAGGTTAAGCAGCAAGTACGAGATATATGCTCTTGTATCTGCACATGATGGCAGAGAGAGATTAGAGGAGATAGATGGCATAAAGGTATATAGACTTAAAAGTAAGACAATAAGTCTGCCTGGTGCACCAATGGGATATCAGTTTATGCCAGATCTAATTAATAAGATTAAAGAGTTGAGAGGCGATCTATATCATCTAAATAACAGATATCAGTATACTCTTTCTCATGTAAAAGCTATAAAGAAGACTGGCAGATTTATGATGACTATACACAATGCATTACCTAAAGGCATAGATCTAAAGACAGATACTGCAGGATTAATATATGATCTACTTTTTGGAGTAAGGATGATGAGATCTGCTGATCACTTAACTGCAGTTTCTGAATATACTCTAAGATCCACTATACCGATGGATCTTTGGTATAAATCTGAAGTAATACAAAATGGTGTAGAGACAAGCAGATTTAAGAAGCTAGATGAGGATAAAGCTATAGAGATCATCAAGGAAGAGCTAAATATAGATATAGATCCATCTAAGAAGCTATATATAATGAGTAATGGGCGTTTAGTAGAGCAGAAGGGCCATAAGTATCTTATAGAGGCAATGCATATACTTAAGAAGGATGGAGGGAATGATAGATTAGATCTTATAATAGTTGGAAGAGGTAAGCTTAAAGACAAGTATGAAAGACTTATAGCCAAGCTTGGATTAAAAGATAGCGTAAGTATAATATCAAGGCAGATCTCGGAGGATGCTCTAAACGCAATCTACTCAATATCAAAAGTATATGTTATGCCCTCTCTATACGAACCATCAGGCATGGCGCTTATGGAGGCCTTAGCAGTCGGTATACCATCCATAGCATCAAAGGTTGGTGGTATGCCAGAGATAATGAAAGATGATGGTCTTTATGTAAAGCCAAGGTCTTCTACTGAGATTGCAGATGCTATAAGAAAGCTTATTAGTAGCTACGATGTATATTTAGAGAAGGCTAAGAATGCCTCTAAAAGAATATGCAGATATAATAACTGGGACAGAATAGCAGATATGTATGATAATGCTATAAAAAAGGCATTAGACATCTAAGACTATCTTTATAGAATATGTAGATCTATTTTTATTTAACTTAAGATTATGTAGCGTTACTGCCTTTACATCAAACTTTCTATAATAAGGACTATCATCAATAGCAGATATCTTAGCACTATAATGCTTGTTAGAGTCATTAAGGCTACTACTCTCTATAGAGAATGGTAGTAAAGATTCAGCATCGGAGTAGGAGATTAGGAGCTGTAAAGATCTCCATATTAAAGATTCTATATCATCAGATCTTGCATCTATAATTATAGATCTGCGTTGCAATCTATCTATATCCTTTTTTATATCATCTACATAAGAGATACTTTCTATTAGGGCTCTAACGCTATTGTCTATCAGCTCTTTATAAGAGCTACCATAAGCTATAAAGGCTATATCTGCTGTATGAGATACAAATCTATAACCTCTACTCATGGCTACCGTTCTTCTTTATCTCTCTAATCTCATCTAGCAGCTTAAGCTCTTCATCTGAGAGCAAGGAGCTAAGCTTATCTTTTATAGTAAAGTAATCATTATCGCTTACATCAGTATATAATATATCATTATAATCAATCTGTCTGCCAAATGTTACTCCATCTATAGATATTGCTACATCTTCTCCAAACCTTGCTTCAGCTACAGATGAGTTATTTGATTGTATATCTCTTATACTGCCTATAGATCTACCTTTAGAATCTATTAGCTTATAGCCCTTCTTTATTCTACCCTGTATTATATGAACCCCAAAGATAGCAGGCTTAGAGACTCTAAAGCAAGAGTTTGGTAGTACTAGCAGCTTACCTGGCAGTGTAACAGATTCCTCTATAAGCTTAAGTCTGTTTTTCATGTTTGCCTCTATAGTCTCTCTTACAGAGTCTATTAGCTTATATATTATGCTCTCCTTTATAACCTTTACATTTGTTATCGCTGCTTCATTTGCAGCATCTTTTTCGATATCTACATTAAAGCCTAAAACAATAGCATACTCTGGCTTATCTGCCTTCTGAGAGAATGCCTCTATTATATCATTCTTTACTATATTGCCTATACTGCTTCTCTTTATTGGTATATTGCTCTTATCTAGAAGCTTTGAGACTGCCTCAAGGCTTCCTATCGAGTCTGCTTTGACTATTACTCCATATCTATTGTTTCTAAATACGTCCTTTATCTCTGCTTTTATAAAGCTTTCATAGTTATTATCTATAACTTTTATTATAGGAGATCCAGGCAAGGCGTTATCAAAGTTATTTCCATAAAGCCTAACTCCTGCAGCAGCATATACCTTCTTGATACTAATTAGATCTGTATAAGCTATCCTTATATCAGTTATTCTGCTTGGTTTCATTATGGCTTTTACCTTAGATGTTTCTATTGACTTATCTGTTGCGAACGCTACTGTATCATTTACAGAAAGATTACCATCATATATTATTACATCGACTGCTGTTCCAGCACCCTTAACCTGCTTTCTCTCTATTATGACTCCTTTTGCAGGACCTTCAAGATTTATATCTAATCTATTACTTAAGAATCTCTGAGCTAATCCGCTAACTAGAAGCATAAGCTCTGCTAATCCTTCACCTGTCTTTGCACTTACTGGTATTATCGACAAGGTCTTAGTGAAATCCTTTATATTGTAGAATAGATCGCAATCCATACCTAGCTGATAGATTGTAGTCATTATTGAATATATCTTATTATTGAGCTCCTTCTTTGCAAGCTCTGACTGCTTGTTAAAGCTCTTAAGAAAAGATAGCGTATTGCTGCTTATCCATCCTGTTACTGTATCTATCTTATTTGCAGCTACAACAAATGGCGTCTTATACTCTTTAAGTATATTAAACGACTCAAATGTCTGATCCTCAAATCCCTTGTTTATATCTACAACAAGTATAGCAAGATCTGCAATGCTACCTCCTCTCCTTCTTAGATTTGTAAATGCATCATGTCCTGGTGTATCAATAAATAAAAGGCCTGGTATATTAAGATCAAACTTAATTATATCGGATGCATCCTTACATATCGGTTGTATAGCAGATAGAGGCACCTCGCTCGCTCCTATATGCTGTGTCATGCCTCCAGACTCTTTAGCTGCTATAGCAGAGTTCCTTATCTTATCTAGCAATGTCGTCTTACCATGATCTACATGACCTAAAACAGATATAATCGGCTGCCTTAACATAACCATCAGCTAACTGCTATCTTATAAAGCCATGTGCAACGATTCTAGGCTTAGCATAATCCCTAAATACTAAGATCTCTACATTCGGTAAGTTAGCAATACTTGAAGTAAGCTTTAGATCAAAGTTATTATCAGATACTTTCTTAATCTCTTTTATATATAGCGATTTAAAGCCGCATGTTATCTTAAATCTCTTTGGATTATTAATCAGCTCATCGATATTAAATATGCTTATACTATTTATATCTATATTTATCGTGTCTGTTATACTATATTCATTAGATGTTAATATATCTCCTTTCTCTAACTCTTTAGCATCTATATCTTTCAAAGCAACACCGACTCTTGCATTATTGTTAACCTCTGTATAGTCAAGATCGGCTATCTGTATAGATCTTACAGTAGTCTTTTTTGATCCAAGATACAGTATATCATTCTTTTTAAGATGACCCTTATTTATTGCAAGTGCAACAGTTCCTACTCCTTTTACAGCGAAGGCTCTATCTACAAATAGATATGGGTTTAGTGGACAGTAGTTTGGAAGCATGTTGGCTGCTTCATTAAGTATAGCGTCTGCATTTAGCTCTATATTTTTATACCTGTAGATATCTGAGCTATTAAGCATATCTGCAAGCTGCTCATTAAGATTTACAAGATATAGCTTCTTTCCAGCATTATATGCAGCTATAATAAGCTCAGCAACATCAGCGCTAGTAATGCTAGAGTCTATTATTACAGAGTTAGAGAAGAATAGTGCTTGTGTAAGATTATCTAGCTTGTTAGCATTATAATCTATTGCTATTAAAGTTATCTCATCATTTATCTTCTTATAGTAGAAGCTAATATCTGGATTCTTCTCTACATGATCCCAGCTTATAAGCCCCTCTATACTGCCATTTAGATATGATACTATAGCGAATCTCATTATTTACTTCTTAAAAAGAGTAATTTAATTAATCATAGCTATAATAAGATCATAGAACCTCTATATTAGATTTCTGATAACCTAGCTTGCTTAGTATATCTGGTATCTTGCTTTTATGATCGCCCTGAAGCTCTATTGTTGCTTTATCCTCTCTATAAGTACCACCACAAGCAAGAAGCTTCTTTATGCTCTTAGCAGTCGATTCCAGCTCACTAGGTGGTATACCTTCAATAACTGTAACCTTCTTATTGAATTTAACGATCTTTGTATAAACTTTAATTCTGTTTTCTGTTTCTTTTGCTAGCGTATCACATACGCAGAGCTCTTTAGGTAATCCGCAACGAGGACAGATCTCAGACATCTATTCTTTTACACCTCTCTCAGATAAGATAGTATTAATTCTAGCTATTAGCTTTCTAATGCTTTTAGTTGCATTCTGCTTGCTAGCCACCCCTGTAGAGGCTATCTTGGCCTTCTCAGCCATTAGATTTAGATATAGTTCATCTCTCTTAGCCTTAAGCTCATCTGTAGAGAGCTTCTTTAGATCATTAAGCTTTATGTAAAAGCACCTTATGTAATATATATTATATACAAATCAAGTATTTAAGCCTTTTTATCTGATCTATAGTTACTATCTGCAAACTTCACTGCCTCCTCTAGTATATCCAAGCCTTGATTTAGAGTATCTATAGATATATTGAATGATGGTATTATTCTTATTGTTGACTCGCCAGCAGGTAGCATAACAAGACCATTATAAAATGCTTCCTCTAATACAGCATCTCTTGCCTTTACATTAGGCTCTTTAGTCTTCTTACTTTTAACGAACTCTACTCCTATCATAAGTCCTATCCCTCTTACATCTCCAACTATCTCGTATCTCTCTTTAAGCTCTTCTAGTCTTTTCATTATTATTGAGGATCTCTGCTTTATACCTCTCTCTATCTCTCTTTTATTATCTATAAGGTACTTTAATGCTGCATCAGCAGCAGCAATAGATAATAGATTTCCTCCAAATGTAGATGCATGCGCACCCTCTGGAAGATCTCCAAGATCTCTCTTTATTATTGTTGCACCTAGAGGTAAACCACCACCTATAGCTTTAGCCATTGTATATATATCTGCAGTTACATCAAAGTTATCTAATGCCAGAAACTTTCCTGTTCTCATGTAGCCTGCCTGCACTTCGTCATCTATAAGTAGTATGCCATAATCATCTAGTATTCTCTTAAGCTCTTTAAAGTAGTCCTTTGGCGGTACTATGTAGCCGCCTTCGCCTTGGATGGGCTCAACTATAAAGGCAGCAACCTCTTCTGGGGATACCTCTCTCTTTAAAGGATACTCTTTTATATATTCTATACATGCAAATCCGCACTCTGGATAGCTCTGCTTAAACGGGCATCTATAGCAGTAAGGATAAGGCACATGGATAACATCAGGAAATGGCCCAAAGTGCGCTCTCTGTACGTTCTTACTAGAGGTCACTGCTAATGAACCCCTAGTTCTTCCGTGAAAAGAGTTGTAAAATCCCATAATGTATAACCTTCTACTAAAGTACTTTGCAATCTTAATTGCTGCTTCATTAGCCTCTGTTCCAGAGTTAGAGAAGAAGATCTTACCAAATCCATTAGGCATAAGCTCAAGAAGTCTCTCTGCGAATCTTACTGGTAGCTCTGAATAGAAATCAGTGAAAGCGCCATGCATCAAGAGATCTAGCTGATTCTTTATTGCTTCCTTTATCTCCTTTATATTATAGCCCAGATTATATACAGATATAAAAGTAGAGAAGTCTATATACTTATTACCATCTACATCATATATATAGTCCCCATCTGCCTTCTCTACAACTAAAGGATAGATCTCTCTAGTTGTATTTATTATCACTTTATGATCTCTCAATATTATTCCCTTAGCTTTCTTTCCTATCTCTATCTTTGTCATAATAATCACTTGAAAGCAAACATTATAGTTAAGATAACTATAGCAACTATTACTACTATAGTTATTATTACTCCAAGATTATCTCTAGAGATTGATACACCTTCAAGATCCTCTGCAAGCTTTGACTCATCAGATTCATAGCTGCTATCTAAGGAGCTTGAGCTATTATAGGTTATAACGCTACTATCATCTTTCTTATCTTTTAAGCTTTGCTTCATCTGCTCTTTACTTTCATTACTTTCAGAGTTCTTCAATAAGATAAATCCAGAGCTTGTTAATGTAAAGTAGGAGTTGTTGGCATCAGCTATAGAGTAGTTTACATAACCCTTTCTAAATAGCTTGAATAGATGTAATGTTAGATCAGTTTCAAATATATTTAAGCTCTTTTTAAGGTTATTAAAATCATTAGTGCCATTCGAGATTCTTCTTATAAGCTCTATATCTAGCTGATCTATATCCTTTGTAGATTCAGATAGAGCATACTCAAAGAATCTCTTTCCAGACTCAGTTATATCTATCTTAGAAGCGTTAGTTAAAGAGATACTAGAGAAATCTATAAGACCCTTAGCCTTCAGACTGCCTAAAAGATTAGACGCATCAAAGTACTGCATATTCATTATACTGCTAAATCTTTCTACGCTCGCTTCATCGTTTATTCTAGTTAAGGCTATAAGCTCGTTGAATGTATAAGGATTATTATACATATTTTATCTTTGTTATTAAAAGATTAATAATCTTATTTTAATGCTCATATAATAGTAGCATTCTTTATATAGCTATTACAATCAGTATTATCAGATACTCCAGATATAAGTAGCTTTAGATAGCCAAGGTATGGTATTATATATACAACCTTACCATTATAATTGCTATAGTTTACAGGATAGTTGCCATACTGCTGATCTAAACCAGGATTATTATCTCCTTTTGTTAAGATGCTGTAGTTACTTCCATATCTAAGTATCGCATATACTCTATGAGATATTAATGTAGCGCCTTCTTGATAGAATGTATCATTCGGTGTAGTTGAATAGACTATTATAGAGTTATTTCTATCCCCATAGATAGTTATATTGTTAACTATCAGAGCCTTCAAGTAAGCTATCTTCATAGAGCTTCCATTTATATAAAGTCTTGTTGCATTCGTACATTCGAAGCCTATGAAGCCGTTATAAAAAGAGCTATTATATATAAGCCTTTTCGAGTACGGGTTATATAGGCCTAGCTTGAAGCCTGCGCTGTAATTATCTGATATCTCAATTCGATATCCAAACTCAGTATTATTTAGCTTCTTATAGTAAACGCATTCATACTGATAAGAGCTAAGATTATTATAAAGCTGCCTATACTGATATCCAGTTATATTTATTATAGGTGCCTTAAGCTGATCTATACTAACTCTATTTATTAGTATTATATCTCCCCTGTGTAAGTTAGGCAGCATGCTACAGCTAGGTACAACATCTAAAGGATATCTTGAACCAGTAAATATGCTTAATCCATAGAATAATAAGACGATTACTACAGATACTATTATAAGCTCTATAGCGGCCTTCTTTAAGCCTTCCTCTACTGCAATATTATAGATCTCAAATATTAATATAAGTATAAATAGCAGTATGCCTATAGCGCTAAGTATAGCTAAAAGTAAGCTATTATATCTTAATATAAAGTATAATATTAGGACTAATATTAGTAGTATATAAAGTATATTTGTATTTATTGTTCTCCTTTTAGATCTTGATCTGCCCTTATTAGAATCATGGCTTCTCATTACTATCTATCTTAGTTGCCTTGCTTTTAATAATCTCTTCTACTCTTTTTTCTACAACCTTAGAGCTGTCTTCAGTCTTTATAACACCTATGATTGAGTCTGCATTAACTATTGTACTATCATTATGGCTTATAACTATAAACTGCGATCTATCGCTTAGACTCTTTATGATCTTTGATAGCTTCTTTGAGTTCTCTTTATCTAGAGCAGCATCTATCTCATCAAATAGATAAAAGCCTTTAGGCTTCATCATCTGTATAGCAAGCAGTAGAGTTATCATTATTAATGATCTCTCTCCTCCAGATAGTACATGCAATGAATGCTTTCTCTTATTATCATATAGTTCTATAATAAGCCCAGACTCAAAGGGCTTATCCTTATCTGTTAATGTAAATTCTACCTTTTTATCTGAGATCTTAGAGTATAATATGCTAAAGTTCTCTTTTATTCTTTCTAATGTATCAAAGAAGATCTCTCTCTTCTTGTATTCTATCTTGTTTATCATGTCTATTATCGAGTCTCTCTCAGCGACTAGCTTCTCTAGTATGCTATTCATCTCTTCATACTCAGATCTCTTCTGATCATATACCTCTATAGCTTTAAAGTTTACATTTGTAAAGCTATTTAGCTCGTTATTCAGCTGTTTAAGCATCTCAGTAAGCTGCTGCTCATCTCCATTGACAATCTCAAAGTCATTAAAGCTCTTTAACTCTGCTTCTACATCTATCTTGGAGCTTTCTAACTGCGCTCTTTTATCGTTTAAGCTACTCAATCTATATCTTAGCTCTGTTATAGTATTACCTAACTGCTTTATTGTATTATCTAGATCTACCTCTAATCTTGTTAGCTCATCTAACCTTGAGTATAGCTGCTTTGTGGAGCTTATTAGCTGATTATATCTTGATTCATGCTCCTTTATCTTATCATCTAGCTCAGCAGCTCTAGCTTTCATCTCCTTTATAGATCTCTCTAGTGCATCTAACTCATTCCTTTTATTAGATAGCTCATTATCTATGTTTTTAATGCTATCCTCTAGCATCTGAAGCTCTTTCTTGCTAGACGATAGCTCCGCCACTTTCTTATTTAGCTCCTCTGCCTTACTCTTATCATCAAGCATTCTATTAGTAAGCTCACTTAGCCTCTTATCTATCTCATTCATCTTATTTGATAGTAACTCTCTTTTATTAGTAAGCTCACTTAGCCTCTTATCTATCTCATCTAGTCTTTTAGTTATCTCATCCTTCCTCTTTGAGCTGCTATTAAGATTAGCCAATAGATTGTTGTAATCATCATTTAAGCTAAAGAGCTCCTTTGATAAGCTTTCATCTATTATCTCTATCTTTGCGATCTCCTTTTCAAGCCTCATCTTTAGCTCCTCTTTCTCAGTATATCTATTATCTATATCAGATAGCATGCTATTAATCTCATCTAACTTACTTTCAATTAGCTTGGGTGAGCTCTGCTGTTTTAGTTCTCCACCAGTCACTAAGGCATTTGGCTCAACTATATCACCATCTAGGCTTACATACCTTCTTCCAAGCCCGTATTGCTTTGCTTCAGAGATCTCTCTAACAACGTATGTATTTGATAGTAAGAATACTGCAAGCTTTCTAAGTCTTGGGTCGTAAGAGACATGGTTTATAAGAGCATCTAATAGGCTATCGAATCTGTCATCTGCCTTAACATCCTTCAACGGTATAAATGTTGCACGTTGAAGCTTCATCCTCTTTATTATATTTATTGCTCTCTCTGCAGTCTCTATAGAGTCAACAACAAAGTAGTTTATTCTATTACCTAAAGCTGCGTAGAAGGCCTTCTCGTATAAAGAGTCTGCTTTGACTAGCTCAGCAACAACTCCATAGTAGCCTTCTCCAAGCATCTCCCTAAATCTGCTTTCAAGCTCTTCAAGGCTTTTATTAGAGTATCTTATTAGCTCCTCTTTTAACCTCAGCTGCTCCTCCTCTAGTTTAGATCTATTTATCTTAAGCTCTCTTAGCTCTTTATCTATACTATCAATCTCAATTTTCATCTTAGATATCTTCTCTCTATTACTCTTTAAGGTGTTCTTTAACTCGTTTATTCTATTGAGCATTAGATCAGGATCTTTATCATTCTGTTTATTTAAAAGATTAAACTCTGCCTCTAGCTTATATCTCTCTTCTTTTAATGATGATATATTCAAATCTATCTGATTTAGCTCTCTGCTTATACTATCTCTTTCACTTATAAGCTGCTTCATCAGGTCATCGCTATTATCGCTTCTGTTATACTGCTTTATCTCTTCCTCGAGCTTCCTTACAATATCATTAAGCTCATTAGCTCTACTTTCTAAGGATGAATTTTTAATCTCTAGATCTTTAATCTCCTTATTTAATGACTCTAATCTGCTTTCCCTCTCTGTAATCTTAACCATTATAGACTCTCTTTCTTTCTTAAAAGACTCTAGCTCAGCATATACTGGGGAGTTCATATCAACTCTGCTCTTTATCTCTCTATTTAGACTATCTATCTCTTCCCTTATCTCATTAAGCTTATTACTCTTAAGACTTAATGCATCATTAGCATCATTATATCTCTTATTAATACTTTCAATCTCTTTATCTATACTCTCAATCTCATTGATTATCTTATCTCTTCTTATAGATAGCAAAGTCGCTCTAATATTCTTTATCTGCTTGCTTATCTGGTTATACCTTATAGCAGTATCTCTCTCAGCTTCTACCTCTTTAAGATTCTTTAATCTCTCCTCTAAGAGCATCTTAGCAGCATTTATCTTTACATTTACCTGCTCTAGTTCATCTAATGCCCTTCTCTTCTTATCATCAAACTCCTTTATACCTGCTGCCATCTCAATTAGCTCTCTTCGCTCCTTTTGATTAGCATCTATTATCTTCTGTATCTCTCCTTGGAGCATAAGATTTATATCCTCTATCTTAGCAGAGTATGAGTCAAGAAGCTCTACTATCTGATTTCTAGTAGCCTTTTTACCATTAAGCTTATAAGATATCTTATTATCTCTATCGACTTTTTTAGTTATCTCTATATCTGCTTCACCGCTTAACTTTAATGTAATCTCCATAGACTCATTCTTACCAGAGCTATTATTTATAAGCTCAGCAGCATTACTTATTCTATATTTCTTAAATGACAGATCACTTAAGGCAAAAGCTATCGCTTCTATTATCGATGACTTTCCAGATCCATTAGGTCCAACAATGCAATTAAAGCCGCTAGTAAATCTTATCCTTTCCCTTTTAAATGATTTAAAGTTCTTTAAAATAAGAGTATCTATATATAGTCTGGCCGCCATAATTAAGTTTTACATTTTAAGCTTTATAATACTTCTATCTTGCTGCATGCTTGTGTAGCCTTAGTACTGCCTCTATATGGTTTATATCTGTTATACCCACTAGCTTTCCTTTCTTATTAACTATTCCAATTATATTTACATCAGAAGATCTTATTCTGTCTATATACTCACTAAGCCATTTGTTATACTGCATAGTTAGAATCTCTACACGCGGCAGATCGCTAATATGCTTATGCCTATTATTTAATCTAGTTAGATCTGTCACTAGATAGTAGCTTTCATTCTCTTTATATATTACTACTCTTGTATGCCTCTTTAGTATCTCAGATAGAAGCCTATTTAAAGAGGCATTCTTATCTATAAGTATATAGCTATGCTGTATTACATCTCTTACTTTTAGCTTCTTACTTATTTCTTTAAGCTCTGCATAATAAAGCTCAATCTTAGCAGAGGTGTATATGAAGTATATTACTACAAGATCTATTATAAAAAGAATCTCTTTGTATAATAATGAGTAGCTATTAAAGAAGAATGTATATACAAATACTCCTAAAAACATTATAAAAGAGAATATGTTACTTACAAATACTGCCTTCCTAGTTGCTTTTAGATAACCGTCTTTCTTCTCTAGATAGCTCCTTAGTAATCTGCCACCATCTAATGGAAACCATGGAATAAGATTTAATACAGCAAGAAGTATATTTATTATAAAGCCTGTCTGTAGCAAGTAAGTTACTATAGGTGATGCACTTATAGTTGCAAGTAATCCGAATATACTTCCAAGAAGTAGATTAGTTAATGGTCCAATAAAGGTGACATTAAACTCTATGTAGGGCCTTTTGTATGAGCTATCTATTATTGTACCCCCTCCAAATGGCAGTACTATAAGTATCTTTTTAACACTAAGTCTATATCTTACTGCTAAGTACGAATGAGCTATCTCATGAAGCAATACAGATAGTAATACTATAAGCCATATCAAAAAGTAAACTGCGCCGCCAAGAGAGGCTATAAGTAAGAATAGAACTGATAGCCAATGTAGCTCTACCCTTACTCCCTTAAACTTGAATAGATATAAAGATTCCATAGCTCTACCCTTTATACTTGCTTAATGCCTTCTGCGTAGCCCTTAATATAAGAGTTGCACAGTTTAATCTAACAGGCCCTGGATCAATCTTTATAAGATCTATTAGCTCCTTTACAGAGAATTTTCTTATTAGCTCAATATCTTTACCTTTTGCAAAATCTGTGAAGATGCTTGCAGATCCTATGCTTATTGCACATCCCTGACCCTCAAAGCTTATATCCTCTATCTTCTTGTCTTTTACTTTTATATAAACTGTTAGAACATCACCGCATACTGGATTAGATTCCTTAAACTCCGCATCTGCAGACTCTAATTTTCTCTTATTGTGTGGATGCTCATAGTATGATATTATCGCTTCCGCATAAAGCTTCTTAATCTCATCATCTGAGTCTTCCATAAAGATCATCTCCTTTAAATATCTTATAAGTTTTCTCTATTGCCTCTACAGCTCTATCTATCTCCTCTTTCTTGTTATAAAGATAGAAGCTCATTCTAGAGACAGCAGCTATCCTTGTCAGCTCTGTAACTAGAGGCATAGCGCAGTGATGGCCTGCTCTTATAGCTATCCCTTCAGAGTCGAAGATCTGTGCGACATCATGCGGATGCACTCCATTAATCTCAAATGATATTACTCCTGCTCTTACCGATAGATCTCTCGGTCCAAAAGTTGTAACATAATCTAGCTCATCAAGTCTCTTTAAGGCATACTCAGTTAGCTCTCTCTCATGCTGCTTTATATTATCCATACCTATCTTATTTAGATACTCTATGGCTGCTTTTAGTCCTATTCCTCCTTCTATATTTGATGTTCCTGCCTCGAACTTCCATGGAAGTTCATTCCATGTATGTGAATGCTTCTCAACAGTCATTATCATATCTCCACCTCCGTATAAAGGCTCTGTCTCCTCTAGGATCTCCTCTCTTCCATACAAGCAGCCTATTCCTGTAGGACCTAGCATCTTATGTCCTGAAAATGCTAGGAAGTCGCAATCTATATCTCTTACATCTACTTTCATGTGCGGTACTGATTGTGCTCCATCTACTAATACTGTTGCTCCTACCTCATGCGCTCTCTTCGTAATATACTTTATATCATTTACTGTTCCTAAGACATTAGATACATGAGTTACTGCGACTATCTTTGGCTTCTTCTCAAGCTCTTTCTCGAGACTTTCTAGATCCAGCTTATAGCTATTCATATCAACTTTAACGTAATCTAGTATAGCACCTTTTCTCTCAGCTAGTAGCTGCCAAGGCACTAGATTGCTATGATGCTCCATCTCTGTTATAAGTATATGATCTCCTTCTTCTATCACTTTATTACCATATGTAAGTGCAACAAGATTTATTGCTTCTGTTGTATTTCTAACGTATATTATCTCTCTATAAGACCTCGCATTTATAAACTTCTTTACAAGCTCTTTTGATTCTGTATACTCTTCTGTAGATCTCTCAGAGAATTCGTATATACCTCTGTGTATGTTGGCATTATACTCCTTATAGAAGCGATCTATTGCATCTATAACATAGTAAGGCTTCTGTGATGTAGCTGCACTATCTAGATATACTAATGGCTTACCACGCATCTTCTGCTTAAGTATTGGGAAATCCTCTCTAATCTTATCAACGTCATACATATATTACACCTTTATCGATGAGTAACCCTCTCTCTCAATCTTCTCTATAATAGTAGAATCGCCTTCCATTACAAACTTTCCATTAAGTAGTACATGCACAGAATCTGGTTTTATATACTTGAATATTCTGCTGTAATGTGTTATTATAATCATAGACATATTAGTTTCCTTATGTATCTGGTCTAAGTACTCTGCAACTATCTTTAGAGAGTCAACATCAAGTCCAGAGTCCGGCTCATCAAGTATTGCAAGCTTTGGCTTAACTAACGCTAGCTGCAGTATCTCTGACTTCTTCTTCTCTCCACCAGATAGACCAAAGTTAACTGCTCTGCTAGTAGCGTCTCTTGGTAAGCCTAGCTTACTGCTTATCTCTTTCATACTATTTATTAGTGTCATTATATCTGTAGTAGAGCCTCTACTTTCAACTACATTCTTCATAAATGTTGTAAGATTTATTCCTTCTATATGTGGGGGATCTTGAAACTGCATAAAGATGCCCATCTTCGCTCTCTCATCTGGAGCTTTATCATTTATCTTAATGTTATCGAATATTATATCTCCTCTTTCTATCTTGTACTTTGGATGCCCTGTTATTGTCTTTGCTAAAGATGACTTTCCAGATCCATTAGGTCCCATTACTGCTATTATCTCTCCTTTATCTACATCTAGATTTATATTCTCTAGAACTCTCTTCCCTTCGACATTTACATATAGATCTCTTATTGACAGTATCATAATGATTCACCTAAGACACAGCTCTGGTTTGTCTTTAAGTAGCATAGCTTACATATATTGGCTTGGGCTTCCTTGTAGTTCATCTCCTTTATGCTATCTTTGATCTTATCCACAAGCTTTGCGCTCTCTTTATCGTTTAGCAGAAGCTCCATTACCTTTTTACCATCTATCTTATATCTGTTATTTAGGGCTTTACTAACTGCTGCCTGAGTTATTCTGAGTCTCTTAGAGATCTCTAACTCATTTAAGCCCTCATCTCTAAGCTTGTATATTATATAGTATCTAAGTAAAGGCAGTACTCTTTTATTAAAGTCCTCTATAGCATCCATATCTATCAGCTATAATAATTCTTGTATAGCCTATTAATAGACTCTCTAAATTCATTATCTACTGTAAATGTATATAGATATTCCTTTCCTATAAGCTCCAAGGCATATCTGATGAAGTTATCATTATTCGATCTACAAGCTACAGACATTATCTGCCCATCTGTAAACAGTAGCTTAGAAGACTCTTTATCAATTCCTCTGCTCATAAGATAGAAAAGTTTCTCTTCGTCTATAGGTCCTGAGTAAGCAGAATGCTTTGCTATTAGATTATTCGTTTCAACATGCATATCTGGTAGTGCAGCTATATGCGAATCTCTATCATAAGCAAAGCCTTCTTGGATGATATTGCTGAAAGAGCCTACTGCCTTACTCAGAGAATAGCTTAACGCCTTTATAAAGATCTTAGATGAATTCTTTGCAATAGCTCTTTCAACTATAAGTGATCTTGTACCATTGTCAATGTTACTCGATACGATCTCTAGATCAATCATACCATTATCTGCGTAAGCTAAGCTATTTATCTCTATAGATGATCTGCCTATCTGCTCACTAGCAATCTTAGATCTTAGCTTATTAGTAGAGCCAAATATGAGATTTAGCTTAGCCTCACTATCTAAGCCTCTTATCTTATAGTCGATTAGAGATCTGATCTTTGATAGATATGCAATATTTATATCGATCCTTGAAGATATCGCTTCTATATTTAATCTATGCTCTTTGTAAGAAGCTATCTTGCTATTGGGGAATATATAGTATATGCTAATCTCTAGATTGCTATTGACAAGCTTCACATCTAGATCAGACAGATCCTCTATAAAGATGCTTATACTGCCTTTTCTATCAGAGATAGTAAGCTCTTTTGTGTCTTTGTCTGTCTTATAGTCTGGCTGCATATCTGGCATACTATAATCAATATCGACTATACTACTATCTTTCTCAAGAGCTATTGAGTATCTCTTATATATTTGCTTCTCCTTTATAAAGTCTATATCTAACATACTCCTCCCTTCATATTATTAAGCGCTATTAATCTCTTCAGCTCTAATGAGTATTCAAGAGGCAAGCTCTTTGCTAAAGGTTCAATAAAGCCTAGTATCATTAAAGTTACTGCTTCATCCTCTTTTATTCCTCTGGATTGTATATAGAAGAGCGTCTCCTCATCAAGCTTTCCAGTTGTTGCTTCATGCGATATAAAAGAGGAGCTATTGTTGATATCGTTGTATGGTAGAGTTGCTGTCTTTGAGATTTCATCAACAAGAAGTGCATCACACTTGACAGCAGCTTTAGAGTTTTCAGCATTCTTAGCTATATACACTAATCCTCTATAATTTGTAAAGCCTCCTTTACTAGATACGCTTCTTGAGATAATCTCGGACTCTGTCTCTTCTGCTAGATGGTATATCTTACCTCCAGAATCCTGGATCTGATTCTCTCCAGCCATAGCTATAGATACAACTCTTCCTCTTGCCCTTCTTCCTTTAAGGAAGACGCTAGGGTACTTCATATTTACTTTACTGCCTATATTACCATCTATCCATTCAACAAATGCATCTTCGTATGCATGGGCTCTCTGTGTTACTAAGTTATAAACGTTCTTCGACCAGTTCTGTACAGTTACATATCTCACATGAGCTCCTTTTAATGCTACTATCTCAACAACAGCGGCATGCAACGATGAGCTTATGTATATAGGAGCTGTACAGCCTTCTATATATGTAACGTCTGAACCTTCATCAGCTATTATTAATGTTCTCTCAAACTGACCTGCCTTTTCAGCGTTTATCCTAAAATAAGCTTGTAATGGCATCGGTACTTTAACTCCCTTTGGCACGTATATGAATGAGCCGCCGCTCCAAACAGCTGTATTTAAGGCTGCAAACTTATTATCGTTATAAGGCACTACAGTACCAAAGTATTTTCTGAATAGGTCTTCATACTTCTTAAGTGCTTCATCTGTACTTATAAATATAACGCCAAGCTCCTCAAGCTCTTTTCTTACTCTGCTATATACAACCTCTGAATCATACTGTGCCTCTGCACCTGCAAAGAACTTTCTCTCTGCCTCTGGTATACCAAGCTTCTCAAAGGTCGCTTTTATGTCTTCTGGAAGCTCATCCCAGCTACTGCTCTTTTTATCAGTAGGCTTAAGATAGTAATATATATCATCAAAGTTTATCTCTTTTAGAGATGGCCCCCAATCAGGCAATGGCTTATTCTTAAATGCATTATAAGCCTTTAGTCTAATATCGAGCATCCATTCAGGCTCTCCTTTAACGCTAGAGATATACCTTACTGTCTCTTCGTTTAAGCCTTTCTTTTGAACCTTATAGTTGAGATTATCCTTAAATCCGTATCTTTTCTCATAGCTCTCTAGATCCTGAAATAGATCTTCCATCAGATTCACTATAACTCAGTTATATTTAATGCACAATCAGGTTTTTATATCTTTTTAGGAGCATCATATATCATGATATACTTCTTACTAAAATTACTAAAGCTTTTAATTACTAATCTTAAACTAATGTAGATTGATATGAAGGTTGCGATAGAGACTTATGGATGCACGCTAAATCAAGCAGATTCAGATATTATAAGATCCATATTAGAGAATAACGGAATAGAGATAACAGAAGATGGAGAGGATGTAAGAATAATAAACACATGCACTGTAAAGTCAACCACAGAGCAGAAGATCTTAAACAGAATTAGAACATTAAGATCAAAGAAGCTAATAGTAACTGGATGCATGGCTTCAGCAAATAAGGATCTAATCTTGAAAGCAGCGCCTAAAGCATCTATATTGACAGCTAGCAATATAGCAGATATAGCAGATGCTGTAAGATCTGTTTATAATGGTAAGCAGATTATCAAAGATAGTATAAAGATAGATGATAGAATAAGTTATCTAGAGCCAAGAGGAGTAATAGCAAGAATACCAATAAGCGAAGGTTGCTTAAGTAACTGTAGCTTCTGTGAAACAAAGCTTGCAAGAGGTCCTCTGCATAGCTTTGACATCTCGCTAATAAGAAAGGCAGTAGAGATAAGCTTAAGGAATGGTGCTAAAGAGATACAGCTTACTGCTCAGGATGTAGGTGCATACGGTAGAGACAAAGGAACTAATATAGCTAAGCTTGTAGAAGATATATCGCAGATAGATGGTAACTTCATGATAAGGATAGGTATGATGAATCCAGAGCATATTCATCTTTACATAGATGAGCTAATTGAGCAGTATAGGAGTAATAGCAAGCTATATCATTTCATTCATCTACCATTGCAATCTGGGAGCGATCGCATACTTAAGCTAATGAAGAGAAGATATAGCTACGATGATTATAAAAGCTACATAAAGGAGCTTAAAGATAAGGTTCCTGATATAACTATAGAGACAGATATGATCGTTGGGTTCCCTACAGAGTCGGAGGAGGACTTTAACAGATCTATAGAAGCTATAAAGGAGATAAGATTTGATGTTATCAATGTATCGAGATATAGTGTTAGACCACATACAGAGGCCTCAATGATGCGAAATATAAGAACAGAGATAATAAAGGAGAGAAGCATTATAATGAGCAGGATAGTTAGAGAGATAGAAGCTGAGAGAAATCTAGAGTATGTAAACAAAAATGTATTAGCACTCATTACAGAGAAGAGCAGCAACTGCTATAAAGGCAGAACATATAACTATAAGCAGCTAGTAATAGATAATGAAAGAGTAAAGCTAGGAGATACAGTAGTTGCAAATATTATTAGTGCGAATAGCACATCACTATTTGGAAAGATATTATGAACGCATATGAGACTTTAAGATCAAAGGGAATATCCCTTTCTGATATAATAGAGATAAAATGGAGAGGCATAGAGATAAAAGGAGAGCTTATGCCTAGCTCAGAGGTAAACGGTGAGGATATAATAATACTCAAGTTAGAGAATGGATATAATATCGGAGTAAGTATATCAGAGATAGAAGATATTAAAAGAATCTCATCTGGAAGTAAGATAGAAAGCTTCCCTGAAGCAAAGCTTGAAGGCTCATCTAACAAGAAGATCGCTATAGTAACAACCGGTGGCACAATAGGTAGCAGGGTAGATTACAAGACAGGAGGCGTATATATGCTGCTAAAGCCAGAGCAACTGCTTTATAATGTTCAGGAGATCAATAGCATAGCAAAGATCGAGCTATCTCCTCTATTCAGTATAGCCAGCGAAGACATGACATATATAGAGTGGCAGAAGATAGCTAAAGAGGCAGAGCGATTATCAAGAGAAGAAGACATAGAAGGCATAATAGTAACAATAGGTACTGATACTATGCATTACGCTTCTGCAGCACTTTCATTTATGCTAAAAGAGATAAAGCTACCAATAGTTTTGACTGGGGCTCAAAGAAGCAGCGATAGGGGCTCTAGCGATGCATTTATGAATCTAATATGCTCTTCTTATATAGCCCTTTCAGATATAGCAGAGGTTGGAGTATGCATGCATGCTTCTAGCTCTGATGATAGATGTCATTTTATAAGAGGTACAAAAGCAAGAAAGATGCATACTTCTAGAAGAGATGCATTTAGACCTATTAACGATCTACCTATAGCAGAGGTAGATACTATAGGCAATATAATATACAAGAGTAGCTATAGAAAGAAGGATACTTCAGATAGAGATAGCTTTAAGGCGTTAGTTGGCTTTGAGAGAAAGGTAGCATTAGTTAAGATGCATCCTAATATTGATCCTAGCATAATAAGCTACTATACAGATAAAGGTTATAAGGGCATTATAATTGAGGGCACTGGTTTGGGGCATGTTGCGATCTCCACAGAGCATAAAGAGTTTAACTGGAAAGAGTCTATAAAGTATGCTATTGATAATGGCGTTATAATTGGTATGACATCACAATGTCTATACGGCAGAGTAAATGATAGCGTATATAGGAACTTAAGAATAATAAGCGGTCTAGGAGTAATATACTGTGAAGATATGCTTCCAGAGACTGCACTAGTAAAGCTCTCCTGGCTTCTAGGTAACTTTAAAGAGGAAGATGCTAAACAGCTTCTGAATAAGAATCTTGTTGGTGAGATATCTGATAGAACG
Organism: Microcaldota archaeon; assembly: GCA_021654395.1. Lineage (GTDB taxonomy): Archaea > Micrarchaeota > Micrarchaeia > Micrarchaeales > Micrarchaeaceae > ARM-1. The sequence goes on from AP024486.1 coordinate 313,170, forward strand.
AGATTTCATGAGTTTATGAACTAGAGCTCATAAGAAAGATGCTTGCAGAGATACCTTCAAAGAAGTATCTCTTGCATATGTAAATTATCTCTATGCAGCTATCATCTAGCTCCTCTAGAAGCTCATTTCTGTATATAGAATCGTAAATAAAGCACAAGTAGGTATCAGTTACAGATCTATCTATGAGCTGATCTACTAGCTCTCTATAGATCATATATGGCTTATCATAAGGACTTATAAGCTGCGTAGCCTCTTCTACACTAAGAGTATCAGAAGATTCGTCTCTCTTAAGATAAGGCCCATTGAATATAATCAAGCTTTTATCTAAGTTTAGATTCTTATCTAAGCTTTTAAGTATGTCTGATCTTATTACACTAATCCTATCAGCGTTTAGCAGATGTAAATTTCTTGATACGTTATAGGATGCATTTCTTACTGCTTCTTTGCTTATGTCTACAAGTATAAGCTCATGCAAGCTAAATAGAGTAGATGCATATAAGCCAAGTACGCCAGTACCAGCTCCTATATCTAATACTTTCTTTATGTCTACTCTTTTGTATCTCTTTAGTATCTTAATAAGATCCATAGCTAGAAATGTATCGTCAGAAGGCAGGTATACATCTTTATATACTGTTATATCAAGATCTAAGATCTTCATAGAAAAATTCTAGATAATATGCAGGGGGTGAGATTTGAACTCACGAAGGCCACTAGGCCACAGGATCTTAAGTCCTGCGCATTTTTCTGTGGTCGGAAAAGGCCAGACCAGGCTCTGCCACCCCTGCATAGTTAAAGATCTTTAACCATACATCTGATTATGTTCTGTAATTCCAACTCTCTTATAATTCTCATGAGCCTGCTTACTCTTATTAAGTACCTCTCTTATCTTCTCATTTAGTAGCTTTGACTCTTTCTCTAGCTCTGTTATATCTATATTTATATCTAATAAGTCATTTACTGCTTTTATTGCTATCTCTGCATACTTTGGATCTATAAGCTCTTGTATTATTGGTACCATTATATTATAGATCTTTACGTTACTATAATCGTCTAATAGAAGATTATTTATTATTGCAGAGTTGACTCCAGTAAAGGCGCCCTCTTTTATAACTTCTATACCCTTGCTCTCTAGATCCTTATTCAGATCTTTAGGAAATCCGATCCCATATGCCTTATTTCTATCTATATCTCTACTTATCATAAAACCGACTATACTTATAGTCTTATCGATCTTATTATCAACTATAAATCTTTTTAATGATCTGCCTGCTATATAGAGCAACTCTGGCGGTATAGCCACCTCTGATAGTATAGCCAGAAGCTTTAGCTTCTCAGAAGCATATATTCTTATCGGTGGCATTATTGTTCCATTATGTATAGATATTATCATAGGAAAGCGATCAGAGTAGATAAAGCCTATATTCTGCATATTAAGCTTATCTATAAGATACTCAACAGCCATTGTGCCTACTAAACCAGGTGATGGAAAGCCTTCAATAAGGTCATATCCTTTTAGATTTATATCCTTGAATAGCTTGATCTTCAATTACTACACCTACTTTTAATTTAATAGTGAATCTTTAATAAAGGTTATTAATATAACATCTATTTTAATTAGTATCCTATACTAAATATGAGATTATAGTGATATATATGATAGAAAGAGTACTGGTTTTAATAAAGCCAGATGGTGTAGAGAGAGCTCTCATAGGCAAGATAGTAGCAGCATATGAAGAGTCAGGATTAAAAGTAATTGCTATGAAGATGCTAATACCTACCGAAAAGCAGGCAAGCGATCATTACATAGCAGATGAGAAGTGGCTTAAAGAAGTCGGAGAGAAGTCAAAGAAGTCTTATATGGAGAAGGGAATAGAAGTAAAAGAGTCTGAGATTGAGATAGGGATGAGGATAAGAAACAATCTAATAAGATATCTTACTAGCGGGCCAATAGTAGCATTTGTATTAGAAGGAAATAATGCTATATCTGTAGCAAGAAAGATAGCTGGCTCAACAGACTCTTCAAAGGCAGATCCATCAACTATAAGAGGCAGATATAGCAATGACTCATATGATCTTGCAGACTCTCAAGGCAGAGCCTTAAGGAATCTAGTTCATGTATCTGATTCAAGAGAGACCGCTGAAAGAGAGATATCTGTCTGGTTCAGTAAAGAAGAGCTAATTAGTTACAAAAGAGCAGATGAGATAGCGCAGTATGGTCGCTAAAGCATATTAAATTTAGCTTTAAGCTCAGGACTCATCATCTCTGGGGTCCACATAGGATCCCAGCTAAGCTCGATATCTACTTTTTCTATTCCTTTTATAGATTCTAGTCTTAGCTGTACATCAGCCAATATTATGCTTGTAACAGGGCACATAGGGGATGTCATTGTAAGCTTAACCTTTACATTATTTCCATTTATCTTTATATCTTGAATAAGTCCTATGCTGACTATATCCGCTCCTATCTCTGGATCCACACACTTAGAGAGCTGCTCTACGACATCCTTTATTGTAACCATTATCTATCAATAGCATATTAATTGCAGGAATATATTTAAAAATGTTCGCTTTGTACTATCTAATTTATAAATTTTACATCAGTATTGATAAGTAGGTGGTCTATATGGCAAATCCTTCAAAGGTAGAAGTTGATCTGAAAGATGTATGTGGCTGCGCAGTAAAATTAGAAGCAGCTAATGAGCAAGAGTTAGCAAAGAAAGTTGCAGATCATGCAAAGCAGCAGCATAATATAAAAGGAGCTCTACCAAAGGAGTTAGAAGAGAAGTTCAGGAAGGCAATAAAGAGGAAGTAAATTCAATTAACTGAATAGAAGATAGCTATTTAATGTTTTTTAAAAACTTTAATATTTTTGTTTTCTTATTCTTTTTTATGTGTTGTATATGAATAGAAGTAATAGAGATAAGAAAGGCTACTTTGTATGTGAGATCTGCGGTAGAGAGGTAAGCAAAGCATATATAATACTAATAGAGCGATCTGAGCTTGTAGCATGTGAGCAGTGTAGCAAGCATAATAAGATAATAAAGGAGCTGACATCTAATGAGGATAAGAAAGCAGCGAATATAAGCTTAAAGGAAGATAATAAAGCTGAGCCAGAGCTCGATATAGTAAGTAATTATGCAGAGCTGCTATCTGAAGCATTAAAGAGAAAGGGAGAGGATATAGATAAGATAGCAGATATACTAAAGATAAAAAGAAGCTACTTTAGGAAGATATTGAATGGAGATATAAAGCCAGATATAGAGACTGCTAAAAGATTAGAATCATACTTCTCTATAAAGCTCATAGTAGAGGTAGATGAGAGTAAAGATGAGTTAAAGCAGAGTAAGATAGATTCTATATCTCTAGAAGACTTCGTGAAGAAGAATAAAGAGGAATGATATCTAATGTCTGTAGATCTTAGCGACATAGCAATAAGAAAGAAGATAGCTCTTGAAGATCTTAGTGGTAAGACTATAGCAATAGATGCTTATAACGCAATATATCAGTTTCTAACCACAATAAGGCAATTAGATGGAACTCCATTAATGAACTCAAAAGGTGAGATTACAAGTCATCTATCAGGACTTTTCTATAGAACAATAGATCTTATATACAATAATATAAAGCCGATATTCGTTTTTGATGGAGTACCACCAGCATTAAAGTCTAACACTATAGCAAGAAGGCAGCAGCAGAAAGTCCTTGCAGAAGAGGAGTATGAAAAGGCAAAGGAGCTTGGTGATATAGAAAGCATGTATAAGTACTCAAAGCAGGCTGTCAGAATAGATAAGTATATAATCGAATCATCCAAAGAGCTGCTTAGATTGATGAAAGTACCGATAGTAGATGCCCCAAGCGAGGGAGAGGCAGAGGCAAGCTTTCTAGTAAAGAAGAAGAAAGCGTATGCGTGTGCAACGCAAGATTATGATGCCTTACTATTTGGCGCAGATATAGTTGTCAGAAATATAGCTATAAGTGGAAGAAGGAAGCTACCAAGGAAGAATATATATATTAAAGTTGAGCCAGAGCTTGTTGATCTAAACGAGACGCTATCTAAGAATGGAATAACGCAGGATCAGCTTATATTTATAGGTATACTGATAGGGAATGATTTTAATCAAGGAATAAAAGGCATAGGACCAAAGACAGCATTAAAGCTTGCAAGATCGATGAGAAGCATAGATGATCTAAAGGCATATCTGAGTAGTAAAGGACTTCAGATAGATGCAGATCCAGAGGATGTCTATAAGATATTTAAGGAGCCAGAGGTAATAGATGTTGATTATACAGATCTCTCCTTCAATGTTAATGATATAGACACGCAAAGCCTTTATGAGTTCATGTGTAATAGGAATAACTTCTCTGAAGAGAGAGTTAAGAAGTATATAGAGATGTTAAAGAGCAAGATCTCAAAGCAGAATACATTATCAAAGTGGATGTAGCTTTTATTTCTGTAAATATAATAATTAATAAAGTCTAAAAACTCTTTTAATTTTAGATATCTTATTATGAGCCATATAGAAGCTTATGCTAATAGCCCAATTAATGCAAGTGTTGATACAAAGACTGAGCTTAGAAGGGAGAGAAAGGTAGTAATATCTCTTTTTATATCTACATTAATGGCAGCTATAGATGGAACAATAGTGCTACTTGCAATACCAACAATAGTTAAGGATCTGAACTCTACAGTAGATCTAGGAATATGGGTTATTCTATCCTATCTTATAACTCTAACTGTACTGTCTAGTCAGGTTGGTAAGATTAGCGATAGATACGGAAGGGCTAAGATGTATAATCTAGGCATAGCTATATTTACCATATTCTCAGCATTATGTGCACTTTCAGTAAATATAATAATGCTGATAATAACACGCGCTCTTCAGGCAGTTGGCGGTGCATTAATAAGCACTAATAGTAGCGCTTTAGTGGCAGACAACTTTGAGCCAAATAGAAGAGGCAGAGTATTCGGACTAACGAGTGCTGGTTGGAACTTTGGCTCTATACTTGGAATCTTTCTTGGAGGTCTGCTAACAACTATAGATTGGCATCTAATCTTTCTTATTAATCTACCAATAGGAATAGGTCTTCTATCAATAAGTCTTAAAGCTATAAGGGATGTAAGAGAGAAAGATACTAAAAGATTAGATATCACTGGAGCTTTACTTCTAGGAGTCGCTTTATTATGCATAGTCTTATTCATGACCTTCTTTATATTATTTGGCATAGATGGATTTACATTAACTCTTGTTATACTAGCAGCAATATTCACAGCAGCTTTTATACTAAATGAATATAGATCTGATGAGCCAACTATAGACTTCAAGATCTTTAATAATAGGGTTGTGCGCTACTCGATACTAGCTAGTACTATTCAATCTATTGCAACCTTCTCTGTGCTTTTTCTAATAATATTATACCTGCAAGGGCCCAGAGATCTCAATCCTTTAGCAGCTAGTCTTTATCTTCTCCCAGGTTATATAGTAGGTGCTATTATAGCTCCTTATGCCGGTAAACTTTCAGATATAAAAGGTGCTAGAGAGATAGCATCTATAGGTTTAGCTTTAATAATAGGTGCATATATACTATACGAGCTGCTGCTCTCTCCTAGCATGAATCTATATCTACTGCTACTGATAACATTCATAAGTGGTGCAGGATCTGGTCTATTCTTTCCTTCAAATATATCAGCAATAATGTCAAATGCAGATAAGGATAAGTATGGAATGACTGCAGGAACAAATAGGATGCTAGGAAATATAGGGACTATACTTAGCTTTGTTGTCAGTCTTACAGTAGCGTCTGCATCAATAAGTAAAGAAGAAGTCTTAGCTATATTTGTTGGCACTCTATCTGGGCTAAATAGCTCTTTAGTAGATGCATTTGTACATGCTGTTAAGGTAGCTATACTTGTCTCGATAGCTCTTCTAATAGTAGCAATCATCTTCTCGTTAGCTAGGGGTAAAGAGCGTAGAAGCAGTAATAAATAGCTAATTAGACAATATATAGTATATGGGCATACTGCTCTATATAGGTTTATTACTAGTATTCATAGGGTTTGGATTAATAATCTACTCAATAGCGTCAAGCTATAGCAGCTCTAGTAGCAGCTCTAGCTATGCTATAACAGTATTTATTGGACCTTTCCCAATAACATTAAGTAATAATCAAGATCTAGCGTTCTATTCTACAGTAGTTGGTGCATTAATGGTTATAATAGTAATGCTCTATATAATTATATCTATACTTTCAAGTCGCTGATTATACCTTTTAGCTCAGAGTAGCTGCAGCTACATTTGATTGCACTCTTATTAAAGTGTGTTCTGCTTGCCATATAACCATTGCTTCTTAAAAGCTCTATTAATTTATCAATAGAGATAGAGCCTTTCTTTAATCTAGAGGTAATCTCTGGCAGGTAGTAGTAAAAAGGTATATCTAGCTCTTCTAAGATAGCTTTTATAATCCATCTCCATTCGTTAGCCTTATAAGTAGATGCTAGATCTTTTAAAGCATCGCTATAGCTCTCTCTTTCATTAAATAGCTTGCCTATCCATAAGGGCCCAGAGATATTAACCCTTGAGTTGCATACACTACACCTCTGCTCTATATTATATCTTGTATATAGGCCTTGGTTTCCACATTCATTGCACTTATAGAAGAAGCCGTAGCTCTCAATGCTTTTCATTGCTTTATCGTCCCCTCTTTCAATCTTTAGATATAGCCTTATGTAAGTATTATATGATAAAACTGCAAGCGGCTCTATACCGAAGTTATACTGTGATGCTATCCTCGCTATAAAGTATATAAGTATTCTTGCCCCTACTTCATGCGATATATCACTATCAAACGTTATAGCATTATACTTCTTTAAAGCTGCTCTATGCTTATTACCACATAAGACTGCTGTATCTGTAGCAGTAACAAACAATAAGGCTCTCTTACTTGCTAGAGTAAAAGCGCTATTAACCAATAGGGCAGGACTTCCAAAGGGGTCTATGTCTATTAAGTTGAAGCGCTTATCTGATCTAAGAGAGAAAGATCTTATATCATCTCTTATTACAGTAGCATTTACATTATTTAGAGACAGATTTCTATGGATTATATCTATCGCATCTTCATTTATATCTAAGACAGTAATGGGATCTGCATTGGCCTCCTTTGCGTATCTTATAGCTCTTATTCCTGTAGCTGATGTAGCATCTAGCACAGAGAATCTGCCTTTAAAGAACTCTTTAGCTATAACAACAGAGATATCTCTATTAAGCTTAGCCTTTGGATTAAGGAACACATTGCTGTTATAGATTATTCTCGCTAAGCCTTCTTCGTATATGCTACTCTTCATAGAAGATCTTGCGAACTGCATCTAATATGCCATGGGCATAGCTTATGCATGAGAATGCAGTATAGTAATCTTTCTTGTTTATATAGTAGATTGAATCGTTTCTGTACATCTTTGCTAGCTCCAGAGCTCTAAGTACTTTTATATCCTTTACTATATTTATGAGCTCTCTGTAGCTTAAGTCAAACTTATCTACATCTTTCATTATGCGCTCTTCAATATCCATACTATAATCTTATTAGGTAATACTTCTTAAATAATTGATTATATGCCATTTATAATTGGTATAACAGGAACTCCAGGTTGCGGTAAGAGCTATCTTGCTAAAAGGATAAGTAAGCTTCTTAAAAGCTCTTACGTGATAGAGGTAAGTAGTATAGTTAAAAGATACAAGCTTTACTCTAGCTATGATAGATCTCTTGAATCATATGTTATAGATCCTAAAAGACTAAATTTAAAGCTTATGGAGCTTATAAGCAATAGCAAAAAAGAGAATATAATTATAGTAACACATCTAATAGATTATATCAAACTTAACTTTGATCTTATAATCTTGGTAAGATGCCATCTAGATGATCTGCTTTCTAGACTTAAGAGAAGGGATTACAATAAGGAGAAGATAAGGGAGAATATAATAAGTGAGGCAGAAGCAGCAATAAAGAGCTCCTTAGTAAGATTCAAAAAGTCCAGTATAATAGAGATCTTTAGCAATGAGTATAAGCTAAAGGATATATTATCTGATATAGATAAGATTAAGAGAGGTGCCTATATAAGAAAGTTAATAGATATTGACTTGTTAGAAGAGTTAGCAGATATAGCATCTAAGCATAAGGATATCGGTTTATAATATACTTAAAGCCCTAACTATACCTTCAGAGATCTTTACCTTATTATGCATATTGCATAGCATCTCTACTCTTAAGCTCTCTTTCTTTATATCTTTAAGCTTAATCTCTTTTAGTATCTTTTTATCATTTATAAGCTCATAAGCGCTTCTATAGCTTCTGGATCTAATGTATCTTAACTTATTATTATCTATAAATATCAGAGATCTATTTCTGTCGAAGCTTTTTAGCATATCTATTGCAGCAGCTCTAAGCTCTAATGGTGGTCCATCCAGCAAAATACTCTTACTTTCATTATCATATACAATTATAGACACATAACCTTTCTTATCTATAATATCAGGTATCACAGCTACAGGAAGAAAATGCTCTCTTATCAGCTTATCTTTTATGAACCTTGCAAGTCTATCTATCTGTTCGTATAGTATATCCTCTGCTATATCGTTTAGATCAAAGCTCATAACATAGCTTGATAAGCCTAGATCATCTAATAGGTCGCATAAGCTCTCTGCTTTTACTTTTATTTCATTTGAATATAGATACAAGCTCTTCTCAGAAGGCTCCCTGAGCAGCATAGCAGATAGCAATGAGAACTTATAGAGATTTGATTCAGAAAGATTCGCAGCCACATTCCTATTTCTATCTGTAGGGTCTATAACAATAAATCTACTATTAAATCTCTTAATAAAGCTTTCATATTCTTCAATCTCTCTTCTATTAGCAATATCAAGGATCTTTGGTAGCTTTATCTTTTCAAAGCTATCTATTAGCTTATATATATCTTCATAGTGGTATATAAGAAGCTCACAAAGATAACCAGAGAAGCCCTTTACTCTTACCTCTGCTCCATAGAGATAGTTCATCTTCAATATATACTTAAGAACTCTTACATCATCTTTCTGCTCTTTACTTAATCTACTATTTACAAACTCATTATGGAAGGGCGTTCTATCAACTGCGCTGCCCCTCTCACTAGTAGATTCTATTCTGTAAGCAGGCACTATATCAGCATAGATCGAGTATCTACTCGAAAATAGTCTAATATAAGGATGCTCCGCATACTTCTTTGTTATAATCTCATCTTCATTTCGTATAGATCTTACTGCGTTCTCAACCTCTTCTTCAAGCTTATCCTTCGTATATACTTTAGGGAATCTTATAAATATATCTATATCATGAGATCCTTTTATATTAGTGCCTCTTGCGAAAGAGCCTGCTAATAGTATATCAATAGAATCATCCTTAAAGTAGCTTCTAAGCCTATATATAAGATTATCTGCGAACTCTCTTATTCTAAGCTGCTCCTCTTCTGTTGGTACTACAGATCTTTTTAGCTGCTCTATAAGATCCTCTAAGCTCATAATTATAACTTTTAATAATAGATTATTAAAGCTGCTATATACGCAAATAAAACTTTACATTAAGATCATTTAATAATTTAACCTTTTATACCTATTATTAAATACAAAATCTACATGAAAGATATAATAAAGATAGAGAGCTTAGTTAAGAGATTTGGTGACTTTGTAGCTTTGAATAATATAAATCTAACAATAAAGGAAGGCGAGCTTTTCGGCATATTAGGACCTAACGGTGCAGGAAAGACTACAACAATAAATATTATAGCAACATTAACTAAGCCTACTGAGGGCAGAGTTATAGTTAACGGTTATGATGTAGTAAAGAATCCAGAAGGAGTAAAGAAGACCATAAATGTAATGACGCAAGAGACAATAGTAGAGCCAGACTTAACAGCTAGACAGAATCTAGACCTATTTGCTAGACTATATGGCATAACAGACAAAGCTGAAAGAGAGAGGAAGGTAATGGAAGGCTTAGAAAGAGCAGATCTCGTAAGATTTGCAGATAGATATGCTGGAAGCTTCTCTGGAGGTATGCAAAGGAGATTGGCATTATCAATGTCTTTAATAAACGATCCAAAGATTATAATCCTAGACGAGCCTACTGTTGGCTTAGATGTTCAGAATAGAGTAAGATTATGGGAGGAGATAAAGAAGCTAAATAAGGAAGAGAATAGAACAGTTATACTTACAACGCAGTATCTTGAAGAAGCAGATGCGCTATGCGATAGGATAGCTATAATAGATCATGGTCAGATAAAAGCGATAGGCACAGCGACAGAGCTTAAGAAGCTAGTCTCTAAGAGTCTAATAATAGAGATAATACCACAGAAGGACTACATAGAAAAGGTTTCATCACTTTTAAAGGAGGAGTTTGAGATAGAAATAAACATAGAGAATGAGAGAATAACTGCCTTATATGAAGGGGATCCTCTTGAGATCGCAGGCAAGATCACAGATCTACTTAGAAGAAAGAAGATACCAGTAAATTCTTTCTCTATAAGATTACCAACAATGGACGATGTATTTATAAAGCTGACCGGAGCATCCTTAAGAGATTCAGCAAGTGAGAGCAATAATCTAAGAGCAAATATAATGGCACGTAGATAATTATGTCCATAGTATCTGATACTATAGCTTTATATAGAAGAGAGCTATTGATCTTTAAGAAGAATCTTATAACAAATACTGCTAGAGCGATAATATTCCCAGCAGTACTTATACTAATATTTGGTAATCTTGGCAATAACTATCTATCTCATACAAAGATAGCTGTAGTAGAGTATACTTATAATCAGTATGTTACACAGCTCTTAAGCTCAATCGAGAGTACAGGTCAGTTTGATGTTGTCGCAGTAACAGATCAGCGTAGTGCATTGAGTATGTTAAGTAACGGTACTGTAGATGCTGTACTTGTAATAGAGCCATCATCTAATGGTATCAGCAGCCCTCCTAGTGTCATAATATACTACTCAGATACAAACTTTGAGGTAAGTGGTGTTGCGGTATCTGCATTAGAGTCTGCAGCAGAGAGCATATCTAAGAGCGCACAAGTAGCCATAAAGAGCATAAATAGTAATGTTCAATCTAGTCTAGTATTCTCTAAACAGATTAGCTACTCATCTTATCTTACTGGAGGTATAGTAGTTATGGTTGCGGTATTCGGCTCTGTATTTGGAGCTGGGGTCACTCTAATAACAGATAAGCAGATAGGCTTCATAAAAAGAGTAAGTATGTCACCAGCAAATAAGAATGCGATACTACTAAGTAAGATACTCTATGGACTAACAGTATCAACATTATACGGAATAATAGCGCTTGCTATAGGTATATTAAATGGAGCGCAGATAGCTGCAGGCCCTATAGCAATTACATATATTGTAGTAATACTTGCTTTAATATCTCTTGGATTTAGCAGCTTATCAACGCTTATAGCCGTAAGGATAAATAGAGTAGATGCATTTACGATATTTGCAAATGTTATAACTCTACCGCTTTGGCTCTTATCAGGAGCATTCTTTCCAACGACAGCATTTCCAAAGCCGTTACAGTTTATCTCAAATATAGATCCTATGACATACGCATCTCAAGGAATAAGATATCTGATGATCTCAGGATATTATCCAGCAAACTATCAGATACTTGATCTTTCAATACTTATAGGCTTTAGTCTAGTGCTTTTTATTATAGCTTCGTATATGTTTAAATCAGTAGTTAAGTGATATGGTATGAGATATGCAAGACATATGATCTTAATAGCTGCTTTCATGCTACTATATGCAGCATTAGCCAGAGCACAAGCAGTTTCTGGAGAGGCATCACAAGCATTACAGATAACAAACCTTGTTGTTCAACCACAGCCGGTATATGCAGGAGAGAATGTTACAATATCTTTTAATCTATATAACTCATATGAAGAGGCAGTATATAATGTAATACTTCAAGCCGAATCACAGAATCCATTGCTAAATGTATCTCCAACATTTACGAACTATCTAAGCGCAGTAGGTCCTGGCCAATATGGCGGTTTAAGTGTAGATAGATTCTTCTTCAATATACACGTTCCTTCTAACATTCAGTCTGGCTTATATGAGATAAACTTTATCGCAACTTATTACTACGAGCTACCTAATGGCCAGGGCTATCAGGTAGGTCAATCAGAGATACCTATCTATATATACATATACTCAAATCCTAAGCTATCTATATCTGCATCGGCTCAATCATTAAATCTTGGTAGTATAAATCAATTAGAGCTTAATGTTCAGAATACTGGTGGACCCGCATACAATCTTACTTTACAGATACTTAATAACAGCTTCTTCAAGCCTTATGGATCTCCTATAATTAATCTAGGAGATCTTCAGCAGGACTCTGGATTAAATGTTCCTTTGAATCTATATGTTAATAGCAGTCTAAGAAATACAACTGCATATATAGAAGCAAGGGTAAGCTATGAGAATCAGCTCAACAAGAGCTTTAGCTATATATATAAGATACCATTCCAGATATCAATACTATATCCAAATATAACAGTATCACAAGAATCATTAAATGTTCTATACCCTGGCAATAACGGAACAATAGCATTAGATGTAGTAAATAATGGGTATGGAGCGGCTAAAGACATCAATGTTAATATAACAGCAAACAATATAAGTATATTAAGTAATAACAACTTTTACATACCCTCTTTAAATCCTCTTCAATCACAGCCCATACAGCTATTCGTTGTACCACAAAGCTCTATAAATAGCTATATAACTGCGGATCTCTCTTACAAGTTAGATAATAGCTCTAATTACATTAGCAAGAGAGTTATAGTTCCTATAAATGTCGCTAAAGGAGCAGTAATAAAAGTTGTTAGCTCTTACTCAAATGCTACAGTAGGATCAGCATATGCAAAGCTTGTACTTGGTATAAAGAATGAAGGAAATGAACCAGCAGATGGAATAACGCTAGATATTCAGACCAACTATCCTATAACACCATTGCAATCATATTACTATATAAGCAATCTAACTCCTGGAGAGGTAGCTAATGCGACATTCTATATATCAGTGCAGCAGGGATCTAATCCTGGCTTATATCCAATAAGCTTATACTATACATGGAAGCAGCCTAATGGTGCAGCAGATCAGCTATTCAGCGGTAGCTCTAGCTACTATGTAAATGTAACTGCTGCAGCTATAAGTAGATCTTCAGGAAAAGGTAACTATGGCTTAGCAGTGCTAGCAGTAATTATTATAATAGTAGCAGCATATATATTTAGCAGAAGAGGAGCAAAGAGATCAAAGAAGTGATATATTGAAATGAAGGATTCAGCTTTAGATAGAATACTAAAAAGATATAATGTACAAGATTGGGTAAAGCCGTTAATTGTAGAATATATAAAGAAGGATCCAATAAATGCAATAAAGAAGGCAAGATCGATAAACGACTTTAAAAGAAAGAAAGGTAGCTTTGATAAGAACTACGTAACTCTGCCTAACGGAATAAAGATAGAGACTAAGATAATCATACATGTACTTAAGACAATACTTGCCATAGAGAGAATGCTTGACAAGCTAGCGAAGCAGTGGCTGAAAGAGAGCGGCATTAGTAAGAGAGAGACAGATTACTACAAGTATCTAATAAGATCTAGCAGTAAGAAAGCCAAAGCATTAAATATAGTGCTTGATGCATTGCCAAGAGTTAGAGCGATATCTGATTATCCGAAAGATCTTGATGAACTGTTTAATTACATAGCAGAATTAGATAGCTTTGAAGAAAGGTTAATTGCTTTAGAGATTGGTGTAAGATACTCATTTAATAAGGCATACGGAATGGTTCTATATAGAGTTTTCTACCCTGCATCCTCCGAGCTTGCTAGGCTTCTAAAATACGGATTTACAAGTAATGAAGCAGGTAGGTACGAAGAGCTTGCAAAGTATATAGCTGCAGAGGTAGCAGACAAGGATAAGATAATAGAGATTATAGAGAGTATAGGAAAGTTTATATATCATACATCTATTAAGTATCTAAATATAGCTAAAAGATATCAGATAGAGAATGAGCTAATGCTACTAATAAATGTTGCAATAGCTTATCCATTTCAGGTATTAAAGGAGTTGGGTTATAACATAGATCCAATAGCACAGCTATCAATAATTAAGAATAATGCTGGTGATCTGTATGGCAGAACAACAGAATCAAGAAAAGCAAAATAAGGAGCAGAGCAATGTAGTGTATGTAGGAAAGAAGCCAACAATGAACTATGTGTTGGCTGTAGTGACATTGTTCAACAATGGTCAGTCAGAGGTTGTAATAAAGGCGAGAGGCAAAGCCATATCAAAGGCAGCAGATGTAAAGGAGATAGTCAGAAATAAGTTCATGGCAGATGTCAAGGAGAAAGGAGTAAAGATCTATTCAGAAGATATGACAAACGAGGATGGATCAAAGTCAAAGATAAGCGCTATAGAGATAGTACTATCAAAGTAAAATTCTTTTTAACTATTTTATTTTATTTTTTAATTTTATAACTGGTGATTTCGATTCTTAAGGCTAGCTATTACTATAAGCTACTAAAAGATCTTAAAAGATTAAAGTCGATTGAGGGAACTGGTACTGAGCTTATATCATTATATATTCCAGAGTCTATGCCTATCTCTGATGTTGTAGCTAAGCTCAGAGATGAAAGAGGCCAAGCTTCAAATATTAAGTCAAAATCTACAAGGCAGAATGTTATAGCTGCAATAGATAAGATAATTCAGTATCTAAAGGTATTTAAGGAAGTACCTCCTAACGGAATGGCTATATTCTGTGGTAATATAGCAAAGCAGCAGGAGGTACCAGATATAGAGCTATTTGAGCTAAGACCTCCGGCTCCGATAAAAGCAAATATATATAGATGTGACTCTAAGTTCTTGCTAGATCCTATAGAAAATATGATATCTAACATAGATACTTATATTGTATTGCTTCTAGATGGTAGAGAGGCAACTGTAGCTACACTAAATGGAGCTAACGTAACTGTACATAGCAAAATAAACTCTTTTGCTCATTCAAAGATGCATAAAGGAGGTCAGTCGCAAGCAAGGTTTACTAGAATAATAGAGGGACAGATAGAAGACTATTATAAAAGAGTGGCAGACACTATAAATGAGCTGTTTATAAACCTTAAGAGTAATGGCCAGAATGTTGCTGGCCTGCTTATAGGTGGGCCAGGTCCAACAAAAGAAGACTTTGTAAACTCGAAGAATCTAAACTATCAGATTAAGATTATAGGAATATATGATACTGGATATGTTGATGAGATCGTTGGAATGAGAGAGCTATTAGAGAAGGCAAAGGAGTCGTTAGTCAATCAAGACCTTGTCAAGGAGCGAGAGATATTTCAGAGATTTCTTAACGAGATCTATAGAAAAGGATTGGTTGTTTACGGAATAGAGAATGTTAAAAAGGCTGTAGAGTCTGGTAATATATCGAAGCTTCTGATAAGCACATCTTTAGATCTAGAAGAGGTTAAGTATCAATGTAGACAATGTGGTGCAGTATTTAGCGTTATAAGCGATTATGGTAAAAGAATGGAGAAGCATGATTGTGGTGGAGCTTTGGATGTAATTGATGCAGAAGATATAATAGAGAGGCTTATAGAGAAAGCAGAGAGCTTAGGAGCAGAGATATACTTTATATCAAGCGGATCTGAGGTAGACGAGCAGTTTGTAAAAGGCTTCGGAGGAATTGCAGCATTTCTAAGATATGCTATATAAGAGCTCTAGAAGAGCTCACTCCTCTATTTCAACTAGCTGTCCCTGTCCGATGCTTGATGGCATACTTTCCATCTCAACTATTAAGAACTCATCATCCAGAGATACAACATTACCTAACCATTCTTTATCGTTGTTATCGATATATCTTGCTTTATGTCCTATTAATCCTTTAAGATCTACCTGCTCACTTATGCTTAATATTAGCTTATTTCCATCAATGCTAGTTACTATTCCCATCATAATAGATACTTAATAGGCTTTATATTATATAACTTTCCATTATTCCATTAATAGCTTATGAAGCAGAACTATTTTTTAAATTTTTATTACATATTGATAATAGGCGATCAGAATGAAGCTTTCTGAACTGTATGATCTGGATATATATGCAGATAATGGCCAGTATCTAGGGAAGGCAAAGGATATAATTGTAAATATGGAGCAGGGAGTTCTAGATAGAATACTGATGAAAGAATGGAGAAGCATATCAAGATCAGAGGTAAGAGAGTTCTTAAAGACAAAGAGCATTCTGTTCAAAAATGTTAAGAGCGTAGGCGATGTAATACTAGTCTCTAACAATAGCTCTGCTTCAGCGCCTCAAGAGCTTCAGTCACAAAATGATCAGAAAGAGTACGATAATGTAGCAAAAGATCTATATCAATAAAATCTAAAAGATCATAAAGAGTTTTAGTTTGTTTTATCTTCCTTCTTAGACTTCTTATCTTTTATAATAGCGAGCTGGCCCAGATCTGCTATCGGCTGCTCTATATCTATATTCTGAACTACTGCTCTCTCTTTAACTCTTCTCTGTTTATTTACTTGCTTCTTAATTCCTAATATTGATCTAAGCTTATCGAATAGAGCATCTAGCTCCTTATTTATATTATTTATACTATCTAAAGTAGTCTTTATTGAGCTATCTAGCTTCTGAATATCATCAGCTATAAGCTCCTTTTTCTTCTCAAGTCTTACATACTTATTTAGCTCCCTGATCTTTGCCTCTATATCTTCTATCTGCTTTGCAAGCTCCTTCTCTCTTGTTAAACTCATAGGCTCTGTATACATCCTGAACTCTATTCTCTTTTTCAGCTTTATCAATCTCCTAATTTCCTTCTTGTTACTCTCTAGTTGCTCTGGTGTTATATTCAGCTTTATCAATCTGTCGATAGCTTCTAACTCCTCCTTCTTATACATCTGCTTTCTTCTTAATCCTCTTAGGTCGCCTATAAGCTTATTCAGCTCTGCTTTCTTATTCTTTATCTCTTTTACTATGTTGATAGCCTCCGCATTTCCAGACTTCTCAGCTATCTGGAAGATGCCTTCTGCAGCTTTACTCTCTTGATTCATGGAAATACCTTACTTTACAAATAGAGCATTCTAGATATATATAATTATTTTAAATAAGCATATAAATTTATTAATCTATCTATTAAAGCCTCTATATCGTACTTATTAGCGGTAGAAAGCATTCCTTTATACGTATCTCTATTCTCTATTACTTTTATTATACTATTAGCGCAGCTTATTGGATCCTTGCTTCTGAATATCTCTCCGTTATAGCCATTCCTTATAATATCTTTTATAGCGTACTTATCTGCACCGACTACTGGCTTATTCATTGCCATTGCTTCTAATACAGTTAATCCCTGTGTCTCGAATGTCGACGGTATACAGTACAGATCTAGTGCAGCATAATACTTTGGCAGAAGCCTATCATCTATAAATCCTGTAAATA
Organism: Microcaldota archaeon; assembly: GCA_021654395.1. Lineage (GTDB taxonomy): Archaea > Micrarchaeota > Micrarchaeia > Micrarchaeales > Micrarchaeaceae > ARM-1. The sequence goes on from AP024486.1 coordinate 330,698, forward strand.
CTGTTTTGCTCCCTATACCTGCCTTTAAGACTTCTCTTTTATATCTATTCTCTGCTGGGCCAGTACCTCCAATCAACAGCTTTATATTATATCCTTTGTCTATAAGTATCTTAGCTGCCTTTATAAGCGTTTCAACATGCTTCTCTAAGCTTAATCTTCCTATATAGCCTATAACTATCTCATTATCTCTAGCGATCTGCGCTCTTATACTGTCTGCCTTTATCTTATAGTTAAATCTCTTTAGATCTATCCCATTTGGTATAACCTCAATATTCTCGATCTTATGCTTCTCTAGAAGAGCCTTTATCGACTCTGAAGGCGCTATAACGCGATCTACCTTATTATAAAAGAACCTCGAGTACTTCCACAGAAATGAAGCCTTACTTAATCCTTTAATCATTCCATACTGCTTTAGTACCTCTCTACTCATAAATAATGTATGAAATGTTGCTACAGTGGGTACCTTAATAAGTCTTGCAAGAGTTAAGCCGGAGAAGCCTAAGATAAATGGCGTATGTAAATGTATTACAGAGAAGTCATACTTAACGATCTTTGGTATTATATATATGGGAAAGATGCTTATATTGTACTGTGGGTATCTCTTAAACTTTATTCCAGGTATATATATTACATCCTTCTGCCTTTTATGTTCATTCTTTATAAAATCTTTATAGTGTAATGGTGCAAATATATATACTTTATGCCCTTTTCTCTCTAGAGCTGCTTTTGTATTTCTTATAGAGGTTACAACACCATCTACTGAAGGCAGATAAGAATCAGTAAAGAAAGCAATTCTTAAAGGTTCAGACATAAATCAGATCTCTACTGCCTTGCCATTAGCTTTCTCTATCTTCTCTATAGCCTTTTTAGAGAAAGCAGATGCTCTTATCTCTGCAGGAAGCTCTAGCTCACCATTACTTAACACCTTATAGTAAGGAAGCTCTATAATCTTACTATTACTGTCTTTTAATAGCTTGCTTATCTCTCTAAGGTCGATCTCTCTATACTTTACTTTTATGCTTGTAAATCCTTTCCTTCTAATAAGCCATGGCGTCTTAGCTGTAACTCTTGTAAACTTATGCTTCTTACCTCCTTTTCCGACACCTCCTCTATCTCCAGCCCCTCTACCATTCTTTATATTTCCTCTTCCCCATCTTCTGTTTCCTAGATACTTTCTTGATCTCTTCTTAATTCTTCTTACCATATATAATCACTATAGCATCCTTGAGAGTAGCTCGTTTACCTTTTCATCAGAGTAGCCAAGTATGCTGTCTGCCCTGCCTGGTCTCTTTGAGCCAGGAAGACCCTTGCTAGGTGGTCTACATCTAAATGTCACTTTAGCTCTATCAGATAAGAGCTTATCTATATCTTCTTTGTCAGAGATCTCAAACTTCTTAAGAAGCTTCTTTAGCAGTCTTTCATCTATTCTCCCATATACAATATAGTCTTTACATTTCTTTAACATGCCTTCATAAGACTTATCTGGCTTAATAAGAGTAACTGTATATAAGCGCTTAAGTCTCAACCTATTAAGAGTCTCTTTTACATCACTTCTAACTCCTACTCTGCCTCTTATTCTTATAGCTACTATTATCTCATTATTACTCATTACTGCTCACTTATATAATTCCTACTTTTAAAATAAAAAGAATTTAAAAAGGTTATATGCTTGTTAATATTATAGCTTTCCTATATCCTTAACTGTATCTATCTTTAATACCTCTTTTCCTGGTCTCCAGTTTGCAGGTATTACGCATACATGCCCCTGCTCATCTGTTGGATGCTCATGTATATACTTTAATGCCTTGAAAGCTACGTATATATGTTCAACATCCTTTCCTAAGCTATCATTAAAGATCGATATATACTGCAATCTGCCCTCTGGATCGACTATAGCCACAGATCTTCTTGCTGCTCCTGTCTTTCTATTTAATACTCCTAATGCCTCACTTATCTCCTTCTTAAAGTCCTCTACCAATGGAATTGTTGATTTACTTACTCTTGGTGATGAATTTGCCCATGCTTTGTGCGAGTATATGCTATCTGTGCTTATAGCGAATATCTCTGCACCTTCCTTCTTGAACTCCTCATACTTCTTCTGCAGCTCTTCTATATCTGTAGCGCATACAAAGGTAAAGTCTCCTGGATAGAATGTTAATATATTCCAAACTCCTCTCTGCGGTATCTCTATCTCTTCTATCTTATCTTGCTTTGGATAGTAAACCTTTGCTTTAAATCTAGGAGATAGCTCCTCAATCTCTATCATTAAGATCACACTATTTTAAGATTAAGTAGCATCTTATTATAAAACTTTCTTTAATAAATTTTTATTAGATATCAAATATACAGAAGTTATAAGCTCAGATTATTAATGTATAAAAAGAACTGAGTGATCTATATGCTACTAACAGACTACGATATAGAGAATCTAATAAAGAATGGAAGACTTAAGATAGAGCCGTTCGATATAGAGATAGTAAGAGAGAATGGAATAGATGCTAGACTAGCAGATGAGGTAGCTAGACATAAAGAGGATAAGGATCTTATCTTTGATCCTTATAATGATGATATAAGTAAGGTATTTATTATAGAGAAAGGTCTAAAGGAGATAATACTGAAGCCAAAAGAGCAGGTGCTCCTTTCTACTATAGAGAGAATAGAGATGCCAGACGATGTTGCAGCTCTAGTAGAGCTAAGAAGCACTTGGGCTAGACATGGCCTATCAATGCCACCTACAGTTATAGACGCAGGCTTTAAAGGGACAGTAACTTTAGAGGTTGTAAATAATGCACCTTATGCAATAAAGCTACTCCCAGGAAGTAGATTCGCTCATATAATATTCATAAAGGCAAGCAATAGAGTTATTAAGACATATAATGGAAGATATCAGGATCAGAAAGGAGTGCAGCTTCCAAAGAAGCCATAGGCATTTTAAAAGTATCTACTATTAACTTATTTTACTGATTTGTTTATCAAATATTGTAATACTCAAATATTGTAATACTCATATACTAAAGTTAAGGTGTTTGGTATGGCAAAGACATATATTGATATAGTAAAATACTTAGTTACTGCTAAGTTTGAGGTTAAGGGATTAGTAGAGAAGCCAGACATAATAGGAGCCATATTTGGTCAGACAGAAGGCCTATTAGGTAATGATCTAGATCTAAAAGAGCTACAGAAGAATGGTAAGATAGGTAGAATAGAGGTAGAGATGCAGACCTCTAATAATAAGACATATGGAAGACTGCTACTACCATCATCTTTAAGTCTTGTAGAGACTGCTATATTAGCAGCAGCAATAGAGACTGTTGATAGAGTTGGCCCATTCGAGACAACATTTACTATAGAATCTATACAAGATATAAGAAATGAGAAGAGAAAGAGAGTAGTAGAGAGAGCAAAAGAGCTATTAAAGGAGATAATAAATAATCAGCTACCTAACAGCAAGGAGCTAAGTGAGCTTGTAGAGAACGAAGTTAAGTCTGAAGGCATAATATATTATGGAGAGGAGAAGCTACCTGCTGGATTTAATGTTGACAATTCAGATGAGCTTATAATAGTAGAGGGTAGAGCAGATATAATAAATCTATTAAAGGCAGATGTAGGAAACTGTATATCTATAGGTGGAGCTTCTAGTAACATACCAAAGTCCATAATAGAGCTATCTAAAAAGAAGGATACTACACTATTTATAGATGGAGATAGAGGTGGAGATATAATACTAAAGAGTTTACTTAATAATGGAGTAGATATAGACTATGTCGCAAGAGCACCGGATGGAAAGGAGGTAGAAGAGCTAACAAGAAAGGAGATAATTAAGGCCTTAAGGTCAAAAGTTCCTATAGATACATATCTAAGCCAGAGGGGAGAGCTTAATAATACGAGAAAGGAGCAGAAGCAAGAAGAGAAGCAAGAGCATAAAGAGGCAAATGAGCGTAAGGCAGATACTGAACATCACGAGCAGAGCAGCAGTGAAAAGCCAGACAGTATGGATGTGGAGAAGCTAAAGGAGATACTAAATACATCACTAAAGAATACATTAAGAGCGCAGCTTATAGATCCTAAAGGTAATGTTATAGAAGAGGTTCCAATAAGAGATCTTATTCAGAGAATACAGAGCAAACCTGATAAGAACGAGATTGCAGCTATAGTTATGGATGGTGTGATAACACAAAGAGTTGTAGATATAGCGGCAAGTAAGGGAATAAGATATATAGTAGGAATAAAGAGAAGTCAGATAAATAGAGTACCAAATACTCTCAATATAGTTTCAATAGAGTAATAAGTTTATTTATTATATTAGCTTTTATAGCTAAACCTTAGAGAAGGTGATTATCTGAGTTTTAAAAAGACATTCGCAGTATATCTGTTAATAGGTGTACTTATAGCAATTGGTTTAAATCTTATAGATAAGCTCTTAGCTAGCTACCCTAGCTACTATAACCTTAATAAGTTAATTAATATAGCAATAACTGCCATAGTATGGCTATACTTTACATTTGCAATATACAAAGCATTAATAAACGCATATAAAGGAGTAGATATAGATATAAAGAGTATAGCTGAGCTTATAGTGGCTATCTCAATTATAGCGCTGATGCTAGATATAGCATCATATCTTGGTATAAATATAGATGGAATAATTGTAAGTGCAGGATTTGCTGGTATAGTATTAGGTTTGGCCGCACAAACGGTTCTAGGTAATGTATTTGCTGGTATACTGATAAATGTACTAAGACCATTTAGAATAGGCGACGAAGTAACGTTCTTAACATGGCAGTACGGATTAATAGCACCTTCTTACTATCATGGTCCAATGGTTCCTGGTTATAGGGGTAAGATAGTAAGGATGGGCTTAAACTATTCAGAGATAAGATTAGATAACGGAGATAATATACTTGTGCCTAATGGCGTATTGATTCAGGCAGGAATAATAGAGCACAATAGAGATAGAGTTAAGAGCACTATTAGAGTAGAAGTAGATAAAAGGATAAGCTTTAAGAAGCTCTCAGAGCTTGTAAACTCGAAGATAGCAAAGAATACATCTATAATGATAGATATAAAGAAGGGCTTGATCTCTATAGGTATGAGCATAACAGATATTCAAGCTAATATCTATGGTGTAGAGCTATCAATAGTTGCTGATAGGAAGCATATATCTCAGATGAAGAACGAGATCTCTGATATTATTAGAGAAGCTATAGTAGAGTTATCTAAATCTAGCTCTTGATCTAGCTGATTTTCTTACAAGATATGTAAGTAGTATTAATCCAAGTACTACACCAAACCATAATGAGGCTATTCTGGATATTATAGTAGCTGCAGCGGCTGTATTATATGATAGACTAAGCAGAGACTGACTCAACTTTACTAGAGATATGTCTGTAAATCCAAGGTTTCCGGGAACTCCAGTAACCATTCCTATAAGCTGTGCAAATGTAAATACAAATGATGACTTAAATATGCTGCTATTAATACCTAATGCTCTAAATGCAAAATATAAGCTAAAGCTATTAAGTAGATATGCTGGCACCGTGAATATTATTGAAGTTATATAGGTATCTATAGTATTAAGCTTCTCTTGATGTATTATATATCTTATTATAATGCTTCTAAAACGCTTTACATAGCGTATCCTTCCTATATACTTCCTTATCTTTGAGAATGTATAGTTATTTATTAATATAAAGTAAGGGCTAATCAGAGCTATATCTATTAAAGCAACTGTTATTATATAATAGTAACCTGGAGCTAAGACAATAGCTAGTACTATACCAAGCACTGCAGCCCCCATAAAGTCTGTGTATATATCCATTATTATAGCACTTGCTGCTTCTGTAGATGAAGCATTAGATAATCTTTTAACAATAAATGCGTTAAGTAATCTGCCCAACTTTCCTGGCGTTAGATTCATTGCATATAGCGAGAGATATGTAGCCAGATTATCTAGCAGCTTAATCTTAATATTAAGCTTTCTTAGATAGTAGCTCCATTTGAAGAATCTTAAGATATATCCAAAGAATACGGATAGTATAGCTAAAAGTATAAAGAAAAGATTTGCACTCCTTATATAGCCAATAATCTTAGAGTAGTTGCCAAGTAGCGCAATTAAGACAAATATTGCTAAGCTAACTATTAGAAGTATAACAACAAGATTTACTGCCTTCTCAAGCTTATGATCTTCATTACCAATATTATAATGCATATAGCTGCACTATCTTATATTAATATAGATTCTTAGCTTAGCTTTATATAGATATCATTATAATATTATTCTTAAGGCGACCTTCTTGACAAGGAGCTTGATCTCTATAGACGGAAGTACAGACATATACAGCATCATGTTTGTATCTCATGCTCATGCAGATCACATACGCTATATAGAATCAAGAGCTAAGATTATAAGCAGTGAGAGGACATATGATCTAGCTTCTGCAAGAAGAAGGCTAAAAGCAGAGAGATTTATACCAAGAAACATAGAGCTTTTGCCAGCAGGCCATATACTGGGATCTACTCAGCTTCTCTTACATAACTATGCAATGGGCTTGGATATAATCTACTCAGGAGACTTTAATCTTGCTAGTAATCCTGTAGCGGAGAAGATTATTATAAAGGAAGCAGATGTTTTAATAATAGACTCTACATACTATGATCCATCTATAAGATTTGAAGATAGAGAAGATGTCTATGAAAGAATAATAGAGTTTGTAGAGAGCAAGAGAGACTCCTTTATAGTATTTAGATCATACTCTTTGGGAAAGGCGCAAGAGCTCATATATATAATGAATAAGGCAGGTATAGTACCTTACGTAGATAGCAACATAGCTAAGATAAACGAGGTATATAATAAAAATGGCTTCTGTCTTAGATATCAGCATATTGATCTTAAAGATCTAGAGCCAAATGTTATAATATACAGTAAGCTTAATGTAGACATACTAAAAAGCTATATAAAGATAAGATACAATAAGGATGTTTATACAGCAGTAGCAACTGGTATGATATATAGATATGGATTAATGAGAAATGACTATGGGTTTGGTCTAAGTGATCATGCAGATTTCTATCAAGCTATAGATTATATAAACTCAGTTAATCCAAGGCTAATACTTACATATGGAAATGATAAAGTAAAGTTTGCAAGATATCTTAAAGCATATGGTTATAACGCGATACCTTTTAGCGAGATATATTATAGCTATCTAGTTGCAGATGATTAATTTGAGTATTGTTGATATAAAAGAGCTGACTAAGATAATTAACAATAAGATAATACTTGAAGATATAACGCTGCGCATAGATGGCAATACCGTAATACTTGGAAGAAATGGCGCAGGCAAATCAACTCTACTTAAATGTATAGCAGGCATATATAAAGCAGAAAGTGGATCAGTAAGAGTCTTTGATAAGGATCCATATACAAGCAAAGAGGTTAGAGAGCATATAGGATACATGCCAGATTACTACTCATTATACGATGATCTAAGTGTTACCGATAATCTTAACTTCTTTAGATCTTTATATAAAGAGAGCTTGGAAGATAAGCAGATCAGATCGATAATAGAGAAGCTAGAGCTTAATAAGTATCTTAATCTTAAGGTAGGTCAGCTAAGTAGAGGTACTAAGCAGAAAGCCTCTTTTATAAGGGCTATACAGATTAAGCCAAAGCTTATGCTCTTAGATGAGCCGACAGCCTTCCTAGATCCTATATCTGCAAATACTCTTAGAGATATAATAGATAGCTACTGCAGAGCAAATAGATCTACTTACATATATGTTACGCAGAGAGTAGAAGAGGTATCTCTAATGGATGCAGATATTGTGGTTATAGAGAATGGAAGAGTAAAAAGAAGAGTTAAAAGAGAAGATCTATCAAGGAGCTTAGAGGACTCATTCGATATACGCCTAGCTAAGCCAATAAGCGATAATTTAATAGTTACTCTTAAAAAAGCTGACTATATAGAGCATATAAAGAAGATATCCGATAGAGTAATAAGAGTAAAGCTAAGCAGCTATAAGAGTATCAAAAGGCTAATTGGATTAATAGTGGATAATAACTATGTAATAAGCAGTATATCTAGCATATACGATCTATTAGATGATAGCGATGAATAGTAGAGCGATTAAAGTATTTATAAAGGATATAAAGGAAGTATTCTCTAGTATAGCCATATGGCTCCCTATGTTTGCTATACCTCTGGGCTTATCATTCTTACTTCCATATCTTACAGTCTATATAGCAGTATATGAAGCCCCTTCAATCGCTAGCAGAATAGCAAACCTAGTATCAGCTAACATATCGCTGCCTCTAGAAGTCAGATTTATACAGTACTTCTCAATAAATGTATTAGCACCTGTATTTTTAACAATACCTGTATTTACTGCATCAGTAATAGCTGCGGATAGCTTTGCTGGAGAGAAGGAGCGTAAGACCGCAGAGCTATTAGTAAGTACTCCATTATCTAATAAAGAGCTAATATTAGGCAAGATACTAGCATCATTTATACCATCAGTATGCCTTTCATTCTTAGTTTTCTTGATATCTTACTATGTATTGCAGTATGCATCTATAAAAAGCTTCTCTTATGCAGCATTAAATCCTTTTAACTGGTTTATTATACTACTGGCTGCCCCTTTGATAAGCCTATTAACTATAAGTATAGTTGTTATAGTCTCTGCCCATGTCAAGGGCGTAAAGGAAGCTCAGCAGATCACATCTCTTTTGGTTCTTCCGTTTATCTCATTGCCTTTTGCATCTATACTTAATATAATAAGCTTTAATCTATCCTTCTTTATCTATCTACTTATCGGATTAGCGATACTTAACATACTGGTTATAAGCTTTGGTATTGTAACATTTGATAAGGAAGGCTTGGTTAGATGAACGAAGATTCAATAACATCCAAGGCAAGAGAGATTATAGATAAAAGGATACCATTCCATAAGATAGAGGATTACTTTAATGTTGATTCAAATGAAGCCACTTTAATAAGAATAAGAGCATTGGAGCTTATGAGAGGCAAGGAGTTAAACAGCTTAAGGAGATTTAATATTGATATGAATTATGCAAATAATAGAAATATAGAGAATCCTGTAGGCACTATAGAGCTTCCAATAGGATATGCTGGGGATATATTAGTAAATAACGAGAGCTATTCTGTATTCTTAGCTACTACAGAGGGTAGATTAACAGCTGGAGTTAGTAGAGGAATAAAAGCAATTAACGCATCAGGAGGAGTAAGAGCAGCCATAGTAGATGATGGAATGACAAGAGATATACTAATCGAATTTGATTCTGTTCTAGACTCTTTAAAAGCAAGAGAGCTTCTAGAAAGAGATAATGTAAAAAGTAAGCTAATAGATGCATTCAATAGTACAACATCTCATGGTGGTCTTATAGATATACATGGCTTTTTAATAGCAAGGCAGATGCATCTAAGATTCAAAGCCTTTACTGGAGCGGCTATGGGAATGAATATGGTAACTATAGGCGCAAAGGAGGCAGCTGAGCGATTTATAGAGATATTACAAAGCAATGGTATAGAGGCAAGAATACTATCAGAATCTGGTAATATGGATACAGATAAGAAGCCAGCAGCAATAGACTACATTCTAGGCAGGGGCGTATCAGTTATAGCAGAGAGTTTAGTTAGCTATGAAGCATTAAGAGATATACTAAAAGTAAGTGAGCCTAAAAACATTGAGAAGCTAAATATCGCAAAGAATTATCTAGGATCGGCTTATGCTGGATCACATGGATTTAATGCACACGTTGCAAATATATTAGCTGCTATGTTTATAGCTCATGGTCAGGATGCTGCACAGATAGTTGAAGGCTCGCAAGCATTCACTTATATTGAAAACATTGATGATAAGAATCTTTTATATATATCAGTAACTATAAACTCATTAGAAGTTGGTACTATAGGTGGAGGTACTGGCTTACCTAAGCAGAAAGAGCTATTAAGCTACAATAATCTTTATGGTATAGAAGATAAAGAGGGAGTAACAAGGAAGAGATTCGCCATGCTTGTTGCTGCAGTTGCGTTGGCTGGAGAGCTTAATCTATTAGCTATACAAGAGGAGCTTAAGCTTTCACATAGTCACAAGACTATAAAAAGGGATGTTAAATAATTTATATAATGCATAATAATCATTTTATAACTTAAAAGACATTATTCAATTCGTATATGGGCCTATAGCTCAGGAGTAGAGCGCTCGCTTCGCATGCGAGAGGTCGCGGGTGCGAATCCCGCTAGGTCCATCCATCTATTAATTGATTTATATAAAGAAAAGCTTATTAATCATAAAAGTTCTATTTATAAATGATGGAGATGATTATTTATTTATTCATAGCAACATACATACTTTCATTTAACTTCGTGCTAGCTCTTATACCTATAATAATCATACTTATACTTCTCTTTGCAGCTGGTGGTTCAAGATCCGGGATAAGCATTCTTGGGCTTATAGGATTCTCAGCTATAGTTGGAGCAGTAAGTGGGGGCAACCCTACAAAGGCTGTTAAGCGTGCTGGCAAGAATTTAAAGAAGACTTATGAAGGAATATATAAAAACCCTGCTTTGATGGAGTCTTTTAATCAACTTGGTTACTCTTTAGCAGAAGGCGTAGAGAACGCTCGTCTTTATGCTAAAGCTAGATCTTATGGTCTTGACAGTAAAGTATCAAACGATGTAGCCAATAGTATAAAAGCAGGCTTTGAAAGTATAAATAATGCGATTGAAAATGATCTTAAACCTGCTTACAGATCAGGCCAAGCACTAAATCAATCACAGCAGGCTAATCTAAATCAAGACATAGATTATATAAACGATGCCTATGATCTTTATGCTGCATCTAATGCGGATGAGGAGGTATTCTATAACAAGTTCTTTGAATTGTTAAGAAAAAACCCGGAGTTGGCTAAGAGTCTTAATAATCATTTAATGAAAGTAATAGAAAATGATAAGCTTCTACCAAAAGCATTTAATAAAGCACCTTCAAATGCGACTGATGCAGAAAAACTTAGGGCTATTTTAGAGTCAGGAACGCCAGAAGCAGCCGTACTGAGAAATATAATTAAAAATTCTGTAGCTAAAGGCTTAGAATCAGCGTTTGCAGATAGGTATAATATAAAAAGAGTAACAAATAATCTGGCTTGGTATGCTACACAAGTAAGTTCTAATACACCTAAGTTTAGATTAAAAAGTGCTAATGAAGCAAATATTGCGTATGAGAACCTGGCTAGAGCAAAGATGCTTTTTAACATAGACCCTGATGCAAATATAACTGCTGAAGCATACAGAAGGGTTATAGATCAGGCAGCCGATAGGCATTTAGCAGGATACTGGAAAGCATTAGACAAGATGTATAAAGGTAATGCAGAATTACCTAGTTATATGAGTTTGGGCTTCTACTCTGAAGAGGAATTCTTAAATAAGTATGTAAATGTGACTTCGCGCACAGGGCTTAAAGAAACATTATCTGGTCTATATGGTAGGAAAGAAAATGCAATGCGTGCACATATAAAAGTTCTTAAGAGACTTGCATCTATAGAGGCAGAGAGAAATTACTACTATAGAACTCTGGGCATGCACATAAAGCCAACTAATCCATTGGTATTTAATATTAAGGAGGCTTACTATGGAGGTCTCAGGAGATTAGAAAAGGCAACTCCACATAGAGTTAGTCCAGTATTTAGAAAGCTATTAGAGGATGAAAAAGGTAAAGTTCACTCAGGAAAGATTGAACTTAAGAGCTGGTTTATTCTACCAACTACATTCGAAGCTATGAGATTAGCGAGACATCCTAAAGATATAAAAGAAGCAGTTAGAAAAGCATTAACTAGACAGAACTTAAGAAAAACATTAGGCATTGCAAAGAGGTCACGTAGGGAAAGGAATGACTTAATTGAGGAATATCTAAAGGAACTTAAAGAGAAGAGAAGGTTTGAAAAAGAAAAGTTTATTAATTAATAATTAAAGATTAGTGGTAGTTACTTATGCAAGTTAGCAGAGTAGCAGTATTTACAATCATAGCTTTAGCTATACTTTTAAGCTTAACGCTATCTCCAGTAATTAATAAGAGTATAATAAAGGAAACAAATGTATTTATAGAAAAGAGCGCTGCTTCTTTTCAATTGAGTCTTTTCAATAAGATTCCTAGAGTAGCATATATATTACCAAGGCCCACTCCTATTCCAGGACCTGGCTCAGGTCAATCCGGTTCTGGTCAATCAAGCTCTAGCTCTACTCAATCGAGCTCTTCAAGTAGTACAACTCTTGTATCGTGTACATCTACACCTGGAAATAATCTAAACAGTACAATAATAGGATATATATATAATCTGTCATTTTATGTTTGGATTGGTGTATTAATCTCTTTCTTAATATTGGGAGTAGCATATATGATAAAAAAGATATATCCTTCAAAAAGCTTTAATGAGTTTTTTGAGGAGGAGCTCAGAAGTGCAGTCGAATCTTTAATTATTATAGGTATGGTTGTTGGTTTGATACTTTTTATAGGAGATGCTGCAGGCTCTATAAGCGCGAATATAGTACAGTCTACACAGACTAGTGGATTATCATTATCTGGTAAGGGTGTTGGCCTTCTATATTCGTCTACCTGCTACGATATAGGCTATATATTAGCTCAGACATATAATATATATAGCTATATAATAGGCGCTTCGGAGGGCGCAGCTACTGCATCTTCTGGTAGTTTAACTTTTGATCCTATATACCCTTTGCCATTTACACTTGGCTTAGTCTCTGTAGAAGCAGGTGGATCTGAGCCTTTAGGGCAGAATACAGCGTACTTTTATCTTTTCTCCTCAAGCTTAAGTACGGTTGGCTTCTTAAATTTAATAACATATATATTTGAGTATTATGCCTTCTATCTAATAGTCGGCTTTGGATTTGGTGTTGCTTTACCACTTGGGATAATCTTCAGATCTTTCACATTCTTAAGAGATATAGGCAATAGTCTTATAGGCATAGCGATAGGCATAATGCTAGTATATCCTGCATTAGTCTCGCTCTTCATATATCCTATATTCAATTTTATGTTTAATAATCTGGTTCTGCCTGCAGAGCAGAGCATAAACGCTATTAGTCAAGCAAACTTTCTAAGCTTTATAGGCAATGCTGTAGGCTTTATAGGCGATCTGCTTACAAGAGGAAACTCTTTCACTACTGGTGCATTAAGCTGCAGCAACGCGCTTACAGCTAATCCACAGAATATATTTTCATATGGATTATCCATACCATTTGCAATCTTAAATTATTATATAACAGACATATACTATGGTTTTGACACAACCTTTGGTTTAAACTATAATTGCTTTGTATTGGGCTATACAGAAGGCTTTTATTATGCTTTAAGCTATGGTATAAGTAATCTATTAACAATCTTCATAATTGGAGGCATACCACTTGTAATATTGTTAATATTAGATGTATTTGCAATAATAATGGGCGTGATAATAGTAGATAATATTACTAGGGCATTGGGCGGAGAGCTAAAGAAGAGGGTTGGAAGTATAAGACTTGTGTGATAGTTAATGCAAATAAGGATAAGATATTATATATTGCTTATAATTACATTAGCTTTATTATTTACTAGTATCTCTAGCGCTAGTATAACTGGAAATACAAATGCATGTAATGGAAACTTTGGTGTTAATGGTCAGAATAGCTATGTCAGCGGATGGGTTGGTATAGCCTTTTTAGCAGTAGCAGTAGTATTTATGATAGCGGCTTTTATGTACGCCATAGGTAATGCTGTGGCCTCTGTATCTCTAAGGAATAAGCTAATTAGCTACAGCAAGGCAGAGCTTATGCAAGGTGTCTTCTCAATTATACTCATATTTATACTACTATGGGTAGCGCAAGGAGTAAGTTCAGTCTCATGTATTATATTTTCTGATATATTTAGTAATACTGTAGCAGGTACAAACTTAAACTATCTTGCATACGCTGATCCGTTTACTGCTTCAGAGATATTTTTCAACTATGTACTATATAATATAGGCTTCAATGTATACTTTAATGTAGTAGAGAAGGAAGGCCTGGGTCTGCTAACAAGCGCCAACTATCTAACGGCAGGATATAACTATGTCTCTAGAATAATAAACGGAATTACTAGTGGTCTAGTTAAAGATGTTGGAGCTGAGATAGTACCGGAGCTTAATATCGAGGCCATACAAAGTCTTGGTTATACATTCGCAGATTTCTTACTTGATATAGCAAATCCATTAGTTTTTATAGGAATAGCTATGATACTTATAGTTGTAATAGTCTTACCAGTTATACCATTAATTGCATTTACGGTTATACTACCAGTTGCGATAGTTATTAGATCTTTAAGCTTTATATCTAGCGGTAATCTTAGAAAAGTTGCTGATACATTCCTAAGTCTCGCTATAGGTCTATATTTTGTATTTCCTTTAACAGTGGCTATGGATATATACATATTAAATTATGTTTACTGCGGTAATGAGTTTAATCTAGGATCAGCAACTATAAACACTGCAAGCTGTAATCCTGGTTATTATAAGATGTTTTTAGACTCTGCATTGCCAAGCAATGCACTTAACATAGTTACATCTGGATATATATCATCTTCATCAAGCAGTTTAGGCTCTGTAACATCAGTTCCACCATCAACTACAATAAGCCAACTAGAATCAAGCACGCCTCTAGTCTATGGAGCAAATCTGCTATCTGGCTTTGGTGATGCGATATCTTACTACATAGACTTTCCAAGCTATCTGCTATCTTTTATAGCAACGGTCTCAGAGCTTTATTTCATAGCAGTGTTTTTACTAGGCCTAGATGTTGGCATAGTAATCGCATTTGTACAGAGCTTAGCAGATTCGATTTCAGGTTTTATAACGAGCAGTAGCATATTCGGTGAATAAAGATGAGTAGTATATTTACGCAAGTTAGCTCTGCTATAGGCTTCTTTGATATATCTGTTGTGGCAATATTAATATCATTCTTAATAGTAGCAATAATGTATGCCTTTGGTGCAGTTATAGATAATAATGAGATAAAAGAGAGGGCTGTTTCAGAGTTTGCAAACTCTGTTTATTCAATAGTATTGTTAGTTGCTATATTTGCTTTTCTTCTATTCTTTGCTAATGTATACATCTCAGCTATATCTACGACATCTTATAATAACTATGTGGCTTACTCATGTAACTCTCTAGAAGGCTCCCAGCTACCAATAATACAGAATAAACAATCGCAAGCTAGTCTTATATACCAACTATGCAACTTATATCTAAACTTAGGTCAGTTAAAAGGAAGAGCCTACCAGATAGATTATCCCATATCAACTGCAGCAATAACTCTAGCTAATATGTCAAATCAGACATTCTCTAATACAGTAGATATATACAGCATACAATCATATATCTACTACCTATCCGGATTAAAGGCAATATTTGGAATATGTACCCCAACAGCTGGATGCTTCGCGTATATATTTCAGCCTAAGGGCTCATTTCAAACCCCATCAGCTTTTGGAGTTAGAATATCTTACGCTCCTTATCTAGGATTAAGGATAGCATATAGCTCTATATCTCCAATAGCTGATGGCATATCATTTGCAATGAACTTTATGCTGGGCCTATTGCTTATAATAACAATATTCATATATGCATGGCCTTATCTTTTAGCGTTTGGCATCATACTAAGAACCTTATCAATAACAAGAATGGTAGGTGGATTACTAATAGCAGCTATTCCTATAATTCTATTAGTACTTCCAACTCTGTTTGCAATAGAGTACATAGCATTCAATAACGCCCAGAGTAATAATATATATACAAATATACTTGGTACAGATGCTGCAAATGTACTTGGTTATAATATACCTCAAGAGAAGCCGAATGGGCAGCTATACTACTATCAATTAAATCTTTTCGATGAACCAAATATAGCATATCTAGCAAATGCCTTAAATTGCAGTACTGGTAGTAATCTGCTATCAATGACATCCGAGGACTTTGGATATCTTCTGATTCCATTCTCATCTTTATTCTCTTCTATCTCTAGTATAATAAATCAGCAGACTAAAGGAGTGCCGACATTCTATCTTCCAAACTACTGCTCACCTAAGTACGCTCCATATCTTGTCTTCTATATGGCAAGGGCTTATGGCATAATAGCATCTGAAGCCTTTATATTAATTCTATTTAATTTAATTATAATAGTAAGTGGAACATCAGCTTTATCTGGATTATTCGGTGGTGATGTTGGTATCGCAGGACTATCAAAACTACTATAAAGGCAAGAGCAGAAAAGTGGTAATAGCATTGATACTTATAGCTTTAGCTTTATCATATACCTTTAGCTATTCATTTAGTAAATTACCACAAAGATCTAACAATGTAATAGACTTCCAATCAAGCTCGTCTAGCAGCTCACAGATAGACTACTGTCCAATCATATATCCGACTTCTATAAATACAGCATCATCTCTTAATATTAGCTCATTGTTTTCAATACTATTCATAGAAGTATTAGCAATGGCATTGATATATGCATTTTTGTATGCAATCTCTATAGCATTTAAGCTCGATAAGCTAAGATCGTATATTGTAGATAATTTGCCTTCGGTATATCTCGTAGTTATACTAGGATTTATAGTTCTTTTCCTTGTAGATATTGTATATGGTGTATCAAATCCAATACAGTCTTTTAATAATGGTCAGTATAGTAATAATATATTTACATATGATGAAGCAACTCTATCAACCGCAATGGGATTCAGTGCAGTCTCATATGGTATATCATCAACTATAGGTGGATTTATAGCAGATATTATAGAAAATGCAAATGAACTAGTTGGAGAAGAATCAGTAAATGTTGGCGGCGTATTTGCTCAATTAGGTTTAAGAGTCTTTAATATAGCAATAAATCCCCTGGTTGGATCTGGTATATTTGTAGAACGACCAGAAGAGTCTGGGGGATTAACCTTGGCGCTTCCTAGCTCTCCAGTAATATTTAATGATATAATATTGGTATACTTCTTACTATATGGAGCAGGATTGCTTCTGCTTTATATAATATCTGGAGCATTTCCTATCCTGTTCTTTATAGGATTACCTATGCTAATAATACCCCCATTAAAGCATCTTGGATCCTCTCTTATAGCTATATTTATAGCATTTTATATCGGCTTTCCAGCCCTGTTCTATCTTTTTACTAATATGCTAGGTACAGTAGCAGCAGGCTCAAGCGCAGCCTTAACTCTAGATTTCACAAACAACATAGCTACTCTATGCAATGCTCTTAATAGTCTAACTTCATCATCTACAACGTCATCTAGTTTATCCATTCCATTATTATCGCAGCTAGCACAGTTAATAGGCATATTTGGAGATACATTAAATACAATATATGCGTTCATACAGGCGCTTTATGGTATAACATTATCTACAGTGTATAATGGAATAACTCCAACGGGCCTAATGAGTATAGACTTTTTAATAACTATTCTACCTGGAGCTTACATAATGACCTCACTAGTGTTTTCTATATATATAACATTATATCTAGTAGAAAGCTTAGGAGAAGTATTAGGATCAAGCAATATATCCGTAGAATCTGTATTCAAAGAGGTGCTGTAATATGATAACGCTAACCGGAATACTCGGAAGCATACAAGCAGAATTTCTTGCGTTTGGCAGCATAGCGATACTTACAGTAATAGTTGTAGCAGCATTTATATACATGCTAGCATCATTTATAAACAATGGGGGTCTTAAAGAAAAGATGAAGGATGCTGTATTTAATGCATTTGCATCTCTAATAATGTTAAATCTATTTGTATTCTTCTTTAATCTAGTTAACTTACCTATATACAACGCATACTCAGCAATAGGATTACTTCCCACAGGAGTTAATCCTAATCTAGAACCAATTCTATCTAATTGTATTATCGGTGCTTATTCTTTTAGTACTAAAACAATAACAATATATAACGCATCGGTATGCGATGTGGCTCAGCTTTACAACTTTGGCGTAACATCATTCTATGGGATATATTATATAACTTTAGCGACAGTACTATTCCCTCAGATAGAGGTTGCAGCAGATGTTTTTGGTATTGGTACAGTATCATCAGCCTTTGGTTTCTTTAATAATATAACAGAAAGTGGATTGGACTTTCTACTAGAGATAATATTCTTCCTACTTCTATTCGATGCTCTCCAGTTCATTATACTGAATGCATCATACATAATATTTCTTTTGTTTATAGCAATAGGTCTAATAGCAAGAATATTTCCATTTGCAAGAAAGTTTGGTGGTGGTCTTATAGCACTTGGATTAACTTTAGGTCTAATATATCCTCTTATCGCTTCTGTGTTATATGGATATGTGAACACTGCTATATATCAAACAGAGCTTAGTTATATTATAAACACCGCTACATCGTCAACTTCAAGCAGCGCTATTATTGCTACTACAAGCAATCCATCACTTAGTATATTCTATTCAATTCCTACTATAATAAAAATACTAGAAGGTCTTTTCTATATAGCAGGACTAGTTATAGCGGGATCTTCAATACTTCCTTTAATAATATTAGCAATACTGGATGGCTTTGTAAAAGATCTATCCGGTTTATTCGGTTTGCAGTTAGAGATAGGATCTTTATTTAGTGGTTTACTATGATGGCGTACATCTACATATCATTAGTATTATTAATTGCATCACATCTCATACTGCTAATACCTGGAAGTGGGGGCCCACCACCAACAGGCTCGCAGCAGCTAATATGTAGCTCACCAGGCTTTAATGGCTTGCCTGCTAGTCTATTACCTTCCTATATAGCAGAATGGTACTGTCCAATAAACTCATTTATAGTCGCTGAACTCAATAGCTATATCTACTTAATAAGCCTTGTTCTTATTATACCGTACTTAGTATCTTCAGTACTAATATCAATAGGAATAGCTTTTAAATTAGATAAAGTAAGAAGATATGGCGTTGCAGAGCTCTATGATGCTGTTGCCTCATCAATAATGCTTATACTATTTATCTACATATCTGCGATACTCTTTGGGGACATACCCGGAATATACGTCGGTCCTGTAGATCCTTACACATACGTTATATTTAACATTAATAATATACTGCAAGAGCTAGAAAGCTTATATACTAACTTATACTATAGCGCCTATGGGCCTTATACTATTACATCTCTAACTATATCTTTAATACCAAATCTGTTTAATCTGTTGAATCCTGTAGCAAATGCAATACTAAGCACCTTCTATCTTGGATATCTGAACTCTTATGTTATTCCAGCGTTAGCACTGAGCAGCATAATTATATCTGCAACAGATCTATTAACATTAGAGCTATACTTAATAGAGTTCTTTGGTATAATAGCAATACCTGCATTTATTATACCTGGCTTATTAATTAGAGTATTTCTTCCATTAAGAGGAGTCGGAGCTTCGATGGTTGCTATAGGCTTTACATTATTCTTAATTGTTCCTACTCTATTTTCTATAGCTGTCTATCTGACTTCTAATACTGTATCTGGTTCATTAGAGAATGCAATAGGGTTAGCACAATCTCTAAGTGGAGTTAATGCAGTAAAGTATACTGGTAGCTCTCTTGCTTTGGGCGTTAGCGTTACATTTGGTATAGAGAATGCTCTAGACCAGATATTTCTATTAGCACTCTTCTATCCTGCATTAATAGTCGTTGTAGCATTCTCTGCTATACAGCAGCTTACATCGATATTAGGGGGAAGTGCACAGGTAGGGCAGAGATTTAGAGCAGCATTCATATGAGAGCAGTGACCACTGTAGCCACACTTCTGTTTTAGATAGCATTAAAGCCTAAGCGGCATAACGCCTTGCATAATCATAGCCAGTATGCGGCAGGTCTCACTCTGCTATATAAGGCTCGTAGAGTCATCGCTTTCTCTTATATAGCAGATCTCCTTTCTGTTCCGCATACAAAGACTTATCTGTTGGCTCATATGGTGGAGCTTCCTCCGCTCTACAGAGCGGTAGCTATCCATGGATCACTACTCTCATTTTATTGCCAATCTTATATCGGATTTCTTAACAGTCCTTCTTTTAGCATGCTTAGCCAATAGGACTGCTTTTTTAGCTATAGCTATAGCATAGGCTTCGAGATATCTCTCTAACTCCTCAATGGCAGCAGGGCTAATACGCTTAGCGCCATTATCCTTTAATAGCTTCTTTAAAGCGCTCCTCTTAATGTACATAATTATCATTAAGATTATTAGAAGAAATCTATTTAAAATAAAGAGTTTTAATTTAATAGAATGGATAGAAAGCGTATATTAGCTATAGTAATCATAATCTCTGGGCTGCTATTTATCTATGTAGATTACTTCTACCTTAGATTGCTAGGAGTTGGTAATCAGATAGTTTTAGCTTTAGCATATATGATAGCATCTGGCCTATATATTAAGAAGTTAATCAATACAGAAGGCTACTACGGAATGTATCTAGTAAAGACAGAGCGCGGTATAAGAGCAATATACAGGATAGCTAAAAGATATAAGAAGATATGGATAATCTTAAGCATATGGGGCTTATCGCTGTCATTTGGACTACTGTCTTTAATATTAGTAAGAAAGATAAAGGATCTGAAGCTATCGAAGTATATAGTAGCTTTTATAGGAATAATAATGATACCAATAGTATTCATACTATTTGAAGCATTCGGTCCATACCCCTTAGAGTTCATAAAGCTATTCTCAGTAAACACAAACCTTAATCTACCAAACTTCCCAGATCTGCAGCTATATATCTCTAGTTTAACTCTTACTGGATATATACTAATAGCGATAGATACTATAACTGGCTTCTCAGGATTTATATTAAGCCTATTGTTCTATAACGCTTATACTATACTAAGTAGCCTTTTTAATCTAGGGATCTCTTTCATAACAGAGCAGCTTCTAATAGTATTTGCTTCATATGCAAAGATATCCATTATTCAAGCATCATCAATAATAGCTCCTAGCGTATCTGTAGTCAAGAATCAGATACCAGGAGTATCTCCGATAATACCCGGCTTGAATCTTCCTCTAATTGCAGGTATAATAGCATTAGCTATAATACTATATGTGCATGAGCTATCTCATGGTATACTCTCTGCTGGATATAAGGCAAAGATAAAGAGTGTTGGAGTAGTTATGTTTGGTGCCTTGCCTGTTGGAGCATTTGTTGAGCCAGAAGACAAACAGCTAAAGGAGCTAGATGACTATAAGAAGACAAATGTATTTGTTGCTGGTGTCTCATTCAATTTCTTAACTGCTTTAATCGCATTGATACTATTTATACCATTGCTTTATTATGCAAATAGCTCTATCTTTGAATCTGGCTTTGTAATAGTCTCAACAGTAAAGGGATATCCTGCTTATGGAGTAATACCTAATGGATCAGTAATAGAAAGATGGAATGGAATAAATATAACTAACATATCTACCTTAAACGAGGCAGCGAGGTTAGACTCCATAAGTAATATAAGTGTTATAAATACAAGCAACGGAAACTTTACATTGCATCTAAATGAGTATAATAAGAGCAACCATCTATTGGGTATACGTGTAGAGCTAATGTATATAGTGAAACCGGGCCTTAGTCATAGCATACTTTATTTTCTATATAGGCTTACTGGACTAATCTTTCTACTTAGCTTCTTGGTCGCTACAACAAATCTGTTACCTATACCTGGATTTGATGGATGGCAGATCTATAAGACAAATATAAAGAGCAGATTAATAATGAATCTAATAGTTGCAATAATGCTTATAGGCATAATGCTAAATATAGTGCCTTATCTATTTAAGTAATCTATTAAGCGCTTATATATATCTTAATCTGCCCAGCTCGCCAAAGTCTAGGCTCTCATTACCATCTATAAGTATAGCATGTAGCTTATCTATATTACATCTTCTTAACAATGGAGAGAGTATCTGACTCTTTGGTATTATATTAAGATCTGTACCAGTAGAGTAATACCCCAAAGCAGGTAGTACTAGAATTCTATGCTTATTACACCTTCCATACAAGAAGCACTTATACTTTCTTTTTGCTCCTACTTTAGTATATATAGTAACTGCAGGATGCTCGTGGCCCATTATTATAGTATCTATATCACTAATATCTAGATCCACATCTCCATGAGTAAACAGATATCTGTCTATCTTAACATACTGATCATAGCTCTTAAATTTAAATGCATCCTTATATCTGTCTATAAAGTTATCATGATTTCCCTTTATAAAGATCATATCTAAAGATAGATCTTTAAGGAATCTGATAAACTCGTATAGCTCATTAAACTCCCCTAAAGAGACTTCGCTGAACTCGTTTTTTATATCGCCTGTTACTATTATGCCCTTTGGCTTAAATCTATCATAAGCCCTCTGGATCTTATCTTTTATCATCTTTAAGCTTGCTTTTGGTATTAGTATTCCAGAGCTTCCCATAACATCTTCGTAGCCCAGATGCAGATCTGTAGCTACTATATAGTCTAATGTTCTTATATAAGCTATCTCTAATCCATCAAGAATCTCAATATCATTATCTAGTATCATCTTCCTTTATACTTTTTATAACAAGATTATATAGCTTCCTAAGCTGCATTCTCTTCTCTTCAATCATTGTTACATCTGCATGTCCAAATGTTATTATGTTATGTGAGAATGGCGATGGATATCTAGTCTTTATAAAGACAACCTTTATATCACCCTTCTTTATAAGATCCAAGATCTTTTCAGTATTCCTTATATCCATAGTATCCTCAAAGATCTCTCTATATGTCTCTTTAAGTATTGGAAAGTCCGGATACTCCTCCTTTATAACCTTTAGAACGCTCATAGCATTAAGTTGCTGCTTTCTTACAGTTATATTTCTCTCTATATACCTTCTTAGTATCATGAAGCCTCTTGCTGCAACATGCCTGAACTTCCTCTTCATAAGCTCAGTGTTTATTATATTCCTTCTAAGTAATGCAAGCCTATCCTTATTTATTATCTCATTAAATAGTTCTTCTATTGTATCCTTATCTATAGCATCTTTAAAGTAGCTATCTATCTCAAATAGGAAGCCATTATCATTTACAAGTATTCTTATATCAGTATCCAGCTTCTCAGCAAGTATAGTACTAAGCATTCTTGATAGAGTATCATTAACTCTTCTACCAAAAAGTGAATGAAATATTATGTAGAATGTGTCTTTATTGTCTATATTATCTGTTAGCTCAGCAAGTATCTCTTTATCACTTCCTATCTCCTTGCAGTACTTATACTGCTCCACGAAGTATCTCAATATCGCTTCTTTGCCTTCATCGTTTGTAGGTAGATTGTCTAAAACCTTCTTAATTCTTTGATTAGCTGATCTATAATTAGCGTATATACTTAGCTCTTTAATATTATCCTTAACAAGATCAAACATCAGTCTTCTGAACTCACCTATCTTTAGAGCCAGATCAAAGCTTAAAGGTAGCTCTTCAGAGAACCATGGCGGTATAGTTGGCTGCTTAGAGTCGGATCTCACAACATAGCAGTTATTCAATCTGCTATACTGAAACTTATATAGCTTCCCGCCAAGAGTAAATATATCCCCTGGCTTCAGCTTCTCTAGAAACTCCTCTTCAATAGTTCCTATCCATTTCTTGTTCTCTAGAGATATAACATTTATAGATACCTCATCCGGTATGGTTCCCGTATTCTGAAAGTATATCACTCTAACAGTCTTACCTCTCTTACCAAATCTGTTATCCTCTAGCCATATCTTTGCATATACCTTTCTACTTTCTAAGCTTACGTACTCCCCAGCAAGATACTTCAATACAGATAGATAGTCTTCCTTACTTAGATCTTTATATGGATATGCAGATCTTATTAGCATAAATGCATCATCTACATCCCACACATCCTCTATAGCCATTCCAACTATATGCTGCGCTAATACATCTAAGCAGTTTCTTGGCATCTGGAAAGAATCTAGATACCTATTTACTCCATAGTATGACATTATGGAGCATTCTATTAAATCGTCTCTATTCATTACTATAAACTGGCCTCTGGCTGTAGCTTTATAAGAGTGACCAGATCTTCCTATTCTTTGTATGGCCCTTGTTATACTCTTTGGTGATCCTACCTGTATAACATCATCTATGCTTCCTATATCTATTCCAAGCTCTAAGCTTGTAGATGTTACAACGCATTTGAACTTACCTTTCTTTAGGTTCTCTTCTACCTCTAGCCTTACATTTCTAGATAATGAGCTATGATGTGCAGCTATCTCTTCATCCTTAAATCCGAATCTTCTCTTAAGATTAAATACAACTCTTTCTGTTCCGCTTCTTGTATTTGTAAAGATCAATGTAGTCCTATGCTGTTGTACTATATCATTGATAAGCTTATAAGCCTTATCTTCTATCTCTGTTTCATTTATATTTATTAGATCTCTTGCTGGACTTAATGTCTTTATATCAAACTTCTTACTCCAGCCAGCATTTACAACTAGACACTCTCTAGGCTCACCATTAGATAGCCCAACAAGGAACTTTGCAGCCTCATCTAATGGATATATTGTTGCGCTTAGACCTATTCTTATAAGCTCGTTCTCTGCTAATCTCTGCAGCCTCTCTAGAGATAATGATAGATGAACTCCTCTCTTACTACTTACAAGCTCGTGAAGCTCATCCACTATAACATATCTGACTGTCTTAAAGGCTTCCTTAAACTTTGTTGTAGATAATGCTATTGATAGAGTCTCAGGTGTTGTTATAAGTATATTTGGTGGCTTTCTAAGCTGCTTCTGTCTATCACTTGCAGTTGTGTCTCCTGTTCTTATACCGATGCTTATCTTCTTTAGCTCCACTCCATATCTATCTTTTATCATATTATAGATCTCTTCTATTGGCTCTGTTAGATTTCTATATATATCATTATTTAATGACCTTAATGGCGATACATAAACACAGTATATCTTATCATCTAGCTGATTCCTTTCAGCAAGGTCTATAAGCTTGCTTATTATAGCTAAGAAGCCAGCTAGAGTCTTACCAGAGCCTGTAGGTGCAGTAACAAGTATATTATGCCCTTCACTTATTATCTTGAATGTATATAGCTGTGGCGGTGTCAGCTCCTTGAACTTAGATCTAAACCACTCTCTGACATAATGATTTAATACGCTTAAGCTTTCCTCTTCAGTAAATGGCTTATCAACTAGCTTTATCATATTCTTTAAATTAACTAAGTATATTAATAATATCTTACGCTTAGGTATCATGTTAGATATGGAAGAAGGGCTTAATTACTTATACAGAAATCTTATAAGAGCAGTTACAGAGTACTATATAGATAATAATGAGCAGAAGCTACACGATGCAGTAGAAAGTATATATAGTGCAATAGAGAGCATAACAGAAGCAAGTAGTAGGAGCGAGAGCTTGAATCTCCTTATATCTACTTTAATACCTATAGAGGCCTCTACTATAGACAGCTTTATAGATAGTAAGCTATATGGAGCAGCATTAGCTCTTTATACCTCTACAAAGACTAAAAAGAGTATGTCGCTAATAGATCTAAAGTATATTACTAATATTCTAGTTGCCTTCTCTCTATTAAGATCCAAAGATCAGAACCTTAACGATATAAACAGCTCTATAATAATAGAGCTCTTAGATGTATACTGTAATATAAGAGATATTGATATTAAAATAGTTAATAAAGAGCTAATTGAAAGCTTAATAAAAGCAGGTCTCATTATAAGCATTATAGACTATATAGTAACTCAGCTAAAGTGCTCTGATATAAAGAAGATAAGCGAAGCAGTATTACTAAGATATAATGATCAGCTAGATAAACTTAGCTCAATCGGAGAGATAATAAGAGAGTCAGTCAGGGGCTTAGTAAGCATGGTTATGCAAAGCAAAGATGCTATAGAGAGCTTCATCTATAAGAATAGAGAGCAGATATATCTAACTAATAGCTATATTAATAGTATAATATCTAATATGAATAATGTAGATCAATGATATATATGTATAATTATGAAGAGCTCGGCTTTAAGTGCGGTCTAGAGATACATCAAAGGCTAAAATCTAAAGGTAAGCTATTCTGCTCTTGCGATAGTAGTATATCAAACGATATGGAGATAGGAGAGGTATTTAGATATCAGAGAGCAGTAGCTGGCGAGCTCGGCTCAGTAGATATAGCTGCAGAGGTAGAATCAGAGAAGAGAAGCAGATATATATACAAGATATATGATAGATCAACATGCTTAGTAGATATAGATGAGGAGCCACCGCATCAGATAAACCAAGAGGCTTTAATGACAGCATTAATAATAGCTAAATCTCTGAATATGCATATTGTAGACGAGATTCAAGTAATGCGCAAGATGGTCTTAGATGGTAGTGATCCCACATCATTCCAGAGGAGTGCATTAATAGGCTTAGATGGATATATAAAGCTTAATAGTAAAGAGATGGGAATCTCTTCTGCCTTTCTAGAGGAAGAGTCAGCAGGTATATTAGAAAAGAAGGAGAATGCTGTTATCTACTCAACTCAAAGGCTGGGCGTTCCATTAATAGAGATAGATACAGATCCTACTATAGCAAACCCTACAGAAGCTAGAGATCTTGCGATGAGGATAGGCATACTACTAAGACTTACAAACAGAGTTCAAAGAGGAATAGGTAGTATAAGGCAAGATGTAAATGTCTCTATTAAAGATGGCAATAGAGTAGAGATAAAGGGCTTTCAGCAGATAGAGGATATAGATAAGTTTATAGAGAATGAGGTCACTAGACAGAAGAGATTAATAGAGATTAGAGATGAGTTAAGCTCTAGAAGAGCATCCGTTAAGGAGATAATAGATGTAACTAGTGTCTTTAAGGATACAAAGTCTAAGATAATAAGGAGCGCGATAGATAATAATGGCTTAGTTTTAGCATTCGGTCTAGAAGGATTCAAGGGCTTACTCGGAAGAGAGGTAAATCCAGATAGAAGATTGGGAAGCGAGATAAGCGATTATGCTAAGTTAGCTGGATTAAATGGCATAATACATAGCGATGAAGATCTTAATAGATATATGATATCTGAATCAGAGATTAAAGAGCTTATAAGTAGATTGGGTATCAGTAAGGATGATTCATTTATAATAGTAGCTGGAGATCCCGGCAAGGTTAAAAATGCAGCCAAGCTCGCTAAGATGAGAGCAGAGCTTGCAATTAAGCAGGTACCAAAAGAGACAAGAGCAGTACTAGATCAGAAGAGATTCACAACTAAAGTTTTAAGACCTCTACCAGGTAGCTCAAGGATGTATCCAGAGACAGATATTAAACCAATAAGAACAGTGTATATACTAAAGGAGATAGAGGATCAGAGAGTAGATATAGATAAGGTAGAGTCTGATCTATATAAAGAGCTCGGTAATAAAGAGCTAATTAATAACCTAATAAGGTCTAGATACTTTTATATATATCAAGAGATAAGTAGCGCTCTTGATATAAGAGCGAAGCAAGCATTAGCAATAATACTAACACAAGTATTTAATGAGCTAAGATTATCTGAAGATATAGATGAAGAAGGTATAAATAGAATTAAGTCCTCTATTGAGCTATATCAACAGAATAAGATAACTAGAAAAGCCTTATTCGAGCTAGTAAAGTATGCAATTAGCTCTAGTGAACCTCTAGAGCTAATAATTAAAGATAAGCGGCTTTATAAGCTCAGTATAGAGGATCTGAGAAGAGAGATAGCATCATTAAATGCTTCAAGCCCAGATATATTAAAAAGAGGGCTATTGAAAAGGTATCCTTTAAACATAGATATAGAAGAGTTAGACAAGGTAATAAAAGAGATAAGCTAACTATCTTATCTCGAGCTTTCTGAGCTCTTGATATACTAATACAGCTATATTCTTTGTTATGTTCTTTATCTCGCTCTGATACTTACCTTCAACGACATCTGTTATTATCTCATCAGTATTCATCTTGCTGAATCTATTAACCGTCATATCTCTTACAATCTTTCTAATATCTTTCTTCTTAGGCTCTGGCAGTCTATTATCAGAGACTAGAAATGTCTTTACTCTTACCTTTCTATTATCCTTTGTCTCAACGTCAAATACATCCTCTATTAAGCTTCTTCCCTTTCTTATTAGAGATTGTAGGTATGGTAATGGCTCCTCTATCGCTTCTACATCAGTATAAGCTTTATCTCCTTCTATCTTTCTTATTCTTAGCTTTATAAACTTGAAGTAGTGCTCTGGATTGCCTGTTAAGTTATTTATACTATAATATAGTGTTCTATTTATAGCCTTCTCTGGCTCATTCGCAGGTATCTCTGCGATAACTTTATTATCAAATAGCTTGGGTGCAACAACCTTAAGCCATACCTTATCCTTTAACTTTGATTGCGGCCTTTTCTGCTCTGCCATATTGTATCACCTTATGCGTTGCCCTTAATTAATAGCTCTGCTGTCTCTGGATCATACTTCCAAGAAGCAGGCAGCTTATTATTATCTCTATAGTATCTTACAAGTCTCCATATCTTACTCTCTATTAAAGCAAGATTCCTCTTGTTGTGTATATCCTTATGATTCTGCTCAAGATGCTTTCTAACATTAACTGCTTTCTTTATTAGATCTAACAGATCAGAGGGTATAACTGGCTTCATTGCATGCTCTTCTAGAATCTTTACTACTCTCTTACCTGTTGCATGCCTTACAGATTTAATACCATGCTTATCTTTAAGTATCTGTCCTATCTGGGCAGGGCTATAACCCTTTCTAGCATAATCAACAATAAGCCTCTCTATCTCTTCTTTAGCTACACCAAAATCCTCAAGCTCTCCAGTAAAGTGAGGCTTTCTTGATTTTGATCTTCCTCTAGCATACTTATGAAGCCTAGACATCTAATCACGTATAATAGGTATTAATTCTAGTAATTTTTAAAAATTTATATTAAGGCTAGAATAAATATATTTAACAAATGAATAATTATATTAATATATAAGCCTTATTAAGCTTAACCATGCCAGGGTGGCGGAATCCGGTAACGCGCCAGACTCGAGATCTGGTTTCCCTTCACGGGAAGTCTGGGTTCAAATCCCAGCCCTGGCGTTTTGGATAATTTTTATTGCAAAAGTACTTAAATTAATATATAATAATCTACATTTAGAAATTAAGTGGCTCGATATGATTATAGATAAAGATAAAGAGCAAGATGCCATAATTAAGATACTAGAGGATCAAAGCAACAATGCTATAAATAGATCTATAGCTGGCATAATATACGTAGTTGCATCACAGCGTTATATTGGCGCAACATGGGAGGAGATAGAAAGCTTCTTAGAGCATATTCTTAATGTAAGATTAGATGCAGAGATAATCTCTCGGCAGTTAAATCTGCTAATTGATAATAACATAATAACATATGATAAAGAAAGAGATCTCTACTTCCTAAGTAAGAAATATAAGAATATGCAATTAAAAGAGATCTTTGAAGATACTGAAATTAAAATATTATTAAAGGCTAATGTTATATAAACAATAGATCTAATGCATTATGCCTTTTAATAGCTCTTCTGCTTTATCTATAGCTTCGTTTATATCATTAACAAGGAAGACATTATCATTACTACTTATACTGCTATAACTTATATCATTCCATCTTTTTATTAATATCAATCTTTGATTGCTATCTTTTAATCTCTTTAATGCATAATCTTTAAGAAAGCTTGGAGAGTCATCTATTATTATCTTATGCCCTAACATGAGCTTAGCATATCCATGCATATCAAGAGAAAGTCTGTCTAAGATTATTACTTTTGAACGTTCTATTATATTAGGAAAGTTTGATCTAAACCAGCTTTCTAGTGGCTTTGAAAAGCTTGAATCCCTTGCAGTTACAAAGTCTATACTACCAGCTATCTCTATAAGCTGAATTAGACGTTTCTCCTCAATCAACGGCTTTAACTCATCAGTATGTTCGAACCATAGCTCCCTATAACACTCCAGATACTGCGAGTTTGTTATTCCTTTTTCATTGAAGTATCTACTATCTCCTTTTATTCCAAATTTTATCTCAGCAAGTTTAATAACAGAATGTGTAATTCCTACTATTGTATCATCTATATCTAAAGCCAACTTGCTTTTTATATCTCGTCTTTTAGCTGCATCTTCTGGGTCTCTTAAGATGAGTAGGTTCATATACTATCAGTATAATTTAATTTAATAAAGCTTTTTATTAAATTTTTATTAGCAGTTTTACAGGAAATTCTTTATTTACTTTCATTAAGTTACAAGGCAGCTTTGATAATTGTTAAGTTGCGTTACCTTTGAGGCAGATATCTTAATTATACTAACTTAATACACAAGACGAATATTTAAAATAGAGTTAGCGTTTCGATGTAAATGATTTTATATGGCTTCCTCTATGGTATCGCCTACGAATTTTAATAATTAAGCACGGCTTATTTTATTAAAAAAATTTACTTAAAGTAATAAAAAAGCTCAAGAGTAAGAAAAAGGTAATAACTTTTTATTAAAAAGATACTTTATTACAAAAGTATATACTATGAATTATATGAATCCAAAAGATATCAATAGAATATTTGATTATATAAAAAATAAAGATAATTTTGATGCAACTAATGAAGGAAATGCATTAACTCAGATGCAAAAGCTTATATCTCATATAAATATAAAACTTGAGTATTTTAAAGATTTTAAGAAGCTTGAAGATGAGATTGTTCATTTTAAACATATACATGCTATATTAAGCAGTAATGAATTAGAAGATCTTAAAAAGAAGATAAGAGATGTAGAGCTTGCTTCTAATGCAGATGAGAAGAAAAAAGAGCTTGCTGAAAAATTTAAGAATAATGAGATATCTGAAGATGATTTTATTAAACAATTAGATGAAATAAATAAAAAGCCCGAAGAAGAGTTTTCAAAAGATAATATTCGTGTAAAGATTAAAAATATAATAAATCATTATTATGTTCCTGTTATTATATCAGAAAATGAAAAGATTAGCTATCTGACTCATATAATTAAGGTAGAAAGTGAAGTTAAGTTTTTAGAGAAGCTTGAAGAGTATGTTAAATCTAATGAGATAGAATGCGATTACTGGTTCTTCTCTAAGATAGATGAAGATTTAGACAAGGTCTATATACCTTATTACAACAAAGAAGAGAACAGAGAATCAAGATTCTATCCAGATTTTATATTTTGGATTAAGAAAGGAAATGATTATTATATAGTTTTTGTAGATCCTAAAGGAATAAAGCATACAGAATATGAGTATAAAGTAGATGGCTATTCTATATTGTTTGAGGAGCAAGGTTCGGCTAAAAGCTTTAATTACAATGGCTTAAATGTAAAAGTATTTCTTTTCTTATATACGAAAGATATCAATAAATTGTCAGAAGGATATAAAAGATACTGGTTTGATAATAACAGCATAGATAAGATATTTAAAGTAAAATAAAGGCTTTAAATTCATTTTTATAATCTTGCAGTTTTTATTATCTTTATTACAAATCCTTTAGAATTTGTAATGCATTACAAATCCTTTAAATTTGTAATGTAATACATAATTTATGCAAGAAAAAAGAGATATCGGAGATCTTAGATTATTGGAATATCTGGAATCATGATATAGAAGCTGGGATAAAAAGAGGATATTATTCAGATAAGATAGCATCACTTATAATTGATTCAGAGATCAGTGCAGTTATAGAAACAGGTATAAGAAGAGCAGGTAAATCATTTATAACAAGACAAGTAACTTATGAACTTATTCAAAAAGGTATAAGCAAGAAAAGCATTCTTATAATAAACTTAGAAGATGAAAGACTTACTGAAAGAGATTATAGAAATATACTAAAGATGTATGATGTATATAGAAAAAAGATAAATCCAGAAGGATTATGCTATATAATAATTGATGAAGCTCAAGAGGTTGATGGTTGGGAACGCTTTGTTAGAGGATTATCTGAGAAAGGAGAGGCAAAGTTTATAATAACTGGCTCTTCTTCAAAGCTTCTTGCTTCTGAGTATAGCACTCTGCTCTCTGGAAGGCATGTTGCATTATATATACATCCATTAAATCTTATCGAGTAGTTAAAATTTACAGATAATAAGAGAGGCTTATAGGAATATATATGCGAAGGAGGTCTAACAGCAATTGTGCTCTCTAATAATAAGCAAGAGATAGCAAAGAGCTACTTTGATACTATAATATTAAAAGATGTAATAAGTAGATTCAAGATTAAAGAGCAAGAAGTACTTATTAGATTAGCAAGATTCTATCTTACAAGTATAGGATCAAGAATAACATTCAATAGCATTGCAAGATTCTTAAAGCTGCCAATTAAGACTGTATATAACTTTTCGATATACCTTGAAAAAGCATATCTAATATTCTTTGTTAAGAGATTCTCTTTTTCAATTAAAGTAAAGGAGAATAGCCCCAGAAAGGTTTATTCTATAGATAATGTATTTCCATGTATTATAGGTGAAAACTCTATAAAGATAAAAGGTAGATTGTTAGAAAATGTAGCCGCTTCTACATTATATCTTATATCAAAAAATTCAAATGATTTTGAATTCTATTACTGGAATGAGTATGGAAAGGAAGTTGACTTTATAATAAAAGATTCTGGAAAGTATAGATTGGTTCAAGTAGCATATTCTATTAATGATGAGAAGACTAGAGAAAGAGGGCTATCTTCTATTCTTGAATGTGCAAATAGAATGAATATTGATAGATTAGAGATTGTAACTATGAATTATGATTATGAAGAGGTAATAGCAGGAAAGAAGATAAGATACATTAATGCATCTGAATGGATTAAGGAGATATTAAAAGACCATGGATTCTGATAATAAAAACATAGTCTATTAAATAGTATTTACTTATCTCATTTTAGTATATTTAATTAAAAAATTATTTTAATACTTTAATTTTAAATAGTAAATTGTTTTATATGAAAGAAGATGAGGTACTGAATAAAAAAGCCTATACAAAGATAAAATTCACTAGATTTAGTGTAGCTTTATTGGCATTAATTACTTCTGCAGCTCATCTATATGCGATACCAGGTGCATATCCCGTTGTTACATTTTATCTAGATATAGAGATAGCCGTATATGTAATAATTGCAATGGTCTTCTTATTGGGGCTAAAGATGTGGTATCTGCCTTCTATATTATATAATATCTTTAATCTATTCATATTCTTTTTATCTGCATTTATAGCGATACCTTTTGTAAATAGTCAACCTTTAGTTGGACATATAGAGTTTATGCAATACTCCTTTGGAAGGCTATTCTCTTTAATAGGATGGATATACATAACGATTATGGGAATAGTATTGTTAAGATATGATAAGGGATCTAAATTAAACTATCTCTTAGAACAGTATTAAACGATTTTTAAATTTTAGTCATATAGATTAAAGTTTATTCATTTTTCAAGAAATAAAACACTATTGTTAGATTAATCTTAAATTTCTATAAAATATAGAATCTTTATTCATAATAGAAACTATACGATGTTACATCTACCTATTTAGATTAAATTAAAAACAAAGTAATTTAATTTATAAGCTTATAAATTAGAATTATGGTTAATAGAAGATCAAAGATCAGATCAAAGGAAGATACAAAGCTATTCAATATAGCAGTATACCTAAATCTATCTGCAGGAGCATTAGCGTTATTAATAGTTATACTTATCTATCTTGGCTACTCTGGCTACTTGGGCCAAACAGTATATCTAAATATCTCCAAAGACGCTTATAATCTAGCGAGTAGCAATCTAGCCCAGATAGGGAAGATCTATGGGGTTAATAAGATAAACAGTAGTATAGTAACACAGTACCTATATGCAATACTACAAGGCATATCAATAATAGCAATAATTCAAGTATTTGCATCTATATACTATATCTTATTAGAAAGAAAGGCGAAGCAAGGCAATCAAAGATTCTATAGATATGCAAGCATAGCATTAATAGTTATAGGTGTATTGGGCTTATTCTACGAGTTTCCTATAAATATGCTTTCAGTATTAGGGGGCATTATAGGCCTATACGGAAGTAAAAAGAAGTAGAGGATCAAAGAAGCTTTAGGTCTCTTGTTACTCTATCTATACTTTCAGATAGCCAAGGCCCAATTCCTACAGCAGTTAATGTACCTGGCTCCACCTGTGTTAAGCCCCTATCTATTATCACTACATATGGTATATTAAAATCTTCAAGCTTTCTTAGAATTTCATTAAGCTTATCTAAGCTTTCAATCTTCAATACAACCTTCTTAGATCCATTCTCTTCCCAACATTCAACAATCTTTTTATCTAAGCTTAAAACCTTCTTATAAGCAGCTAAGGATGCATGTGCAGCTTGCGATGCAATCTTACCCTTTCCCATCTTTAGATCATTTCTTATTATAATTACCTGCTTTATATCTTCATCACATCTCATAAAATCAATCTTTTAAAGGTTTTAAATTTAATAGCCTTATTGATACTCTATGGATAAAAGCAAGTATATAGTAACATCTGCATTGCCTTATGCAGAAGCAATACCGCATATAGGTAATCTTGTTGGATCTATACTACCAGCAGATATATTCTATAGATATATAAGGTTTCTAAAAGGAGAGGATGCAATATTTATATGTGGATCAGATCAGCATGGGACACCAATAGAGATACAAGCCTATAAGAAAGGAGTAGAGCCAAAGGAGCTTGCATATTCAATGCATAATAAGATGAAAGAGCTTTTCGAAAGATTTAATATCGCATTTTCATATTATGGTTATACTGATAGCGAAGAGAATAAGCGAACAGTATACGAAATCTTTGATAGCTTATACAAGAATGGATATATAGTAGAGACAGAGATTATATTGCCATTCTGCAAATATGATAATAAAGTATTATCGGATAGGTTTGTAATAGGTAAATGCCCCTACTGCGGCTTTGATGATGCAAGAGGAGACCAATGCGATAACTGCGGCAGATTATTAACACCAGATCAGTTAATAGATCCTAGATGCAATATATGCAAAAGAAATGATATAGAATTTATAAAGAGTAAGAATCTTGCTGTAAATCTAACTGCCTTGCAAGATCAGATAAAAGATTTTATAGAAGCAAATAAGGATCATAACTGGAGTAAAGCAGCAGTAAACAAGTCATTGAGCTACATAAAAGAAGGACTAAAGCCCAGAGACATAACAAGAGATATAGAATGGGGATTTCCTGTAAATCTTAAAGGATACGAATCAAAGAGATTCTATGTTTGGTTTGATGCATTAATAGGATATATAGGAATAACAAAGCAGTACCTTAAAGAAAGATATGTGGATTATTGGAAAGATAGAAGTACAAAGCTTATTCAGTTTATGGGGAAGGATAATATAGAGTTTCATGCATTGCTCTGGCCAGGTATATTAATAGGAAGCAAGAGCGGCTTTATACTACCTTATACTATAAAGTCATTAGAGTATCTAAATATTAAAGGAGGTAAGTTCTCAAAGAGCAGGGGAAAAGGAATAAATATAGAGCAGGCATTAGATATAATGGATTCTGATTACTGGAGATTTATATTAGCCTATATAATGCCAGAGACTGCAGATTCAGAGATATCTGTAGAGATAATAGAGGAAGCAGTTAATAGTATACTTAATAATAAGATAGGAAACCTATTTTATAGAGTGTTAAGCATAGCAAAGAGAGATTCTATAAAGAATCTTAATATAGTAATAGATGATAAAGCTAAGGAATATATTAAGAGATATGAAGAGCTAATGGATAAGATAGAGATAAGAGAGGCATTGAGATTGGTTATGGAGCTGGCAGATATAACAAACAGCTATATAAATGATAAAAGGATATGGGATATAAGGGATAAGGATAAGCTAATAGAGATACTCAATGAGCTCTTAGGAAGATTATACGCTATAGCAGTGATGCTATATCCATTTATACCTTCATTCTCGCAGTACTTCTTAGGAGTTATAGGAGTAGATGATCTAAAAATAGAGAGCATTGCTAATAGAGCTATAAGCATAAAGCTAGATAGTATAAAGATACCATTTAGTAAGCTTAATCAGGAGCAGATAGATAAGCTAAAGGAGAGATTAGAGTGAAGCTATAGTATTACAAATGAGTCGTAGTCATTATCTTTCTCTGATTCTTCAACTATCTCTATATTCATTACTTGAGGACCATTATCTATATCTACATCTATACTCTTAAGTAGCTGATCTAGCTTGGCTTTATCTCCATAAGCCACAAGCTCAACAGATCCATCATCTCTGTTTTTAACATATCCTTTAATGCCTAACTTTACAGCATGATTATAGACAAATCTTCTATATCCAACTCCTTGAACATGTCCGTGTATAAGAGCTTTTATCATCATTATAATCACTAGCTTACTATGCTACCAGCTGGTAGCTCCTTATCTACAGTTAACAATGATACTGTATTGTCATGTTCAGCAGCAAGTAGCATGCCCTCAGATTCCTTACCTGCTATAATCTTATGCTCAAGGTTTACAATT
Organism: Microcaldota archaeon; assembly: GCA_021654395.1. Taxonomy (GTDB): domain Archaea; phylum Micrarchaeota; class Micrarchaeia; order Micrarchaeales; family Micrarchaeaceae; genus ARM-1. Next base: position 367,307 of record AP024486.1, read on the forward strand.
ACTATAATCCTCTTATTCAATAGCTCTTCTTTCTTATAGTACCTCTTAATTCCAGATAGTATAGAGATAACATGATCTCCTATATTAACTTTTATATAGTATAGCTTACTGCTATTCTCTACATCCTCAACAGACTCTATTACACCAACTCTTAGATCAAGCTTCTCTAGATCATTAATACTTACAGTAGGCTTCATAATATACACTAGCTCTTATTATCTATATTGATTGTAGCATTACTGGAGTTTGATATGATTGGCTTATGGTAGCTACTAGAGCTACTATTTATAGTATTTGCCATAGATGAGTTTGTTGCATTAATAGTAGTATTGCTTACAAGATTTACAGTATGCCCCTTAAATATAAGATCATAAAGCTGTATAAGCGGGCCGAAGCTATACTGTAGAGAGAAGCTCCCTGTTTTATAGAAGTAGTATGTAGTAGAGACAAATATTATTAGCAGTATGGTTATAATTATAGCAGATATAAAGATCTTTATCGACTTTAGTATTATAACTATACATATGATTATCAATGCTATGAGTATTAAGCTTCTTAGTGCTATAGGAACCGTTGTAACTAAGGCCAATATTGTAAGAATCAAAGGCATCATAAAGATCAGAACATCTTGTCTATCTCGTCTAGGCTCTTTATAGTATTATTTATGCTCTCTTCAGTCAGATCTGGGAAGTTAACACCTGCTAATACTAATATTATCCTTATAGAGTCTTTCTGCAGATCTGTATCTATTCTAGCTCCAAACTTAAGCAGCGCATCCTTGCTTATTCTTGAGGATATCTCTTGGACTATAGACTCTGCTTCTCTTAATGTTAAGCTTTCTCCTCCTATTATATGAACTAAAGCCTTCTTAGCAGTTGTTAGATCTATGTCAAGTAAAGGACTCTTTACAACATTATCTATTGCAAGCATTCCTCTATTTAGATTCTTGTTACTATTTGGAGTGCCCGGAGCATTATAAGCCTCTCCTATTCCTATAACAGCATATCCTGCATCCTTAAGTACTGCCTTAAGATCTGCAAAGTCTATATTAACCATTCCTGGCTTTGTTATCATCTCTACAATACCTTTTGTTGCATTTGCTAATACCTCATCACATAGCCTAAATGCCATATTTAGTGGCATATCTCCGGCAAAGTTCAGAAGCTTATCATTCTTTATTATTATAGTTGCGTCAGCAACCTTTCTAAGCTTATTTAAGCCCTCTAACGCATTTTTCATCCTTGTCTTTCCTTCGCTAGAGAATGGCAGTGTTACAATGGCAGTTACTAAAGCTCCATTATCCTTTGCCTCCTTAGCTATTACGTGAGCCGATCCAGTACCAGTTCCGCCGCCTAAGCCACATGTTATAAATACCATCTGGGCATCTCTAAGGAGCTCTTTTATCTCGTCCTTGCTCTCCATTGCTGCCTCTTCTCCAACCTTCATATCACTACCAGCTCCAAGGCCTCTAGTTGACTTCTTTCCTAGTAGAAGCTTCTTATGCGCCTTTATCTTTAGAAGATGAGCAGCATCTGTATTCATAGCTATTAAAGTAGCGCCAGCGACACCTATATTATATAATCTATTAATAGTATTACTACCACTACCACCAGCACCAACTATATATATCTTTGGCTTAGATCTCTCTATAAACTTAAGTAGCTCTTCGTCATCTGGAGAAAGATCTTGCATACTAATCATTAATTTCTTAGTTTATAAACTAATATAAATCTACATCTTTTTAATATCTTTGTATAAATTAATATTATTATTAAAGGATGTATATTTATGTCAGAAGAGGAGATCTCAGAGATAAATAAGGCAGAGAAAGAGGCAAGAGCTATAATAGAAGAAGCAGATAAAAAAGCGAAAGAGATATTAGATAAGGCAGAGAAAGAGGCAAGAGCTATAATAGAAGAAGCCCAGAGTAGCTCTAAGGAGCAATTTAGATCAGAGCTAGAAAGATTTAAGCAGAGCTCAGAGAGCTTTTATAGATCAGAGCTCGAAAGCTTTAAAGAGAAGATGCAAAGCTTCAAGAGTGATTTTAAGATTAGCGATAAGGAGATGAAGGAGCTCCTAAGATCCATTGTAGATAAGATTAACGATAGTATGAAGCGTTGATATTGATGTTAAGATCTGAAGAGTGCGAGAAGGTCAGAATAATAGTAGAGAAGAAGGATTTAAACAAACTAGTATCTGCTCTGCATGCTGTAGGAGTTTTAGATATCAGAGAGATTAGTATTAAGGATACTCAAAAGATCGATCTCAAGGATTATGAGAGTCTTGTTACAGAGCTCTCTATAAAGGTTAACTCCTTGCTCGATATTATAAAAGAGTCCTTCGGCTCAGATAAAGCCTTCAAGGCTTATATAAAGAAGCTCTATATAAAGTCAGAGGATCTTGATCTAAATGCTATAAAAAGTACATTAGATTCTATAAAGTTCACAAGGATCTTAAAAGACAAAGAGGAGTTAGAAGCAAACAAGGATGAGATAAATAGATTAAAATCAATACTTCCTATATTAAAGACATTAAGTCAGTTCAAGATAGATGTTGCTGAGCTGAATAACAAAGCAGTATTGAATTATAAGCTTGTTGTGGTAGATAGGAGATACTTCTACGAGCTAAGAAACAGGCTGAGCAATATAAAGAATCTCGCTGCATATAATAAAGCTCTAGATAAGAATCATTATGCTTTACTGATAGCTTATAAGAAAGAGCTTGAGCAGGAGGTAGATGCTATACTAAATAGATATGATAAAAGAGAGCTATCTATAGATCTGCTTAACGGTTTTAGCGGCTCTCCGTACAGCGCATACAAGGAGCTACTGAGAAGGATAAGAGAGCTAGAGAGCAAGAACAAAGAGATAATAAGTAAAATAAAGAGATCTGCAGATACTACTGTAGATCAGCTTCTTATATTTAAGGAGATACTATCTATACATCAAGATAGAGTTAAGGCTATATCATTAATAGGATCAACAGAAAGCTTTGCTATAGTAGAGGGCTGGGTACCTGTAAGTAAGAGGCATATGCTAGTTAAGGAGCTTAATGATACTCTATACAAGAGATACAGCATAAGCAATATAAAGACTGATGAGCTGCAGCCAACTGTATTAAGAAGGCCAGATATATTAAAGCCATTCGATTACTTCTTAAATCTATACTCTGTACCAAGAAGTGATGAGATAGATCCTGGATGGATATTTATTGTATCTTTTATAATATTCTATGGAATGATGATAAGTGATGTAGGCTATGGGCTTGTCTCATTAGTAATAGCCTATCTAATATCAAGAGTAACAGATAAAGAGGGCTTAATGCATAATGCAGCTAAGCTATGGATGATCTCTAGTATATCTGCAGTAGTATTTGGTTTGCTCTCTAATGAGTTCTTTGGATATCAGCTAAGCTTCCTTCCAACAGTTATAGACTGGACAAAGAACGTAATAACACTACTTGCTATAACAGTAATCTTTGGAGTAATACAGGTATGCTTGGGCTTAGTCTTTGGATTTCTAAACAAGCTCAATGACTATAGAAAAGAGGCAGATAAGAAAGAGCTTATGGTTGCTATAAGCAAACTAACATCTATACTAGTAATTGTATTTGGAGCGATAGCAGTCTCTGGCTATCTGTTTAATCTTATAAAAGGAGAGATAGTACTAATCTCTGCTATAATAGCAATAGTCTCAATAGTACTTACAGTTATTCTTGGAGGTATAGAGGGAGCAGAGGTAACAAACCTTATAACGCATCCTATAAGCTATGCTAGAATACTCGGATTCGGACTTGCAAGTATAATAATAGCAACGCTAATAGATAATGGATTTACTCCTGTATTATCTAAAGGCTTGCTATCTGTTGTAATATCTACTATAGTGCTTCTTCTATTGCAGTTTCTTAATATAATACTTTCAATGCTTGAAGGCTTAATACAAGCAATGAGATTAAATTTTGTTGAGTTCTTTACAAAGTTCTATAAAGGAAATGGGGATCCTTACAAGCCATTTAAAGAGAAGAGAGTTTATACTTACAAGAGGGTGATATAGATATGACTATAGATATAAATGCTGCTATTGCAGCGATAGGTGCAGGAATAGCTATAGCAGGAGGTGCGATAGGAACAGGTGTTGCTCAGTCAGCAATAGGTAGTGCAGGCCTTGGCCTTTATGCAGAGAATCCAAAGGACTTAGGAATAGCAATACTGTTCTTAGTACTTCCGGAAACACTAGTGATCTTCGGACTAGTAATAGCTATACTTATAATGCTAGCAGCAGGCCTAGTATGATGTAGATGGCCTTAGGAGATCTAAAAGATTCATTAATAAATGAAGCAAGAAAGCAGGCCTCTGCAAAGATAGCAGAGGCGAATAGTAAAGCAAAGGCGATAGTAGAGGATGCAAAGAAAGAAGCAGATAGAATAAAAGAGGAGAATAATAGAAAGATAAGCAGCGAGAAGGATCTAATAGAGAAGGAGATGAGAGCGAGTACAGATATAGAGAAGAAGCTAATTAAGCTAAATACAGTTCAAGAGATCGCAGATAGCTACCTAGATGAGATAAAGAAGGAGCTAAAAGAGAGCTTAGAGAGCAAAGATCTTCTAACAGCTATAGTAGATAAGGCATTATCTTATATAAAGAGCAACCTACAAGACAGAGATATAGTACTATATGCTGGAGCTAAAACTCAGAAGCTGATACCAAAGAGCAAGGGTATTAAGGTAAAGAAGATGGATGAGGAAGGAGTTATAATAACAGATGAGTCAGATAGCTTCAAGATAGATCTCTCAGTAAAGAGCTTAATAGAAAGGAATAGCAGGTTAATAAGATCAGAGCTTATAAGGTTTATAAGAGAGAAGCTTAATGATATAGATGAGCAAGGTAAGAAGGTATAGCTACTCAAATGCGAGAGCTAAGAGGCTATATGCTGAGCTGCTAAAGCCTTCTCAGCTAGAGGAGATAATGCATCTTAAGGATGTAAGCTCTATACTTAATTACATATACAAGACAAGCTACTCTAAGTATATAGATGCAGCAGCATCAAGAGTAAATCAGGATGATAAGCTTGCGTTAATAGATTATGCAGTCTCATTATCAATATCAGATGCATATAGGAAGCTAAGAGCAGCGCTGCCTATAGATATACTAGATCAGTACTATATAATCTTTGATAAGCCAGATATAGATAATATCTCCTTAATGATCTCATCTAAGCTATACGGTATAGATAGCTCGATTGTTTTAAGAAGGATTATAGAAACGAGAAATATAAAGATGGAGCTTGTAAGGCAGATTATAAACGAGAGCAACGTAAGCTCATTAATAAGAAGATTAAAAGAGAGCATAAATGACAGATTTGTATTAAGGATATTAGATAGCATAAGTAATAAGCAGGATGTATTGATAGCAGATCAGCTAGATAGCTATTACTATAAGGAGCTCTCTAAGCTGATAGTAAGAGCGAAGAGTGAGGATCTTGATACTGCTAAGCTGATAAAGTATATGCTAGAGGCTTATAATATAAGGATTCTAATAAGATCAAAGCTATACCATATAAGTCAAGAGCTTATAAGCAGCTTATTAATACAGAATGCTATAACTAAAGGAGATTCATTGAATAGATTGATAGCAGCAGATAGCATTAAGCAGCTAGTAAGCAACATAAGGAGCATCGATCTAACAAAGGCCTTAGAGAGCTATGAGAAGGAGAATAAGCTATATCCCTTTGAGGTTGGTATAGACAGATACATCTTTGACAAGATAGATAAGATACTAAGAGTAAAGGTCTTTTCATTATCAACTATAGTTGGATACTTAACATTAAAGGAGTATGAGACAGCATTATTAAGATATGCTATAGGAAGTAAGATATATAATATAGCTGAGCAGATATGAATGGTAGAATAGCAGTTATAGGGGATAAGATAATGGTAGATGGATTCATGAGTATCGGAATAAAGGATACATTCCAGATAGATAACGATAAGCAGCTTAAGGATGCATTAGATTCAGTTATAAAGAACAACGAGATCGCATTAGTTATAATACAAGAGTCACTAGTAGACAGACTTAATCAGAGAGATAGGGATAATATACAGAAGAGCGTTAGGCCATTATTTATAGAGATTCCTGGATTTAATGAGAAAGAGGTTCATACAGAGAGATTGAGAGATCTTATACTTAGAGCATTAGGTATAGATATATCTAATAGATACAAGATATAGAAGGTGTTAAATATGGGATACATATATAGAATATCTGGCCCTCTGGTAATAGCAGAGGATATGAGAGGAAGCAAGATGTATGATGTTGTAAGAGTTGGAGATGAAGGATTAATAGGAGAGATTATTAGGTTAAATGGTAGCAGAGCAACTATACAGGTATATGAGGATACAACAGGATTAAAGCCCAAGGAGCCAGTAAGATCTACGAATAAGCCTTTATCTATTGAAGCAGGTCCTGGGATGCTTACTCATATCTTTGATGGACTACAAAGGCCCTTAGATCATATCTTTGAGCTTCTTGGTCCATTTATAAAGAGAGGTGTAGAGGAGCCTGCATTAGATAGAAAGAAGGAATGGGAGTTTATAAAGCTGGATAGCATAAAGAAGAAAGATAAGCTTAGTGAGATGCAGATTATAGGATACGTTCAAGAGACACCATTAATAAAGCATTATATAATGCTTCCTCCTGGAGTTAGGGGAACTCTAACAGAGATAAATGAAGGCAAGTTTACAGTAGAGGATACAATAGCAGTTGTTGAGAGCAATGGAAAGAAAGAGGAGATAAAGCTTATGCACTATAGGCCTGTAAGAAAGCAATCTCCATATAAAGAGAGAGTTAAGGTATTGGAGCCGATGCTTACAGGTCAGAGGGTCATAGATACATTCTTCCCAATACTAAAAGGAGGAACTGCTGCTATACCGGGTCCATTCGGATCTGGAAAGACAGTAACACAGCATCAGCTAGCTAAGTTCTCAGATGCTAATATCGTTGTTTATATAGGCTGTGGAGAGAGAGGCAATGAGATGACAGAGGTACTAACAGAGTTTCCAGAGCTAACAGATCCACATACAGGAAGGCCACTACTAGAGAGAACCGTAATGATAGCAAATACTAGCAACATGCCAGTAGCTGCGAGAGAAGCGAGTATATATACAGGAGTTGCGATAGCAGAGTACTTTAGAGATATGGGCTACTCCATAGCATTGATGGCGGACTCAACATCAAGATGGGCAGAGGCGATGAGAGAGATATCAGCAAGATTAGAAGAGATGCCAGGAGAAGAGGGATATCCAGCATATCTGCCAAAGAGATTAGCAGAGTTCTATGAAAGGGCAGGAAGATTTGTAAATCTTAATAATACAAGCGGAAGTATATCTATAATAGGAGCAGTATCACCACCAGGTGGAGATATATCTGAGCCAGTGTCTCAAGCAACATTAAGAGTAGTTAAGGCATACTGGGGCTTAGATGCATCCTTAGCAAATGCTAGACATTTTCCAGCAATCAACTGGTTAACAAGTTACTCTCTATATGCAGCAGATCTAAGAGAATGGTTTAATACAAATGTTGCAGAAGACTTCTCAGTAAATAGAGATGCTGCACTAGAGATACTCCAGAAGGAGAAGGAGCTAAAGGATATAGCTCAACTAGTAGGAGTAGATGCCTTACCAGAGGATCAGAAGCTTCTATTAGAGATTGGTAAGATGATAAGAGAGGACTTTTTAAGGCAGAATGCATTTGATCCAATAGACCAGTACTCAACAATAAAGAAGCAGTATCTAATGCTAAAGATTATAATGGCATTCTATAAGCTAGCAAGAGATGCAGTAAGCAGCGGAGTTAGCGTAGATTCATTAGTCAAGAGCAATGTAAGAGCAGAGATATCAAGAATGAAAGAGGTTAAGAATGAAGACTTTGAGAGCTTCTATAATAGTATAATAGAGAAGATGAATAACGAGATCGCTTCTATTAAGGCCAAGATATAAGGATGATATATATGATAGAGAGAGAGTATAAAACTATAAAAGAGGTGTATGGTCCTTTAGTGGTGGTAGATAAGATAAATGATGCTCAGTATAATGAGATCGTAAGAATAAATGTAAATGGAGAGGAGAGGCTAGGTCAAGTAATAGATACAACAAGTGACTTTGCAGTAGTTGAGATATTCGGTGATAATACAGGCTTAGATATAGAAAGCTCAAGCGTAAGCTTTACTGGAGAGCCTCTACTATTCGGAGTCTCAGAGGATATGCTTGGAAGGATATTCAATGGAAGAGGAGAGCCGATAGATGCAAAGGTCGATTATCTTGTAAGAGAGAAAAGAGATATAAATCAAACAATAATAAATCCTGCAGCAAGAGCGATGCCTAACGATTTCATTGAAACAGGAATATCAACAATAGACGCGTTAATAACACTAGTAAGAGGTCAGAAGCTGCCAATCTTTGCTGCATCAGGACTAAGATATAATGATCTTGCTGCTCAGATAACTAGACAAGCAAAGGTGTTGCATAAAGACATAGAGTTTGCTGTTGTATTTGCTGGAATAGGAATAACTCATGATGATGCTCAATTCTTCATAGACTCATTCAGAAAGACAGGTGCATTAAGTAGAGCAGTTGCATTTATAAATACAGCAGACGATCCAAGCATAGAGAGAATACTAACACCAAGATTAGCTTTAACAACAGCAGAGTATCTAGCATTTGATCATGGAATGGATGTTCTAGTAATAATGACTGATATGACTAACTACTGCGAAGCTTTAAGAGAGCTATCAAGCGCAAGAGATGAGGTACCTGGAAGAAGAGGATATCCAGGATATATGTATACAGATCTTGCAACATTATATGAGAGAGCAGGTCTTATAAAAGGAAAGAATGGAAGTATAACTCAATTAGATATACTAACAATGCCAAATGATGATATAACACATCCTATTCCGGACTTAACAGGATATATAACAGAAGGACAGATATATATGAGCAGAGATCTTGCAAACAAAGGAATATATCCACCAATAAATCCATTGCTATCATTATCGAGACTGATGAATAATGGAATAGGAGAAGGAAAGACAAGAGCAGACCACAGAGGAGTCGCCGATCAGCTCTTTGGATCTTATGCAAGATCTATAGATGTAAGGAATATGAGCACTATAATAGGTCAGGATGCATTATCAGATATAGATAAAAAGTATCTTGCATTTGGAGATGCATTTGAGAAGAGATTTATAAATCAAGGATTATATGAAGATAGATCTATAGAGGAGACATTAAGTATAGGCTGGGATCTATTATCTATGCTACCAGAGACAGAGCTTATAAGAATAAAGACAGAGTTTATAAAGAAGTACTATAAGAAGAGCTGATTATAATGCCTGATGTAAAGCCTACTAGAATAAATCTGATAAACATAAAGAACTACATAAAGATAGTCAAGAATGGATACTCGATACTAAAAAGAAAGAGAGAGAGCTTAGTAATAGAGTTTATGAAGATATTAAAGGAGGAGTCTTACTCTAGAGCAGATCTATACAATATATTGCAGAGCGCTTATAGAACAGCAGCATTTAGTATATCTTACTATGGAGAGCAGAATGTACTTAGAGTCGCATCTTATATAAGCAACAAGTATACTCTAAGTATAGACTCGAAGAATATAATGGGTGTAAAGATACCTCTACTGCAAGGAGAGATAGAGCTTTCATCATCATTATTAACATCTAGGCTATTCTTTGATGATATATTCAACAACTTCAGCAAATCTTTAGATATGCTTATAAAGATTGCAAAGAAGGAGGAGAGCTTAGTCAGATTAGTTAATGAGATAGACAAGACTAAGCGCAGAGTAAACGCTCTTGAGTATATACATATACCTAAGCTACAGCAGCAAGCGAACTATATAAAGACAGTACTAGCAGAGCAAGAGAGAGATATGTTCTCTTCATTAAAGCATGTTAAGAAGAAGATAGCATCATCAAGCAGATACTGATCTTTAATTTTATATTATTTATAGAGAACGCTTAAAAAAGATAAAGCCATTTCTATAAGTACAGCTTAATAAGGAGATTAAGTATTAGGATTAGATAGCTTTTTAATAAATGCAGGGGGTGAGATTTGAACTCACGTAGGCACTAGGCCAACGGATCTTGAGTCCGTCGCATTTGACCAGGCTCTGCCACCCCTGCATTAAGCTTTAGAGGTCTATAATAAGATTTTAGATAGAGAGATTTAAAAAGCTTTGAAGAATTAGATAGCTTTCTTTATATCCTCAATCTCATCCTTAATATTCTGAATAGCCTCTTTTAATGCTCTCTTTGGAGGCATCTGACCAAAGCTCTCTACGTAAAACTCTATACGCGAGTCATCTTTTATCTCATAGGATGCTAAAGCTGCTTGAAACTTTGCATGCCTCTTAGCATCTCCAAGAACAGCTTTGCCTTCTAGTATAAGCTCTTGATTCTCTCCAAGCTTTATTATTGGTATATTTGTATTAGCCACTTTTACATAAGGATCCTCGCTCTTTAGATCCTTTGAATAGACTGTTACTGGCCCTTTTGCCTCTAATCTAAATAGAACAGACTCTTCAGTACGCTTCTCTGGCGTCTCTATAGGAATTAATCCTATCCTATGCGCAATATACTCATCAAACATAGCGCTTGTATTCTTGTAAACTGTTACTGTATCTATAGCATACGTCTTAACGCTATTTATTACAGCCCTTCTAATAGCATTAACAAGAGCTATATCGCTATTCTTAAATGTAAGCTTTAAGCTATTCTGATCCTCTTCATTAATAGCTACTTCCATGAGATCACTATATATATTAAGTTAATATATTATTTAAATATCTTGCTTATTTAATCTATTAATACAAATCTATATGTAAGCGGGCGTAGTCTAGCCTGGTAGGACGTTGCCTTGCCAAGGCAGAAACCCGGGTTCAAATCCCGGCACCCGCATCTATACTCTTATTCCTAATTTATCTAAAAGCTTTATGATATATATCTTTGCAAAGTTGTTTACCACTAGATTAAGCAAGCCCGCTAAGATCAAGATCTCTATTATGTATATAACCGGTATGCTCTTAACATATAGGAATCCGAACGCTCCTATCAAAAATATTATTATCATATCTGCTATCATAGCTATACTTAAGGCTCTGCTTGGTCTGCTAACCCAGAAGTTTCCCCTCTCTCTAATATTTAGAAGATTAAATATATTCGAGTATAGTAGATAAAGCATTATAGCAGTTTGTAGCTCAGCTATTGGTAAGCTGCTAAATAGAGGATAGACTGCAAATGCTTCAACAATCATTACACCTCCTAGAAGCAAGCCAAATATAACAGATCCATTTATATTCCATGTTGCTGGCTTGCTTGAAGCTCTTACATTATCTGTAGAGAGTACTATACTTATAAAGTCATATAAGAATAGTATTAGAAGCATATCAAATGCAGTTATTATCTCTTTGCTCAGAAGTATTAAAGCCAGTACTATAAATATAACATTCTGAAAAGTTCTTATGATCTTTGATCTTATCCATATATTAACTCTCTCGTATATAGCCCTACCTATGCTTATCATAGATACTATATCCTTTAATCCTTCAGAGGTTAGTATAACGCTTGCTGCACTCTTAGCAACATCCGTTGCATTGCTTACTGCTATTCCAACATCGGCTTGATTCAGAGCAGGAGCGTCATTTACACCATCTCCTGTCATTCCAGTAACATAGCCTTTCTGTTGAAAGCTTCTAACAATATTGTACTTATCTTCTGGGTAGACCTGTGCTATTCCATCAGCATCTATCGGCAGATCTGCAGTTCTATATAGCTCATTAGGTAGTATGATCTTGCTGCCTATACCTGCCTCTTGAGCAACTCTGGAAGCAACCTCTTTTATATCTCCTGTAAGCATAACAACCTTTATACCATTCTCCTTTAGCTCCTTTATTAGATAAGGTGTATCGTCTCTTAATGGGTCTGAGAGCACTATGAAGCCGCATATGCCTCTCATAGATCTATCATCTATAGCGACTGCAATTATCTTATATCCAGATAGTGCAAGTCTCTGGGCATTGCTTAAGGCTTCTTTATCTATCTGAAATATATTAGCAAGAGTATCTACAGAGCCTTTAATTATATGTATCTCTCTATTATTAACAGATGCAAATGCCTCTGTTCTTCTAGTTGAAGGATCGAAAGGTAGAAATCTTTCTATCTTTACAGAATCTACGTTTATATGCATCTCATTATAATAGCTTATTATTGCATTATCTATAGGATCATTATCTGCATCGTTAGATGCAAGCCTTGCGTATAGTATAAGATCCTCTTTGCTACAATCTCCAATAGTTATAAGATCTACAATCTTCATAGAATTTTTAGTTAACGTACCTGTCTTATCAGTTGCTAATAATGTCATTGTTGCTGCTCCTTCTATAGCTTCTAGCTTTCTTACTAGTACTCCTTTCTTTGATAGCTCTTTGCTACCTAAAGCTAAGCTTATTGAGAACATAGGAGGTAATGCTACGGGGACTGCAGCAACTATAAGCACAATAGACAGTATAAGATAGCTCTCTATATCTAATCCTCTAAAGTAAAAGTATAGGCCAGTTATAAGTACAAGTATAAGAACTACAGCAAACAGGTCAAAGATGACTTTTTCTACAACCTTCTCTATTCTTAATCTTGGCTTTGTGTTGCTTATAAGCTCTATCGTCTTACCATAGAAAGTATTCTTACCAGTAAGAATAACTAATGCATTTGCCTCTCCTTTTCTTATTATGCTACCGCTAAATAAAAGATCATTCTTACTCTTATTTACCGTTAAAGACTCTCCAGTTATCTGAGACTGATCTACCTCTACAAAGCCATCTATTATCTTTGAGTCTGCTGGTACGAAGTCTCCTACTCTAACTCTTATTATATCTCCTGGTACAATCTCAGATGAATCTACAACTATCCATTGAGAGTCTCTTAATACCTTGCACCTTACTCTTATCTGCTTCTTAAGCTCATCTATCGCCTTTCTAGCAGTATTCTCTTGAAAAGAGCCCATAAGGCTGTTGAATATAATAAGTGCAACTATTATATAAGCATTAAAGATCTGATTTACAAGTATAGATAGCAAAGCAGCTATAAGCAGTATGAGATTTATAACATTAAACAGATGATTCTTTAAGATCTTTAGGAACGAATCCTTCTTCTCTTCTACAGAGTTATAACCGTACTGCTTTAATCTCTTCTCTGCTTCCTCTCTACTCAGACCTTTCTCATTTGTTGCTAATCTATTAAAGAGATCGTCTATACTAAGCTTCTCTATATCATCCTTATTAATCATATAAGAAGCTTATAAGTTAAATAAATAAAATAGTATAGTTTATAAGCTTTTAATGATATACTAAGATTATGGCAGATATAGAGATTGTAGATGTTAAAAAGGAGAAGGATGAGCAGGTAATATTAGGGCATGCTGCATTCATAAAGACAGTAGAGGATCTATACGAAGCAGTCTACTCATCAGTTCCTGGAGTACAGTTTGGTATAGCATTTAGTGAAGCTAGCGGCGATAGACTCATAAGAACAGAAGGCAACAATAAGGAGCTAATCAGTAAGGCAGCAGATCTACTAATGAAGCTTTCAGCAGGGCATACATTTGCTATATTCTTCAAGAATGCGTATCCGATAAATATTCTGAATAGTGTAAAGGCGCTGCCAGAGGTGTCTAGAATATACTGCGCGACAGGCAATCCATTAAAGGTCGTTATACTAAAGGATCAGCAAGGCAACTCAGTAATAGGAGTAATAGACGGCATGTCTCCTTTAGGAGTAGAAGATGAGAGCAAGAAAAAAGAGAGGAAGGATCTAATAAGGAAGTTAGGATATAAGCTCTAAATCAAGATATGCTATCTTAGTAATACCATTAGCTATACTAAATATAAATTCTTCATTAGAGTTTATGAGCTCCTTTATATAAATATAATCTAGAGTAGCTAAGACTCTAGATCCATTGAAGTACTGGCTTATAGATGCATCTAGATCTGGATCTCTATAAAGTCTATACTTTAGAATTAGCTTCTCTAATGCTATATCTGCTGCATCATCGTATATCTTATACATAAATACCGTCTTATCTCTCTCCTCGCAGTTAATTATAGATAGAGCTAAGCTGTTGATATCTGTCTTTACTAGATCTATATAAGAGATATCTATGCTTATAGATCTATCATTTCGTAATCTCTTAGCTAGATATATAATTGCTAGTGCTATAGTAGCAGATATTATCAAGTAGTACTGCATATATCTCACTGATCTAAGCCATGCTTCTTAAGTAGTAATGCAACAGTATCAGAAGGGATAATAGCTCTAAGATCTTTAAGAAGCTCATTATATCTATTAATCATATCTCTATCCTTTGCTATCTGCTCCTTCATAGCCTTATTAGAATCTTTAAGCTTTACTATAAAGCTCTCTAATATCTCTATCCTTGATATTATATAATACCTATACGCATTTTCATCTGCTTTATTAATAAAGCTTATATCTGATATACTAAATAGAAGTCTAATCAGCTCCGGTATTATACTGCTATATGCAATATCTGCTATAGGATCTATCCTATATAGAACAAATAGCAGATTCATATAAGCCTTTATCTTGCTATTAAGATCGCTGCCTTTCTCTAGAGCTATTATTCTGTCTTTATATATCTTTATAATAGATTCTTTGTATGATATACTTATACAGTTATTCTCTATAGATGGCTTAATATCCTTTAATCTATTATAAGCTAGATCAAGATCTTTTATCTTAATCTCAAGATTTATAGCGATCATAGAAGCTCAGCTATATAGCTATCATCTAATCCGATCTCCTTTAGTAATGCTATACTCTCAACTCTCCTTATCTCATAAGGCATTATCTTTAATAGCTGTTCTATGCCTATATAGCTGCCTGCTGCAGCCGCATCTTGAAGAAGCTTATCTATATCATCTTCAGATACGCCTAGCTCTAGAAGTCTTCTCTTTAATCTATCTATACTATATCTTAAGATCATATCTCTCGCCTCTATAATAAGTGTATCATTGTTATAAACATTTAGCTGACTATCTACTAATGCAGTGCTAATACCTCCTACCTTATTACTTACTAATATAAACCTGCCTCTATGCAGCTTATTCAGCTCTTTGCTTATATTACTATTCAATATCTTCTCTATTGTTTCTATATCAGTATTTGATTGAAGCTTAAATAGAATAATAGTTGCAGCATTCGCTATCAGCTCCTTAATAGAATCATTTAGTAGCTGCGTACTTACTATAACTCCTATACCTCGCTTCCTTCCCTCTCTTATCAGCTTAAGTATATCTATACTATAGCTTATAAGCTTCCATGCCTCATCTATAACAATGAATCTAAAAGGTTCTTTTCTATAAGCTCTTCTATATAGCTCTTTATTCTCTAACCATATATAAGACTCTAATATGGCTCTTACTTTAAGATCATCTAAGCCGTTTAATGAGATATAAATACTATCATTTAAAAGATCTATACGCTCTCTAATGCATCTGGCATCATTAAGCTTCTGAATATAACTTAAAGCCTCAGATCCTAGCTTATCTCTAATATAATGAGATAGCTCCTCTATGCTATATCTATATGAGATATAGCTTATAATATTACAAGGATCTATTATCTCTAAGCCGTAAAGCCTTGCGATATCTTTATACTCATCAGACCAATCAACTATAGCTATACTTATATCATTTATGCTCATTGCTTTAGATATTATATTCTTAACTAAGAAAGTCTTTCCAGAGCCACTCATGCCAGCTATAAGTATATGACCATTGCTCAGCTCTTTAAGATCTAGAGTAATAACAGATCTGTATGCTCCTGATAAGCCTAATACTATAGAGCTCTTTATATCAATATTACTGCATGACCTTAGATCTGGCTTAAATATAGGAAGTGCTTTGGAGATCTGTGATATATTATACAGATTCTCTAGCTTAATAGCTATCACCCAGATAATCTATATATAAGAATCTTTCAAGATTGCTTCCATTTAAGAGCCTATATCCAGATTGAGCTATAGTAGCCAATCTTTCAGAGATCATCTTTAAGTCATCCATAGCCGTCCTCTTTGCTTCGCTTAAGCTATCTGATATGCATGTAGCGCTTATGTAGTAGTATAATCCAAATGTATTTATGCTATCTATTCTAGATATCTCCTTAGAGATAGTATCTATCTTACTTTGCACTGCTGCTATCTTAGCTGGAGAAGCCCTCTCACTAACAAGCCTAGTTAGCTGTATCTCATATAGCGCCTTCCTTGTTTTTAGGTCTTCTATAAGCCTAGAAAGATCGATTCTCTTTATAATGCAGCTTATCTTTATACTAGATCTAAGATCCTTTATAGCAGACTCTAGCTCTCTGTAATCTATCTCTCTATTTGGAGTATAGAGCTCAGCTATAGCAGTACATATATAACCTACTTTACTATATCTTACTATTATATCTCTACTGCTAAGTATCTGCATATCATCTATAACTCTTATAACCTTAGCTCTCTTAATCAGTATCTCTATTAATAGATCATAAGATCTGTATAGAGTGATTAGGATAGTAATTAATATCAATGAAGCAAGTATGAAGTAAGGCTTATAGAAGATAGCTGCCGCTATAAGAGTAGAAGAGGCAGATATAATAGAAATATAATAAGATAGCTCATGTCTCATACTATGCGCCTAATCTATAAAGATTTATATCAAAGCCACCAAGCAGCTTAGATAGGTATCTAAAAGCGCTTAGGCTTATAATAAGATTTATAGTAGGCATAACGAATACTTGAAAGATTACATCTGCTATATAGCTGTATATCTGATTCATATAGCTGTATATCTCATTAGATAGCGACTCAACATAAGCCTGCAGATAAGAGGCAGCAGTCGGACTATTACTACCTATATAAGAGTATATAGTATCTGCAGAATTAGCATAATAGCTTATATTCTGCGTTAATATGAAGCTCTGCTCATTGTATATATAAAGATCTAGGATATAAAGGCTTGACATTATAATTGAGAATGCTATAACTGCAGATATTATAACTGAGCCTATCGCTCTTAAAGGATATATTGATCTAAGGATAACGCCAATACTTAATAGCAATGGAGATATAGTTGTAATATAGAGTATTACTGTATACTGAATATATATCGACAATAGTGAGAAGTAAAGCAGATCGATAAGCTCAGACAAGCTACTTATTATTGGCTTCATTATATAGTATAGATCTACCTGCACAACGAACAGATTTATAGTTAGATCACCTATTGCGGATACTGCTATATATAATCCATACATCTCAAATAGGAAGCTATTTACAGAATCTGCGAGTGTTGGCTCATATCTTCCATTATAATATATATAATTATTCCCAGCAAGGAATGCAGTTGCGATACATGAGAAGATATCATATGATACAGATTCAGGGCAGCTATATCTTGTGCTATTGATAAAGCTACCATCTAAGCTACTATATATAAAGCTGTTAGAGTAGAGTATTGCGTAAGTAAGCCATAGTAAAAGAAGACTTACTATGATATCTGAGGCGAAGCTCCTTGCGATAGCTTTAAGTTTATAATCATTCAAGGCATATGCGATAGCGTTTATAATACCAAATGATATTAGCATTATCTCATTAGTTATTAATACAGTCTGAATTAGATAGCCAAGCATCTAGCTCAGCTACTGCTGTTTGTTGTATTTAATATAAGATGCGCTGCAGCATTTGTTATACTATCTGCAGTTAGGCTTAGTATCGCTAGTATTATAGCTCCTATTATTATATTGATAGCAGTGCTTTGAAATCTAGCTCTCTTGTCATAAGGCATTATCTGTCCTATTGCGTAGAATATTCCCGCTAGTATAAATAGAGCGCTGCTTAGGATCGGGCCTGCCTGCTGTAGTACTGCCTTTATATAGACTAGCAGATTTATTATACCTATAGACAGATAGATATACTTGTTTTCGTTCATATATATCATAGTATAATTTTATTTACTTAACTAAAAGAAATTTAATTAAAGTAAATTTTAAATATTTAACTATAAGAATAAGTTATAGAGTATAAGAATATTTAGCAGATTTAAGATAGAATATTATAAAGTGTAGAGCTGGAGAATAAGATATTTATTTAATAGATATAATCTATAATTATGGCTTATCTATTTATAGATAAGAGTAAGAAAGTAGATAGAAGCGTAATAAAAAGGCTTGAAGCTCTATCAGATGATTTCTACTTTATAGTAGGCGGAGATGGTACATTCATAGATACTGCGCTAGATTACAATAATAAGATAGTTGTGCCAATTGCAGCTCCAAACAGAAATAATAGCAGATCTTTAAGATCTGCAGGTCAGATGATACCTCATGATATAGAAGAGATAGACAAGATAATAGAAGCGATAGAGAATGATAGCTATATGATTAAAGAACTGCCGGTCTTAGAGTGCAGCATATATGGCTACACTTATAAGACTATAGCAGACTTTTATGTCGAAAGAGGAGTAGCTAGAGGTGCTCTTCGCTATGATATAGATATAAAAGATAACAGTAAGAAGATGCAGATATCTGCAGTATCTAACGGATTTATTGTTACTACTCCTTTAGGATCAACGGGTTACTTCTCTTATATAGACATACTAAATAAAAAAGAGCCAAGGAGAATAGATGGAATTGGGCTTGCGCATATACTACCAATAACAATAGTTAATAAGATAGATGGTAAGCAGTTAGATCCAGAGGTAAGGAGCATATTCAGCATGAAAGTAGATATAGAAGTAAATATAAGAAGGGATGCTGATTCTCATCTATACGGAATACCAAAGATACCTAGCGGTATAAGGATAATAACAGATAAGATAAGCTTCAGAGTCTCTAAAGAAGGAGTTAAGATGCTAGTACTAAGCAGATCATAGATTTATACTATCTATTATCTTCTTAGCTATCTCCTTACCAAGAAGCTTCTCAACAGACTCTCTATGCTCAAGTATATCCTTAACATTTCTTATTCCATTATCATAGAGTAGTCTTGCTCTAATGCGCCCTATGCCCTTTAATCTAACGAGATCAAGCAGCTCCTCCTTAACTCCTTCAGAGATTCTCATATCTAAGTAGCGCATAGCCGCATTATATCTATTAATTATCTTTGCTATCTCTATTGCTGAGTAGCTTATCCATTCTAGATTCTTTATCTTATTATATAGCACACCTGGTGCTATATCATATCTATCCGAGATATCTCTCTCTGGAATCTCATTAATCCAGTCATAAAGCATAAAGGCATTTATAAGTATATCAACCTCATCAATATCCCTTGGAATTGCATCTAGATAGGCAAGTCTCTTTATCGATTGATTTGATGATAGCTCATACATTGCATTGCTAAATACTAGATCGCTTTTAGTCTTTACTAGTGGTCTCATCTCCATAGTAGCAGAGTATATGAAGAGTAGAGATAGATCATCATAGCTACTTATGCTCTCTAAAGCTCTTTTAATCCAGTAGCCGCTCATAGGATCTATATATAGATCTGATACTCTCTTACCCAACTTTGTTGCATTAAGGCTCTTGCCTTCTACCTCAAGCATTCCATAGTCTATAAGATCGTTTATTATTCTTTCTATACTCTTTCTTATATGTAAAGTATTACCAAATCTATGTGCATAGAATGTATCTCCTATAAATTCTTTTAGCTGATCCATATCGCTTACCTCATTGCTTGCTACCAGCGATAGTATATGCTCTCTGAGTAATGGCTGAACAGCAAGCTTGGACTCTATATCCTCTGGCTCTGCATTTATATATAGAGAGAAGAGCTCTGAGGCTCTATACTCGTTAGGTGCGCATATAATTCCTCTGCCTTCTTTATCGTATCTTGGCCTACCTGCTCTACCGAATATCTGAAGCACCTCATTTACAGAGAGCCTAGAGCTTCCAAGAGAGGAGTCGTATCTATTAACATTCTTTATTATAACAGTATGTGCAGGTAGATCTATGCCCATAGATAGCGTGGTTGTAGTTGTTATAACTTTTATTAAACCTTCTCTAAAGGAGTCTTCAATTAGCTCTCTCTGCCTATTTAGCAATCCAGCATGATGAAATGCAACGCCCTTCTCAACCAGCTTAGATAGAAGCTCACATTGGTCTGTTGGCTTATCTAATACATGATAAACCTTATATGCTATCTCTTTTAGCTTCTCCTTCTCTTCAGCTGTTAGATATCTATATACTAGATCGCTAAGCTCCTTTGCAGCAGCTTCAGCAGATCTCCTTGAAGGTAAGAATAGAAGCGTTTGCTTCTTCATCATTAGTGTATCATATATAATTGAATGCTCTATCTTACCAAGATCTGTTAATCTATACTCCTCAGAGTTATCGAAGATTATCTTGCTATCAAAAGCAACACCCTTTCTAAGCCTAACTGGTCTATAGCTACTTTGAACAAGCTC
The DNA here is from genome assembly GCA_021654395.1 of Microcaldota archaeon. GTDB lineage: Archaea > Micrarchaeota > Micrarchaeia > Micrarchaeales > Micrarchaeaceae > ARM-1. The sequence continues at coordinate 387,837 of AP024486.1, forward strand.
TGCATCTAGCCAATCTGCTAGCTCTTTTGCATTACCTATTGTTGCGCTTAGCCCAACAATCTGAATTCCATCTATCCTCTTCATCTTAGTTATTAGTATCTCTAATGTTGGGCCTCTACTAATATCATCTAAAGCATGTATCTCATCGAATATAACGCATCCTATGCTGTATATCCAATCAGCGCCATGTCTTATTATGCTATCGAACTTTTCAGTTGATAGGAAGATCATATCATAGTTTGCTAGATCTGGCTCCGCAGAGTCAAGATCTCCTATAGAGTAAGCAGACTTTATAAAAGGATAGCTACTTAAAAATGACTTATACTTCTCAGTTACAAGAGCCCTCAAAGGAGCTATATAGACAGACTTCTTTCTTCTTTTTATGATATTGTTAAGGGCAGCAAGCTCACCTATAAATGTTTTGCCACTTGCTGTTGGGCTAGCCACAACTATATTCTTAAAATCTAATAATCCTTTCTTAATAGCAAGCTCCTGCGGCTCTGTAAGCTCTACAATCCCTTTTCTATATACTGCCTCTAGTATCTCTCTGGGAAGCTTACCCGCAAGATCTGCTATATTCATCTAAGTACTACCTAATGGCCTTGCTAAATAGCTTTATCTCGAATGCAGTAACAGCCTCAAATAGGCTGAAGTTTAGCAGTACCTGCGGATGTATCTCGCCAAATACGCCAACTACCTCAGAGCTCTCATTAAGTAGATCTGCTGCTCTTCCATCAATAAAGCTGCTATGCTTAGAGGCTCTTAGCTTATAGTTAAATCCTAAAAGCTTCATGAGACCCTCTACATAAGCCTTTATCTCTATGTAGTTCGTCTTATTAGATTCTATTACACCAGCAACGACATCCTCCTCATATATAGTATCATTCTTCTTGTAAAAGACCTTACCAACCTCGAATAGCTTTATCGGTAGCTTAGCGCCTTCTGAGGACTTTAATGATACTAGGAGCTGCGGTATCGCTGTATCTCTTAATGTTGTAAAAGAGCCTTCCTTCGGCTCTTCTACCATTATAATGTTATCTCTATTAGTATCTCTAAGCATATTCTCAAATAAGATCTTCTCATTTGTTAGATAGGTATTCATTACCTGTGTAAATCCATATCCTATCATTATCTCTGTGATCTTGTTATATAGATCTGTCTCATCTGAAAGCAAGCCGCTTCCAGAGCTCTTTATCTCTAACGGATTTATGTTGTTATAGCCAAGAGCTATAGCTATATCCTCAAGTACATCTTGATTGTCTATTACATCTATTCTATAAGGCGGTATACTGCACATTACAAAGTTTCCGTATCTATATGCAGAGTATCCCATCTTATTTAGTAGATCTATTGTCTCATCAACCTTAACATAATGCCCTAAGGTCTTATCTATCTGTGTATACTTTATTCTTATGCTTCTTCTTTCAAATACTGGAGATACTATTGCTCTATTCTTATATGTGCTTCTAACAGAGTAGATCTCTGCACCATAGTCTATAAGCTCTGCAGCCACTAAAGCTGCTAATGATTGAAGTAGCTCTAAGTTATCTCCATTAAGATCTATAAATACAGATCTAGTACTCTCCGTTACCTTTGTATAGTAAGAGTTTATTATTGGTATGGCTGCTATTACCTTACTTCTATCTCTTAGCACAAGATACTTATCTTTGTGTATACTGCCATATCTCTTCCCCTGCTCAGTTATCTCTGGAAGCTCTTTTAGACTTACCTCCTTATTAAGATTTAACGGCTTTATTGTTGCATCATTAACTGCCTCATATCTTAACGGCCACTCTATCTTATCTAGATCATGCACACCAATAGCAACTCTTCTTCTGCTCCTTCCTATAGATTCTGCTAATGTATCTGTAAAGTTTATAAGGTATCTAAGCCTATTATCATCTAGCTTCAGATTCTTTGCGACAAGGCCAACTATGAATGGCCTCAACGCTCTTGTATTTGGGTTAACCTCTATACTGTAAGCATCTGTTGATAGCACCTTATATCTATCAAGATCTGGCTTCTTCATTCCATAAAAATGCTTTAATGCTCTCATATAGCCTGCAAATCCAAATAGATCGGGCCTATTTGGAGTTATATCCATATCCACATAGCTATCTGTCATCTCTTTAACTTCCATTCCATAAGCAGGTGTAAAATCCTCTATCTGCTCTCTTGATACTCCTTCCTTAAGGATATCTTCTATATAGAAAAGCACCTTGGTCATATATACCATCTATTAAAGATCGAAGAAAGGCCTATCTCTTAAGAACTGAATATTATTTCTATAAAGCTGCCATATCGAGTCTAGATTCAAGAAGTCTCTTGCAAGCCTCTCGATGCTTAAGCCGAAGGCTAAGACTTTCTTATTCTTTATACCTACTGCTCTACATATCTCTTTTCTTATTATGCCAGCACCTCCAAGCTCTATAGTAGTATTAAATCTCTCATTATAGTAGTTGATCTCGAGGCCTGGCTCTACAAATGGAAAGTACGCTGGCTTAAAGCTAATGTTCTTTATGCCTAGATTCTCGTAGAAGCTTTTTAGTATATATAAAAGATTTGCGAAGTTAAGATCATTTCCAACTATTATTCCATCTATCTGATGGAACTCTGCTAAATGATTAAAATCTATATTCTCATTTCTAAAGACTCTTGCTACAGAGAACATCTTTATAGGATCGCTATAGCTAAGATCCTTTGCTATCTTGTATAGATGCCTTGCTGAGATTGCAGTTGCTTGAGTTCTTAGCAACGCTCTTTTAGCCATATCCTCTTTCCATTCATATCTCCATCCTTTCTTATGCATACTCTTTACTCTTTCTACTAAAGCAACATCATCTATACTTAGGCTTATAGGTCCTTTTATGTAGAATGTATCTTGCATCTCTCTAGCTGGATGATCCTGCGGCTCAAATAGGACATCAAAGTTCCAGAATGCAGTCTCTACTATGGGGCCATTAACCTCTATAAAGCCCATACTCAGAAAGATCTGCTTTATTATGTTTATGAACTCGTGTACTGGATGCTCTCTAGCAGGATATACTGCTTCTACCTCTTGATCTATATCATATCTCTTAAAATCCTTATTTAGCCACTCCTTATTAAGTATAATCTCTCTTGTAAGGCTTGTTATATAGCTCTCCTTTGAATAATCTTTTATAACCCTTATATTACTGATCTCTGTCTCAGTTGTCTCTCTTATAAGACCTCTCTTCTTTAGTATGCTAATATACTCCTCCTTATCCTTTATAAAGCTCTCATCATCTAGTCTATTCAGTATATCTCTAAGTATATAGCTTCCATCTCTCTTATACTCTTCAGCTATCTTTGTCAAAAAGATCTTTCCGTCCTTTATAGCTATCCATCCATTTCTCTTTGCCCATTGAACAGCTACAGGATCTGCACTCTTCGTTTCTATAAATTCATCTATAGATCTAACTAGCTTCTCCTCTGGAAGCCCATCTAGATAGCTCCTTCCTTCATCAGTTAGATAGTATCTTTTTCTCTCAGCTTTATTAAACTCTATATATCCTTCTTGCTTAAGCCTCTCTAGTATAGAGCTCAATGTATTTATGCTTATTCCTGAGAGCGCGTTAAGCTTCTTTATATCTATTCCGGGATTGCTCTTTATTATACTAATTACTATCTCCTTCTGATCCATACAATTCAAATATTTATAAATTAAGATATAAATAATAAATCTAACCTTTAGATCTCTTATAAGATACTAAGAATACTATAATGAACAGAAGAGCAAGCAGCGCATAGAGCCAGTAGCCAAGATAATGGTATAATGATGAAACATTAGATATAACCTCCTGTGCTATAGGCTCTCTTATCTGAAATACTAGCTTAAAGTTGTTTAGCGGCTCTCCTTTGAACCAAGAGACACGTGTTACATTCTTGTAGCTGTTTATAACACCTCCTGCAGGATAGTCTGGCAGAGGATAGATCTCTTTAATTGTAGAGCCATTAGGTAGTATTATATTAAGCGAGGTGCTTGCAGGTATAATCTCACCACTTACAGTATGTAAGAAGTTTAAGAAGCTGTCGTTAAATGTATAAGTGAATAGTCTTGGCGCGGTCTTGTTTATTATAGTAAGATTTCTAACAAAGTAGCTTACATCTATATATGCATATGCAAACTGCGCATTTATCAGAGATGGAGCTCCTGGAAGTAAGGTAACATCTGAAACTCCATACTTCGGGTTTACTATATAGAAAGTGAAGTTTCTACCAAGTATGCTAGCCCACTGACCTACAGTAAGATTTAGATCTACTCTATAGTCATAATACTGCTGAATAGAGGTATTTGTTATATATATGTTATAAAGCTCATTAACTAGCGCAGATCCATTCTCATAGATGTGTATAGTTACATTCGTATAGTTTATTATAAAGTAGCTTCTGCTTAATGGAGTTATGAGTAGCATTATAAGCATAGCAATTATATAAGTCTGGATCTTCATTGTAATCTTCCTTACTATACTTATATATATAAATATTTTTATGTTATTATGCTTAAATATAGCTACTGAATTTCATGCTAAACTCTATTGAGGAGGTTCTACCACGTAATATAATCAAGGCATTAAATGATACATTCAGTAAGATATCTAGAATGGATGTAAACGACTTTGTTAATAAGTATCTATATGAGCCATCGATACATCTTCTTAAGGTAAATGGTAAAGGAATAAGGCCTGCCCTAGTTCTATTAGATGCCATGATAAATAACTTAGATATAGAGGATTATGAGAATCTAGCGGCCTCGATAGAGCTGCTGCATGTGGCATCTTTAATACATGATGATATAATAGATGATGATGAGATAAGAAGAGGAGTTAAGACAGTACACAAGGCATTCAGCATTCCAGAGGCCATATTAGCGGGAGATGCGTTGATATCTAAGGCAATAATGCTTGCGAGTCCTTATGGTAAGGATGTTATAGATCTGCTATCTAATACAGCAATGCAGATGTCTGCTGGAGAGATCTATGAGTATAGATTGAGAGCAGATAAGGAGATAGGGCTTGAAGAGTACATAAGGATCTGCGAGCTTAAGAGCGCATCATTGATAGGCGCATCAATAAGCGTAGTAGATCTAAGTATATCTAATAATCTATTCAATAAGATGTTCAACTTTGGAGTTAATCTAGGGGTAGCATTTCAGATAAGAGATGATATAATAGACTATACAATGGCAGATTCAAGAAATATAAGTAAGAATGAAAGATCTAATAAGGCAAATATCGTAAACATCTATAAAGGATCTGTAGATAATGCCATAAGATTAAATAACGGCTATATAGACAAAGCGTTAAGCTTTGTTAAGGATACGAGCAACTTTAATCTGTTAAAAGAGATAGCAGAGTCTTTGAGAGTCTTAAATACTATCTAGATAATATAATAGATCTAGTACTACTTATTTACTCTTGCTGTTATCATAAAAGTTAATCTAGTAAGAAGCTCTTTATAAGAGATATTGTCAAAGCCCTTTGACTTTAATATATTTATGAATCTTTCAACATCAAACTTTCTAACAGATTCTGTAAGCCATAGATAGGAGTTCTTGTTTATTAAAGAGCCTGCTTTTACTATGAAGTCAAAGTAGCCCTCAAAGAAGGCCTTTGCTAAGCCATTCTTCGGCATTGCCATATCTATCAATACGACATATCCTTTATCCTTTACTATCCTCTTAGCCTCTTCAGCAAACGAGTCAAGATGATCGAAGTTCCTTAAAGCGAATGCACTTGTTAATAAGTCAAAGTAGCTATCTTCATATCTTGTATTCTCTGCATCCGCTATCTCTATATTTATATTATACTTATACTTAGCGATCTTGCTCTTTGCAATAGACAGCATATATGGATTTATATCAATAGCATATATATCTATAATCTTACCAGAGCTTTTAGCATGCTTATATAAAGAGATTGCAAGATCTCCTGTGCCGGTAGCAACATCTATAACTCTAGCATTACTGTTAGTAAGAGATACTGCTTTCTTAGCTGCCTCATCTCTCCATAGCTTATCTATATTAAGGCTAAAGAGATGATTCATAAGATCGTATCTCTTATGGATATTCCTAAAAACATTGAATATATAATCGCTCATGTAAATTCATATTAAGATTATAGCAGAAGATAATAAAAAGAGTTACTTATTACCAGATCCAAGTATATCGGCTGTTAGCTTGTATCTAGATATACTATGGAGCAGCAGCTTTCCATTGCCTCTAAAGCTCATTAGAAATATTCCAACGCCCCCAAACAGAGCACTTCTTATATTTCCTACGGTGCTTACTGTATAGCTTAGAGAAGGAGTAAATCCAGCAAGATGCCCTGGATCTATCTGTATCTCATCTCCCTCTTTTAGATCATGTTCAATTAGATCTCCAACTATATGTGCAAACACTACTCCTGGTCCATTAAACTTTTGTAAGAATAAGCCAGTATTCGTGAAGAATGCTGCTGATAGAGAGACTCTTTGTGTATTAAAGCTTACATTTGATGTAGCGAGTAAGAAAGCTCTATCTTCTAATACTATGCTCTCTCCTTCATTCAGCTCTATAGCTATAATCTTTCCTGGCAGATCATTACTTACTGTTAATAGGCCTCTATCTCCCTTTGCTTCGAATACTGTAAGGAAGCCTGTTGCTCCAGTTATCTCTCTCTTAATAGCTCCTAGTATGCCACCTACAAGTCTAGGAGACATAACTACAGAGGCAGACTTGCTTACTAAGTATCCTGTATCGCAATATACAGACTCTCCAGGATCGAGCTCTATATTTAGATACTGAACCGTTGTACCAGATATATTATATCTCATGCATATCATTATACCTTTAGAGTTAATCTTTATAAAGCTGATGCAGAAAGAGTATTTAATCTGATAAGGATTAATAGAGAGTATGCTTATACTAAAGGACAAGCCAGAGGACTTTATAGTTGAAGAGATAGCACTTAATGGTAAGATACTTCAGATAGATACTAATATATCCGCAAGCGATCTCGGAGTATCAGAATTAGACAATGGCGATTATCTAGTATTTGTAATGCAGAAGCGTAATTGGAATACTAGTCAAGCTCTAAGAAGAATAGCTAGATATCTATCAAAAGGGAAGAAGTCATTCTCATTTGCTGGAACAAAAGACAGGAAGGCAGTAACAACTCAGCTATGCAGTATATATAAAGCAGATATAGATAAGCTAAAAGCAATGAAGATAAAGGATATAAAGATAAACGGCGCTTTCTATTATAATAAGCCAGTTAAGCTAGGAGATCTTCTAGGAAATAGGTTTAGAATAATTCTAAGAGGTGAACATAAGCCAGTAAGTGATCAGATCGAGCAGTATGGAAGATTTCCTAACTTCTTCGGTGAGCAAAGATTCGGATTTAGAGATAATAACGTGAAGATAGGTTTAGAGCTCCTTAGAGGTAATATAAAGGAGGCAGTTATCTTATATCTTACAGATACATCAAATGAGCTAAATAAGCTAGCGATAGAGGCTAGGGAGCGCTTAAGAAGAGAGATGGACTTTAAGAAAGCTTTAGAGTACTTTCCTAAGTATCTAAAGTATGAGAGATCAGTTATAGAGTATCTTTCAAGATATGAGAACTATGCAAATGCATTTAGAAGGTTACCAAGACAGCTTCTTCTTATGTTTATACATTCTGTAGACTCATACATATTTAACAGAGAGCTACAGCTAAGAATAGAGCAGGGCATAAGTAGAATGGAGAATGATCTATATACTAAGCCAGACTTCTACGGATTTCCAAGCAGAGAGCTATCTAAAGATTATGATGAAAGTAGCTTTGTAATGATGCCACTGATAGGATATAATACAGAGTTAAATAGTATAGAGAAGCAGATACTAGAGGAGCTCTCTATAGATAAAGAGTCGTTTAAGGTAAAGCATATGCCTGAGCTTAATGCAAAAGGCAGCTATAGAGCAGCATACGCACCATACAAGAACCTATATATAAAAGATAGTAAGGATATTATAGAAGTGGGCTTTGAGATACCTGCAGGATCTTATGCAACGACGCTGCTAAGATACAAAGGCTTAGAGTACAAAGAGGTAAAAGAGCTAGAGTCTAACTAGATCTCTTATTGCATATAGATTGCCCTCTATCTTCTTGCCTATCTTTATATAAGGCGGTATCTTATATAATGGCTTCTTATCTTTGTCATATATAATTACATAAGACTTATCTAAAAGATCCTTATCACTACTGATCTTCTTTATATAGATAACTTTATAGTACATTGCTTTATCCTTACGCATTCTCCTTAAAGCAGCATCCCAGTTACCCTTGTTAGGATCTTCATTTAGCCTCTTTATCTCTTCAGGAAGCTTCATCTATTTACACTCTTTAAGAAGTCTATAACCTCTTGTGCATGCTTTATTGGCTGTACCTTATTATAGATCTTTGCTATATTACCATTAGGATCTATTATAAATGTCTTTCTAAGTGTACCAAATCCGAATGCTCCTCTATTGCCATAAGCTCCATATGCCTTTATAACCTTACTCTCAGGATCTGATAATAATAGAAATCTCAAGTTATACTTCTCTTTAAACTTATCATGAGATTTTAGATCGTCCTTACTTACTCCAACAACCTCTGCATTAAGAGCTCTAATCTCATCTAATCTCTTGTTAAAGTTATCTGCCTCTATACTACATCCTGGTGTGTTATCTTTCGGATAGAAGTATAATACAAGATATCTGCCTTTGAATTCTGATAAGCTGTGCTTCTTTCCATCATTTCCATCTAGCTCAAACTCTGGAGCTGGCTCCCCTTCCTTTAATGCCATAGTATCACCATTAAGAATTAAGAATCAAATTAATTAAGCCTTTGCATAAGATAAAAAAGATAGTTTAAATATATAGCTTTTGTGCTAGTTTACTGCTGCTAGTTAGGCTTTAGTAAGGGAATGCTCGCAGATCGCTTGCGCTTTCTGCTTACACACCCCTCCTATCAAAGCCATCTATTATGGCCGCCCTAGTGCCTCGTTTCGGGTATGGCTTCGCCCTTAGATGCCTTCAGGGCTTATCCACATGGCGCGTAGCTTCCCGGCAATGCGTACACAACCGGTACACCAGTGGCGCCAGTCCCTCGTTCCTCTCGTACTAAAGGGACTTTATCCTCTGGCACTAACACTCCCAGTAGTTGCTGCCGTCCTGGCTCACGACGGACTGAACGCAGCTCACGTGGGGTTTTAACGGACTTCAGTCCCACCCTTGGCCGCTTCTGCACGGCCAGGATACCCCGAGCCCATATCGGTGGGTCGAACCACCGGGTCGATGTGGACTCTCACCGGTGACTAGTCGATTACTTCCGGAGTGCCTTGTTTGACAGCCTGGAACCCCATTAAAAGGGTTACCAGCGTTCGCTAGGCCCTGCTTTCGCATCTGCACCGCTCGCTTTTCGCGGTACAGTCAACCCTGCATTTGCCCTTACGTTTACCGGTAGGTTTCCAACCTACCTAAGCAGAGCTTTGGGCACCTTCGTTTCCTTATCGAAGGCAGCCGTCCAGCCTAACTGCCCACCTGCAGCTGTTCCTATTAAGGTAAGCCATGAGACAGCTCAGGAGTAGTATTACACTGGCGCATCCTCGTGCACCGCAATGCACGATTCATAGCTCCTACTTATGCTATGCGAGAGCCGTCTCATAGCAACTACAGGCTGCAGTAAAGGCTCACGGGGTCTTCTCTACCCACTGGGAGATCGCGGCATATACACCGCGTAGTGAGTTCACCAGGTCCAAGGTTGGGACAGCGGGGCTGTCGTTACGCCATTCATGCAATCCGGCACTTAACCGGCTAGGTATTACGCTACCTTAAGAGGGTCAGAGTTACCCCCGCTCTTTGCCAGCGCTTCTTCCCGTTGGACCGGGCTTTCACGTACTGGCGGGGAGCAGGCGTCACCCACCGTGAAAGGCGTTACCACTTATCGGTGAGTTGTGTTTTTGATAAACAGTCGCAGCCCCCTGGTCAGTGCCACCTGCGCTTACCAGGCGCAGGCATGCCTTCTGCCGAAGTCACAGCACCAATTTGCCTAGTTCCCTAACCTTGGTTACCCTGCCACGCCTCGGCCTTCTCAGCCAGCCACACCTCTACAAGTTCTAGGTACGGTCTAGCGAGATCGTTGTAGATCCCCTTTTCACGGTGTCAGAGATTCAGCCCAAGTTCATTGAGCCACTTCTCCTCATAACGAGACTCCGTGGCCGCTTGCACTTTTCGAGGGGCCTATCTCCAACAGTCAGGGATCTACCTTGTGTTGCCACACCTACTCGCTAGGCGCAGGAATATTAACCTGCTTCCCTTTTGCCTCCTAGTAATTAGCTGGAGGCTTAGGACCGGCTAACCCTCTTCTGACGAGCATGGAAGAGGAACCCGTGGGCTTAAGGCGTAGTGGATTCTCACCACTATTTGCTGCTACTAACACCAGGATTTTCTCTACAGCACGATCCATCTGTCCTTACGGACAGACTTCTGCTCGTGCCGTATGCCCTCCTACCCGTGCTTATCGCACGATGCGGTCTCGGCACCCAGCTTAGCCCCGTATATTTTCGCCCAGTTATGTCTCGACCGGTCCGCTTTGACGCGTTGTTTAAAGGATGGCCGCTTCTGAGCCTACCTCCCGGCTGTCTCAGACATAACCAGACTTCAATAACACTCAGCTGGGATTTGGGGGCCTTAACCGCATTTACTGTCTTTACAGTCTCGTGGTGCTAACTTACTTAACACCACCGACTCCCGGGGTCTACGCAGCATATGCCTTCGGAGTTCGACGAGCAAGCCGAGCCTTTCGGCTCGAACTTGCTAATCGGTAGCTCTACAGCATATGCAAGCTCGCCCGAGGCTATCCTAAAGATACTTCGGAGGGGACCCGCTATTGCCGTGCTCGAGTTGTTTATCGCAGCTACACGTACCTCACCCGAGCGGCTATACCAGCACCGGATGCGGCCCTCCACCAAGCGTTAGCTTAGCTTCAGCCTGGGCACGTGTAGATCGCAACGGCTTCGGGTCGTACAGAAGTGATTATATGGCATTTTCATACCACGTGCCTCACTCATAAGAGCTGCGCACTCTCGCTTTCGCTCCGCCTTTCGGCTTACCACTTCTGTACACTCCCTGGCTCTTGCTTCGAGAAGAATGATAGGACACTGATCAGCACTTATCGCTTTAACGCTTACGCGTTAAAGCTTCTAAATGCTTCATCTCTTTCATGCCCTACCTTCGTGTCGCCAGTTAGTTTCAGATCTCTTTCACTCGCTTGCCCAGCGTACTTTTCAGCTTTCGCTCACGCTACATGGTACGCTATCGGTCTGTAGCCAATATTTAGGGTTGGGGTTTAATCCCCCATCTTCTTACTCCATACTCAAGGAGCAATACTCTGTGCAGTAGAACTCCAGATGTAATTAACCTACGGGGCTATCACCCTCTGTGGCTCTGCTTTCCAGCAGATTCGGCTCTTACATCTGGATGTTAATCTACCGCGCCACATCTCCTGCTTTTTGCAAAGCAGGATTCAGATCGCCCTATGCGGAGTTCATTCGCATTACTAACCGCATCGAAATCTCTTTCTTCTCCTCGGGGTACTAAGATATTTCAATTCCCCCGGTATGCGCACTCATGAGAGTGCAATTCGGCGATCCCTGGTTTAAAGGCTGACCTGCGCCTACCCAGGGCTTTTCGCAGCTTGCCACGACCTTCATCGCGGCTACAGCCAAGCCATCCACTAACTGGCTTAAGTTAGCAGCAGTAAACTAGCACATCTATCATGCATCTATATGCATGATTTCATAGAAAGCTAATAGTATATTAAAATCAGATATATTTAAAAAGTTAATTTTAATCTCAAAGAGAAAGCTTTAAATATTTATCTTTATATATCTATTATTGTTAAATTTTTAAATCTTTCTTTTGGTTGTTATTATAATGTCCTCATAATATTACATATAATATTATATTAAGATAACTAATGGTGATCGTATGAGCGAGGATAGAAAACCTTTAGATGAGTTCTCCGAGTCCCCTAAGAAGAAGGTTGTTGTAGATAAAAATGAGAAGAAGATCGCTTTAGAAGATGAAGAGCCAGAGGTAAAGAGCGAAGAAGAGTCAAGAAAGCCTATAGCGAATAAGTGCCCTTCATGTGGTAGCACAGATATAACATATGATATAGAGAGAGGAGAGTATGTATGTAATAACTGCGGAATGATAATAGACCAAAGCAATATAGATGCTGGTCCAGAGTGGAGAGCTTTTGATTCTGATCAGAAGGCAACAAGAACCAGAACAGGAGCACCTATGAAGCTATCAAAGTCAAACAGAGGTTTAGTAACAGAGATAGACGCATATAACAAAGATGTTAGAGGTGTAAGAATATCATCAAAGAAGCAGGCCCAGTTATATAGAATGAGAAAGTGGAATAAGAGGGCAAATATAACAAACTCAAGCGAAAGAAACTATCTTATCGCATTACCAGAGCTGAATAGAGTTGCAAGCTATCTAGGACTGCCAGACAGCATAAGAGAGAGTGCTGCATTGCTATATAGAAAATGCGTTAAGAACAATCTAATCAGAGGTAGACCTATAGAGGTTGTAGTACAGGCTGTCATATATGCTGCATGCAGACAGGCAGGTATCCCTAGGACATTAGATGAGATCGCTCAGCTTTCAGGAGTTCAAAAGAAAGAGGTCGGTAGGACTTATAGAGTCATAGCCCATGCCTTAGGCTTACACATACCTCTAACAGATCCAATGAGCTACGTGCCTAGATATGCGGCAGCGTTAAAGTTAAGCCCAGAGGCTAAAGAGAAGGCTGTAGAGATACTTAACGAAGCGATGAAGAAAGGATTAGTCTCAGGAAGAAGTCCAACAGGAGTAAGCGCTGCAGCGGTCTATATAGCAGGAGCATTAGTTGGTGAGAGAAGAACACAGAAGGAGGTAGCAAAGGTAGCAGGAGTAACAGAAGTAACTATAAGAAATAGATATAGAGAGCTGAAGGAGCAGCTAGGCTTAGATGTAAATCTATAATTAGCTCATAAGCAAGCAGATTATATGCTTTCTTATCTTTTCTTATATATTATATTTAGCTTTTTATCTCCATCTCATCAATTATATACATCAGGTCTGAACAGTAGCAACTATAGCTACGAAGAGATTGTGGCTTTATATAATATGACTCTACAGCAGCTTCAAAGACTAGATGAAAGTAGCTATCTAATCTTCTATCCTAGCATGAGCAGCATCTCTAAGATAAGATCTTATATATACTATGCAAATGTATCTATACGATCTGGAAATTATACAATAGCATATAATCTATTAGATAAAGCACAAGCCGCTATAAAAGAGGATGAAGCAAGCATATCTAAGTTTAAGGGCGTAGCATTTATAGCTATGCTTATAGTTACCATCATAATAGCTCTCATAGAGATTAGATTTTTAAATCTTAAATATAAATAGATTTATTAAGATCATATACTAAGCTTTTTTATAATCTTTCAAGAGATTTTATCATTATGTAAAAGCTTTAAAAGAGGAGGCTTATATAAGTTTATTACATTCTTATACTTGGTGAGATCTGTGGAGGAAAGACTTAAAGAGTATCTAAAAGGTACAACGATAATAGGCGTTGTTTGTAAGGATGGTGTTATAATAGCTGCAGATTCGAGAGCCTCTATTGGTAGCTTTATAGCAAGCAGAGAGGTAAGGAAGGTGCATAAGATAGATAATACTGTTGCTATAGCAGGAGCAGGCTCTGTAGGCGATCTAGTAGATATAGTAAAGATTATTAGAGCTAATAATGAGATATATAAGATGAATGAGAATAGGCCCATGTCTCCAAATGCTGTAACAAATCTATTATCACTAATACTTCATGATAATAGATACTACCCATATCTAGTAGAGCTTATAGTTGGGGGTATAGAGTATGACGGCACACCAAAGATCTATAGTATTGATCTTCTTGGTGGCTCAATAGAAGAGTCATCATTTACATCTGCAGGCTCTGGAATGGAGCTAGCTTACGGTTATCTTGAGAAGAAGTACAAGAAGAATATCTCAACAAAAGATGCTTACAATATGGTACTTAATGCGTTATCCGTAGCAACTAGAGACTCTGGAGTTGGCGATTATGCATTAATAGCAACTATAACAAAGGCAGGATATGTAGAGAACAGAGAGAAGCTCAAAGAGAGCTATGATAGCGAGATCTAAATATAAGTAAACCAGATATTATATTAAACTCTTTTATATATTTTACTTGTTGCTATAGATAAGACCCATTATACTAACTTATGTATACAAGTGTATTTTATGGATAATGATAGCAGTGCAGTTCAGAAGAATAATGATAAGAATGAAGACAGGAGTTTGGAGATAAAGCAAAAGATCTTAGAGACAATTGATAAAGATGTAGTAAGCAGCATAGAGTTTGAAGGACCATACGTAGTAATATTCATAAGAGACCCTAACTATATAGAGACGCATCAGGAGCTAATAAAGGATATAGCTGCAAAGATAAGAAGAAAGGTTATAGTAAAGGCAGATAAAGCTCATCTAAAGGATGTAGAAGAAGCAAGAGAGCTTATTCAGCAGATAGTTCCTAAGGAAGCTGAGATAAAGAGCATAAGATTTGCTCCAGATCTACATGAGGTCTATATAGAGGCATATAAATCAGGATTGGTTATAGGTAAAAACGGCTCTACCCTTAGAGAGATCTTTGTTAAGACTGGCTGGCTTCCAAAGATCTGGAGAGTACCTTCTATACAGAGTGAGTCTATAGATGAGCTAAGGAATCTAATTATAAATGACTCTAGTAAGAGAAAGAAGTTCTTAACTCTATTAGGCAAGAATATAAATAAGGTTATACTAAAGACAGATTGGTTAAAGGTCACTGCTTTGGGTGGGTTTAGAGAGGTCGGTAGAAGCTGCTTATTAGTAGAGACAAAGGAATCTAAGGTCATAATAGATTGTGGAATAAGCCCAGAGCCAGGAGTAATGGGTAGCTCGAGTGATGCAAGTAGAGCATTTCCTTATATAGCAGATGCAAAGATTCCAATAAATGAGATCGATGCAATAATACTTACACACGGGCATATGGATCATATGGGCTTCATACCTTATCTATATAAGTATGGTTACGAAGGCCCTGTCTACTCAACGCTTCCAACTATAGATCTTGCTGCTCTATTGCTTAAGGATTATGTAAAGCTTGTTGCAAGATCTGGTGGTACGCCACTATATGAAGAGAAGGATATAAGAAAGATGATAGATCATATGGTTCCTTTAGAGTATAATGAGGTTGCAACTATAACTGATGAGATAAAGCTAACCTATCATAATGCAGGTCATATAATAGGAAGTGCCTCTGCACATCTGCACATAGGGGAGGGCTTATATAATATTGTGCATACCGGCGATCTAAAGTTTGGCTATAGTAGATTACTAGATCCTGCAGATACTGCATACACAAGAGTCGATGGTCTATTTATAGAGAGCACATATGGAGGAAATCACGATATAAATAGTAGTAATAGAGAGCAGTCTGAGATAGAGCTGATGGAGGCAATAAAGTCGACAGTAGAGAATAACGGTAAGATACTGATACCTGTATTCTCAGTAGGTAGAGCACAAGAGATACAGCTTACACTAGAGTACTATATGACAAATAACGATAGATATAAGTTAGATGTTCCAATATATCTAGATGGCATGGTGCTTGAGGCAAACGCAATACATACTGCTTATCCAGATTACTTAAAGAAGTCTCTAAGAAATAGGATCTTATCTAACATGTCGCCATTTGAGAGCGAGCTATTTCAGGTAATAAAAAGGGAGAGCGACAGAGTAGATGATACCAGATCAGCTATAATAATAGCAAGTGGTGGAATGCTTAACGGCGGTGCTAGCCTCCAGTACTTCAGAGATCTACTATCAGATGAGAGAAATACTCTAATATTTGTAGGTTATAATAGTCAGAACTCTTTAGGAAGAAAGCTGCAGAATGGAGTCAGAGAGATAGCATTA
This sequence comes from Microcaldota archaeon, assembly GCA_021654395.1. GTDB lineage: Archaea > Micrarchaeota > Micrarchaeia > Micrarchaeales > Micrarchaeaceae > ARM-1. The sequence goes on from AP024486.1 coordinate 403,894, forward strand.
GAGGATGATGAAGGTAAGCTAAGAGAGTATAATGTAAAGATGAATATAAAGACTATAGAAGGATTTTCAGGTCATAGCGATAGAAGACAGCTGATGAACTTTATCAAGAGTATTAAGACAAGACCAAGAAGCATATTTACTATGCATGGAGAAGAGGTAAAGTGTGAGGAGTTCGCAAGAGCAATCTATCGTAGCTTTAATATAAACGCAAGAGCCCCTATGAATCTAGACAGTATGAGGCTAAAGTAATAATATACAATAGATATCTGTCGTTATCTCTAAAAAGAGATATAAATATTAAAGCTTATCATTGAGCTTATGACCACAGTAAATAAGGAAAATAGCGCTTCAGATTCTTACGAGCTTATAGGTATAAGTAAAGATGAGTTAATAGGAATCTCTACTCAGCTGGCAAAGAAGCTTGCTAGTAATATAGAAGATAACGGATATGTGGTAGCATCTACTAGATATGACCACTACAAGAAGCATTGGCTAAGAGACTCCTCATTTATAGCTATAAGCTTAATGCTCTATGTAGGATATATAGATAATGATAAAGAAGCACTAGATAAAGCTTTATCTATACTATCTTTTAATATGAGCGTAATTGAGAAGAGCATGAATAGGATAATAGATGCTGTAGATACTCCATTAGAGAATAAGGACTTCTTCAAGCTTGCTATACCTGCAAGAGTAGATCGTAATGCATCATTGGCTCAAGTAGATGCAGATGAGCTTAATAAGCTGCATAGCTGGCTGCATCAGTATGATTCACTGCCTCTCTTTATTATAAGCTCTTTTATTGCTAAGAGAATAGCAGATAAAGATGGTATTAAGGATGAGCGATTAGATAGAGTTATAAGCTACATAAAGGATAACACAGAGCTATTCTCTAAGTACCTAGGTAAGATATATAGAACAGAGTGCTCCAGCGAATGGGAGATAGAGCAGGATTCTATACATGCTTATGATCTCTTAGTTATAGAGCTATCTAGGAGAGTATTGATAGAGCTAGATGGCAATAAGAAAGACATTATAGAGCGATCTTTTATAGGAGTAGATAATAGTAATAGAGATGCAGATACAAGCACTCCTATAGAGTTCTTAAAGAAGTTCTTGTTGTTTAATGGAAAGATAATAAGAAGGAAGAGAGCATTTAAGGATCTAGACCCTAGCGAAGGCGTTGACTCAGGCTTAATACTGCCATTATACCTAGCAGATCTATTAGATATAGATCTTAAAGAGATAAAGGAGGAGCTTGATAGCTCATTAAGAGAGATAATAGATAACATTAAAGAGAATCTAGAGAAGGCTGGAGTGCCACTTCCAAATAGATTTAAAGGAGATACTTACTTTCATGGAGGCGCTTGGGTTTTACTGGGCTGCTATACTGCTGCTTATATAGTTAGTAATCCTGAGCTCAGAGATTACGATGATCTGACATATAAGATATTTAACTATGTATATAGAATATGGAACGAGCTAGGAGAGCTACCAGAGCAGATAGCTGATCCTAGAATAAATGCCTCAAGCTATGACCCCGAAAGGTATCTTGAAAGATTTGGACAGCCACCTCAAGATCTCTTATGGTCCTCAGCATCATTCTTATCATTAGCTATAGCTCTTTATGCAAGAGATAAGCAGATAAGAGTATGATAGCTATAGTATAAGTATTATTATATTGCCATATACTATGCCAAATGCTAATCCAATCAGTATGGCCACGCTGAAAGGTACGCCATTTACATATACTGGTAGCTCCTCTTGAAGATTTAATCTCTCTCTTAGCTTACGGACATCTGAGCTTGTTATAGCTCTACCTATCTTTAGGCTATCAAGCTCATTCATCTTCTCCTTGCTAATATGATCTATAGCCAATACGTCTCCTTCCTTTATATCTATTACTCTCTTATGTCTTATAAATAGCTTCTCTATATATACCTCAAGCTTCCTTAAGATTATAGCAGATATAAATATAATGCTCATTATTACAGTTGAGATAATTCCTATACCAGAGAATGTAGCTACAAAGAGAAATAGTATGTAAGAGAGTAATAATGCCAGATCAATATAATCTGGCTTAATAGAGCGTGCTAATGAGCTAAATCCAAATCTTCTAACAGCTAAAGGAAGATAAAAGATTAATGTAAGTATTATCCCAAAGAATCCAGAGTTGATTATTATAGTTAATGCAAATGGGAGTACTCCATTTATACCATATATCCAGTATGGTAGATTAAAATCCAGAGGCTTAATGAATGGCAGTAATGCAGATAAGGTTGCTATCTCAAATATATCTCCATCTCCTATAAGTGCAGTCCTAGATAAAGGATAGCCTAAAGCGATAAGCAATGCAACTATAAGAAGATCTATTATAAATATACTAGCATCAGTATAATAACTTAAGAATGCTATAGCTATAGAGAGGATAAATATTATATATGCGAATATGCTTGGTATCTCTCTCTTGTTGAAAACATCAAATAGAGCATACACTGCAGCAAATATTAAAGCAGCTATATATGCTATATGTATAGGCATAACGATCTATTATCTTTCAGTTATTACCTTACATGAATCTTTCTCTACAATAACTGTGGCCTCTGACTGCGCAACTAATCCTCTCTTCCTCTCTATTAAGCCCGGATGCGGCTCAAGATTGCCATTTATGACTAAGCTTCTAATAGCTAGATACAGTCTGCTTATATCATTATGCTTATCATAGAGCCATCTTACAGCAAATGGATGATCTGGATAGCTATCTGCTATATCCTTTAATAAGGCTCTTGCATAGCTGTCTCTTACTGGCTTTAAATCATAAAGAGAGTATATCTCTGTATAAGAGTCCTCATTAACATAGCCTGCTCCTCTATGATCTGTTGCAAATGGCTCTATCGCAATAACATCTCCTTCCTTTAGCTTATAAGTCTCTCCATTATCATAGTTAGGTATAAAGATATCTCCATGAAGCGCCGAACGCTCAACTGAGTGACCTCCAAGATTGTAGATCGGAATGAAGCCCTTGCTCTTTATAGTTCTCTCTATCTCCTTACCAATATCCTTTACAGCGACGTTATCCTTTATAATAGCTATAGCATTACTTAATGCTTCCTCTGTAGCCTCAATAAGCTTAGAGTTGGAGCTGTCTAGATTAATAGTTAATGCACAGTCCCCAAAGTAGCTCTCCTTTGCAGCTCCAAGATCAATCTTAATAACATCGGACGCCTTTATCTCGTAATCTAGATCGTATCTTGGCGTATAATGCGCTGCCTGCTCATTTATAGATATATTGACAGGAAAGGCGATATCGAATCCCTTTGATCTTATATATCTCTCTATGCTATCTGCTATCTCCTTTAATGAAGCTCCTTCCTTAACAACGGTCTTAGCATACTTTAATGCATCGCCAGATATCTTTCCAACAGATTCTATTATCTCCCTATCTTCCATTAGATACACCTTAGATCAATCTTCTCTGCATTCCGCTATTAAGTATACTATCTTTAGATATATTAAACTCCTTAAAGATTCTCATAACAGCTGGTAAGATCTGATGCTCTATATAGTAGTTAGCATCGTAATCCTTAGCAAGCTCTAAGAGCTTGGCCTTCTCTGAAGGATTACTCCCCTCCTTTGTTATAACATACTTTATTACTGAGCCCTCTAGATCATTCTTTGTCTTAAAGCCCTTCTTGATAGCATCTAAAGCTGCATTTAGCTCAGGCGATCTTACATCATAGCTATCTATGCTTTTTCTCAGCTGTGTTGATATTGCTAGATCTTCAAGAGGTACTGCTCCTGATCTTAGTCTATTGATTGTCTCTTTTACAATAGATACTGCCTTATTTATATCTCCATATCTTAGTATAGTCTCTATGACATTCATCTGTGTATCTCTTGCTATCTTAGACCAATCTCTTCTAACAAGCTCAAAGCCTTTTACCTTTATCTTACCATCATATGTTATTAGTGCATACTTCTTCTTTGCTCCTGTTGTCTGATTCTCTGTTTTCTTTCCTACAAAGATACCTCTCATATAGAAGTCTTCTAGCTCAAGCTCCATATCCTTTGGAAGCTTGCTGTTGTAATCCTTCATAAAGCTTATTACATCATCCTTGCCTTTGCTTCCTAGTAGTATAACTATAGAATCAGTATCTGAGTAGATAACCTTAAAGCCTGCCTTTTCAGCCTCTTCTATAGTTTTCATTATATAGTATCTGCCATATGCAGTAACAGCAGATGCGCATTCTCTGGAGTACCATCTTGATCTAGAGTATCCTAGATATCCATAGAAAGAGTTAGCTATTATCTTTAACGCTTGCGATCTAGATCCTAATATTATATCGTCTGGATGCTGCTTAAATAGCTTCTTTACTAGCGCTCTCTCATCAACAAATCTCTTAAGTACTGTTGGTATCTCCCCTATCTTATCTTTTCTGAATCTAATACCATTTGGAGCTTCATAGTACTCTGAGCAGCTACTATCGCATATGCAGCTAGGGTCTATATTATGCGCTATTATGATTGATGGATAAAGCCCTCTAAAGTCCAGTATTGCTAAATTGTTATATAACCCTGGATCTGGCGTTTTAACAAATGCTCCTTGTATTGGATTAAGCTCTCTAAATATAATCTCCTTCTCTTCAGGCTTCTCTGGTATTATAGCATTAAACTCCTTTGAGTAAAACTGAAGAGTAGATTCAACAAGCTGACCTGCTGTGGATACAGCCGTATCCTTTATAAGGCTGCCTGTTATCTTAGATATCTCTACTATCAATGGAAAGAAGCTAGTAAATACCTTGTATAATGCATAAGAGTCATTTAGATTATACTCTGCAAGCTCCTTAAGCTGATCTGCTGAACCATCCCACATCTTATATATCTCTGCCTTATTAACCATAACTTTCTTATCATTTGTTAATGCTTCATACACACTCCTTAAAGTATAATCTGCTAGCTTTAGTATATTTGCAGATGCACCAACTAGTGCGACAAACTTAGATACTGTATACATATCTATATGTATGCGCCCAGCTATGACTACCTTATAGTTTAATCCATGGCTCTCTATCTTAGTATAGCTTGATTCATTAACTCTGCTCAAGTCAAAATCTATAGAGTAGATAGCTGATCTTCTCTTTAGATAGTCTATATCGAATGTTGATGAGTTATATCCTGTTATTATATCTATATCATTCTGCTTTACTATATCTATGAAGGCTTTAATCATCTCTGCCTCGCTATCGAACAAGATAACATTCTCTAGCCCTATCTGCTTTGTCGTTAGTACCTTCGTCTCACTTATATGGCTTCCATTAAAGATACAGTAGCTTATCATTATTATAGGATCTCTCTTTGGATTTGGCTTAAGATTTGGATTATAAACCTCTATATCAAATGCCATTACATTTAGATTGTTTATATCTATATATTCATCTAGCGGCTTCATAGCTCTAATAAAGCTTCTATTGTCTTTATCATAATAGTCTATCTCATAGAATCTAAAAGGTACTATCTGATTATCAATAAGATATCTTTTATAGAAGCTTATATCATACTCAAAGCACTCTCCAAAGTTCTTCAGGTGCTCAGCAGCATCTTTTATCTCAGAAGGTAATCTATAATAGATCTTAAATAGATTGAGCTGCTTACCGAATAGCTCTTTAATAGATCTCTCTATCTTTAACGGTTTTATTATACTGCCTTCATTATCTATTATTGCAAGCTTCTCTATCATCTCCTCATTTATACTTTCGTTTGGCTTAAAGTAAAGATATGGCAAGAAGCTATCATCATAGAATACCTTAAATCTATTACTTGAGTCTTTAGTATATACTCTAACTATAGCATTGTTATTTTCGACAAAGTAATCTATATCAAGTATGCTGTACTTATCCATTAAGATAGACTTAGATTAATAAAAGCTAATAAGCTAATTATCAATATAATTATGATTGGTGATCTGATTGCCGGAAAAGCCACAATTGCTAGAAGCACCTTATAGACTAAAGAAGATAGTTCAAGAGACGCCAGATGTTAACTCGTTTGTCTTCGAGCCGTTACAAGAGTATAATATAAAGTTCGATCCTGGAATGTTTGTTATGCTCCAATATAGAGGGCCTGATGAGAAGATAGCTAGGGCCTTCTCTATAGCCTCATCTCCTTTAGAAAAGGAGATGGAGTTTATAATACATATGATACATGGTAGATTCACTAAGCATCTAGATACTGCTAAGGAGGGAGATATATATTATATAACTGGCCCTTATGGTCAGTTTAGATTCGACCCTAATGTTAACAAGAAGGTCCTATTCATAGCAGGAGGCACTGGAATAGCGCCTTTTATATCAATGCTTAGATATATAGATCAGATGCATCTAGATACAGAGATAAAGCTGCTATATAGCGTAAGATATGTTGATGAGATAATAAAGAGGCAGGAGCTTGATGATCTAACCAAGAGAATAAAGCTAGACTATGCAGTAACTGTTACTAGACCGAATGAAGATAGAGGCAGAGGATGGAATGGGCTTACGGGCCATGTAGATGCAAGTATGATAGCCAACTACGCTAAAGATGTAAATGAGAGAACCTCTTATATATGCGGGCCCCTCGGATTTGTTAAAGCCGTAAAGGATGCCCTTAAGTCATTAAATATATCAGAAGCAAGCATAAAGGCAGATGTCTGGGGTTAGCTATATAAACGCAATTATGAATAGACTGAGTATATATCCTAATATAAGAACTAAAGGCGCAATATACTTAGTTATATAGATAGTTGAGTTGAATGCAGCCCCTGCCTTAACTATAAAGTTCTCTCCCCATACCCTTACCTTAACGCTGCTCTTTAAAAATCCGAACTCGCATTCCTCTAAGCTCTCCTCTGCCTTATTAAAAAGCTCATCTATAATACTTATAAGATAGCCTTCATCAACATATCTGCCCAATACAACGTCTGCCTTAGAGCCCAAGGAGTTAACTACGTGTGTATCTGTTGTTATTATCTCGCCGTCATATCTATACTTAGATCTTATGTATTCTAATAGCTTCTCTCTCAAGCTAGGCAGCATATTGTTTGCATTAAAGCTAAGTATGAAGAAGCCATCTCTCTGGCCTTTCATTATTAGTAGATTTGCATAGCCTTCTGCAACATCATTGTATCTGCGTGTTATATACTTATAAGCATATCCTATCTTATTTATACCTCTAATCTTTATATAAGGCTTGCTGCTTATAGCTCTGATATACTCTCTAAAGTATCTACTATCCTCAGTTATTCCTTCAGACCACAGATCTAATAGATCCTTTTCATCAGAGCTTTCATCTCTAGAGTTATGAGCATCGACTAATGCTACCTCTTTAAATCTTTTCTGCAGTGTTGCGTTTATTATCTTGCTTGCAGCAGTATTTATATCTTCTGTCGTCTTTGGAGCCCTACTAAGTATTGTTAGAGCTCTCCTGCTATTAAAGATTATATTAATAGCTCTAGCAGATCTGTACTTGCTTATACTTATATCTATACTATTATATCTTCTCTTTCCTATTAGCTCCATGCTCTTATTGATATCCTTCTTAAATACACTTATCTGATTTGACGCTACAGGATTTAGATCTATATTAACTGCACCGTGCAGTATAATAGGAACAACATTATATCTATTCTTTATATACCTGCTTAGCTCTAACGGATAAGCGCTTCCGCCTATATTATTCGCTGGCCCGTAATGAACGTTGGGCAGATATAGTATTGATTTAAGCTTATTGCTTCTCTTTGATATAAATGCTATAGTAAATGTATCTACATCTTTATATACGCCAAAGCCCTTCCCTCCAAAAGCAGTATTTATATTTATATTAAATAGCCATGCTCTTATAAACTGCGATACCGCATCTAGAGGATCCATATTCAATGATCTTTTTATAGGATTCCTCATTATTCTTATTATTATAGTAGATATTAAAGCAGATATGAATGCACCTATAATGAACTTTAATATAAGCATTATCTCGTTAGATGATGCATTAAGCAATATCCCATAAGTTGGTATATATAGCAAGAATAATGCTAATGGCTGTACTAAAGATACAAGCAGCTTATTAAATCTGCCTATATTTATAAAGGTTAGAATTATATACCAGAAGCCCAATACTGAAGAGACGCCAACTATTACAGCAGCAGTGTATAAGCCTACAGATGAATATAACGCAAGCAGTAGCGCAGCTATTATATTAAAAAGAGAGTACGGTATTAGACTGGCATATGCTATAACAGTAAGATGTCTAAATCTAAATCTTCTATATACTGTTTTTACTACAACTGCAGCTATAAGTGACGGTATTATATACAAAACAAATGTAGAGTATATGGCATAGCTAAGATATGTTAAAAGATTGAGGTATCTATAGAATTTAGTTATTATTATATAGCTTGTTATGAGTGATACTGCTAAGCTATACAAGAATGCTAGTAAGCTCTGCAGTCTTATATTGGGGCTTATCTTAAATAGCAGATTCTCTATCTTACTCATATATAAATTACTTGTAGTTTAAGCTCTTTTAATCTTACTTCTAATCTATCTACCAAACCTCCTTTCTCTATTATTATAAGCAGATATAGCATCCTTTAGATCGCTCTCTTCGATCTCAGGCCAAAGCTTATTACAGAAGTAGAGCTCTGAATAAGCCGTCTGTATTGGTAGAAATCCAGAGAGTCTAAGCTCTCCAGATGTTCTAAAGACTAGATCTATATTACCTATTCTGCTGCTTAGTAGATTCTTCGTTATTAATCTATTTATATCGTCATAACTTAAGCTACTGCTCTTACTTAAGATCCTCTTCACCATATATCTTATATCGTCTAAGCCGCCATATGGTATTAGAAAGTTTAAGCTACCGCCATCACACTTATTAGTTCTCTTCTCAACGTATCTCAGTGCTTCGTCTACAGATCTTGGTAGAAGATCTCTTAATCCTATGGCTCTAAATCTTATATTATTATCTATAAGTCTCTTTATATTCTCATTATTTACAGCAGACTTAAGATTCTTAAAGTAGAAATAAAGCTCAATAGGTAACCTTTTCTTTATATTATCTGTAGAAAGCCCCCATAATGTTATATCTCTTATGTTATATTTTAGGCACCAATCTGTAAAATCTATTACTTTCTCTACACTTTTCTTATATGCCTCGAATAAGCCTACTGAAGCCTTTTTAGACCATCTTCTATTTCCGTCAGGTATTACTCCTATATGTTTGAGCTTACTGTTTATTTAAGACACCATCTTATCAAAAAAGATTGAATCAATAATAAATAATGGTCTAGGAATATTTTTAAATGCTTAAGTTACTTCATTAATATCTCTTGCTTATCTGTATCGCTTCTGCCATACTTCTGCTTTAGATAATTCCAAACATATATATAATCATTGTGCCATCTGGGATCTACATGTATCTTTAACCAATAATGAAAGAATATATCTGGAATAGGTTTACTAAATACCTGCTTAACATCGTCACAGTCTATCTTATTCCAGTTATTACATGCAGATATATACTCCTCTTTAACTCTATCGGATTTTAATGCATCAAAGTCCATACTATCTATTGCTTTTCTCGTATACCATGAGAAGTTCTCTGAAAAAGAGTAGATTATTATGCCAGCAATTCTCAAGAGCTTAAGGCTGTCTCCATCAGGAAATTGAAAGGAGAATGTGTAGTTGGAGTCTATGCCTGATCTCTGGCGCTTCTCAGTCTTATCAAGATTCTTTATTGAGTTAACAAGGTCATCATATATTGTATAACTATATTTCTTAGGCATATACTCAATATAAATTTACTTCGAATTAATAATTAAAGTTTTTCCTATAAGATCGATAATTTACAAAGTTATGCTAAATTATTATCTAAATAGCTTATAACTCTCTTAACTATAGAGTCTTTATCATCATCTGCAGATAGCATCTCAATAAGAGCCCTTACATCTATATTATATCCTTTAGAAGACAATCCATTATCTATCATTGATAACGCTCTCTCTTTTACAGTTAATCCATCTACCTTGCCTTCTCTTACCTTATTGATACTCTCTTGTAGACTAGTATCATTGAGATCATCTATATCTGAAGTCAGATACGCTCTATTGCTATATAGATTCTCTATCTCCTTTAATAAGGATGCTATCTCGGCCTTGCTACCATCTCCCTCTATCTTTATTAGTATAATAGGGGTATCAGATAGCGTTAACTTGTTTATAGAATCAGCTATACTATATCTTAGATCTCTTATATTGTAGTCTTTATTCAGTCTGTACTTTAGTATAACAAACTTTCTAGAGTTTATATAATTAAAGCTGTAGCTCTTGCTATCTGTATTAAATATATAAAAGCCTTTGCTCTCTTGCTCGTTCTCTTTTAGCTGTGTTATTACAGTGCTCCCTGGTATAAGAAATGGCTTTCCATTATAGCTCTTCTCTACTCTAGAATGAATATGTCCATCTATATAAAGATCAAATCCTTTTGGCAGATCATCCATTCTTGCAAACTTGTCATTATGAGGAATAAGCTCTATAAGCGATTGATGGAATATGAATACGTTAAATGCATTCTCAATAGGCTTAGGGTTAAACTCTTTTATCTTTTCTGCGAAGAGCTCTTCAGAGACCCCGCCTATACCAAATACAGACAGTCTCTCTGAGCCTTTCTCTACTATAACATAAGACTCATTAGCATTTGCAACTAATCCTGCTAGTGAGAGCAGATCAACAGCATTCTCCTTTCCTACAGCTAATCTCTCATGTGTACCAGATATTGCTATTATTGGAACATCTGTCATCATCCTCTGCTTAGCTCCATCATATCTTAATATCTCTTTTACTCTCGCATCCCACTGCTTCATATACTTTATCTTAAGGAATATCCTAAATGCTCTAGCTATAACCTCTGTTTTAGGCTCTCTAAAGTCAAAGATATCCCCAGGAATAATTATAACATCTGCCATCTCTGCAGCCTTTGTCAAGGCCTCTTCTGCTTGATTGAAAGAGTCTTCATAGAATCTATCATAGCCCATATGCAGATCAGATAGTATAGCGATCTTCAACTAATCCACCATATCTGATATATACTTAACAAATCTTTCTATAAAATAGCTTCTATCCTTATGTGCTACTCCATAAGCTCCTGCAGCAGATGGATGTCCGCCACCAGATGCATTTAGCTTAATGGCTATACTATTAAATATATACCCTAGATTTATTCCGTATCTACTTTCTAGTATAGGATTTGCTCTAGCAGAGAATGATAGATCCTCATCTCTAACGCTATAGAATAATGCTATATCTACACCAAGATTAAGAGCACGCTCTGCGCATGTATTTGCTCCAACGTATAAGGCCTCTCCAATCATAAGTATAAGCTTATCCTTTAGTATAAGATGCTGAGCCCTTGTTATAGAGTCAATTATATGTATATTCGTATCTGGCTGACTCTCATGCTTTATAAGATCCTCTATCTCGTTATAGCTGCATCTTGCTATCTTAAGAAGCTCGCCGAACTGCATAAATGTTATATAGCTAGAGTTTCTAAATCCAGCTGAATCCTCATATATACTATAAGCTAGAAGCTTAGCATCATTCTGAGATAGCTTTATGTCAAGGCTCTTCGCTATAGCGTATACTACGCTAGAGGTTGATGAGTATCTCTCATCATTGAATATATTGACATTGTATCTGTAGCTAGAGAGATCTATATAATGATGATCTATAACGAAGATCCTCTCTTCTGGAAACTCTTTAACTAGATCGTAGTGCTCGCTTATCTCGTTTGTGTCTAAGAATATTAAGCTATAGTAGCTGCTCAATCTCTCATCATTTAGGTCTTTCATCGTTATAAATCCTTTATCATAATTGAATAGATTATAAAGTCTACTCGCAGATGCTGTTAAGCCACCATCAAATAGTATATCGGATCTGTTTATTATATACTTAGATAGTATTATCGAGGATGCAACTATATCAGTATCTGCCATTCTGTGTCCTGTAATTAGTGCTCTCTTGTATCTTATCGAAGCGATCTTATCTATAAGTTCATCTAGATCTAGAACAGGCATATCTATTGCTTGTTGCTCTTTACATAGCTATTCAGCTTCTCTCTAAGCTCCTTCTCTTGCTTAGATAGCTCTTGGTAGCTCTTCTCTATAGTACTTAGTCTAAGCTGCAGTAGCTCGCTACTCTCATCTATCTCTTTTATAGCAGATTCCTTATCTGTTTCAACTAGCACGTTTCCAATATACTTAAAGATCTTGCCATTGCTATTCTGTATCGCGCTCTTGGAGCTATCAAGTAGCTTTATCTGAGCCTTATACTGCTCTCTCTCTATAACTATATTCTGTAGGCTCTCTTGTATCTCTTGATACTTCTTAACTAAGCTTTCAATATCTTCATTGTTCATGTTTAAGCACTTTAATTAAATTACAAAAAGACTATATAAAAAGCTTTATCTATCTAGCTTTACAACAAGATATATTAAGTATCTATCTAAAAAGCATTTAGCATGTGTTAATCTTTACTTATAATCAATTTTTCCTGTAAATAGCTTTTTAAAGCTTATCTTTTATGATTAAATACTAGTTAGTGATTTGTCATGGAAAAGGTTGAGGAGCAGATTGATAGAGATGCATTAAATCCAGTGCTACAGCCGTATAGAAGAACAATTGAGGAGATAGAGAAGATGCCGATAATAGAAAAGACGCAGACCGTCTGCCCTGAGTGCAAGCTTATAATACAAGGTACAATCTATAGAGATGGAGATAATGTAATGATTAGAAAGTACTGCCCAGAGCATGGCTGGTTCATAGAGAAGTACTGGGAAGATTACGATATGTATATGAAAATGAGAAACTATAACTACTACGGCAGAGGATTTCAGAATCCAAATCTTGTAACTGATACAAAAGGAGCATTATGCCCTTTTGACTGTGGAATGTGTGAGAGGCACAAGTCACATAGCGGATTAGTTAACGTTGTTGTAACAAATAGATGCCATCTAAGCTGCTGGTACTGCTTCTTCTATGCAAAAGAAGGAGAGCCAATATACGAGCCAAATCTAGAAGAGATAAAGAAGATGTTTATAAATCTTAGAAATCAGAAGCCTATTCCAGCAAATGCTATACAGATAACAGGTGGAGAGCCAACGTTACATCCAGATATAATAAAGATAGTAGAGCTTGCAAAGGAGGTTGGATTTGATCAGATTCAGCTTAATACAACTGGAATAACTATAGCGCAGAATCCAAAGCTAGCATATGAGCTAAGAAGAGCAGGAGTCAGTACTTTGTATATGAGCTTCGATGGCGTATCTAAGAGAGCCAATCCGAAGAATCATTGGGAGGTTCCTCTAACATTAGAAGCATTGAGAAAGGCAGGATTAGGTGCAGTTCTAGTACCAACTGTTATAAGAACAGTAAATGATCATGAGCTTGGCGCTATAATTAACTTCGCATTAAATAATATAGATGTAGTAAGAGCAGTTAACTTCCAACCAGTATCACTAGTAGGAAGAATGCCAAGTAGATTAAGAGAGAAGCAGAGAATAACAATACCTGGAGCAATAAAGCTAATAGAAGAGCAGACTAACGGTATAATAGCAAAGGAGGACTGGTTCTCAGTTCCTTATGCGGGTGGTATAAATAGATTTATAGAAGCCTTATCTGGAGAATATAAGTATGATCTATCAATACACTTTGCATGCGGAGCAGGTACCTATGTATTCTTGGATAGAAGAAACAAGATAATACCAATAACAAGATTTGTAAATGTAGAAGGCTTATTAGAGCATCTACAAGAAGCAGTAGATAAGATGGAAGGTAAGAGTAGAATAGTAAAGAAGATGATAGCATTAGAGGCTTTATATGGTATAAGAAAGTTCATTGATGAGAAGAGCATGCCAGATGGAGTAAACTTTACAAAGCTACTAATGAGCATATTCTTAAAGAGAGACTTTGCAAGTATGGGTAGATTACAGATGCATTCATTATTCTTAGGAATGATGCACTTCCAGGACGAGTATACATATGATATACATAGAGTAGAGAAGTGCGATATCCATTATACATTACCTGATGGTAGAGTACTGCCATTCTGCACATTTAACGTATTTCCAGAAGTATATAGAGATAAGGTCCAGAGGCAGTATAGCATACCTGCAGAGGAATGGCAAAAGATGCATCCAGGATGGAGCTATAGAGCAGATAAGTACATAAGAGACGTTAAGAAGCTAGAGGCAGAGCCAGCATATAGAAGAGCATACGGAGATCTAATAGACTACTTTGCATTACCAATAAATAGAGGAAAGCCAGTAAAGAACTTTGTCAGAGAGGAGTTTAAGCTTCAAGAAGAAGAGCAATGCGCATGCGGTGGCAACTGTAGCTGCCACAGTTGATTTTATTTGTTTAACATATTTAGTAGGCAATTTAATTTTGCTTATCTGAGAGATCTTGCTAATAATACAGATGCTATTGTAACAGTGAATAATTATGGAGAAATCTGACGAGCTTATAGAGAGATTAAATAAGATTAGCTATTCGGATGATAGATTAAATCATAACGAAGGCTTTAATCCTTATATAGAAGAGAATGGGGTTAAGTTCATAATACCATATAAGATAATAACAGAGGTGAAGTTTAAGGTTAAGAAAGAGGATCTTATAGATATACCACATTCCGCAAGGTTACAGTATAGGCTAATGCTTCTAGATGCTGTAATAAGAGCAACAGTCGATTTTACAAGAGAGAGAATAACGATAGTATATAATGATGTTAATAATTTTAATAATAAGCCAAAGCTTTCAATAGATGAGATAGTAGAGTTCCTTAATGTTAATGGAGTTCATGTATCTAGAGATGACATAATAGAGAGAAGAGATTATGACTATTATAAAGAGTTCTATAGCTATACATACAATCCAAAGGTAATAAGAAAGGCTGCTCCTTATGGAATATCTCAAGAGGAATGGGATAGAATTGCTCCAGAGTATGAAAGAATGATCAAAGAAGCAGAGAGAAAGAAGATAGATAGCTTTAAGGCATGGCAGAGGCAGTACGAGTTAGAGCATAGAGACGTATTTGGTGTAACAGATAATCTTTCAGAGGATAAAGGGGTCTTGCAGAGATTTAAGAGACTCTTTATAAAGAAGGAGGATAGCAATAAAGGATACTGGTTCCATGGCTTATAGTATCATGATCTAATATGATAGTAGCTATAGATACGTACTCATTATTTAATACTAATCTAGATAAAGAGAGCTTCTTAATAGAAGCGATAAGGAATGTATTTGGTGTATCAGCAGAAGATATAGATATGAGCGATTATGGAAAGCTATTTATAAGAGATTTCCTTAGAGAGACTCTTCTAAAGCAAGGCATAGATATTGAGAGCATAGAGGCAAAGATGAATGTAATGCTAAGCGAGATAGAGTATACTTATATGAACTTTAGTGGTATGTCTAAGCTTGTAAAGACAGATAAGCATCTTGCTAAAGGCCTCGAGAAGTTTTATAAGGTTGCATCGAACAAGGCTATCTCCATAGTTTTATTAAGTGGTGAGCCGCTGCATATAGCTGATGTTAAGCTTAATAAGTCCTCTGTTGACATAGCAAGGCTTGTATCTAAGAGATATCATGCAAATGATTTCAACTCATATAAAGACGAGCTAGAGGCAGCTCTTAAAGATACTAATATAGATATGGGCATAGCAGCTAATGATCAGCTATTTAATGCTTTTAACGATAAAGCTATAAAAGCAATAAAGACAGCAGATCTAAGCAGCAAGGAGCTTCTCAATCTAATAAATAGGTTGTAATGTTTACTATATTTATAAAAGCTCAAAGATCAGCCCTAATAGCAGATTATATAAATGAGCTATACAATAAAGTAGCTACATTATTAGATAATGATATAATAAGCATTAAGGATATACCATTAACGCTATGCATATCTATAATAGAAGATCCATTAATAAATAGACATATAAGTAAGGTTATACTAGCTAATGAAGCTGTAGATAGCATAGAGGAGTTGGTAACTGTTATAAAAGAGAGAGTTAAGAATGAGTATACTAGATTAGAAGTAGTTCCATCAGAAGCAGAAGATAAGCTGTTACTTGATATGGAAGCTAATGGTATAAAGCTCTCTCCTAGCAGATACGATAAAGTACTTTATATATTTAAAGGTAATAAGATATACTTCTCATTGTTAGATAAGAGCTATATATTTAAGAAGATTCAAGATAGGCATATATCAAGAGCATACTATAAGATGATGGAGGCTGTAAAGAGATTTAAGATTAGTTTGTCTAAAAGCTACTCTGTATTAGACATCGGCGCTGCTCCTGGAGGCTGGTCAGAGTATCTTAAGGATTATGTAAAAGAGATAGTAGCTGTAGATCCTGGAGATCTTTTAGTAAATAGTTATAATATAAGGCATATTAAAGGCAGATTCGAGGATGTAGTAGATAGTTTAGCTGAATACTGCTGCTTTGATCTAATCGTTATTGATGTAAATAGAGATCCTATATATGCAGCAGAGCTTCTCATAAAAGCTAGTGGCCTTGCTAAGAAGGACGCTAAGATAATAATGACTGCTAAGCTATTTAAAAGAAGTAAGTCATATAGGGATCATATAATAGAGAGATTTAGATCTGTTATAAAGGATAGATTCTTATTATTAGATATGAAGAGATTGATATCAAATAGCGATAATGAGATCACACTTCTATTGAGTAAGATATAGCTAAAATAGGGCTATTATCATATATAAGAGCGATGCTATGAACATAAGCGCAAGAGTATAGTCTCTTAAGCGTTTGCCTAGATTCTTACTAAGTCTCTTAGATCTTATAATGTAGATATAAGATATATACAATAGAGCTATATCAACTAAAGATATTGTATATATATAGATAATATCAGATCTATATGGGGGATCATAATAGAATACGTATATGCTTAATACAACTGCTATAAGGTTCATTAAGAAAGCTAGCGCTGCAGCCCATCTCTTTCCTATTATCATAGCTATACTCTTGACATTCCTTAGCTTATCTCCATCATAATCTCTTATTACTCCCTGTATCTCTCTAGCCATTCCATAGAAGAATGCAATAGCGCTAATTACTAATATTGTATTATCTAATCTTACTCCATTAATAAGTCCACCGTATATGAAAGGTATGGCCATCGTAGAGGCTATCACAATATTTCCTATTAAAGGAATAAGCTTGAGCTTATAGCTATAAAGAAATGCAAGCAATATAAAAGCGATTATAACAAGCATAGCGTATATATTAAGATATAGAGCAAGTATTATAGATATAAGAACAGATATATTATAATAGAATAGGGCCTCTTTCTTACTTATACTTCCATTCACAAGAGGCCTATCATTTCTTTTATTAGCTCTGTCTACATCCACATCAAAGTAGTCGTTTATTATGAATGATGAGGCACTAACCAGTATGGGCGGTATAAAGTATAAGAAGTAGTTTATACTTAGAGATACGCTCTTTGATATTGCACTGCTAGTTAATATAGCAATTATTATTATTAAAGAGTGCTCTATCCTTGTTAGCTTTATAATTGCCTTTAGCTTTTGTAGCATACTACTAATTAATATTTAAATTTTAAATTAGATATGTATCTTTATGAGACTTCAATCTGCACTTGACTTTTTAATAGAGTATGGTGTTGCATTTACAATTATAACTTTAGCGCTAGCCTTAATAGGTATATACTTTACCAGATCCCCTCTCAATCAGTATAATGCACCACAATGCAATATACTAGCAACTTACATGGACTGCTTAAGCTCACATATATTTACACAAGGCAGCAAGATACTTATCTATATACAAGGCAGCAATCTATTAAGTACATCCATACTTATGCCATTAGGCTCTATAGAGGTAAGCTATAATAACGCATTATACGCTGGCAATTGTACTCCGCAGTTTGTCCTGCCTGGAAGCTACTTCTCATGTTATGTATTAATTCAGTCTTCTGCACCGATCTTTAAGCAGAATCTGCAGTACACATTCTATATAAACTATATATCATGCAATGGCCTATATCCCGGAACATGCACAAGCTCTTACCTAAGAAGCTCTGGTAGCGCAGTATCTGCAGTATCAAATAGCATACCAAATATATATAAAGTGAGATTTAAGGTTAATGGTGGTAATGGATATGCATTACTTGACAATAGCTCACTGGTTAATGGTAGTATATTATATATAATTCAAGGTAGCTATCCTCTAGTAGCAGAGCCTTACTATGGAAGTAGATTTGCTTCGTGGTCTAGTAATGTAAGCGGAGAGCTATTAGCTAATACTAGAGCAACAACTATAAGTATAGATAGCAATACAAATCTTACATTAGAGTTGGATTAGCCTTTTACAACTACTAGAGGTATATCTCTGCTAACTATCTTTGATATACCTGCACCGCTTACAGACTCTACTACATCATCCACATTCTTGTAGGCAAACTCTGCCTCCTCGCTTACAAGTCTCTTGTCTCTAACCTCTAGTATTATGCCCTTACTCTTCATTATCTCTAGAGTCTTAGATGCTGGAATCTCTCTTAATGCCTTATGCCTAGACATAACTCTACCAGCTCCATGGCAAGAGGATCCAAAGGTAAGATGCATAGCCTTCTCTCTGCCAGCAAGGATGTAGCTAGCTGTTCCCATGCTTCCTGGTATCAAAACGGGCTGACCAACATCCTTATATGCATCAGGAACTCCTTTAGCATTAGGTCCGAAAGCTCTGGTTGCTCCTTTTCTATGTACAAATAGCTTCATTCTCTTATTCTCAACTATATGCTCCTCAAGCTTTACTATGTTATGCGCAACATCATAAAGTACTGGCATCTCTAAGTTATCCTTATTTATAGAGAGAACCTTTGCAAATACATCTCTTACTATATCTGTTATTATCTCTCTATTAGTAAATGCATAGTTGACTGCTGCTCTCATAGCAGCCAGATACTCCTCTGCCTCCTTAGAGTTTACATGAGCATAGCTGAGCTGTGGATCCTCTAGCTTAATCTTATTTCTTTTCTGATAATCATTTAGCTTTATTAGATAGTCGCTGCATATCTGGTGGCCATAACCTCTAGAGCCAGTATGCAGCATAATGACAATCTGATCTTTGAATAAGCCGAATCTCTTAGCAAGATCTTCATCATCTATTCTTTCAACTCTCTGAACCTCTAAGAAATGATTGCCTGCCCCTATGGTTCCAAGCTCCTTTAGGCCTCTCTTGCTTGCCATCTCACTTACATATCTTACATCTGCGCCTTCAATATGGCCATTCTCCTCTATAAATCTTTTATCCTCCTCTAAGCCAAAGCCCTTACCTATTATATAATCTACGCCCTCTGTAGCTATATAATCAAGATCTTTCTTAGTTAGACCGATATTTAACTTACTTCCAACTCCGCTAGGAACTCTTCTAAAGAGCTCCTTTCCTAGCTCATTAAGCTTATCCTTTATATCATTATATGTAAGATCTGTTTTTATTACTCTTACTCCGCAGTTTATATCAAATCCAACAGCTCCTGGCGATATTATTCCCTCTTCAGCATCGAATGCTCCCACTCCACCTACAGGAAATCCATAACCCTCATGTGCATCTGGCATGACCCACATGCTTCCTACAATCCCTGGAAGCTTAGATGCATTTACTGCCTGCTGCAATGTCTTATCATTAAATAGATTCTTCTCTATACTCTTATTTGCAACTATCTTTACAGGAACATTCATTCCATTGCTCTGCTTTATCTCTAGAATATAATCATCTATCCTTTCAACTTCCATATGATAATATATTATTATAAATAAGATTAAATAAGCCTTTTACTTCATTAGATTGAATTTGTATTTATAAAGTATAAACTTATATATTATCTTTGCAGCTGTGTATGAGTAAACCTCATTATACGGTAGTAGCTCACAGAAGTCTGCGCCGATAACATCTCTTCTCTGATTTATAAATCTTAGAATCTCTATTATATCATTATATCTGAAGCCGCCCGGCTCTGGTGTGCCTACATTCGGCATCTCTGATGGATCCATAGCATCAAAGTCTAATGATAAGTAAACTTTATCTGTAGTATTCTTCTCAATAAATGAATAGATATCATCAATGCCTCTTATATCTTTCATAAGAAGTATTGAATCCTTAAAGAGCTTGTAGCTATCTGCATCTACGCTTCTTACTCCTATACTTATAGCTCTTGTTAGATCTCTAAATCTTCTCGCTACAGTAGCATGCGAGTACTTACTGCCCATAAATGTATCTCTAGAATCAGAATGCGCATCTATATGTATAATAGTAAAGTCTTTGTATAGTTTTAATAAAGCTTCAACATTACCTAATGCGATTGTATGCTCTCCACCTATAAGTACTGGGATCTTTTTATCCTCTACTATTATGCTTACCTCTTTTACTATTCTATCTATTGTTGCCCTTGGAGAGTCTGCATTAAACTCAAGCTCATCTAATGTGAATACTAAAGTATCGTCTATACTCATCTCTAGCTCTTCATCAAATAGCTCCATGAATCTACTTGCATTTATTATGCTTCTGGGCCCATCTCTTGTGCCAGATCTATAAGATGTTGTGGAGTCATAAGGCACTGGCAGTATTACAAATCTTGCTTTACTATAATCCTGCTCGTACAAGCCAAACATATTATATGGTGGTAAAGAGTTCAGCACTTTCATACACATCATCTTTATATTTAATGGTATTCATCTATCAACCTTTTAAATAATCTACTATAGAATGGAACAATTCTTCCAGCATCAAATCTATTTAGATTGCTTCTATTATATATATAATCATTCGGATCTCCATCTATTATCTTTAAGGCAAGCTCTGGCATCTCTTTAAAGCTAGCTATATTGCACATACTTCTTACCTCTTTAGGTATCGGTGTATCATCTGGTAGTATAACAGGCACTCCTAAAGCTATGCTCTCTATAGTAACTATACTCAATCCTTCTCTTATGCTTGGCATTATAAATAATGAAGCTGAGCTTAGCATCTTTATGTAGTCTTCATGCTTCTCCATAAAAGGCACAATCCTTATATTCTCTTCAATACCATAGCTCTTTATCAGCCTAAGCAGATTCTCTTTCTCTGGTCCATTACCGCATATAATCGCTTTAATAGAGCCATCTCTTTTTACAATATCTCTAATAACCTCTATAAATCTGTCAAATCTCTTCTCTTTTACTAATCTGCCGGATGTAAGTATAAATCTCTCTTTCTTTGAGCTAATAGAGGAAAGCCTCTTTAGATCTATTACTGGTGCGAATACAGATACTCTGTTAATGCCTCTCTTGTTTAGCAAGGCCTTAGTACTGCTAGAGTTGGCTATATAATAGCTCTTCTTAGATAAAGCTATACTTTCAATAAAGCTGCCGATTAAGCCTTTTATACCATAGTAACTTATCCAGTATCTTAGATCCCATACCTCAGCAATATCTATAACTTTGGGCTTATCAATAAGATTTATAATAGGCATATGCATTATAGGAAAGAAGTTTACGAAGAGAAGGTCGTATTCCTTAATCAAAGAGATACTTCTAAGAAGCCTTATAGCAAAGTAGAATGCCTCCTTATAGCTTCTAGCACCATCTTCATATAGCTGGCCTTTAAAGCTACCTAATGTTATATAATCGATATTATCTAACTTAAATCTCTCACCTTTCATTCCATCTAGCTTTAATGTCAGAAAGCTTATCTTATAATGCTTAGATAGTTTAGATGCTATTGTATACTCTAGCTTCTCTACGCCTCCTATGCTCCACGGGTATGCAAGATCTGATATAAACAATATCTTATAGCTGCTCATATTAGATATCATTATAAATTTCAATTAATGGTAATAATAGATATTATTTATAATAGTTAATAATTTAAATCAAAGATATGGGCTTAGCTCAAATATAGTGAATATGATGCTATCTTTAATACTTCCTAATAAGAACGAGAGCCATATCTTTGAGTTTTTAAAAGATCTGGAAAGAAAGATAAAGGAAGATAAAGAGATTATTATAGTAGATAAAAGCGAGGAAGAGTTTTATAAGAGGCTAGAGGCATATATCAAAGAGATGCATAATGTTAGATTGATAAGACAGGAGGATAAAGGATACGAGAATGCTTTATACTTGGGCTTTAAATCAGCCAAAGGGGATATAATAGCAGTTATAGATCCTGATGGCACTTATAGAGTAGAAGATCTAATAAGAGTAATTGATACCTTAAAGAGCAGCAACTACTCTTTAGTACTGGGCAATAGGTTAGCATATAAGGATAAAGCTATGCCTGCACATATAAGCTTTGGTAATATATTCTTAACAAAGACATTCAACTGCTTATACAAGCAGGATATAAAAGATGCGTTATCGGGATTATTTGCATTTAAAAGGGATGCTTTAAGATATCTAACTCTAAGAAAACCAGAAAGAGGAGGAACTCTATACTTCTTAATACAGCTCGCTAGAAGAGGATTAAGGATAGGAAGTATCGATATAAAGTATCTTGAGAGAGAAGGCAGCTCTAGAATATCAAAGTTCAAGATTGGTTATGGTATCCTAATATTCTATAATGTGATAAGATATGTAAGAGACTATAAGCCGCTTGCACTATTCGGCAGCATAGGTCTGATCTCTTTACTAATAGGCTTATACTATGCTATAGTTGTACTTATAAGCTATATTCATACGGGATCATTAGTTATTCCAGGAAGAGCGATACTTGCAATAGGCTTAATAATATCTGGCTTGTTCTTTATAATAGCAGGCTTAATTCTAGATCTGCTTATAGAGATAGAGAGATACATAATAGAAAAGGACTAATATGCAATTAAAGTAAGCTATTAAATACTTTAACTATTAAATCTTTAATCGATGACACTTATAAGATTACAGAGACTATTTACTGATGAGCTTTCAAAGAGGTCTATACTGAGCAGACCCCCAGAGCCACCACCAGATGCACTAATGAATGATCCTTTAAAGTCAGTATTTATAGGAATAACTGGAGTATTTAACGTTCCATTCTATTGGTCTAGTCTAAATATAACAAATCCACATATGGCGATAGTCGGAATAACTGGTGCTGGTAAGAGCTACTTCGTTAAATCCTTCTTAATAAGAGCAAGCTATGTTTGGAATACGAATGCTGTTATAATAGATTGGGCCGGAGAGTACAAGGCATGGGTTAAGCAGACAGGAGGCACAGTAGTTTCTTTGGGCAAAGGAGACTTCATAAATATAATGGATGTAGCTGGAATGAGACCTCTAGATAGAGTAAAGCAGATAATGAACTCATTCTCAATACTAACAGATATCGATATGTTTCCAGAGCAGAAGAGACTTACAGAAGAGGCTATAGAGCAGGCATATCTAAACAACGGCTTTGCATTAGCAGATATCGCACCAGAGGGAAAAGATGCACCAACTATAAAGGATGTTATACTTCTGCTTCAGGAGAAGCTTCAAGAAGGTACATATCAGTATCCTGCAGAGCTAGAGAATGCTATATATAGGCTAAGACAGTTTGCAAGGCCTGGAGAAGATTACTTCTCTAGGAAGAGTACTATAAATATAGGCAAGCTTGCGTTATCAGGATTAGTAGATATAGATCTATCTGGAATGTCTGATGAAAGATTCAGAGCACTTGCAGCATTATTCATACTACAGACTCTAAAGGAGCTAATGAGATCGATGGGTTGGAGTGAGGTAAAGGGCCTAAAGACACTAGTTGTACTAGATGAGGCTTGGAAGGTAGCAGGAGATGAGAGAAGCGATGCTATAACAATAGTTAGAGAAGGTAGAAAGTATCAGTTCGGTCTTATAGTTGCATCTCAGAGCCCATTAGATGTAAACGAAGCAATCTTCTCTAATGTAGGTACTGTATTTATACTTGCCATAAAGTTTGAGAGATTTCTTAATTACTTGCAAGGATCGCTAAACTTCTCTAGCTATATAAGAAGCGAGATACTTAAGTTTGGTGTCGGTCAGGCAGCAGTCGTTATGTCATTTCAGACATCATTGAAGTTTCCAGGTACATTTATAATAAAGAGAATATACGGAGAAGAGCCATTAAAGGTATATAGAATAGATATAACCTCTATACTGACTCAGAGTGAGATTGAAAGTAATATAATTCCAAGGACATTTGAGTTCGAGAAAGATTCGATAAACTCATTCCTTGTTGAGATAGGTTTGGCTAATGAGGTTATAGATAAGATATTCAGCGATGCAGATACAAAGAATAGAGTTATAGATATAATGTCATTAGTATCAGAGCTTGCATCTAATCAGATTCCTTCAATAAGTATAGTAAATCTTCTAAAGAATATCGGAATAGACGATAGTATAATAGCAAGAATACTGTCTAGAGTGAAAACAAATGAATGATAAAAGCTCTGCTTATGATAACTCATTGGCAATAGAGAGAACTCAGTTAAGAAAGATCCTAAAATCTTTTAACCTCAGTGAAAAGGACATAATAAATATAACAACATATCTAGATAAAGCAAGAAGGCATATTAATATAATAAACTTCATAATACTTCTAGAGAGATATAATATCAAGAGAGATAGTATAAGAAGCATACTGAGAAGAATAGGCTTCTCAGATAAGCAGATAGATAAGGGCTTTGAGGCTCACGACGAGAAGCTTATAATGGATAAGTACGGTAGACTATTCGAGATAGATCTGGTAGATTAATAATGCACGAGACTCGTTGTATAATATGCGGCAAGAGAAAGCCAGGATTAGAGATCGATACATCTACATTTATGTTTAAAAGCTTCAAAAAGCTAGTTTATACAAAAAGAAAGCTCTTGAGACAAGAGACAAAGAAGAGAGATTATACCTTAGTTGTATGTAAAGAATGCTTCCCAACATACTATAAGCTCTATAGGTCATATAGAAATAGAAAGATATTCTACATAGCTATACTTATACTTGGATTATTTGTTGCAGTATTGTCTGGTAGCTTAGCCGCTCTATTATATCTAATTATCATAGCGGCCCTTCTTTTTATTCTGCTGCTGCTTTCATTTATTCCTAAATTAAAGGTAAAGATTAATCATATAAATCTTAAAGAAAAATGATCTTTTATGCAAGAGCAAAGTGGAGATAATCAGAATGTTGTAATACAACCAAAGATAGAGAGCTTTACCTTAGATATAATCAACGATTATGATATAAATCAGCTTTACTCTAGGCTATCCACTCATGGATTATATAACGCAGCAATAAAGGATAATGCTTTATATCTATATAAGATAGATGGATACGATCTTCAGAAAAGGCCATTTAACTTCTCTATATTTATAATAAATGGTAAGCAGCTACAATGCACATACACTATACAGCAGGATACTAGCCCTAAGATGAGAAAGCTAAATGTGATTAAGGATCTATTGCTTAGCTTAGAGCTTGTGGATGATCTATTAAAAGTAGATACAAAAAAGCTTTATGATCTCGTTGCTTCATCGATATCAGAGGTCTTATCTGGTATATCACAGCAGTACAGTGTTCTATACAATGCATATGATGCTTTACTCTCAGATTATAAGGAGGTAAAGAAGCAGCTCATAGATCTAAAGAAATCAAACGATCAGCTAGCTACAGAAGCAGATGAGCTTAGAAAGCAGAATGCTGAGCTATCAAAGCAGCTAAGCGACCTTAATAAGTACTCTGATGAGGCATTAATGGCTATGATTGAAGATTGGATAAGAGCACATGATGGTAGCATAGATATAATGGAGTTCTCTAAGACTTATAAGCTAACGCCTTCTAGAGTAGAGCAGATACTGAATATAATGGTTGCAAAAGGGTATATAGCTCCAATATCATAAAAATGCTTAATTATATATCTTAGCATAATTAAAGATATTGATGGACAATCTATTAAGGCTTAGAATCCTTAAGAAAGTAGAGTATGTAAGAGTATACAAGATCGTTAATAGTGTAAAAGGTAAGGAGAATCTAGTTACAAGATTATTCATGAAGATACTTGGAATAAAGGAGAATGAGGAAGGTCCTAGTCTAAATGCAGAGTAAGTGTTGTAGATGCCTGTGCCCCAAAAGAAGCGTAAAGGCTTTGGTAAGAAGATCCTAATACTTTTAATTATAATAGTAATAGCCATAGTTGCTCTTATAGGCTTTGTAGAGATAGAGATAAGCTTATATAAGACAACAGCTATAAGAGTTGTGTCATATGGTAATCCTTATCTTAGATTTAATATAAGCAACTTTACTGTTGTTAGTTATACGCCATATACTGCAGAGCAGATATTCAGTAGTACGAATATGACGCCAGCCTACTATTCTTATATAGATACAAAGAATATCTCTAACCTATTTATCTTTGCTACATTGTTACATTATATTCCGAGGCACATATATATTGTAAATACTTATACTGAATGCTATAGATGTATAGATCAGCAGCAGTTTATAAGCAATCTTAGTAGAGATCTATCTGCCTTAAATTACTCATCTAATATCACTGTAATAGCTCCATCAAATCTGACAGATACCTCATTGATTCAGAACAACTCAATAATAATTATAGGCAATGGGCTTCTGCCACAGGAGCTTGTTCAGAATGGCTTTTCAGCATTCAATCAACTACTTAACAAGAATGTCAGCTTCATACTCTTAATAGGATCTCTTAATAACTATATTGGAGAGGGCTCTATAATAGCTCCTCTTTCTTCAGTTCCAAGCTATCTAGAGTTCTCATATACCAGTAATAAGAGTAGATCTTATAAGTCAGGTTATATTCCAAATGGAATATCTTTCTATAATGCTTCACTATATCTAAGCTCAGGCTACTTTAGCAACAATATAAGCTACTACCATGTAGATAACAATAGCATACTGCTTCTTGGCAACTATCCAGATCTCTATAATACATCATACCTGGCAGGGCTTATAGCTAGATCTATATACATACCTTACTGGGAGTCAAGCCTTGGCTATAATCAGTATAATATAACGATAGCCACAAAGAACTATACAAATAAAAGCTTAGATATATTGAATAGCAGCAATATAGGATTTAATAGATTATACAATCTTTCTAGCTTTACTGGAGACTTTGGGAAAGCTTATCTATATATAGCGTTAAGCGCAAAGGGATTCAATGTAAGCAAGAGGCTAAATGAATCATTCTTAGAGGAAGAGAGCTTTAATGTAAATGGATCTATATTGACTCCTAATCTATTAGTTCCTGGACGCACTCAGCAGTTTACATTCTTCTTAATAGATATAAATAACTCAAATGTAACAATAGAGCCACATATATCTTTATATAACAGATCTGGAGCTCTGATTGCATCTCAGGGGTTAGCTGCGCTATCTCTGCCGCAGAACTCTAGATTTATAGAGTATCTAACATATACGCTAAGGCCTGGTAGATATATATTAGAGCTTCAGGGCTATTCAAATAACCTTATAGCTGCTACATACTTTGTAGTTCCAAATATAAATGTAACTTTCATAAATAGAACTGCTTCAAACGACTTCAACTTTTTAGTTAAGGCAGGAGACTTCCCTCTAACAGGTCTGCCATATAGCATAGTCTTTGATGGTATATACAGATATAATGGTACAATCGAGAAAGGCTTGGCATATATACCTTCAGTGCCCATCTCTAGTGGTACAAACTTTTCATTCAATATAATAGTTCCTGGATATGCAAACCAGACTTATATATATAGGCCAGTTATAGCATCATTCAAGATAAACTCTCAGTATATAATACTTGCAATAGTTGGTGTAATAGCCTTTATACTAGTTGTATTTGTGAGGGCTCCTAATAGAGATATGTTCTATATAGATGTATCAGATCTTCCAAAGCCAGCTGTTACAAAGCTAGAGGTTAAGAAGTCAGAGATAGTCTCTCTATTTGACAAGATAAATCTAAGATATAAATGGAAGTATATGCCATTAACAAAAGAAGAGATAATGAATAACATACCAAACTATATAAGATATGGGGTACTACCAGTCAGCGTAACTTACATGAACGTATCATTAATAATCTCAAGGCTTGAGAAAGAAGGCCTTGTTAAGTCTTATGATGGCTATTATATACCAGTAGAGTGGGAGCGTTTAAGCGGGCATGATATAAGATATCTTGTAATATTTAGAAAGATAAGAGACTATCTGCTTTCAAAGGGATTCTATTATACAGATATCGACTCTAGCAAGATAGCAGATATAATCACAAATATAAACGGAAAAAGAGTATACATCTTTATCTATTCGGAGACGTCAAAGTTCTATAAGCATATGCCATTATATACAGATGGAGATAATGTATTAGCATTCTCGAATTACACAGAGCTTGTAGAGTTTGAAAGTAATCTATATAAGACAGTATCTGATAATGCTGCAATACTAAAAGGCTACATATCAAGCGGCATACTTAGGCTACTAGATAGTGATCATCCAGATGAGGTACTCTCTTGATCTTCTTTATTACTCTCTTTAGCTTTAATATCATTAGATTCAGCTGCTCCAGGGTATCTTTTTAATACGAGCTCCTTTATCTTACTGCTAATAAGCTCTTTCGGATTTCCAGATATATAACTAAGATCGCTTGCAACCTGGTCAGCGTATCTCATTATAGTCTTAAACTTATTGATCTCTAACTCTTTCTTCTTCTTATTGCTTACATATATCTGTAAGCCTCTTAAGCTCTCCATCACTGCTAGCTTTACCTCATCTAGTATCTCCTCTTCTGGAGCGATAGCCTCTTTTCCAACTCCTGTATATGGTATAAAGACTGAAGATATATTTACAACTACTGTTATTGGATCATTCTCAAAGTCGATATCGTATCTGCTCCAATCTATACTATTTACTGCTTGAGTTATCGCACAGCTTCCTGCTTCAAATAGCAATGGAACCTTATTAGCGAATCTGATTAGGCTTCCAGTAACTCCTAATTCTGTCTTCTTTCCAGCGTCGCCCCCGAAGGCTATTGCAACCTCTGTTATAAAAGGTATTCCTCCATGGTAGATCTTTGGCTTTCTTTCTACAACATTAACAAACTCTGGATTTATTATATTCTTTACAGCAATCTCCATCTGTCTCTGGCCTA
Source organism: Microcaldota archaeon (assembly GCA_021654395.1). Taxonomy (GTDB): domain Archaea; phylum Micrarchaeota; class Micrarchaeia; order Micrarchaeales; family Micrarchaeaceae; genus ARM-1. The sequence goes on from AP024486.1 coordinate 433,084, forward strand.
TAGGTATTATAGAAGATGCATCTGGAGCTATCCATTTTATACTTTTCATAGCCTTTACTAATCTTTCTGCCTCTTCCCAGCTTAGATCCTTTGGACTCTTGTTAAGATCTATATCAACGAGCTTAGAGATCTCTTCTATCTTATTATCTGTTACTCTTGATAAGCTCTCTTTAAGAAAGCTTGAGATCTTCTTCGACTGAGATGATTGAGCAAGCTCATATAGATCAACTGTTGTTATGCCTAGTGGATGCGGCTTTGCCTCTTTAGGTCTCTGTGGTATCTCATTTAGCGATCTTATAAAGTCTATTCTATTTCCATCAGGCCCGATAAAGTGTATAGTAGCATGAGGGTTTGCTAAAGCTGTTCTCTTTAGATACTCTAAAGGTCCTCTCTCACTAGATTCATACTTTATCTCTTTAAAGTAGCCAGTAACCTCAAAGCCTGCATTCTCAGGGCTGTCATTTATATCTACAAGATTTGTTACTATAGGGGTATTATTCTTTACGTTTATAGCAATATCGCACTCGTAGCCTCTTCCATCACTAAACACTGATCTTACATGAACTGGCTTTCCTGTTGTTAGCTGTGAGTATAGAGTACAGCCCGCAGCTCCTATTCCCTGCTGACCTCTCTGCTGTACGTATCTATGAAACTTAGTTCCTGCAAGTATAGAGCCTAGAGCCTTTCCAACAAGCTCTTTAGGTATTCCAGGACCGTTATCCTTAACTCTTATTCTATAAGTCTCCTCATCAAGCTCATTTATCTCTACATATATCTCTGGTAGCTTCTCCGCCTCTTCGCAAGCATCTAAGGAGTTAGTAACATACTCATGGATTATGGTTGTCATTGATCTGACTTTACCTACGTAACCGAGCATCTGCCTATTCTTTCTAAAGAACTCTGCAACAGAGTACTCTCTAAAGTTCTTAAAGATCTCATTTATCTCTGCCATCGCAGATCACTCAGCTAAATAGGAAGTTACTAGTTAATGAGTTCTTTCTATATCTCTCTTGCATCCTTCTATATGCGGTCTCATGCTTATGGCCTTCTATTAAAGCCTTTATAGCCTCCTCAGCCTCTTCTATATTCTCTTCCTTTCCTATTATAGATACTGTATTGCCATAAACGCTTATCTTAGTAGATGTGAAGCTCTCTATATACTTCTTTGCTCTGCCCTTGCTGCCTATTATCCTTGCCTTTATCTGCTGTATCCTCTTCTTATTCTTAGTATAGCTCTCTATATCTATTATGCTAAGATAGTAATCATCATTAAGAAGAAGCAATGCGTCCTTTTCGTTAAATCCTCTACCAAATGCAAGTAATATATTCTTAGCTAGGTATTCCTTATAGTTATCATCAGACTCTATTACTATCTGATTCTCTTTAACTGTTATCTTACATTTGCAGCTTTCCTCTACTCTTTGTATCAGGTTGCTATTAAGCAAGTCATCTACTCTTTCTTTAGGTATTAAAAATACTTGCATCTCAATCAGATATATAGTTATGATAAAAATAAAGATAAATCTTAGCAAGTTGTACTAAATTCCGCTATTTTGTAAATACATAAGATAATTAAGAAAGATTTAAATATTTGTTTATCAAGATATTATTATGATTGTGTCATGATACAATCATGATACAATCATTATGCAATCATGTAACTTACATATAAGTGTGATGTTAGTTATGCATAACATTAATGATGAAAGTATTAAAAAATTAATGGATGAGTATCTTAAGGCTAAAGAGAATGAAGCAAGCATGGGAAAGGTCAATGAAAATATAATGACCTTGCTTAAGTATCTTATAGACGAGAATAGAAAGACAACTTTAATACTTAAACAGATGGCAGATAGAATAGATAAGTTAGAGAGCAGACTATCAAGCATAATGGATACAGCAGAGCAGGAGATCGAGGATGAGAGTGATGAAGAGCCCAGTGTAAGTAGCTATAAGCAAGATATAAGTAGAAATGAGGTATCAGATAATAGAAAGATAGTAACTCTTACAGAGCAGGATAAAAAGATACTTGAACAGGTTCAGATGAGAGGAATGATATGCGCTGATCAGCTTCAGAAGATTATGAACTATAAAGGAAAGAATGCTGCATCAGCTAGACTTAATAGATTATGTATGCTTGGATTATTAATAAAGCTTCAGATCGGACATAAGACATACTTTTCCTATGATCCTGGCAAGGCGACCAATTTAGTTATAGTATCACCACCAGATTAGCCACACCTATCCCTTAGGTTTTTACCTAAGGGATAAGCTTTATTAATATGTTAAAAGATAATTTCTATAATATGAATAAAAAGCAGCCTATAGATGTTTCAAGTATAGCAAAGATAAATCTAATAATCAATATTATTACTCTGATACTAGTCATATATATAATGCTGCATCTTAGCTCAGTAAGTACATCTGTTGGCAATTCAGCAGGTCAATCAAATAGCTCAAGTAAGAATCTCACGGCCTTATTAGCAGAAGCGATATATGGAAACACAAATATAACCGTTAGTAGATTTAATAATACGCCAACTGTAATATATCTTGCAAAGCCAAATAATGTCAATCTTCAAAGCCTATATCAAAGATATCATACATTTACTCGTAATTTAGTTAATGCTGATCAGCCATTCAATAGCACTGCTTTATCTATAATAAATAATGCAAGTAATGAGCTGTTTAATAAGGCTGGGTATTTATTGCTGAATAATTCAAGTATAGCTAGTAGAGTTATAGGTACAAGTGCTCAGCCAGTTCCAATGCTAATAGTAAATAATAAACCTTCTGTTATATACTTTGGATCGACTACATGTATATTCTGCGGAGAGAACAGATGGGCTATGGCATTAGCTCTATCAAGATTTGGATATTTTAAGGAGCTATTTATAGGATATAGCTCATTCGGCGATGGTGATGAGGCTACTATATACTGGGCAGATGATCCGTTACTTACGCCATCTGATGTATTGGGCAACTACTACGTAAGTAAATATATAAACTTTATATCTATCGAGGATACAAATAATATAACACAGGGCTTTAATTTGAATCCATTAAATGAGATTCAAGCCTCTATAAACTCTACAAATAATCCGGTATATATGGAAGCTATAAAGTATGTTACTGAAGGAGTATCTTTATCTAGTAAGCAACCAGTTTTTAGCGGCACTCCTTTAACAGTATGGGGTAAGTATGCATTTAGCGGTGCTGATGCCGTAGATTTTGGGCTTAATAACTCAGAGGCTGTAGTAAATAACAGCGCAGTCGTTGGATTAACAGAGATGACACATGGCGAAGTACTACAGCAGATTGCCAATCCTACAACTACATTCGGATGGACAGAGTACGCTGCAGCTGATGTTTATATAGCAGCGTTATGCCTATCAGTAAATAACACATATCCTGCATGTAATAAAATTCAATCTATAAAGCTTATAGAGCAAAGATACTTTTAATGATGTAGATGAGATTTAAATTTCATATAAAGAGCATATTTAAGAGTAAGCAGTATATACTTATATTTATCACAGCCTTAATTGCGTACTTTGCTCTATACTATTATATAATACTCTATTCTAATGAAGGCGTATTTATATCAAATCCTGGCATATTATATACATTTATCTTGGTTGATATATCCTCTGCCTTTCTTTTAACACTGAGCATATATGGAATAAGATATACGAAGAGAGCAGCAGGCTCTGCAGCATACACAAATATAGCAGTAATAGCAGGATCTTTAATAGGTTCATGCTCTTGTAATGTCCCGATACTAGCAACAATATTCTACTTCTTTGGTTTATCTGCGGTTTCTTTATCAGAAGCAGTCTCATTTATAGCAAAATACAATCTATATATATTTATAAGTATTTTGATAATTAATCTAATTACTATACTTATAACGTTAAATTCGATAGATAAGAGATGTAGTATAAGATCTAGTAAGCTAAGGTCAAAGTCAAATTAGATAAAGAGTGCTTTCAATGAATGTTAATAGCTTTTTAGATAAGCTAGAGGAGTATATACCAATAGTAAAGAAGCCCTCTAAGCCTTTATCATTAAGAGAGAAGGTTAAGTGGACATTAATAGTCCTGGTTATATACTATATACTATATAATACTTACGCGATTGGTGTAAGTCCAACATCTATATCTCAGCCAATCCTTCAGCTTATTAGCATAGTCTTTGCTGCTAGAATAGGTAGTATAATAACAGTAGGAATATCTCCAATAGTGTTAGCAAGTATACTGCTACAGCTTTTAGTAGGATCTGGAGTAATTAAGGTGGATTATAATAACATAGATGAGAAAGCAAGATTTCAGACTGCGCAGAAGGCATTATCTATAATCATAGCTGCTATAGAGTCATTTATATATGCTTATAGCGGATATGTACCACTAGCTAATCCCTCATTTGCAGGGATAGTCGCATTGCAGCTCTTTATAGGAGCAATACTTATAATATACCTAGATGAGCTATTAAGCACTTATGGAATAACATCTGGTATAAACATATTTATTGCAGCTGGAGTATCATTCTCAATAGTAGCAAGTACATTTGGAATACTGCTTCAAGAGGCCATAGCCTCGGCAACTTCTGGTGGTGTTGCAGCATTACCAGGTATCGTTGAGGCATTCTTACCACTAATATTCGCAATAGTTATACTTCTATTTGGAATATATCTATTCCAGATGCAGGTTGAGCTTCCTTTATCATTCAGTCAGTTCAGGGGTATAAGTGGTAGACTTCCTATACCATTCTTATATGTCAATGTTATACCTGTTATACTAGCAGAGTCATTAGAGCTAAGTCTTACATTCTGGTTTAGATTCCTAATTAATGTTCATGGACCTCTCCTTTACTTAGCTAGATTTATAGCTTACTATCAGCTAATACCTTCTACAACGGGAGCGGTAACTCCGCAGTTAGTCGGTGGCCTTATATACTTAATAAGTCCGCAGTTTCCATTGCCATACTCTGCTAACTTTGGAGGTATAGGCAGCTATTCAGCATATGTTACATTTCTACTGACAGAGTCATCTCCTCTATATCTTCCAAATGGCTCGATAGTTCAAGTGCCGGAATGGATACACGTTATAGTATACACAGTTGTACTGATGCTTCTATGTGTTGTATTTGGAAAGTTATGGATAGAGCTTAGCGGACAAGGACCAAAGGAGCTATCAAAGCAGATAATAGATCTTGGATGGGCCATACCAGGATTCAGAAGAGATCCAAGGATGGTAGAGAGCATATTAAATAGATATATTCCTCAGTTAGTAGTAGTAAGCAGTATGGTTGTTGGTCTACTAGCAGCATTAGCAACAATCTCTGGCGCAATAGGTGGCGGAATAGGAGTGCTACTAACAGGAGGAATTATATATATGTTATATATGCAGCTTAAGCAGGAGCAGCTATTAGAGACATATCCTATATTAGAGAAGATAGCTAATACTTAAAGGTGATATATATGATAGTTGAAGAGGGTAGAGTAGCTATAAAGCTAAAAGGTAGAGATGCTGGAAAGAAGGTTGTTATAACAAAGGTATTAGATAAGAACTTTGTTATGGTATTAAGCGAAGCAAGGAAGAAAGAGAGAAGAGTAAATATAAATCATCTAGAGCTTCTAAATGAGAAGGTAGATATAAATAAGAAGGAGGAGCTGGATAAGGTACTAAACAGAAAAGCATAATCAGATTAAGCCTTTTTTATCTTCTTTTCAAAGATATATCTTAATATATCTGCAATCTCCTCGACATCTAGCCTCTCTGTGTTTATCGATATATCGAACAGATCCGGATTATAAGCAACATCTATATTATAAAACTCTTTAAAGAACTTAATGCTCTTCTCATCCTTCTCTTTAGTATAGCTTAATGCCTCTTCAAAATTCATTCCTTTTGCATTTGCTATTCTTCTTGCTCTTTCTTCTAAGCCAGCATATAGAAATACTCTTAAAGTTGCATCATCTATTATCCATGAAGCAAGCCATGTGCTTATAACACAGTTGCCTTGATTCGATAGCTCATATATCTCATTATCAAATGCTCTTGCATAATCATTATTTGCGAGCTCTGCAGTATAATCTTTATACTTGAGATCATCTTTTAATCTCTTATAAGTAGATGTTTGGAACTTATCTATATGCCTGAAATTAAGAGAAGTAGCAAGAGCTCTACCTACGCTGCTCTTACCACTACCTGTCAAGCCGCTTATGCATATCTTAAATACATTATTCATAAGTACTAATGCGGAAATAGTTGTAATACATAGCCTCTATACTTTATCGGTATATCGTCTATCTTCATCTCTTTCTGCTCAACTCTACTTGTATACTTTAGAACCTCTGATACACATTCATGACAGAGCACTCCTCCAAAGATCCTTTCTGGCCTCATTCTTGTCTTACCTCCAGAGGTCTTATAGCCAACACCATTAAGCTCCTTTCCGCATACTCCGCAATGCGGTAGCTTATTATGTCTTCTAACAAAATGTATAAGATGTCTTCCTTTTGGGCTTACAACATCTCTTCTAGCTAAGCTGTTAGATCTCTGAAAAGGCTTCACCATAAAAAAGTCACTTATATTATAAGATTTAACTGAATAAGCTTTATATATCTTTTTAAAGGTCTGATAGTATTAAATAGATTGATTTTATTAATATAGATATGGTGAATAGTTTGATATATGATGTAATAATTATAGGATCTGGTCCTGCAGGATATACAGCAGCATTATATACATCTAGAGAGGGCTTCTCAACATTAATAATAGCAGGTATGCAGCCCGGAGGCCAGCTAGAGTTAACAACGAAAGTAGAGAACTATCCTGGCTTTCCTGATGGTATAGATGGACCGGTGCTTATGGATAATATGAAGAATCAAGCATTAAGATTCGGAGCACAGCTAGTTAACGAGATAGTTACAGATATAGATGTAAGCTCAAAGCCTTTTAAGGTTAAGACCGAGCTCAATACTTATGAAGCAAAGGCAGTTATAATAGCCACTGGAGCTTCAGCAAAGCAGCTTGGCTTAGAGTCAGAGAAGAGGCTAACAGGGAGAGGAGTGAGTAACTGCGCTACATGCGATGGCCCGTTATACAGAAACAAGAATGTTATAGTAGTTGGTGGTGGAGACACAGCCATGGAGGATGCTTTATTCCTTACAAGATTTGCTAACTCTGTTACAATAGTTCATAGAAGAGATCAGTTCAGAGCTAGCAAGATTATGCAAGATAGAGTGCTATCAAATCCAAAGATAAAGGTTATATGGAATAGTGTTGTAGAGGATATAAAAGGAAGCAATAGAGTAGAGAGCGTTGTATTAAGAAACTTAGTAACAAATGAGACACAAGAGATTAAGATAGATGGGGTATTTATAGCGATAGGGCATCAGCCAAATACAGACTTTTTAAAAGGAAAGATAAAGCTTGATGAACAAGGCTATATAATAACAAAGGATGAAGTAAAGACAGATATCGATGGACTATTTGCAGCAGGAGATGTTGTAGATCGAGTCTATAAGCAGGCAGTAACTGCAGCAGGTAGTGGTGCAAAGGCAGCGTTAGAGGTTAGAAGCTATCTGCAGAATAGATATAAATGATGGATCTCTTTAAATATATGAGTTTATTAGATAGCTACGAAGTCTCTTTATTAGAGAATTTAGATCAGAAAACAGCAAAGGAGCTTATAAGTCAGAATATAGAGCTGATACGCGAAGATTCTGTAATAGATAGAGATCATATAAGAATTGCTCTACTTTACTCATATCTATCTACGGAATCAAAGATAAATAAAGGCAGAGGCATACTAAAGGAGATGCTTACTTTTATTGCTTTAGATAATCAGATAAGTAAGGCTATAGAGAAGATAGGCTATAAAGATGGAAGTGCTGTAGCGGTCTATCTAAAAGATAAGTTTGAGATATTTAATAAGTATGGTGTAGTAGCAAGGGCTTTTTATAGAGATCCTAAAGAGGCGTTAGAGATAGCTAGAAGGATCTTTGGTGATAATTTAGATAAGGACAATATAAATGCAGCTATTATGTACAGTATGTCAAGGCTTATTGTTGATAGATTTAAGAGATAGCCTATCTTTTAATACATCTACAATATCTCTGCTAGCCTCTATCTCTGGAAGTATCGTCTTGCTTACACCAGATAGCTTAATAACTTCTATACTCTTTATATCATTAACTATAGATACTATCTTAGCAGAGGGATCAGTCGCCTTTATTATAGTGGCTGCAAGTACATTATCATAGTCATTATCTGCACAGAGTATAAATGTACTGCCTCTAGAGTTCAATGCACTTATAAACTCCTTATTTATATTAGATACCGTTATATAATTTATATCAAATCTCTCTACATGCCTCTCATCTTCTGGCTTAAAGATAAACAGTATATCGTCTCTTTCAGATAGTAGTCTTATAAGCTCAAGCGTTATCTTACTATAGAATACTATATAAGCCTTTATACTACGTTTACTCTTTATGCTCTTGCTTCCAGACCTTATGCTAAAAAGATAGCTTGATATAAGATATGTTGATAATGCAGTTATAAGCGCGAAGACGATAGCAGAGATTATATTTGATACTGCCTCTAGAGCTAGATACTTGCTGTTTATCTGAATTACACCATAATCTTGAAAGATTGCAAATATAATCCACAATAGGGTTATGTAAAGATTGTCTGACTGAATATAAACTATTACAAATAGAGCTACTAAAAGCGCAATAGTTGTATAAAGTATTACTCTTATACCAAACTCAATATCAATGGCCATACTTAATCCTATTTATCAGTATATTACACATCTCCAATGCAGCGAGCTCCTCTGCTATCACGACCAGATCTGCTCCTGCTCTATGAAGCTTACTTCTAGAGAACTCTTCTGCAGCAACAGCTGCTATCTTTATCTTGCTATTAAGCTTTCTTGCAACAGTAATGCCTAGCAATGTCTTATATGCATCTTCTGATGAGAATATTATGGTCTTTGCAGTTTTTATTCCTGCTCTTATGAGATCTCTCTCATACTTAAAGTCTCCTATTATACTCTTATAGCCAAGTATATGAGCAGTTCTTGCCTTTGCTTTATCTATATCCATTATAACAAAGTCCTTGTCTAGCTTCTCAAGTGCAAAGGCTAAAGACTCACCAACCTTTCCATAACCGCATATTATAACATGATCCTTAAGGTTAGCATAGCTATTAAGCTTAAGTATATCCTCTGTTTTTATGCTTATTATCACATCTAGCAGTATAGATATACCTACAGATATAGCTATAAGCTTTGCTAGACCATCTATTACACTTATTATTACAAAAAGTCCAAATCCCTTATCATTAAGATTTAGGAAGCTGTAGCTTTGTACATAAGGATATCCATTCGCTGAGAAGATCTCATAGATAGTCTCTAATAGAGAGAAGCTTGTTGATCTAGAAAGCTCATATAGAGCAAAGTAGCTAATCAATGCTATAACTAATGCGATGCCTAAAAGCGAAGCTACAAGCCTTACTCTCTTTATATCTCTCTTATTTATATAGCTCACTTTAGCTTAAGCTCTTTAAGGATCTCATCAGCAGCACTAAGCTCTGGTGTTACTATATAGTTAGCACCTGCTTCAATAAACTTCTCCTTTGTAAAGCTGTCTGTAGCTTTTGATAGGATATATATATCCTTGCTTATACTCCTTGCTGTTATAATTATAAAGAGATTCTTTGCATTATCTCCAGTAACTATAACTATGGCTGACGCCTTATCTATCTCTGCCTTCTTCAGTACTGTTGATTTAGTCGCATCATCTATTATATAGCTCAAGCCTTTATCTTTCATTACTGGCTCTTTATTAGGATCATTCTCTATTACTATATGCTTTATATTATAGCTTAGAAGCATATCAGATATATAGCTGCCCATCTTTCCATAACCGCATATTATAACATGGTTCTCCATATCAATCTTTTAAAGATGTAAATAGCCCCAGCCAGATTCGAACTGGCGTTTCCAGGTCCAGAGCCTGGCGTCCTTAGCCACTAGACGATGGGGCTATACAAGGATTATTTAATAATATTAAGCTTATTTAATCTGTTTATAGTATTAAGGTTTTTCTATGTATAATTATAGAGAGAATATTACAACAAATGATGAGATAAAGAATATACTAGTAGCAGATATAGTGCTTACTATAGCATTCTATATAGCTATAGAAGGAGGTATAATTAACATATCTGGAGTAATTAGACATATATACTTCTTACCAATAGTATTTGTAGCAGTCTCTCTAACATTTATACTACATGAGCTTATGCATAAGTTTGTAGCTCAGCACTACGGTGCATTTGCAGCTTTCCTCTACTCTAATAATGGCTTAATTATAAGTCTTGTCTCTGGACTCATAGGCTTCCTTATGGGAGTTCCTGGAGCAACATATATCTTCTCTAGACTATCTAGAAAAGAGGAAGGAGTTGTATCTATAGCTGGTCCTCTAACTAACTTTGCAATATTCATTATAACATTTATAATAGCAAGCATAATGCCTAGCGGCTCTATAATAGGAGAGGCAGCATCATTTATAGCAGTTATAAGCCTAATAATCGCATTCTTTAATATGCTTCCTATATATCCATTAGATGGCAGTAAAGTACTTAGATGGAACTCTTTAGTCTATCTAGCAACAATGGCTGTGCTATTTATATCTATGTCTCTAGTGTTAGGATATGTTGCAACTATACAGTATCTGATATTCGCATCTATTATAGCATTAATCTTCTCATTTGGGAGTAGATCTATATTTACTGTATGAGCTTTAAGCCTAACAAGATAGCTCAGCATAGCCCTTTAGTATATAATAAGCGGCTACATATGCTGGAAGCTCTATAGTGATATCTTTATATGGGCCATAGTAAGTATCATTCATATATATCTGAGGTGCGTCCTTTATTACAACCTTAACATCTTCATCCTTTCTTACAATCGCATCTTTCATAGGATCAAAACGATCTATATCAGAGTAGCTAAACTCCTTTGCTATCATGCAAGACTTTCCATTTATAGTATTTGGGACTCTTATAAGATGATATATATCCTTTGTTACATTCTTATCTATGCTCTTACTATTCCTTGATGAGGCATATCTTACTATCTTCGGTATTAGCTGATCTCTATAGCTCCAGAGCAGTGACCAATCTCCTTCACTAATCTCTTGTACTATATTCTCTCTATTTCTCATTATATAATCTATTATACTATCATCTATCTCAAGCTGTCTTAATGCAGCATCTCCTCTCTCTGCTAGATTTACAAAGACTCTTGCTATTCTGCCTCTCCAGCCGTTATCCTCTGTTCCCGGCCCTGCCTTCTTATAGCTACTGCTTTCATATCCGCTAAATAGTATATCTATATCAAAGCTCTCTGGATCTGGATCTATATAATCGCTAATCTCCTCTCTTGCATGCTGGTTTAGCTTCATAAGATCATTATCTATTACATGTACATGATAGCCTCTGTTGCCGCTATAGTTTACTCTTATATTACTCTTTGATACTCCAAAGTCTTTAGTGAGAAAGTCCTCTACAAGCTTTATTGTTTCTTCCTTGACTCTATCATTACATATCTCACAAACAACATTTGATGGATGCTTTCCCTTACATGGAGAGTCTACATCATCAGCATCTATATCAAATACAAGCTCTGCCTCTTTAAGAAGCTTGCTCTCCATTGGCCTTGCATCAGGATAGCTGTATAGAGCAGAGGAGTATGAGATAAAGATAGGTGCATTCTCTCTTAGGAAGTTGTTGAATGTTAGATTATCTGTAAAGGCGATATGCCTTCTCTTTATAGGAGCATCAAAGTCTCCTACTCCAAACTCTCTCTCATTTATTCTACTAACCTCTATTACATTCTTCTTATAGTATTCAGCTATAAGATCCTTTATAAATTGCTTAGATCTATCGTTCATAAAGCTATAATAGTGCCATAGTTAGTATCAGATAGTTTTACATTAAATCTCTTAGCTATGCTCTCTCTTATACTATCTGCTTCATTAAATCTTTTAGAAGCCCTTAACTGATCTCTTTCCTTAATTAGAGAGATTAGCTCATCATTATTATATAGGCTATTGAGCTTATCTATAAGCTGCGTAAATCCTATGCTAAATATACTGTCTATATCTAATAGATATCTTATAGCGGTCTTAGCAAGCTCGCTGCTCAATGCCTTTTTACTTGTAAGATCATTTAGTATGCTTATAATACTATGCATCTCTCTTAATGCATCTGGTGTATCAAGATCGTTATATAGATATCCGATAGCTTTCTTATAGTGATCCTCTATACTCTTCTCATCTTTATTATCTGCATTATAGCTACCATGAGCTATCCAGTTTACTAATGATAAGGTTGCATATAGATTGTTTAATGTATTCTGAGCGTCATCCATCGCTTTAAATGTAAAGTTGAGCTCAGATCTATAATGGCTTGTTAATACAAGGTATCTATAAGCTAATGGATTATATCCTCTGCTTATTAGATCATCTATAGTATATATATTCCTTAGAGATTTAGACATCTTCTGATTCTCAACCTTTAAGAATGCAACATGGAACCAGATCTTTGCTGGTATTACTCCATTTAAGCCTTCAGACTGAGCAATCTCATTTGTATGATGAACTGGAATATGGTCTACGCCTCCTGTATGAATGTCAAACTGCTTTCCAAGGTACTTAGTGCTCATAACGCTGCACTCTATATGCCATCCTGGAAAGCCTAATCCGTATTCTGAATCCCACGTCATCTCTTGCTTAACCTTTACATTTCTCCATAAAGCGAAATCTGTTATATTCCTTATTCCCTCTGGTCTCTCTACTCTAGCTCCTGCCTTTAGCTCTCTGTTAAGCTCTTCGAAGCTCTTTCCAATTAACACTCCATAGTCATTTATCTTAGATGTATCAAAGTAAACTCCTTTATCTATCTTGTACGCGTATCCTTTCTGATCTAAGATCTTAATTGCATCTAGAATATCATTAATATGATCTGATGCTCTTGGCATTATATCTGGCTTCTCTATATTAAGTAGATCAAGGTATCTTAAGAATATACTTGTATAATAATCTGCTATCTCTCTTACTGTCTTATTCTCTTCTTCTGCCTCTTTTCTAAGCTTGTCCTCCCCCTCTTCAGCATCTCCTACTAGATGCCCAACATCTGTTATATTCATTACTCTTTTTACCTTAAAGCCATAATGTTTGAGAGTCTTTACTAATATATCTACATCTATATAGCTTCGCATATTTCCTATATGAGGATAGTAGTATACTGTTGGGCCGCAAGAGTATATTCTTATAGCATTATCTTCTAATGGATCTACCTTCTCTATCTTTTTAGTAAGTGTATTATAGAGGTACATATCAATACTGCTTTTATTTTAATCTTTATATAGCTTTCATATAATGATGTAAAGAGAATATTTAAAAGTTGTAATAGCTTAAGTTAATACTATTGATTAATAGTATAAATAATAAGATGATTTAGATGAAGGCATTGCTATTAGATGTAGAGAAGCTTTCATATGAAGCAGTAAAGCCAGAGGCAGAGGTATATGAAGAGGAGAGATTGATAAATAAGAGGGCAGAGGTTAATGATGCATTATGCTTAATGTTTACCGTAGAGTCTGGAGATAATGATGCCATAGCTGCAGAGGCTGCAAATGATGCTATAAGCTACTGCAAGAAGAATAATATAAAGAATCTTGTAGTATATCCTTATGCACATCTTAGCAGCGATCATGCTGATCTAAGAGAGGCATTAAGGATAACTAAGAACATAAGAGAGCTTGTTAAAGGAGCTGGATTAAATCTAATAGCTGCACCTTTCGGCTGGAATAAGAAGCTAGAGCTATCAATAAAAGGGCATCCATTGGCAGAGCAGTTTAGAGAGTACGGCTCTTCAATTAAAGAGTCTAGTAATAAAGAGAAGAAAGAGCTCAAGATAGATACAAGCATCGTTAGAAAGAGCGATTGGAAGGATCTTCCAGAGGATGATCATAGAAGAATAGGCGAGCGCTTAGATCTGTATAGCTTTCAAGAGGTATCTCCAGCGATGGTATACTTTCATCCAAGAGGCACAGTAATATATAATGAGCTAACTAGCTTCTTAAGAGAGCTAGAGCAGGATTATGGCTACGAAGAGCTTATACTTCCAGCGATCTCAAATATTGCTCTATTCCATGTAAGTGGACATCTTGATCATTATGTAGATAATATGTTCATTATGGACTCTCCATTAGGCAGATTAGCGCTTAAACCTATGAACTGTCCATCAACTATACTTATATACAAGACTAAAAGATGGAGCTATAGAGATCTACCATGGAGAACAGCTACATTCTCTAAGGTTTATAGAATGGAGCTCAGCGGTGCAGTAACTGGACTATTCAGAGTAAGAGAGCTTACGCAGGATGATGGTCATATATTCGCTAGAGAGGATCAAGTAGAGGATGAGATATCTAAGCTACTAGAGATGATTAAAAAGGTCTACGACACATTAGGCTTAAAGTTCTATGCAAAGCTATCAACAAGACCTGATGATTATATAGGAGATGAGAGCTTATGGGATAGAGCGACAGCCGCTCTAGAGAATGCATTAAAGAAGAATAATATAAGCTATCAGATAAAGGAGAAGGAAGGAGCATTCTATGGACCAAAGATAGATGTAGATGTACTAGATTCAAGAGGAAGATACTGGCAGTGTGCAACAATACAGCTAGACTATCAGCTTCCAAGAAGATTCGGAATAACATACATAGATGAGAATGGTAAAGAGCAGGTTCCTGTAATAATACACAGAGCAATATTGGGATCTCTAGAGAGATTTATAGGGGTTATGACAGAGCACTTTAAGGGAGCATTCCCTACATGGTTAAGCCCTGTTCAAGTCTATATAGCAACTATAAATGATAGTGTAGCAGATTATGCAAAAGAGATATACAGCAGGTTAAAGAAGGAAAGAATTAGAGCAGCTCTAGATACATCAGATAGAACATTAGAGTATAAGATAAGGGAAGCGCATGATGAGGAAGCTCCATACATAATAATAGTGGGAAGCAAAGAGAAGAGTAGCAATAAGATCTCTATAAGAATGCGCGGAAATAAGCAGCTAAGTGGCATAGATATAGAAGATTTTATAAGCAAGATAAAGAAAGAGATCTCTGATAGATCTTTAAGTAGCTTATTTTAATAGCCTATCTTACAAATCTTCCTATTCCTACTATCTTATTATCTTTATCTAATATAATGAATCTACTTAAGCTCTCTCTACTCTCGCTAAGCTCAACAGGTATGGCTTCGCTCTTACTAATCTTAAGATTACTTATATCCATTATCTTAATATCTCCTTTAATAGAAGCCTCTAATCGATCATAATATAACGATAATGTTAAATCTCTCGCTGCTCTCTTTATTAGAAAGATCTCTGCCTTCTCTTCCTCTTTCTTACTTATTGTAGCTCTTCTATCTATCAATAGCTTTGTATTACCTTTGATTATACTATCTGTCCTAAGCTTAACATAGCTGAATGAGCTATAGCTCTTATCTGTGTATACTGCATAGTCTTCATTATTGTAAGGGTCATATAACTTACTCTTCTTAGAAAGCTTGCCACTAAAAAGAAAGCCTTCTAATCTGTTTTTCTCTATACTGTTAACTACAAATCTTGCTATACTATCTTTCTTCCTACTCCTCTTAAGCTCTATTATCTTATCTATAACTGTGCCTTCACCAAAATCGTAGTATCTCTTTACTAGATTATAGCCTTTAAGTGCAGATATTGGTATGAAGTATGCCTTTAATCCATTATAAGAGCTATCATTTAGCTGATCTTGTATAAGATTCTTTATATATTCAAATCTTCTCTCGGGCTTATCAAATAGATCTAGCTTATTTATGCAGAATATTATATCCTTTAAGCCAAATATACGCGCTATCTTTAGATGATTAAATGCTTGCTCTGGTATCTTATCAGACTCTGCAGATATAACTAATAACGCCAGATCTACATTATTAAAGCCAGATATCATATTTTCTATAAGCTCCTTATGCCCTGGCACATCTATTAGCGTTATATCTTCATTATTACAGTGTATCTTATATTCGGTGCTTCTTAGTGTAAAGCCTTCCTCTCTCTCCTCTTCAAAAGAGTCTAATATAAAAGCATGCTCCTGTCTTTTAGCTATCTTACTAGAGTATCTATACGCCTCTTTAAGTCTATCTCTACTTATACTCTTAGTAAGTATAAGCATATTCCCTATAAGAGTAGACTTTCCGTTATCCTTATCTCCTAGAACTATGGCTCTTATCATTAGAAAGTCACATATAGCCCATAGCCCTCAATCTCTGCATTATATACTCTTTCTCTTTATCCTGATCTCTTCCGCCTCTCTCTTCAGTCTTAGTATGCTTAAGCTCGTATATTATCTTATCTATACTATCTGCATCTGATCTTACAGGTACTGTGCAGTGTGTACACCCGAGACTTCTGTATCTATAGCCATCCTTAGAGAAGTATAAAGGATTTACTGGAATCTTTTCTCTTTTAATATAACGCCATACATCTAGCTCGCTCCAGTCTAATAATGGATGAACTCTATAATGACCTTCTTTTAAGTTATCTACTATAAAGTTCCCAAATAGCTCAAGTCTTGGCTCCTTATAGTTCCATCTCATAGAAGCATCTCTTTTAGAGAAGTAGCTCTCCTTAGCTCTTATTCCGTGCTCATCTCTTCTTATAGATACTATTAAGGCATCATATCTATTCTTCTTAAGAATCTCCTTTAAGGCCTCTGTCTTATTAGATCCACAGCATGCAAATCCAGAGATCTCTTTCTTTATCTTGCTCTTTGCTATAACCAATTTTATATTCCACATATCCTTTATAAGATCTCTAAATCTGTATGACTCTGGAAAGTCTATGCCATTATCTATATTTATTACGTCATAAGGGATCTCTCCTTCAAATAGCTTTCTTATAAGATATAATACAGCTGTCGAATCCTTCCCCATACTCCACAAAACTCCTATCTTATTAAACCTCTTATCTGCCTCTTTTATTATATAGAAGCTTCTGCTTTCTAGATAATTTAGATTCATAATTCTCTCCTTATTACTTATATAGAAAGTAGATTAGAGTTAAAAAGTTATTAAAAGCTTTTAGATAATAAATAATATTTGATCGTAATGGCTGAGATGGTTCAGAAAGGCTCTTTAATATTCTTTATGGTATTCTGGGCTGTATCTATAGGCTTTTTAGTACTATCAATATCAATACCTAAGGGCCAGATATATACTATACCTCTAGAGCTTATAGCTGTGATTATAGCAATTCTATTTGCTATACTTGCCTATGGTACTAGATTTCACTCACCTATAATAATAGAGTTTCTAAATCAGAGAAAGAAGCTGATAGTACTAAATAATGATTATCCATACTACATATATCCATCTAATGATGCTATAGTTAGAAAGCTATCATCTGAGTATGTCGCAACTGTTATAATAAAGCTTCCTATGTATAGATCAGCTACAGAGATGAGTGAAGAAGAGAGATACACATTTGCAAAGAATATAGGTAGAGCATTAACACTATCAGATAAGCCAGTAAGATTCGCATCACAGCTATACTACATGAATAACGAGTCTTATATATCAGTTATTAGAGAGCAGTTGAATAAAGCAGAGACTGAGCTGCTTAGTCTGCAGCAGCAGAATGTGCCGCAAGAGAAGATAGAGAAGGCTAAGGGTCAATTGGCGATGTGGAGAAATATACTATCTGCAGTTTCATCATCTAACGCTATGCAGCTAGACAGCGTCGTCTATGTCTCTGCTAAGGGTGTTAGAGACTACGAGGCAGTAGCTTATGCACAGCAGAGAGCGAGAGAGATTATATCTGGAATTGGTGCTATATTTGGCGTTATACCAACAATAGTTACAGGTCAAGACATAATAAAGTATATAGAGCCAGAAGGTGTAATTACAGAAGCTATAGTAACAGAGAAGATTAAGAAAGAGATAAGTGATTAATTATGGTAGATCAGGAAACAGTTATATTTACTCTATTTGCAGCAGTTCCTATAATAGTTATAATGGCCTTATCCGGAGCATATGGAAAGTATGTTAATATATTAGTTATAATAATAGCTCTTATTGGATTGGCGCTGCTGCTAGCTTTAGCGTTTGCAGACTTCTTAATAGTTCCGTACTTTATGAATCTCTTTGGACTTAAGGTACAGCCAGCTAAAGACTTTACAACGAATAGGCAGCAGAATGCAATAATTAAGCAGAGTAATGGGATATACTATACTATCGGATATCTTACCGCGAATCTATACTCTTATACATTTAAGCAAGAGCTTAGCGAAGAGGATACTTATCAAAAGATAATTAATAGTCCGTTGATATGGGAGAATATAATCTCTAGCGTAAAGGTCCCATTCAGATACAACATAGTCTCATTTGCAGAGAATGTGCAGAAAGTAAGAGAGGCGTTAGAGGCACAGAGAGGCCTTAAAGAGTCTCAGCTTACAAAGCTTATGCAGGCATCTAAGACAGAGTTTAGCTCGGCAGTAGCAGATCTTCAGAGAGCTATAAATATCATACAGAGAAAGATAGACAGAATATCTGCTGGAGAGAAGCCTGTAAGAACAATAATGTATATAGAGGTATTCGGAGCTGGAGTAAATGAGAAGGCAGCATTAGACGATCTAGAGTATAACATAGATCAAGTGAGGTCTGCCTTTGCATCATTTGATATAGAGATAAATAGAGTAGCTGGAAGAGAGCTTTTTGTACTATTTGAGTTTGGCTTCTTCCTACCATCTAGCTATTCAGATATAGAGCAGCTATTCAGCAAGGAGGAGTAGAGAGCCTTGCTATTAGTATATATCCAGTATGCATTATTCCGTAGTTTACAGGCCTTACTCCTTTCTCTCTTAGCAAGATCTCTCTATCTATTATCTCTAAGCATATCTGATCTTTTATCATATCCTTTATCTTTATATAAAGCTCCTTTATCTGATCGATATTAGGCATATAGAAAGCAAGATACGCATTGTCCTTTAAGCTATCCTTTATATTTAATAAGGCATCTGCAGCAGATGGTATGTCAAATGTAGCAAGATCATAGATCTGCCTATTATCTAACCTCTCTTTTGTCAGGTCTTTTAGATAAAAGTCTATATTCTTTATATCTAGTCTAGATGCATTTCTTTTAGCTATCTCAAGATGCTCTTCGTTTATATCAAAGCTATCTACATGCTTACAGAATCTAGCTAAGGTTAGAGCAAGCCAGCCACTCCCAGTACCGATATCTAAGCATATACTATCTTTATTCAGATCTGTATAAGTCAGTATGATTCCTATATCCTTTGGGAGTATAACCTGTGGTCCTCTCTTAAGTCTTCTATAAAACTCTGGTAGATAGTACTTCATGTAGCTCTATACAGTTTAATATTAGGCATCTTAAAGCTTTAAAAATATAATTTAAAAAAGTCTTCTTTTAAAATATTATCAGATAACACATGAGATATATAGCTATTGGATTTACAATACTAGCCTTACTTAGAGTAGCCTTCTCTAGCACTGAGGTGCTTGGAGCGAGCGCATCAGTATACTGCCCATTTAATGCAACTCTATTAAATAGCTATATATTAGAAGTCAGTAAAGATCAGATTGTGATTCAGCTCAATTCTAGTAATAGATGTCCGATAGGCCCATTTAATTATACATCCTACTTATATAAGAATGGATCTATAATCTATAGCAGATATGGTAAGGCTTTAGCTAATAGCTCTATATATAATATATCATTAAATCTTCCTGTTAAACTAGAACAAGGTAGATATAAGATATATAGTAAGATTAATGCAATAAACTTCTCAAACTATATAAACACAAGCCTATATGTAATTGAGCCGCCTAATATAAGCATATCTGTTAGCTATCTTAAAGATATATATCAGTACTCTAATGATTATATATATCTAAATCTAACGAATAATGGTGGCTTAGCTGCTAGAGGCATAGTTGCAAATATAAGCATATCTGGACCAGCATCTATAAGTCTATCAAAGAGTATAGCTGCAATAGATCCCAAATCTAGCTACTCTTTAGTATATGCAACTCAGCCTTTAAGTGTAGATGGAAGATATAATATTAGAGTAAATGTAAGCTATATCTATACATTTAATAATATAAGCTATAGCTCTAATCTTAGCATAAGTAATCTGAGTATATATGTACTCTCTAGGCCATCGGTATCTAGAAGCTCTATAAGTAGCTATACAATACTACCAGAGGTAAAGAGGAATATAAGCACAAATGTATTTGCTATAGAGCTTCCTTTCTACTTTAGTGGCTACTCATCAGGCTATATCTCTGCACCATTAGCCATAAGAAACTCTGGAAACTCAACGATATATGCTAGAATAATTACAAACGCCTCATTTAATAGATCTATAATACCAGATGCTTATTCTATATATATACCAGAGCATCAAAGCATAGATGATATACTAAATATAAACTATTCAGCTATAGAGAGTGGCTTAAGCATAATACCCATTTATATAAATATAAGTTCATTAAATGGCAGTAATAGTAGGCTATTTAAGTATAATATACTAGTTCAGAAGAATAAGCCGTATGGTTATATAAGCAGCTATCAGTACACACTGCTTTATAACAACATGAGCTCCGCATACTCGCTTATTGCAATAAGATCTAACGCTAATAAGGTAATAAGGGATGCAGTTATAGAGCTTAGACTTCCAATCTCAGTAACAGATAGCTCTAGTAATATATATGCATATGGTCTTCCAAGCAATATATCTGAAAGCAATGGATCATTCATCATAAGATGATACTCTAAGTATCTATATCCTAATCAGACGCTATACGCATACTATAATATATCTAAAATCTCTCTTGAGCCTTTCTATAGCGATCAAGAGCTGCTTATAACATACTCTAATCAGTCAAACGCATCATTAGATCTTATAGCAATAAAGAAGCGTACATACTTAAACTATAGCTTAGTCTCATTACTGCTATTCTATAACGGTTTAAACAGCACATATATATACACAACAGCTAAGGCAGATAATGCTACAGTATATCCAATAAGCTCATACTACTTAGTTAAGCCAAGTAGCACATTATATATTAATGAAACGGTATCATCTTTAAGATCTAATAGCACAACTCTTTACATAAATCTGCTTTATAATAATAAAGAGCTATCGTATAGCATACCAGTATCAAAGGAGCTCTTATTTAGAAGTTCAACATCTAGTAGTCCAGAGAGCATTAGCTTATACAGTAGGCTTAAGAACGCTATCTATGTTATACTTATATTGACAGTAGCACTTATAGTTATATCAATATTAGTTATCTATAGAGGTAGGCCAAGATATAATAAGAAGAGAGCAGAGATGTTTAAGAGGCTCTACAGAAGCATAAGATAGAAGTTACTTAAAGATTTATATAATTTTTGTAGATCTTAATATTGTAATAAGATGAGGATCTTAAGAGTAAGCTCAAATAAAGGGGGCGTTGGAAAGAGTGTAATAGCAATTAATATTGCAATAGATTTAGAGAATAAAGGCTTTAATGTATTGCTAATAGATGCAGATATAACTAACTCTAGTATAGCTACATATCTAGGCTTAGCTAATGTAAAGCATACTTTTCTAGATATACTTAAAGGAAAGAGGAGTATAGATGAGTGTATAATGATACACGATACCGGATTAAGATATGTTGTATCATCAAACAAGATAAGTCAGTATACAACTATAGTAAATGGGAAGCAGATGCATAGATTAAAAAGAGAGCTACTGAAGCTGAAGTACGATTATGTAATCTTTGATACTGCTCCAGGTTATATATTAGAAGATATAGCAAGCTTATACAACATGGCTTTTATAGTAACAGAGCCTTATACAGGATCTTATATAAGCGCTCTGAGGCTTGCTAAGTTTTACGATAAGAATAATATAGAGCATATGCTTATAGTAAACAAGATACAGAATAGAAGCTATGAGCTGAATATAAAAGAGATAGAGGAGTCTTATAACAGCTATATACATAAGATACCTTATGATGATAATGTAAATAGGTCAATTCAGCTTCAGAGGCCTATTATTATAGATAAACCTAACTCTAAGTTTAGTAGATCTATAAGCAGACTTTCAGAGAGAGTCATAAAGATGAGTGATTGAGTGAGAATAGGAGTACATGTCTCTATTAATAAAGGACTAAGCAATGCGATAAGCTATGCAAATAAGATGAGATACTCAGCAGTTCAGATCTTCTTATCTGGAAATATATCTAATAGGCTTAGCGAGTTCAAAGACTCTGATATAGAAGAGTTCAATAGGCTTAGAGAGCAGTATGATATAGAGATTTATGTTCATCTACCATATATAGCAAATCTTGCATCTCAGGATAAAGAGATTCATAGAAGAAGCAGAGATCTGCTTATAAGATATCTAGAGAAGATGTCTGTTATAGGATTAAGACATCTGACAGTTCATGCTGGCTCATCTAAAGGCGGAGATAAAGAGAGATCTATTAAGATACTTAAAGAAACTATAGACGAGGCAGCAGGCTCATATAATAATATAAATATACAGATAGAAAACTCTGCAGGCTCTAAGAGTAGCTTATGCTCATCTATAGATGAGATTATAGGTCTAGTAGATGATATAGATAGAAAGAATGTTGGCATCTGTTTAGATACATGTCATCTATTTGCAGCAGGATATGATCTTAGAGATTCTGATATTACTAATAAGCTACTCAGTAAGATAGCAGATAGTATTGGTATGGATAAGCTTATGCTAATTCATCTGAATGACTCTAAGTATGATCTGAATAGCAATGTAGACAGACACTGGCATATAGCAAAAGGATATATAGGATCTAAAGGCTTCATAAATCTCTTCTCATTTAAAGGCATAGAAGATAAATCGTTTATACTTGAGACTCCAATAGAGAAGAATTATGGAGATAAGGAGAATATAAGAAAGGCTTTAGAGCTATTTAATAAAGCAGTTAATAGCTCAGATGCAGATCTAGATCTTAAAAATAAAAATAGAAAGAAGAAAAGATAGCGCTATCTATCATTATCTGCTAGTATGAGTGCTGCTGGGCCTAGATTCATATTCTTCTTCTTTGCTATCTTCTGCGCCTTTATTATGTACTCGGTAATCCTCTTCGCCACAATAACCTTTAAGGCCTCACTGCAGCTCTTTGATTCTTCTACGCCCAGCTCATTGAAGAGCTTTGCGAAGTCGTTCTCTGCTAGTAGCTCACGAGCTACTAACTCCAGTTTATCCTCTAACTCCTCTCTATCTTCTACCACACCCATCCCTCTTATATACTATGACTTTCTAGATATATATGCCTTTTCTTTAAGATAAAAAGTAATTTATAAATTACTTTTTTAAGAATTAGTCTTCCTTGCTGCCTTTAGAATCTTTATAGCCTCGGCAACAGCTCTTTCAAGCTCTTCCTTGCTCCTTGTCCCAGCGCAGATTATCTTACCTTGTTTAAATAGAAGCATTGCTGCCTTGGGATTCTCTATCTTTAGTATAGCTCCTGGGAACTGCTCCGGCTCATAATCTATGTTTCTAGAGTTAAGTGCAAGTGATATAAGATCTAGCTGCATTGGTACCTGAACGCTAGCTACTATATTAACAATCTTATATGTTGGCTTTATCTCCTTACTCATATTAATCATTCTTATAAATATTTTAGAAGCAATAATTATTAATTCTTTTTAATCTACTTTATACTAGCTTTAAACTGCTCTAGGCTTATTGTGTTTAACAGCTCATTCGGCTTATATAATCTATTAAATTTAAGTATCTTATAGCTTAAGCCAGTATATGCATCTACAGCTATCTCTCTAAGCTCATTTCCAAATAGGTCGATCTCTACAATAGGCAGCTTCAGCTTATTGTCTAATATATTATAAAGCTCTCTTATGTAGTCTGCCCCATAGTTATTCTGTAATCCGAATATCCTTATCTCAAATCTCTTCTTCTTTAACTTCAGCGATCTTACAAATCTATTTAGCTCTGTATAGAAATTTATTAGATTCTCTGGCAATGCTCTTATACCAAAGAGAGATCTCGAGTTTATCTCATATAATGTTAAGAATATATCATAAGAGAGATCTAAAGCAGCTATATATCTCTTATCACTAACTCCTTTCTTAAAGTTAATGATCTCTTTCTTATCATTATAGCCTAGATAGTAAGTCTGTTCAAACTCATCTAGTATAGATTTAGAGATATGCAGTCTATCATTAAAGCCCGATGTGAGCTCTCTAAAGCTCATATACAACAGATTTTTAGATAGGTTTTCATCTATCCTTCTCTGAAGCTCTCTATTCAGCTCTAGCTCTATAAGACCCATATTAGATCACATAAATGCGGTAAGGTTAGTAGCTCCGCTATAGCTACTACCAAATACTTCTTTTATCTCATATCTTATTAATCTTATTCTTTGCTTTATATAGTTATCTAAATTATACCTTTCTGCAAGCTTTTCAGCAGAGTCTAAGTACTTCTCTATGCTACCCCTTGAGATCGTGAGAGTTAGCTTTCCACCACATCTTTCACATACTCCTTTTATAGGAACTCTTCTGTACTTTGCATTGCATGTTGTGCATCTAAATCCTTGCTTAAAGTATGAATGAAGATTTCCTATAAGATCTGGTAAGAAGTGGCTTAATATAAGCTTTCTAGCTGCATCAGACTTATTAACACACTCTAGCTTATCTATTAAGCTGAACTCTGCCTCTATCTTCTCTTGCATACTCTTTAGTATAGTATACCTAGATCTCTTAGGGCTACTGCTTATAACATTTATGCTTGATAGATGTGTAAAGTTTAGATTGTCATATACTGTCTCTTTACCTAATCTACTTCCAACCGTATCAAGCTGTAGATCTCCAGGCATCTTTCCTTCAAGAGTCGCTCTATAGAAATTTAGATCATAACATGATTGTACCTCCATCTCATGAACCTCGTCATCAACCTCCTCTGGATGTACATTAACAGTTAGTACTATAGGGGCATCCATAGTACCTCCTATAGTTGATGGAAGATAGTTTCTAGAGAAGTTTATAAGCGCATCTAGTAGAAGCATCATTGTATCCTCATCTCCATCGCAGTTTCTTCTTCTTGCTGATATAGTGTATGGGTGAGCAAGTATGGCATTAACATCCATATAGCCAACTATTCTATTCAGAACTCCTGCAGATGTATGCGGAGATAATGTAATAACATACTGTCCAATAATATCCTCGCTGCTCTTTAGATTATAGAATCTCTCAAGGCCATAGTACTTCTCTAAGAGCTCATCTATATAGTTTGCTACATTATATAGAAATTCTAATGCTTTCTTAGGTATTATTATATCCTGATGCCTTAACTCTATAAGCTGATCATCTCTTTCTAATGGAGCTCCTTTATAGTCTGTAGTATATCCAAGCTGCCTCGCCTTCTCAACTGTTATCCCAACCTCTCTTGGATAGAAGTGAGTTATAGGTACATCTGTTCCATCAAATCTAGCAGTTCCGTCCTTAAAGATATGTACATTATGCTTAGCTCTTAATATTCCTTTCTCTAATGGCTCTGGTATCTTATCAGCATTAGTAAGCCCCTTAATTCCCTTTATAACTTCGATATTTGAGTGCTCATTTAGTCTATCTAAGGCTCTCTTATAGAGCTCTACTATATCAATCTCTCTCTTAGAATAAGCAACTGTCTCTGAGCCGCATCTAGGACAGATCTTGTCAACTGTCTTAATGCCGCACTTATTGCAAGATCTTTGAAGTACAGCTCTTACCTTATGCTTATCACAGTAAGGAGTAACTATAAGCTCTTTATCTATAGGGCATTCGTAGTTAGCTATTGTGAGCTCGATTCCTCTATTATCGAATCTCTTCTTTGCATTATTATAAGCCTTAACTACATTTCTCTCACTACCTCCATACAGCTCTAAAGGGAATAGAACGTGCGGAGGTGGCTTCATTAGCCTCTCTCTTGCCTTTTCTGGTCTTCCAATTCTAGCTCCTATTCTGCTAGATCTCTTCATGACCTTAAAAGGAGCGATCTTGTTTATAAGCTCAAGAGAGCTTTTTGCATCTATACTTCTATAGCCATCAATCTTCTTAGGATCAACTACTATCTGCTCATTCTCTGAGAAGCCCAATGTAGCTAATAGGGCTTGGGCATCGTCATTCTCTATAATAATATGGCTTATAAAGTCTCTATGCGGTATACAAAGCCTCTCTAGTATATGCCTTATCAGATCTACATTCTCTTTTATCTTTATAGACTCTACAGAGAATAAGCTACCATTATGCTTTATATCTGATCTGTATAGCGAATCGATAACTGCAATAAGATCGCTTACGCTTACATCTTGATACTCGTATATATACCTAGGATGCATTGGGATACCGTAGCTCTTTGAGATCTCATAAGCATCCTTAAATCTGTTCACTGATGGTATCTGATCTACACCCTTTGCTCTTAGCTCTGCCTCCCAGAACTCTTCAACGTAGCTGCTTTCTATAAGCTGCGTATTGGTTTTCTTAAAGTCTCCATAAGTTACTAGTATATCTCCTACAGATATTATCTTTTGAACCATACTCTTATACTTGCGTGCCTCATCAGCAGTGTTAATCCTAAATGCTCTCCCATCAGTAAGCTTTACAAAAGGCCCCTCTATAGTATCTACAGGTACTGCAACGCAGCCCTTTCCTGGTGTCTCTATCTTAAGCTGAGTTCCTACTGCTATAAAATCATCAAGCAGAATCATAGTAGCTGGATTAAAGCCTTTAGCTGCTATTCCTGTGAATCTTGATCTGCCATATCTCAATCTAAACGATCCACTCATCTTAGGATATGCTAAGACAGGTCTTCCAGCTACAAGCTCTGATAAGAATGTTGCTTCATTGCTCTCTCCTTCTTGCTTTGCCTTATCTACCTTTATAACCTTCTCTAACCAGCCCCAGTTTAGATTGAATGTATTAGCATACTTTAATACGCTCTTTGCCTTCTGAGCGATTCCTTCGCATATAACTAATCCTATTCCGCTTCTTACCTTATTTGTTACTGTCTCCTCTGTATTGTCAAGCCTTATCCTTTTAATATCTCTATGAACTCCAACCTCTATATCGTGAGATGCTATACTATCAACGCATACAGGACAGTTCTGTACTATTATTCTTATATGATCCTCTGGCGGCTTATACTGAAGTCTTGCAATTCTCTGATCATATAGCTCTATCTCCTCAATATACCTTTCAACCTCATTAGATGATGGCTTATATTCTCCAATATTAAATACTCTTCTTAGATAATCTACCAAAACTACAGATAACGCAGCAGCAGTTCCACCAGCGCTTCTTATTGGACCAGCATATATTATAGAGGCATATGTTGTGTTATCTGGATTCTTATATATCTTTATTCCCTGCATACCTTCTGTAGGCGCTACTAGTACTCCATCTGTAAGTATAGCTAATCCTACCCTTACAGCTAATGTTAATGTTGCCTCTATACTATCTTGTTTAAATCTTTCATCTGTGCAGATGGCTTTAGCTACATCAAATGCTAATACTCTTGTAGGCTGTCCATGAGATAGACTTCTTATAAGCTCTGCTACTCCTTTATAGCCAACTATTCCTTCTACTCTTGATGCTAGATCTGGTGCTTTAGAGATCTCAACATAAGGCTCTGGATCATATCCTTTCTCTCTAGCTGCGCTAGCAACCTTATAAGCCTTATCAAACTCTTTATTCATTAGCTCTTCATACTCTTTAATATTCATCTATACTCACCACTAAAGTCCATAGATACGAGATTATTATTCTTTAATCCGTAGGCATAAAAGTTGCAAGGAGTTGGATTATGTCCTAGCTTTATCTGGTATATTGTCTTAGCCTGCCAAGTACCGCTATTTATAAGTATGCTTCCTTTATGCGTTGCAAAGTCATTCTTATGTATATGTCCTGTATGAAATATATCTGGATCTATCTCCATTACTAGATTATCCTCAGCAGATGGTATAACAGGATTCATTCCATATACTGGAGATAGATGCCTCTTTCTTAATAGCTGCAGCATTACCTCTGCTGGCTTATCATAGCTAAGCCCTGGTATAGACTTAATCATGGAGTCTATAGATGCGCCATGGTATCCAACAAGATTAAACTTATGTACGCTTATATACATAGGATTTGGTAGTATAGATATATTATCTGCAGCATTCTTAAACTCTCTTATTATGTCTTCTGGTAATGGTGGCTGCGGCTCAGCTAAAGCTACAGCATCATGATTTCCAGGTGCTAGGAATATATGTATGTAATCCGGTACATCTGAAAGCAGATCAAACAGATATCTATACTGAAGATATATATCTGCTATACTAAGCTCTCTTTCTTGCTCAGGGTATACCCCTATTCCATCTACTAGATCTCCTGAGATTACGAGATACTTTATCTTGCCGCTTATGCTATTTTCGTCCTTGCTATTCAACCAACTCAAGAATGCTCTAAAGTTCTTCTCTAAGAATAGCTTGCTACCTACATGTATATCTGATAAAAATCCTATATAGATATCATCTTCTGATCTCTTATTCTTAACTGATGTATCTGGGAAGTATATATTACTGACTAAGAGCAGATCCTTCGAGATGAGCTTTCCCTTAACAGCTATTACCTCATCATTTACAAGATATCTCGCATCCTTCTCTAGCTCAGTATTCCCTCTATTCATCGGTATAATAGCATTTATAGAGCCAGTTTCATCCTCAATAGTTATTGTTATATTGCCGTTCTTTGTATCTCTCTTATCTCTTATTATGCCAGCAGTTACAAATGTTCTTCCAGATGCGTAGTTATCTATGCTATTTATATTTACTAGCTCATTTCTTATCTCTAAGTTATTTCTAAGGATCTTATCTCTAATCTTAAATAGTCTGCTTCTAAAGTAGCTTACAAAGTCATTTGCTGTTGCATTACAGTAGCTATCCTTTGTATTGTAGATCTTATACTCTGCCTCTATCTCGCTTGCCTCTGCTCTATAGCTCTTATTTAAGACCTCTACTCTCTCTGGCTTTGAGCTCTTTATAGATTCTATTATGCTTGATAGCTTATTCTTATCTAGTACTACTAAGCCTTTCTCATCCTTATACTGCTTTACTATATAAGCGGTAAGAAGCTCAATATCTACATCGCTGATTAGCTCTGTAGCATCCTTCTTTATAATTATATTCGGTGCGATATCTCTTAATCTGTTAAGTAGCTCTGTAGCTGCCTCGTTCATTC
Organism: Microcaldota archaeon; assembly: GCA_021654395.1. Lineage (GTDB taxonomy): Archaea > Micrarchaeota > Micrarchaeia > Micrarchaeales > Micrarchaeaceae > ARM-1. The sequence continues at coordinate 462,489 of AP024486.1, forward strand.
TTACTTAACTTTTATTGATTCTAATATAGACAGTATATTCCATATTAGAGTTCTCTCTTGCTGCGGTATATTTATATCATTGCTTACAGAGTCTAGATCATATATTACTGAAGATATCTTTATATCTAAAGAGTCTTTGCTATTAAGAAGTCTATCCTTTGCGTTAGATATAGTTGCCCTTATGCTTCTAGGCACTTTCATATCATTTATAAGAAAGTCCATCTGCTTAACAGCCTGCTCTATAAGACTATTAATCTCACTGCTTGATCTTCTAGGCATTCTAATCACCCAATAAGTAGCTAATTAAGTAACTAATTACTTAATTAAATCATTAAATATAAATAAATCTTATTAACTATAATTTAAAAGGGCTTCGTTAATACAGATTGACTCCTAAGGCTATCCTTACTATATATCCTAATAGAGATGTTACTAAAGCTGCAGATAGTGAGAATATTAGAGTCTTTGCTATATATCTATCAATGCTATTATTGCTCATAACTGCTATTATAAATGATGATATATACAAAGCCATGCCTGTAAATAGGAATGCTAATATTATGCCCTCAAGATGCTTAAATCCTATAATAAATGGTATTATCGGAATTACTGCTCCAGTTATATAAGATAAGCCAACGTACTTTGCAGATCTCTTTGCATCCTCTCTGCTGCTCTCTGCTCCGGTTGATAGATAAGCTCCAACTGTCATAGATAAGGTACCAGATAGCGCTACTATAAGGCCGCTTATTATTACAAGTAATGGATTCTCTATAGCAGTAGCTATACCCGAGACAGAGGCTAAGACCTCAACAAGCCCATCATTTATTCCAAAGACTATATCTCTAATGTTGCTTGCCTCTCTCTCATACCTAAGTATCCTCTTCTTTATCTCCTTCTCTATTATAGCTCTATATCTCTCTATACTTCTTATCTCAGATAGCTCTTTATCTGATAGCTTTAGGCTGCTCTTATGCTTATTAAGCTCTTTCTCTGTGTCTATCTCTTCTCTTTCGATAAGCTTCATAGTAAATGCTATTCCAAATAATCTCCTTAGAAGATCTATTAGATAAGCATGTATCCTCAATAGAATATCTATGGATGGCTTAATATCTGCTAATCTCGCCCATCTTATAGAATCATTATACTCTATCTTATATAGCCTCTTTGCTAGCTCTCTTACCTCCTCTGGCAGCCTTGCATCTTTTGATAGTCTCTTGTAGAATAGATAGTGCAAGCTTTCAATCTTGTATAGCCTCTTATAGAAAGAATACTTATCATGCATAAAAAGGCCTGTATTATCTCTTAATTGATATAAAGGTATAAAAATATTATCAGAATTGCTATTTATGTAGATTGTGTAAGATAAGCACAATCTATTAAGAAGCTATCTAAGATTAATATCTATATATGCAAGCCTTAGAAGAGGAGTATATATGGATAGATAATGAGATAAAGCGCTACTCTGATTATAAGGTTGGCTTACTAAATCACTCATTGCAGTATGGAAGTGGTATATTTGAAGGAATACGCTCTTATGCAACAGAGGATGGTGTAGCAGTATTTAGACTAGGAGAGCACATAGAGCGATTAATAAACTCCGCTAGGATCTATCATATCAATATAAGCTATACAAAGGAGCAGATAGAGGCTGCTGTAAAGGATCTTATAAGACTAAATAAGCTTAATGACTCTTATATAAGGCCATTCATATTCTATAATTCAGAGAGTATTGGGCTTAACCCTTACGGTAAGAAGGTAAGCTTAGCCATAGTAGCTATAGAGATGGGCAGCTACTTCAAGAACAAAGATAGTGGAATAAGATGCATTGTTTCATCATGGAGAAGAATAGATAACAGCATACTGCCTCCAATGGCGAAGGCTAGCGGTAACTATATAAACTCTATACTAGCATCCTTAGAGGCACATTACAGAGGAGCAGATGAGGCAGTAATGCTTAACTCTAGAGGATATGTAAGTGAAGGGCCTGGAGAGAATATATTCCTAGTTAAGGGGGATAAGCTTATAACTCCAAGCTTAGATTCTAATATTCTAGAAGGTATAACTAGAGATACTATAATAAAGATAGCTAAGGATCTCGATATAGAGGTAATAGAGAGAGTTGTAAATAGAGAGGAGCTATATACCGCGGATGAGCTATTCTTCTGTGGTACAGCAGCAGAGATAACACCGATAATCTCTGTTGATGATATAGAGATAAAGAATAAGGATATGCCAATAACAAAGAAGATAAGTAAGTACTATAGCGATATAGTAAGAGGCAAGGTAGAGAAGTACAAAAGCATGTTAACTTATGTAGGATAGATATTAATAAGAAAGTAGAATCTTTATATAAGTTTTCTTCTACTTTAATTTAATATGACAGCGTATAATGATAGCTATAAGGTAATGAGTAAGTTTGAGAGCGATATAAAAGATCTATTTGATGATGCCCCTTTTGTTATAGGTATTGTTCATAGGCAGGATCTTGACGGTGTAGGCTCAGGGGCGATGATAGAGAAGGTATGTGAAAGATTTAACAAGAGATCTATTATACTCTACTCCAACTACGATAGAGAAGATGCAGAGAGGTTGTATAATCAGCTATCAGATGCTATAAAGAGATATGGCATATACAAGTTCTTGGCCATAGTATCAGATATAAGCATAAATGAGCAAGCAGTAGACCTATATAAGAAGGTATTTGAGCTTATAGAGGCAAGTAATGGAAAGCTAGTTTTCTTAGATCATCATGCATTTAGCGAGAGAGTTGTAGAGATACTGAATCGCTATGCAGATATCTATATAATAGGGGATGATCCAGAGAATACTGGAGCGACTCTTACTTATAGAGAGTTTGCTAGAAAGCTGATAGGCTTTGATAAGGCATTATTCAAGATATATGCCATCGCGCTAGCTACCGATCTAGGCCTATTTACTGTAAAGGAGACAGAGTCATTTGATACCTTATATAAAGTTATAAGCTATGCGAATGATATAGTAGGTGTAGAGAATAAAGATGAGGCAGATAGGATATTAGATAAAGTAAAAGATCTGCTTAAGAGCGGCAGTAGCGTAAACGATAATAAAGAGCTATTAGAGATTACTGAAAGGTATAAGAGGGAAGAGGAGAAGATACTTAATGATATAATTAGTAAGTCAATCTATATAGAGAAGGGCAGATATAAGGTAGCTGTCGCCACAAGTTTAGGTAAGTATGATCTAGATGCCTCAGTAGTATGCGACACACTAAAGCTAAAGTATCCAGAGTCCAACCTTAGAGTGTATATAAAGAATGCAGGGCAGGTTAGATTAAGATCAAATGGAGATATAGACTGCGCTAGAATATCTAAGGCTTTTGGTGGCAATGGTCATATTGGTGCAGCAGGGTTTGTATTAAAAGATATAGATAAGAATAATATTGATGCTATAAATGATCTAATAGATCGTATTATAAGTATAGCCGATAAGCTTAATTAAAATAGTTTCTTCTGCTTCTCATCCTCTATTCTTTTATAAGTGTACCACTCTTTTCTTATAAAGCGCTTTAGAAGATCCTTTTTACTCTTAAGTGCCTCTATCGCTTTAGGATCTGATGGATATCCTGATCCTATATCTACCTTGTATCTGCTTTTAATGCTTTCTATTATAAAATCTCTATTAACCTTTGCAACTATACTAGCAGCAGATACAACCTTAAAATCTCTATCAGCGAAGTGCTTGGCTATTATCTTATCCTCTGAGATCTTTACATCTAACTTATTCAGTATATTTAAGATCCTTCTTGAGAAGCTTCTCTCCTCTGTATCTGGAGAGTCTATAATAAACTTATCCACAAACTGGTTAAATCTTAAGATATAATTTGCAATAAAATCTGCTTCGAGCTGATTTAGCGAGTATCTCCTTTTAATAGCATTATCTATTGTTGATGGACTTATCTCCACAAAATCGTATATAGAAGCTCTACTTATTATCATACTATTTGCAATCTCTCTAGAACGAGGCGATAGCGTCTTAGAGTCTCTTATTATAGAATTACTCTCTAGATAATCTAGATCAGACTCATAGAATGCTACAAAGCCGATGACAAGAGGCCCAAAGATCGCGCCTCTGCCGGCTTCATCGAAGCCAGCAATAAGCATAGATACACTAAATTAAAAAATCAGCTGAATCTCTTTCTATCTACTATTATATAGTCATTTACTGCTACAACTGCAACATAAGGTATATTTATCTGTCCCTCTTCTGCCTTTAGAGATCCGGATAAGCTGCTATCTGGATTTATCTCTGTTATTAGGCCCTGTATCTTACCAGTGGCATCAACCTCGAGATCTAGCAGTCTGCCGAGATCAAAGCCATCGTTAGTTATTACTCTTTTACCAACAAGCTGCCTACCTAAAAAGTACTTTGCCATACAAGATCACTTAATGGTCGCTAATATATATTTTTACTAGCAAACTTTATAAAGCTAATATATTATCACTTTGGTGGCTCTAGCTTTATAGGCGCTACTAAGATAGGTGGTAGTAATCCTAATGAATACGATACTAAAGTACCAACGCCGGAGCATGTATATGCTAATAGGCTAAGAATCTGCTCTGATACCTCATTTGGTACCTGCTTCTTCTCATTCCATAGCTTCTCTATATCCTTTATCTTACTTTCATCATCACTTATTAGTACATCTCCATTTATCTCCATCTTTGCAATCTCTTTGTTATCTGGAGATAGATAATCAGCTACAAATCCAAACTTTATCGTTGCTTTACTATCCTTCGTTTCTAGGCTGTCAAATCTATAAGTCATCCTTGGCGGCATCTGTCTAGATAGTAAGCTATGCTCTTTAACTTCTACTGAGACTCCTTTTACATAGATACCTTCTATCATTCGTCTTCACCTAAATAATTATTTAATAGATAGATAATTTAATAAAAGTGTATATCAATCTTTATTATAAAGTCTTTAGTATATATAAAGTAGTTTATATGAAAGATAATAATAGAAAGAGTCAGATACTTATTAGATATGTAGTATCAATAGTATTCATAGCAGCTATCTATATTATAGCATATATATACTTATCTAGCAAGCCTAAATACAACAGTAGCTTATATACAACAGTATACACAACATATACAACTATACCGAATAGCTCAAGCAGTCAAGACAATAGCACTATTGTTATAACAGTAAACAGCTTAAATATATCTCGTTATAACTTTAGCTTTAATATATCAAGATACGAAGAAGATAAGAAAGCGTTATTGAATGTCTCCGTATACAATAGATTTAATCAGTCTATAGGAGTAGATGCATATCTATATAATCCATCGAACACTACAGTAATATTATATAGAAATATGAGCATAATAACAGATATAGTCAGTAATACAAGCTTTATAAATAATGAGTATCCATGTAGCTACAATAGCTTTATTATAGCTATAGCACTCTATAAAGGGATATATAACGTAACGCAGCTTTACAATAAAAGTCCCTTACTATTATATAAGCCATTTATCGTTACCTGCCCTCTAATAACAGGTAATGCCTCGCCTGTCTATCTATTTAGTAGATCAAGTAATATATCTATATACTATAGCTCAGCGCAGAGCACAGATCATGTCTATAATACAACGTCTAAGACCTCTTATATTATAAGTAGCTACTGGATATATGCAAATAATACATATAAACAAGAGCCGCTTAATGGAAGTTATACTCTGCTTATAGTTTCACCGTATACAAGCAGCTATGATATTATACATATCCATGCGAAAAGGCAGATGCTAAGCTATAATTAAGATCGTAGATGATTCTTATATTATTTATATATTATATTAATAGATTTTTAAATTAGTAGAGTATTAACTTATAATGATTAGTTATGGTATCTGATAAGCAGAGTAGGCATTATATGCCTTTATATCTAATATTGGTATTGGCTTTAATAGTACTGATACTATACTATATAGAATCTAGTCCTAATGTTAAGTATTCAAATAGTGGCGGATTATACTCAAATAACCAAAGCCTAAATAATAGCGTTAACTCAAGCTACAATAACAAGACAGAGCTAATAAATGAATCTAAGCGCTCAGTCATTTTATATGCGAACATTACAGAGCTAAAGAATAATACATTTAAGCTCACTGCATATCTATATAATCCATCAAACACTACAGTAATATTATATAGAAATATGAGCATAATAACAGATATAGTCAGTAATACAAGCTTTATAAATAATGAGTATCCATGTGATTTAAATCTATTTCCTATAGTAGTAGCGCTATTTAAAGGCAACTATAGCATATCTCAGCTATATAATAAAACACCATTGCTTATAGAGCCACCCCCACCACCTTATCTACTCTGCCCTGTATCAATACTATCTAGAGTAAGCTATGTAAGTATGCCGGCTAGATCAACAGATATAGAAGTAAATACAACTCTTACACCAACCTCGCAAAGACTAAACTATAGCGAGAATACTAAGACAACCTTTTACATATCTGAATACTTTTCACCGCAATCTACAAGTAATTTAACCAGCTCACAGTACTATCGCGCATATAAGCTTAATGGAAGCTATACCATACTTGTTGCCTCTCCTTATGTAAAAGATTATAGAGTATTCCATATTAAGGCATAGTAAGATAGTGCAATAGCATGTACACTAAAGAGATAGAGAAATGGTTAAGGCAGCATTATATAGTAATAATTCTCTATATATTAGCCTCGATGCTAGAGTTCTATTTTATACTTGGTAATATAACAAGATATGCAATAGGCTTTGGAAGCGATACATTTCAGGCGTTATGGTTTATATTCTGGACTAGGTATGCGATCTCAAATCATCTTAACCTATTTAACACAGATCTTATATACTATCCTGTTGGCGCTAATCTTCTAGTAAATGCATACCCTGTTCTAACATATCTTTTAGCTGCAGTCATAAGCTCCATATCGAATATAGTCTTTGCTTACAATATATTAAAGATATTCGGCTTAGCTTTCTCTGCATTTATGATGTACCTTCTTGCATATAAGATAACTAATAACAAGTACGCAGCATTCTTCAGCGGATTCATATTTGCATTTGGATCGTTTTCTTTAATACACTCCTTAGGAGAGCTCGATATGGAGTTCTCTGGCTTCTTGCCTCTTTCTTTACTTGCGCTAATTAACATAATAGATTCAAAAAGTACAAAGAAAGTCATCTTAAATTCATCTATAATAGGGTTATCATTAACACTTGTTTATCTAATGAATAATATTGAGTTTATAGTCTTTGATAGCCTTCTTCTATTGGCCTATCTTTTAGTATATATAGTTACGGATAAAGAGAAGAGAGCAGCTCTTATAAGTAAGGTTAATCTAAGCAGCATAAAGATAAGCAAGATATATCTTGCTATAATAGTTGTATCTATTACATTTATAATAACCAGCATATGGCTTCTCTATCCAACATATGAGCTATATAGAGAATATAGATACTCACTAGCAGGTGTAAGCTCAGTAGCACAGTATGCTTTGTATAGCAATAATCTGCTAAGCTTCTTTATTATACCATATTTTAATGGTATATTTTACCCATTAACAAACGGTTACGGCCTATTTAACGGATCTGCCTCTTGCCTATCAATTCTAACTTATACATCAGTAACACTTGGTACAGAGAGGACAGCATTCATAGGCTATTCTGTTATACTATTAGTAATGTATGCGATATACAGATTTAGATCTAAGGTAATCCCAGATCTGCTAGTTGCTTTATTCTTCATGATAGTCTCTCTTGGCCCATATATAACGCTAGGCCCTTATGGTGCTAGCTGTACTCAACCATACTCTCAGAATCTACCTCCAGATAATCCTCTATTTGATGTATTTAATAGCATACCATTAGTAAATGCAGTTAGAGAGTATGATAGATACTTTGTGATAAGTCTGGTTGCATTATCTATAATAGCAGCTATCGCGCTATCTGATATAATAGATAGATCTAATAATAGAAGATCTAAGCTTATAGTATTATCACTACTCTTGATAGTATTTGTATTAGGTAATAATCTATTTCCAACAAATAGCTATCTTACTCATTTTGATGAGCAGCCTATAGAAGGTATAAGCTCAAGATTTTATGATACGATAGCGAATATAAGCAGTAACTTTACAGTCTTACCACTGCCAGCAACACCAGTTACTGGAGTATATCCGAATCTATATCTATCAATGAATATGTATTTTGAGTCGATATACAAAAAGCCCATACTTACAGGATATACATCTAGAGTGACACCACAGGAGGAGAATCTATTATATACTATACCTCTTGCTATTCAAGCAGACACTGCGCTATTTCCATCTCTATCGATAAATTACTCTGCAGTGGTAAATGAGAACTTTAGTAATGTAACATTACTTTCATTATATAATTATAGAACTGCATTTGTAGTTATAAATCTACTACCATATCTAACACAAGAGAACTTCTCTGGATTCCAGAAGCTATACAGCTACTTATATAGTCTTTTTGGGTATCCTGTATATGATGGTAATACCACTATGGCTTTCTTTGTACTTAATAAGACGACAGAAGCCGCATATAGATCATACGTGGCTTATACTTATCCGCAGTACTGGCCAAGGATCCAGATATATAACAGCAGCTTAGACTTCTATACACCATTAGCTTATAATGGATCAAGCGCCTATATCATAGTTTACGCTCCATGTAACTCAAGCATAAGTATAGCAGAATGCTCAAGCTCCTATATAGAAAGGCCAACAAGAATAAGCTTCTATGCAAGATCTCTAAATCTTAATAATCCTCAGCTCAATAGTAGCGTAGATATGAATATATATGAGTATAATAAAGGAGCACAAAGAAAGATCTTCTCTGGATATATAGATGGAGATATTAAGCAATATATTATAAATACAACGATGCTTGAGGGCGCTAATCCAAATATACTGGTATTTAGCTATAATAGTAATGGCGTAATTCCATTGATAACAAATATAACCTTCAGCAGTGAAGGCTGATGAAAGAGATAAGGGTTATAGTAGATGATAGAGAAAGAGATCTTGATATATTATATAGATTAGAAGAGCTTAATCTAGATATAGAAATAAGACATCTTGAGATAGGGGATTATTTAGCCTCTGACAGAATAGCAATAGAGAGAAAGAGTATTGAGGACTTTCAGAGATCTATAATAGATGGAAGATTATTTAAGCAAGCGAAGCGATTGAGAGACAGCTTTGAGAGGCCTGTTTTAATAATAGAAGGATCAAAGGAATACTTCTTACTTAATAGTAATGTATATAGTGGCGCTATTGCATCTCTTATAGCTCATTACAATATATCTGTCATAAATACCTCAGACAAGACAGAAACTGCAGATATAGTAGCACAGATATGTAAGCACGAGCAGATAGATGAGCATAGAGCAGTATCGTTTAAAGCTGGAAGGATACTAAAGACAGACTCTGATTATATGGAGCAGATAGTAGGATCTCTTCCTTACGTTGGACCAATAACAGCAAAAGAGCTGCTTTTAAGATTTAAGACTATACGTAACATAGCTAATGCTTCTATAGAGCAGCTTGATAGTATTAGAAACATAAGTAGAAAGAAGGCAACAAGAATATACCAAATATTTAATAATACATATTGTATAGATAATAATAGTGAGTCTTATTGAACGATCCTATAGAGTTTCATAAGCTAAGAAATGGTAAGATACAGGTAATGCCAAAGGTTAAGCTTAAGGATAAAAATGATCTAAAGCTTGCTTATACTCCTGGAGTTGCAGATGTCTCATTGGCTATAAAGGCAGATAAGAATCTTTCGTTTGAGTATACAAATAGAAGCAATAGCATAGCTATAGTTACTGATGGAACAAGAATATTGGGCTTAGGAAAGATAGGTCCAGAAGCTGGAATGCCAGTTATGGAGGGAAAGGCCCTGCTCTTTAAGCACTTCGGCGGGGTTGATGCTATACCATTAGCTATAAGCAATACAGATAAGGGATTTATATTAAGCTTTATAAGAGCTATAGCTCCTTCATTTGGTGGAATAAATCTAGAGGATATAGAGTCTCCAAAGGTAGTAGAGATCTTAAAGGAGCTAGAGAGCAGCCTAGAGATACCAGTATTTCATGATGACAGCTATGGTACTGCAGTATCTGTATTAGCAGCATTAATAAATGCATTAAAGCTAGTTGGTAAAAGCATTAAAGAGATAAAGATAGTAGTTAACGGTGCAGGATCTGCAGGATATGGCATAGTAAAGCTTCTTGTTAGCTTTGGCGCTAAGGATATCATAGTATTTGATACAAAAGGCGCTATCTTTAAGGATAGAGACCAAGAGGTAAAGACAAATATAATTAAAAGAGAGATCAGCGAGATAACTAACAAGGATCAGCTTAGCTTAAGCATAGAAGAGGCAGTTAAGGGAGCAGATCTGCTGATAGGAGTATCAACTAAGGGCGCATTTAATAAAGAGATGATAAAGAAGATGAATGATAAAGCTATAGTATTTGCTTTAGCGAATCCGATACCAGAGATAGACGAGCAATCAGCTTTAGATGCCGGCGCTTATATATATGCCTCTGGAAGAAGCGATCAGAAGAATCAGGTAAACAATCTGCTTGCATTTCCTGGCATAATGCGGGGTCTACTAGATGTAAATGCTATTAGAGTAAATGATAATGCACTAATAGCAGCAGCAGATGCGATAGCCAGCTCATTAAAGGGGGATCTTGATAGATTTAATATAATACCAGACATATTTAGTCAAAGATCAGAGCTTGCTTTGAATGTAGCATATGCTGTCGGAAGATCTCTAATAAAAGATGGTCTTGCTAGAAGAAGATTATCAGACGAAGATCTAAAGGCAAAGATAGCAGATAAGCTTAAATTAAGCTTCGATATTGAAGATTATATATTAGATAAGCTATGATCTATATGAATAATAACGATATACTGCCCTGGGTGGAGAAGTATAGGCCTAAGAGATTAGATGATATAATAGGGCAAGAGCCTATAGTTAAAAGATTAAAGTACTTTGTGCAGCAGAGGAGCTTCCCAAATATGATCTTTGCTGGACCTCCAGGAGTTGGAAAGACTACATCAGCTATAGCATTTGCCAACGAGCTCTATAACTTTAATCTTAGAGGAAACTTTAAGGAGCTTAACGCTAGTGATGAGAGAGGTATAGATGTAATAAGAGGCGCTGTAAAAGAGTTTGCAAAGATCACTAGTCTATCTGATATAAAGCTTAAGATAATATTTCTTGATGAAGCAGATGCGTTAACAACAGACGCACAGCATGCATTAAGGAGAACTATGGAGCGCTACTCAGCTGAGACAAGATTCATACTAAGCGTTAATTACTCTAGTAAGATAATAGAGCCGATTCAGAGTAGATGCGTTGTATTCAGATTTAAGCCATTGACAAGAGATGAGGTAAAGAGATATATACAGAAAATAGCAGAGAATGAGAAGCTTATAATAGATGAGAATGCGATGCAGGCCTTAATAGATGTCTCAAATGGTGATCTTAGAAATATAACAAATATACTGCAGTCTATAGCTATCATCTCAAATAAGATAGAGGTAGATAATATATATGAGATAGCAGCAAAGGTAAAGCCGGTAGAGTTAAGCAGAATGCTTAAAGAGGCTGTAGAAGGCAAGTTTAACGATGCTAAGAAGGATCTAGAGAAGCTTATAGTAGAGTACGGTATAAGCGCAGAGGATCTATTAAAAGAGCTCAATAAGGAGCTTACCAATGCAGTATATATAGACGATTACAATAAGCTCAAGATCTTAGAGATAATAGCAGATACCAACTTTAGGATAGTAGAAGGGGCTAATGAGCTAATACAGCTAGATGCTATGCTTGCTAGAATAGCATCATTAAAGATAGTATAAAATTATTATGATTGGTAAAGAGCTTGAGGTAGTAAAGAGCTATGATGTATATAGAAGACTAAAGGAAGCTAGATATCTGAAGTTTCTATCTAGAGCAGATGTCATATCAAATATAAAAGCTAATGAGATAAATGCTATAACGCCTCCATCTGTCTTCGTTGGCAGATACGGCTATCCTAAGCTAAGTATAGGGCCTTTAATGGCATTCTCTGATAGCATAGCAGATAGAGCAAATAGTCTAGTAGGATTGAGCATAGAAGATATAATAAGAGTAAGAAGCAGCTTAGTGAGGGTTGCATATCCAGCATCTGCATATAATGTATACTATAGCAATGACAGAAATATTATAAATATACAAGAGCTAGCACTCTCTGATTATAAGAGCTATGTAGATACTCATATAAAGAAGATCTCAGATGTTCTGCATATAGATGGTATCTCTCAGCCGTTTGGGCCTACTGTATTAGCAGATAGAATAGAGATAGAAGATATAAAGAGCAATAGAGTAATAGAGAGTAAAACTAGCGATACAGATGCAAAGGCTAGAGATATAATATATGAGTTATATAGATCTAAGATAGATACAAACAAGATAGTCGAGCTGCTATCTACAGGCTTATTAGGAGAAAAAAGCTCTAGAAGGCTAGTACCGACAAGATGGGCCATAACTGCTGTAGATAGCACAGTATCAGAGATTAATCTGGAGAAGGTTAAGGAGATGAATCCAGTAGATCATATCTCTGCTTACACAGGCTACTATCTTGGCAATAGATGGCTCATCTTCTTTATACCTGGATACTACGAGTATGAATCGATAGAGGCTTGGTATCCAAATACAAGATGGAATAGTACTGATAAGATAGATATAGGAGCATCTTATGAGGGCTTTAAAGGGAGGAGCAGCTATGCAGAGATCGGCGGCTGCTACTACGCTGCGAGATTGGCTACTTCAGAGAAGCTTATTAAAGATAACATACAGGCAAAGGTACTAATACTCAGAGAGGTTCATGAAGACTATATACTGCCAGTAGGTGTGTGGAATGTTAGAGAGCATGTGAGGTTGACGCTAAATAACGATCCAATAATACTAGAAAGCAAAAGCGATATGCTTAATATCATAGACAGATATATGCGATTGAAGCACGATATATGGATTAAGAATAGTATCATACTTAGAGATCTATTTAAGCAGAATAAGATTACCGATTATATAAAGAGTTAAGACTTCTTTCTAGATAACCTCTTCTTTGTAGACTCATCTTTACTTACTTTCTCAAGATCCTTATTTGCAATATATGTCAATATAACAAATATAAAAGCTATAATAAAGAATATATAGAATAGAAGCTGATTACTAGTAATAAAGCTGGCTATAGCAGCTACTGATGAAACTATTATAGCTATAGAATAGTATAAAAGTCTTCTTTCTACGCTATTTATCTGCATAATACTTAATTGTTTAATAATCTTTATATAGCTTTGTAAACATTATTGATTATTCTTAAAGCGGTTATTATATATGATAAGTATATTTAGCTTATTAGAGATACTCACAGCTGCATTTTTAGCAGCAACAGCACAGATATTTATTAAACACTTTATAGACTCTGCAAAGCATACTATTAAAAAGATGCTAAATATGTTAAAAGAGCTTAGAGTTGGCATAATCTTAAAGGATATACTGTCACTTATAAACATAAACTCTGTTACTGCAGCTTTGCTATATATAATAGCTCTTCTTATATATCTTCATGCCTTGAAAGAGCTTCCATTATTTTATGTCTATTCAATATTCGGTAGTGTATTTGTCTTTGTATATATATTTTCAGTTACAATACTAAGAGAGAGGTCAAATATAGTTAACTTTGTTGGAGTACTGCTCATATTTATCGGAGTTTCTTTACTAGCGATATAAGTGATTAGATGAGAAGAGCCTTACTTATAATACTTATACTTATCATAAATCTACTTGGGGCCTTTGGGCAGATCTCGCTAAAGATATACGCCGATTACAATAAGCTTTTAGTATTTCTAATACTGGGTTTATTACTATATATATCATCTACCTTCTTATACCTATATCTTTTAACATTCAACGATCTATCATGGAGCTATAGCATAATAAGCCTAAGCTATCTATTTACAGATATTCTTTCTGTTATTATATTTAAGAGTAGTATACCATTAGATGCATGGATCGGCGCATTGTTAATAGTTATAGGAATAGTACTGATAAGTTATAAAAAGGTTTAATAAAGTGAATTAAAAATCTATTAATAGTATGGACAACCAAGATAAGAGTAGCTTAGACTCTTCAGAAGTAAAGACTCAGATAGATGCGTTATATCAGCTAATAAAAGATAGAGGAAAGATAGATAATCTAACTGCAGCAGCAATACTTAAAGCAAGCCCAGATATAGTTGATAAGTGGGCCGAGGTGCTGTATAACAACAAGCTAATAAGGATTACCTATGAGATGGGCAAGACTCTATATCAAACAGTAGAAGCTGACAAGAAAGAAGATAAGGCAGAGATATCTACAAAGATAGATACTCTATCTAATCAGATAAATGCAGCATTAGTACAGATAGATGCTTATATAAAGGACTTATCTAAGCTTGAGACAAATACTGCAGAGCTTAACAAGAAGTATAAGTCATCTCTACCAACATTCTACAAGGAGCTCAGCGGTATAAATAGAATCTATATGAAGATAACATCCTACTCTAAGAAGATAGAACAGTATGAGAGCAGGATAGAGAAGCTTATAGAAGATGTAGAGAAGAGAAAGAACCAGTTAAGCGATTCATTATTTAAGCTTTCATCAATAGATATGACATCAAAGATAGCAGATGCAGACTCTAGAATAGATAAGATAAGGGCAGAGCTGGAAGAGCTAGATAAGGAGTACGCGAATCTGCTAGTAGAGAAGAGAAATTCATTAAAGAGCATAAAAGAAGAGCTAGAGAAAGATATAAAGAGTATATATAAAGATCTAGATAAGAGGTCAGTAGACATAGAGACAAAGGTAAAGGATTCAAAGAAGGATCTTGATAAGCTTTTACTAGATTTTAAATCTACAGTAGAGTATATAAAGAATAGTAAGAGAGAGCTTAATAAAGATTCTAAAGAGGTGGACAAGCTTATAAAAGATGTTACAGACTCATTTAGTAAGTTTGAGGGATTATACAAAGATGCATTAAATAATATAAACAAGGAGATAGAGGACTTTAATCAATCCTTTAATAAGCTTGTAGAGAATATTAGATCTGTAAAGTCAGAGTTTGGCAGAATAGGAGATATCGATACAAAGCTTAATGAGACTATAATGCAAGTAAATGATATAAAATCAGATTTAGATACATTAAAGAACGATATACAAAAGTCAAGTAGAGATCTAAGAAAGATAAAGCTTACCATAGAGTCTCTAGATTCAAAGTCTAAGAAAGATAAGAAGCAGAACATAGATCTTAATGATATTAAAGATAAGATAGATAGAATAAGCGAAGGCGTAGATAAGGATCTAGAAGAGCTTAATAATGTGTATATGAGAATAGGTAAGATATCTCAAGCAATAGGAGATATAATACAGGAGATAAAAGAGGGCAATAAAAATAAATCTAACAAGTCTTAGCTAGATAAAGCTGATGCTCATGGCTGAGAAGATATTAGAGGAGTATAATCTAGATGTAAATGCACTTGCTGTAAATATAAAGATAGTGGATAGAGATGAGTTTGTACCATCATACATAGCAACTACTGTAGGAATAAGCGATATAACAAAGCTTTTAATAAATTCATGGAGGAATGAGCTAGTAGAGCTTGTTCCAATAGATATAATGCGCCTTCAGGATAAAGAGTATATAAAAGAGCTAAATAACAGATACGAGCAGGAGACAAATCTGCTTATAGATAAGTATCTACCACACACAGATGATAAAACAAGATCACTAATAGTTGCATATGTAAGAAATATGATGGTTGGCCTTGGAGAGCTAGAGATCGTTCTTGCGGATGAGAACCTAGAAGAGGTAACAGTAAATGGACCAAAGAAGCCAGTATGGGTATTTCATAAGAGATATGGTTGGTGCAAGACAAATATAATAATGGAGTCTGATGAGCAGATATATGAGTACTCGGAGAAGATAGGAAGAAATGTTGGAAGAGAGATAAATAATCTGCAGCCTTTAATGGATGCAGAGCTATTAGATGGTTCTAGAGTTAATGCTACTCTATTTCCCGTATCACAAAGTGGTAATACAATAACAATAAGAAAGTTCTCTAAGAATCCTTGGACTATGCCTGCTTTAATAAAGGCCAAGTCATTAACTCCAGAGCTAGCAGGTCTTATATGGCTATGTATACAGAATGAGATAAGCCTTATAATAGCTGGAGGTACAGCGTCAGGAAAGACAAGCTTCTTAAATGCGATGAGTATATTCTTTCCTCCAAATAGAAGAATAATATCTGCTGAAGAGACAAGAGAGCTAGAGCTACCAAACTTCTTCCAATGGGTAGCTATGCTTACTAGGCAGCCGAATCCAGAGGGTAAGGGAGAGATAAAGCTTTATGATCTATTGATAAACTCATTAAGACAGAGACCAGATATAATACTAGTAGGAGAGGTTAGAACAAAGAGCGATGCAGAGGTAATGTTTGAGGCTATACACACAGGCCATTCAGTATATGGAACAGTTCACGCAGATAATGCACAAGACTTTATAATAAGAATGACAAATCCTCCTATAGATATATCAAAGGTTACATTAAATGCTCTAGGGGGAGTTATAGTAAACTTTAGGCATAGATCAAAAGGAATAAGAAGGGTATTAGAGTTTGCAGAGGTTACACAGAGCGGAGATGCAAGCGTATTATATAGATGGGATGTTAACTTAGATACACAGATAAAGATCTCTGAGATGTCTAGGCTTAACGATACACTAAAGCTTTATAGCGGAATGAGCGATAAAGAGATAGTAGATGATGTGCAAGAGAAGGCTAAAGTGCTGCAATGGATGGTTAAGAATAATGTTGTAGATGTAGATAGCAGCGGATTAGTTATAGCAAACTACTATAAGAATAAAGATAAGGTTATGCAGATAGTTAATGATGATGTTAAGTATACACCAGATCTATTTAAGTGATTATATTGAATGAAGATATAATAGAGATCCTGAAGGAGCTAGATAAGGAGAGAGCTCAGAAGCAGGTTAATGATTATCTAGATCTATCAACAAGCTCTATAGAGAGCAAAAGTGAGCAAGATTTTAATAAGCTTCAGGATCTTGTATTAGCTATAGTTCAAAAGACAGATACAAGAAAGAAGATAGAGCAGTCTCAGAAGCAGAAGACTAATATCAAAGAGCAATCAGAGGAGCAGCAGAAGCAGCAGATAGAGGTAAAGCAACAGCAGATACCAGAAGCAAGTAGAAGCAGCGAGGAGATTAAACAGAAAGAAGAAGCTAATAAAGAGGTTATAACTAGCTCTAAGCAAGAGGAAGTTAATAAAGAAGCTCAAAGCATTACTAAGCAAGAAGAGGTCAAGAAAGAGCAAAAGAAGATAAGTATATTCGGCATTAAAAAGAAGGAGAAGCAGAAGATTGAGCAACCGCAAGAGAGTAAGCAGATTGAAGAACAGAAGCATCTAGAAGAGCAGAAGGTAAAAGCAGCTGCAGCTACTCAGCAAGCCGCTCATTTAAATCTTGAATCGCCTGTTGAGGTAATAGATAAGCAGATAGCAGAGTCTAAAGAGATCAGTAATGAGAGCATTGAAAAAGAAGAGGAGAAGATTAATACTACACAGACAGCGAAGCAGATAAAGATAAATATTAATCAGGATCTCTATCTACCAAAGATGAGCCTAGCAGATATGCTAACAGAGCTAGAGAATATAGAGTACCTCTTAAATCATAATGTATTAGATAAAAGCACTTTAAGTATAATAGTAATAGAGGTATACGGGCTATCATTTGCAATTAGTAGATGTGGCTCTATAAAGATCGATCAGGATAACTTAGCTGAAAGAATATTATATAATAAGCTAACTACTAAGCTGAGTGATATTATAAATCTATTAAGCAGTATGGGATACTCTCCTAATGTAGAGCTTAGTGTGGTATATACATGCTAACAGATAAGGCAGCTCAAGGTCAAGCTAAGAGCCAGAGTAAGTTCCAGCAGAGATTAGCGAGAATGGCTCGTAAGAAGCATATAGACGAAAATGTACTTAGAAAGCATAGGATTAACTCCACACCAGAGCAGTTCATATTCAAGGTCTTAATGCTCTCTATAATATTAGCTATAGCTATAGCAGTATTCATGTTTATACTATTTTATATAAGAGGATTTGCTTTACCGATATCTGCTCTAGTCTCTTTAGTTATAGGGTTTGTTGTACAGACAATCTTCTATAATATGATGACTAACTTCCCAGCAACGAAAGGCAAAAAATCAGCTAGAAATGCAGAGAGAGATATGATCTTCGCAGCTAGAGACATAATAATATCTCTGCGTTCAGGCTCTCCTCTATTTAATGCTATAGTATATGTAAGCAACGGCTATGGCGATGCGAGCGAGGAGTTTAGAAGGATAGTTGAGAAGGTTCAAGTTGGAGTACCATTAGTAGATGCTATAGATAGAACTATTGAGGAGAGTAAGGTACCATCATTTAAGAAGATCATGCTTCAGGCGGCAGTTGCAATAAAGAGTGGATCAGAGGTAACTACAGCATTATCTTCGATAATACAGCAGATAGAGGAAGAGAGATATATACAGCTTAAGGCTTACGCGCAGAAGCTGAATGTTCTATCTATGTTCTATATGCTATTCGGTGTTATATTTCCATCTATGGGTCTTGCCTTAGCGATAATATTAACAACATTTATATCTATTATAACAATAAATGCTACAATATTAGAGGTTGTTATAGTATTTGTTATTGCTGTGCAGGTTGTATTCCTACAGATGTTAAGAACATCAAGACCTGCATTTACAACGTGATCTTATGGTTAAATGGGAGGCTCTAGTATCAAGAAATGTTTATGATTATATAGATAGGGAGGCAACATTAGCAGGTCTAAAGAGGAATGCTGCAGATAGGTTAATATCAATAATGGTTATATCTTATGTTATAATATTCGTAGCTGTTATCTTATTGATGCATTATCTGCTTAAGCTTAATATATTAATATCTGCATTGGTTGCTGTTATAGCGCCATTTGCCGTTCCTGTAGCTATAATACTTATATTAGAGTATAAGATAGATCAGAGGAAGAATAAGTTAGAGGTTTGGCTTCCAGACTTCTTTAGTCTAACTGCAGCGAATCTTAAGAGTGGGATGTCATTTGATAAGGCTTTAGTCTCATCTGCTAGGCCAGAGTTCTCTTTCTTCTCAGATGATGTAAAAGAGATGATAAAGCTTGTTGTCAGTGGAGAGACTATGGAGAATGGTCTTAAGTACCTTGCCAGTAAGTACAGATCTTATCATCTCCAACATTCAGTGAGAATGATAATTCAGTCTATTAGATATGGTGGATCTGTATCAGATCTATTGAGGAGTATAGCCGAGGATATAAGGCAGCAGGTAACAACTCAGAGAGAGATCTCAAGCCAGCTACTTATATACTCAATATTCATAATATTTGCAGGAGTTATAGTCTCTCCAGCGCTATTCGGATTAACACTCGAGATGATAACAATAGAGGATGCGATATGGAAGGGAATACTTCAGTCTAATCCAAATGGCTTACCATCTATAGGTGCATCATTTATAAAGCCAGAGCCGCCACAAGTAACTCCCACGGAGTATCAGGACTTTGCTTATGTAACAATAATAATAATAACCGGATTTGCATCATTCATAATAGGAACTATAAACTCTGGTTCGCCTATAAAAGGCTTGAGATTTCTGCCATTATTTATAATTCTAGGACTAGTTATATTCAATGTTGCACATATAGTACTTAATGGACTATTCTCTTCACTTCTAAATACAGCAGGTACATGATTATAATAGTGCAGGGGGTGAGATTTGAACTCACGCACCCACAAAGGGAACGGGACCTGAACCCGCCGCATTTGGCCAGGCTCTGCCACCCCTGCATCAATATAATAAATAATAAAAGATAAAAAGTTTAAATAACAATACATAAGTATCAGTAAAGTTATATGAACATACTATTCTTTAAGGATCAGCTTATTACTGGAAATCCTGAATCTCCAGTTGCAGTATGTACACTGTGGCTTAATAAGGATTATGTAATAGATAGAATTAATAGGAATAACTACTGCATCCTGGGGAATCTTTATACAACAGATGGTATAAGCTACGTAATAAGGAATATACTAGCAAATCCAAATATAAGAACAATAGTTATGCTTGGTCCGGATCTGATGAACTCTGGTAAGGCCTTTAAAGCATTCATGCAGTATGGTATAGATGATAACTATAAGATAGTCAATGGAGAAGGCTATATACATAAGGTTATAAGCAAAGAAGCCTTGAATCTATTTAGAAATAATGTTAGAATAGTAGAGTTTAACGATCATCTTGATAAGCTTGATTCTTTTCTAGAAGAGGTCAATAAGAGCTCTGAGAGAGGATCATTCTCAGATCCTATAGTTATAGATCAGCCGGATATTCCTGCTAAAGATATGAACATAGAGGATCTTGCTTATAAGGCAGATGGAAGAGATTTCATAGAGACATGGTTAAAGGCTTTAGATATAGTTGATAAGTTTGGTGAGCTTAAGAAGACAGAGTATAATATAGATCAGAAAGAGGTCTTTCTATTGACATCTGTTATAAGAGACACAACTAATGTAAATATACCTGAATGGCTTCCGATAAGCAAGAGCGATCTTATTCAGTATAACAAGGAGTTCTTCGATATAAATAAACCAGAAGGCGTTGATTATACATACGGAGAGAGACTATTCAACTATGCTTTTAATGATAAGATATATGATCAGATAGATTATATTAAAGCAAAGCTTAAGGAAAGCAGTTATACTAGAAGAGCAGTAGCAGTAACGTGGAATCTTGAGAAGGACCAATCTTCAAGCAATCCTCCATGCCTAATAGCAGTTCAGTATCTTATAAAGTTCAATAAGCTATATCTATATGCACTATTTAGAAGTCATGATATATATGGAGCATGGATACTGAATGCATATGCCTTAATAATGCTTCAGCATAGGGTTGCAGAGCAGCTTAATATTAAGCCAGGAGCAATAGCTATCAACTCAGTAAGTGCTCATATATATAAGAATAACTTCCAGAGGGTTAAGGATATACTAGATAAGTATTATAGAAATAAGCAAGAGCCGTTTGTTATTGATGAAAGAGGATACTTCATAATTAGTGTAAATCTTGATAAGAAGTTTATTGAAGTGAAGCATAAGCTAAATGATGGGAGAGACTCTGGCTATATATTCCACGGAAGATCTGCAAGTGAGATCTATAGAAAGATTATAAATGAGAATCTTGTCTCAAGAATGGATCATGCCGCTTATCTAGGAAGAGAGCTAGCAAGAGCAGAGTATGCACTTAATAATAGCTCTGAGTATATACAGGATTCATCAATGTAAATCTATAAACGCTTATTATATAATTAATTTATATAAAGAATTTATAAAGAAAGCTTCTACTTTAAAATAATTCCGCTATTTGTATAGATACTGATTAGATATTTATTAAAGCTACTGGATTAATAGATTACTAGGTGTGGCTATGCCTAAGAAACCAGTAAGTCTATACGATATAGAAGAGATAATAAAGAGTGCAGGCATAGACTCTTCAAGCTTAGATGTTTTAGAGGAATTAAGAAAGAAGTTAGTATCAGAGATAGAAGATCTTGTAGATGAGGCTTCATTCTACGCACAATACTCTGGAAGAAGATCTATAAACGACGAGGATATAAAGCTCTCTCAGATAAAGATAGAGAAGCTATCTAAAAGGCTATATAAGAAGTTGAAGGCTAATAGTAAGGCAGGATATAGATCTAATATGAGCATAAGTAAGAGACAGCAGCAGTAATATACTCTATTATCTAGTTTTTAATTTTATCTAATCTAATAATCTATGAAAGCTTATGGATAATGATACTACTCTAGAGTATGGTAGGAGCGCAGTATTTAGCTCTGTATCTGTTTTCTATGGTAAGATAATAGGCTTTCTATTAAGCTTAATCTATTATATACTTATAATAAGGGTGCTAACGCCAAGCATATACGGAATATACACAATAGTTATATCCTTTGTGGGCATATTTGCATCAGTAAATAACTTCGGACTTGCTACAATAGCCAATAAGTACGTATCTTACTATCTTTCAAAGAAGGCAGATAAGAAGATAACTGCTATAGTAACTAATACTGTAGCTATAAGCCTATCAATTACATTTATTCTTACATTCGTTACTTTGATAGCAGCTTCGTTAGTTAATAGCTACTATAACAATGAGCTAACTTCGATCTTCGTACTAGTTGGAGGTCTGGGCTTATTCTTAAATATAATAAATGGTACTGCTACTGGAGTATTTATCGCATTAAGGAAGAATAGATATGTATTTATAATACCTATCTTTGAAAGCTTTGTTAGACTTATAGCTGTAGCAATACTTCTATATATGATAAAGCTTTATGTATTTGGTGCATTACTTTCATTGCTAATATCAGCATTATTAACAGATATTCTATCATTTTACTACTATCATAAAGAGAGATTAATATCAATAAAGAGCTTAAGCAGAGAAGAGATTCATTTTATAATAAAAGAGGCATCACAGATTGGAGTATCAAATCTTTTTAATGATATCCTTTATAATCTTAGCAGTGTTATATTAGGGCTATTTGTAAGCTACTATTATGTTGGTCTATACGGATTTTCAAATAGAGTTGTATCATTACTGGGTGTCTTTACAGCTTCTATATCATTAAGCAGTCTAGCGTTAATAAACGCATTTAAGGATAGTAAAGATTATAGATCAAAGGCATTTAGATACTCTCTTAGATACTCAATGCTTTTCATGGCGCCTATGCTTACATTTATAGCATTCAATGCCTATTATCTTATATCTCTTGTATTCTCAAAAGCTTATACCGGAGCAGCACTATATATGGAGATTATAGCGCTTAGCTTTATTATATCATTATTTGCAAGTAGATACTATGAGCTAGCTATAGCATTAGGCAGATATAAGCAGATACTCTTAATGAATATAATAGTAGATATAGCTGTTGCATTAGTAAGTATAATTGCTATAATGAGATATGGAACGTTGGGCGCAGTCTTTATATTCTATTCATTCTGGTATGCTCTTCAGCTTATAGCTCTTAAGCTAATAACAAGAGATGAGTCTAGACTAAGTAGAAACGATAAGGCATCTTTATTCAAGCTTTTAGTAATCTTGGTAATCTTTAGCTTAATATTCTATTATGTCTCAAATCTATTAAGTATACGGCATTCGTTAAGATTTTTAATAAATATAATATTACTTATAACCTTATATCCGATAATGGTTAAAGCACTAAGAATACTAAATAATATAGATAAAGAGATCATATATAATATTATTGATAGTATAAAGAATAGCTCAATAAGGAAGCTATTAAAGGCATACGCCAATCTAATGTTTTAAGCTTATTATCTTTCCATATCTGCCTAATGATAGCTGTAGCTCTCCTCTAAATTCAGAGACATAACCATTCTCTATCTCTATCTCATCCCCTTCTTTTACCTTCTCTATCTCATCCTCCCATAACGATAGCTTTATTGTGTTTTTGTCTTCATCCTCTATTACTAGATTTGCAACCCTTCTAGCACCATTCTTTGTATTAACTGTTCTAGTTTCCTCCTTCTTTATCACTCTCGCTTTTATATTCACATTACCCATACCTGCTCTAAGCTCGGAGATCTTCATATATAATTACCTTTCAAAGCTTCAATATCTTTTAAATTACTATTTAAACAAATAAAAAGCTTGCTAGTAATAATAAAAGCATCTAATCAGATATGCGACCGCCGGGATTTGAACCCGGGTTTTTGGCGTGGAAGGCCAAAGTCCTACCTGGCTAGACTACGGTCGCTTGTATAGCAACTAGATACTGCATTAATAGATTAAATAGAATTTAGTATCATTAATATTATATAAATTTTTGTTGTCGCTCTTATCTTAGCAAATGACGCTAATGCTTTCTGTATAATATTATAATATATATGATTAAAGCGAATGTAAATGCTACTACTATAGATACAGCAATAAATAACAGATCTATATGCTCTCTCGATGGAATAATGCTTGAAAGGCTTAGTCCACTTCTAACTTTTACACTATTATTAACAAGTAGTATTATAGGAGTAGTAGAGCTCTCTTCTATCTTTATATATGAGTCATTTGTGCTATTGCCATATACATATTTAAATTCTAAAGGTCTTAACTGTGATATATCTATATATTTTCTACTTTTATTGCTATAGATCTCAGCCGAGTATGGTCTTATAAGGCTAAGATTGTATCCGTTATACAGTATCCTAATAGTTACATCTCTTATGCTCATATCTTTACTAATAAAGCTTGCATTATAGCTGTTATTAACTAAAAGCAGTATTCCACCATTTATAGATATGTTATTGCTATAATGTGTATAATTGTTGGTAATTAAGCCTATTGTAAGATTATAGTTATTTAGTATAGAGCCATTGAGCTCTGCATATGTCCCATTGTAGACTGTTACATCTACTAGATAAGGAAAGCTTATATTGTAGGTTCTTCCTGAGCTTGCATCTATATATTCATGTACTGGTTTATATATATTGATATAGAGATTCTGAGATCTAGCAATTCCAGCTATCAAATATACTGCTATAAGTATAAATACTATTAATACTCTAATAATTCTCATTCTAGTAACCTTAATTGATAAAATTTAATAAATAACTTTAGCAGATCTATTATTTAATAAAATAAGTTATAAAAGCTTAAGATAGGACTAACTTAGTGCATTTATAAACTCAGAGGAGCTTGTCACAACTAGAAGATTGCTCATATTCTTAATTGATCTTTCATGAGCCTCTTTATCAGCTGAAGATACGCAGTCTTCTAATACTATTGGTAAGAAGCCTCTATTTAAAGCATCTCTTGCGCTCGACTCTATACCTATCTCCGTAGCTATTCCAGCAAATGCTATATTCTTTATTCCAGCATTATTGAGCATTAGCTCAAATGGTGTTCCTATAAAGATGCTTGCAGTATGCTTATAGAATACGGTCTCATCCTGCTTTGGCTTGAAGTATAGCTCAAATGCCTCTGGTTTGATATCTCCCCAACTTCTCTTAAATGCAACTTTCCTCGCTAAAGATTCAAATCTATCTGGCAATGGAGTTATTCTTGTAAAGAATAATGGCAAGCCTTTTGATCTAGACTGCTCTATTAGATAATCTGTGCTTTTTAAGAACTGCTCTTTATTGAATATTGAGTTGACAAGCATATGCTGTACATCCCATATGACAACTGCTGTATTCTCTCTATTAATAAGCTTTCTTAGCTCATCTGCATTTGCTCTCATATCAGACACAATTATTATCTCTAATCTAAAGCTTTTAAATCAATCTTTATATATCTTGTATGATAATAAAAGCAAGAGAACCTTAATTAGCTAATCGTCGAAGTATATTTAGTCAATTATTAAAGCTTATCTATTTAAGCTTAATATCATGAACAACATTAGACTAGAAGGGGATAGAAAAGAATCTGTAGAGTTTATAAATGGCATCTACTTAGGAATACCAGATAATGAGCTACCAGTAGAAGAGATCGTATTCTCTATAGAAGGAAGATATAATAAAGAGACAGAAGATAAGTTAAGAGAAGGGCTTGGAATCAAAAGCAAGAGATTTACAGATAAAACTTTACTAGAGCTACTATTTAAATCTGTCGATAAAGCTCTAGAAGATAAGAGGGATCTGATTAAAGGTAGATCATTAGTAATAAAGGTTGCTACAGAGTCTGGTATTGATTTATCGCAGTCATTATCTAATTTCCTAGCCTACTATATTGAGAATAAGTATGGCAATAGGGTTTTATTTGCATCGGAAGAGAAATCTGCATGTGTCTCTGGAGTAAAGTCATTATTAGAGCTAGCAAACTCTTATAAATATAGTAGTATAATAGGGGTTGTTGCTACAGTAGATAAAGCATTCTACAGTAAAGGCAGTACTGCTGATGCTACCGGTGGCGCAGGTAGCGTAACTCTGCTTCTATCAAGTAATGGTTCAGAAGATGATATAAAGATATATAGGCTATATGGAAGTAAGACAGAGACATTCTTCGACTTCTATAAGCCAGTACGTAGTGTAAATAACCATAATAAGGGAATAGCAGAGGTTAATAAGTATCCTATAGTTTATGGCACATTTTCAGAGTATGTGTATCTATTTCTTGCATATAAGGCATTTAGAGACCTTCTAGACAAGATGCATATAGATGCAGATAATATGGATGAGTTCTTTAAAAGATTCTTAATAGTCCCACATCTGCCATATCCAAATATGTCTGAGAAGATGCTTGCATATCTAGTTAGACACTTTGCTAGAGTAGATAAAGATAGGAAGGAGGAGATAAGAAGAAGATTTAATATACCTGAAGAGGATCTAAGGGGCTTCGAATCTCATGAGGATCTGCTTAGATTCATGCTAAATCTAGGGAATGTCTTAATAGCGGTTAAAGACTCAATAAAGTATTATAGTAATGACTATAAAAGCGTAAAGGCACAGATTCTGGATCTAACTAAGAGTATAGTAATAAGATATGGTAATAAAGCAGTTTACAATCAAGACTTCTATGAGAAAGAGATTAGAACAAGAGCAGAGAAAGCGAGCAACTCAGATGAGCTATATGAAGCAGTAGAAAAGATATATAAGGATATAGTGGAGAGCTTCTTTGAAGAGGACAACAAGATAATAAGAAGTATAAGAAAAAGCGATGGATTCAAAGAGTTAAAAAGGATGCTGCATTTAGAAGATATAAAGTACCTATCATCAATAGTTGGTAATATATATACAGGATCAGTATTTCTTGGGCTTTCCTCTCTACTTGCTAAGGCCTATGAAAACAACTATACAGAAGAGCTATCTAACAAGAAGATACTACTAATTGGTTATGGCAGTGGAGCAGAAGCGGTAGTTGGATTAGTAGAGGTGCCTCGTAAGGCAGCAGAGAGGTTTGGATCTTATCTATCTAAGGTGATAAAAGACATTGAGAATAATAAGAGGGTAATAACTGCTGAAGAGTATAATAGTTACAGAGATGTAAGTGATTCTAATCCTCTAAAGAATTTAATAACCGCTATGTATACTTTAAGAAGAGAAACAGATACGCGCGAGCATTCAAATCTAGAAAAAAGTATAGCCAATAATCCTAATAGAAATAGAGGCTAAAATGCAAGCTTAACAGACTAATTAATTGAACTTTCTATTAT
The DNA here is from genome assembly GCA_021654395.1 of Microcaldota archaeon. Lineage (GTDB taxonomy): Archaea > Micrarchaeota > Micrarchaeia > Micrarchaeales > Micrarchaeaceae > ARM-1. The sequence goes on from AP024486.1 coordinate 489,906, forward strand.
CTTACTAGTAAGATATAGCGTAGTAGAGAAGTTATTAAAGCTGCTATTCTGCTCTGTATAGAGATATAGATAAAGCGGTAAGCCATAAGTCTTAGAGTAGCATTCGTATATCGTATAGTACTCCTTAGTCTCATTATTTATAATCGAAGAGCTATTACTAATATAGCCTTTTCCATATAAGTATTCACATACTTCATTATTATAGCTAGTATTCTTTATGTAATAAAGTATTATTTGTTCAGCAGTATCGTTAGGAAACAGACTATCTATATAATTTGTATAATAGTTACTTTCATTACATGAATATGAAGCTGATAGATTATAATCTTTGCAGACGTAAAAGTCGCTGCTATTCTTTATATACAAGAATGAAGCATTACCTATAAATGGGTAGTTATAAAGATTTAGATAGGTCCTCAAAGACTGATTCCTTTTTATTATGCTTAAGCTTATATTTGAGGTTGTATTGCCAAATAAGCTAGATCTAAAGATTAGATATCCTGTATAGTTTATCTCAAGATCTTTTATGCTATTTAATCTCTGATATGATAGATTATCTAAGTTTGAAAGCCTTATCTCTGGGTAGGATCCAGTAGCATTGCTAGATAAGCCCTTATTATAATATATGGCATATAGGACATAAAGAGCTATAATCGATGCAAAGATAATAGAAGATGCGAAGACTATAAATCTTTTATTAATTTTATTGTTATGCATTAATCAATATTTAATCGATCATTAATATATAAAATTAAGTTATTAGCTGCTTACACGCTGTAAGATATAATTATAAATAAAAATAAGATTTTACGCTTCCATAAATCTATTTCGGCTTCTTATGGAGAAGTTGTTATAAAGGTTAAACATTCAAGATTATTTTAACCTTGTTAAATCTATATGCAAGTATTCTTTCTATTATTTTTATAAGTAAAGTAAGCCATACTTATAAGCATCGATAATTTTAAGTATATATATCTCTTAAGATCTTTTATATCTTTAAATCTGCATAGAAGCTTATTAATCAGATTATAAACGAATTTGTGGCTATCTCTGCATCTTTACTGTAATAGCAGCTATTTAAGTTTAAATTAGAGTTATCTCTATCTTTGGTTCTATTAGATCTGTGGTAGTGCAAATGTTAAACCTGCCCTCAGAAACTTTACTCTTGGTAGATATAAGAATATTATAGGATATTCGTGAGCAAAGTCTAATGATATGTCGTTAGCTCTACGCTACCTTAAGAAGGCATGTTAGTACAAAATAGCCATATCTATTGCTACCAATAATCTACCTTACCTAAGGCCGCTTAAACTTCTTATTACATAATTAAGCTATTTAGAAGCTCCCTTTATCATTTACAGTATAATCAGAGTTACCAAATGCTATATCTTCTATATTTGAAAAAGTCTAAGCCTTTGCCGGTAAGTACTTTAGTATATGCTGGCTCTACAAGCGCAAGCTTTTAAATCTGCTTTGCTATTGTATTAGGGTCAGCCTATATATAAAATTAGATTAACTGCTATATAGTATTTTGCATATAATAGAAACTTGATGGATATAAGCATATACAAATTCGTTATTCGAATTTTAATCTATTTAGCTCAAGAGTCTTTGTTATAAATTCTTAAAAGATAAAAGCCGTTAATAAGATCTGGTAACTACGTTTAATCTCTTTTTTATACGTCAAATAGATAGAATTCCATGGATATTTGTATCGTTAAATTTAACCTCTATCTCTCCACGATCTTTATCTTTAACTTTTTCCTTTATTATCTTCCAATTATCTAACTTAGCAAGATTTTTAGCTTCATTCTCCCTATTGCATGGGAATATAAAGAACAGTATGGATCTTCTGGAGAACTCATTCGCAGCTCTAAGTTTATCTATATCATTTATAATATCTTTAAGATTTTTAGTTATTGGTCTGCTAGTATTTTTCAAGAGTTCTGGATTATTATAATTTGTATTTGGGGTCTTTAACTCTATAGCCCATCTTTTGTCTACAACTATATCTACATGTTTTTATTATTAGTATAATACTCTGGTTGAACTTCGTGTCCTTTTCTTGCTAGTGTCTCACATAGCCCTACTTTTAGCCAACCTTCAAATTTGGCTTTATTTTTAGCATGAATAGCTACTCCTTCACTACTTTCTATCTTCTTTTTCAACTCTTCAAGAAGCTCAGATATATCCTCTTTTATGATTCTACATTTAAATTTTTTAAAATAGATCTTTATAATCATTATAAGTTAAAAATATTAAAGTTTAGTATAGAATCTTACTATAATCCTTGCTTCAGCATGCTTAGTAATATTTCATCGCTTTTACAGCTCTTTAACTCTTCTATGAATATATCTGGATCTTTCTTATATTCAAGTAGTTTATTAAGTCTTTCAATAAAGGTCTTTTCTAGTCTCTCGCTTGGTTTAACTTCGACAAGCTCGCTCTTAAGAGTTCCAGTATTTATCTTACCTGAAAGACCTACGTAAGCTATAAACATTCTGATCTTTGCTTCATCAATATCTTTTACCTTAGAATAAAGCTTTCTGTAGATAAGTAGCTGCCTTCTATGATCATTCTCATGATCTTTAGATTTATCTGTTTTATAATCGATAATAGCGTATGAGCCATCACTACATAAGTAAACTGCATCGATACTGCCCTTAAAGGTTAAATCTTCCTTTATACCAAAAAGCTTTTCAATAGATTCACTTAAATGCTCTTCAGCTGCAAGCTGCTTTGCATTTAACCTATTCTCTATCTCATCTCTAATTGCAATAATATTCTTAAGATAGTTACGTTCCTCTTCGCTAAGAGAGCTTAAATCTAAAGTGCCTTTGAAAAGCAGTTCCGCCATCTTATGTACTTTGCTGCCTATCTCAAGCTGTTTACTAAGCTTTGTAATACCTAAGATATTATTCTTCATGAAGCTATATGCATCTTTAGAGTTGTCTACAAGCGAAAATGATATAGAATCAAGCTTCGAGAAGTAGTTATATACTATTTCATAGAGCCATGGTTCTTTCTTGTTTATAAGCTTAAGTGCATCTTCATATCTGCCATTTATAAATAGTGCATATGCTTCATCATACCTTCTTGAGAGTGGCTCTGGTTCAGAGTCTGCAGGTAATTCATCTATATCAGATAGATCTTCAATAGAATATCTATTTAAAAGCTTCTTATCAACTACAATCTTTAAGCTCTTCTTTGCACGTGTAAATGCTACAAAATCGATCCTAAACTCCTCCTCTTCAAGCTCATCTCTAATGTCGATACCTCTTGTTGCCATGACAATTGCATAAACTACTGCATCTATAAAGCTAAATCTCTCTCTGGGCACTTTTGGTACATATATAACATTATCGAACTCTAAGCCTTTTGCTTTATGTGCTGTAGTAAGTACAAGCTTAGATTGTCTTTCTATAGGTTCATACTCTTCTTCAGTAAGTGCAAGATAATTTAAAAGATCCTCTCTTGTCCCCTTTTCAAATACCTCAAAGAATTCAGTTATGCTATTTGAGATTGCTAGGGCAGTTACAAAGTAGTCTTTACCTATAGAAGCTGATATTGGTATTATTATATTATTAAAAACATTCTGTAAATCATTTAAGCTATTTATACTACTCTTTATCTTTAAGAAGTTGGGTGCAAGTCTCTCTAATTCTGTACTATTATCTGCCAACTCTGCAGCCCTCATAGCTTCGATAAGTCTAGTACCAGAGAAAGGAGTTGCAAGAGCTGCAAGTACAGAGCTCCAATCATCGTATAGCAAGCCTCTTACAAATCTTATTATCTCATTCTTTGCATTCTCAGATATTGCATTATTAATAGTACTAGCATAATCAATTCCCTTTGAGTCTAGTATGCGTGAGATCTTAAGCAGCTGGTCATTCGTTCTAGTTATTATTGCCGTGTTACTGCTATCTTCACGCATCGCAAGCATTACTGCTGCATTTTCAGGCTTCTCAGAATAAACTATACTGACCTCTCCTCCATCTATTCCGCTAATAAGCTCTTCGATCTCTTTATAATCTGCCTTATCTTTAACATGCTTTATAAAGTGGGCCTTTGAGTAGTCAAGTATTCTTTGTGCGCTTCTGTAGTTCTTTCCAAGAGTAAGTATAGCTAATCCACTATTTTCGAATACTCTAAAGTTTCTAGTGCTACCTCCCTGGAATCCGAATATCGCTTGCTTTCTATCTCCAACAAGAAACAGCTCATCTCCGCTCTTTATTGCTATCTCTGCTTCTAATGTATTGACATCCTGCAGCTCATCAACAAGCACATACTTATAATGCCTCTTGCTTTTATCATAGTGCTTTATAAACTTAATAAGCATATCATTATAATCTATAAATCTGTTGCCCTTAAATCTTTCATAATCTTCAAATGCCTTCTTAAAGTAGTAAAGAAACTTAACGTTCTCCTCTTCGCTTATATTGCTTATCTTCTCTTCATTATATATCTTTCTGACAAGTGCTTCAGCCTTTGCCATATCTATCTCATCTGGAAGTATACCAAAGCTCTTTATATATCTAATTGCATTTTCAATCTTTGGTACTATATCTGATATTATATACTCCTCTGAATAGTAAAGTGCCTTCTCAGCTTTTAAGCTTTTGTATATAGAGAAGCGTAGAGCGTTGTTGCTTATAACTTCAAGCTCTCCAATATGCTCTTGTAAGTAATCATTCGCATAGCTGTGGAATGTATGTACTTCGATAGGAGAATCAAGCTTTATTCCACTCTCTTTAAGTTTATCAATTATTCTCTTTCGCATCTCCTGCGCAGCTTTAGTAGTAAAGGTTATGCACAATATATCCTTTGGTGAAACACCTCTCTTAATAAGCTCAATAACTTTATTTGCAAGCATTGTTGTCTTACCAGTTCCTGGATTTGCTATTATAAGAGTACCTTTTTGTTTCGTTTTAAGCTCTTCCATTAAACCACTATTAGGTATAAATATTATTGCATCTTATTATTTATAAAAACAAGTTTTATTTTGTTTATTTTTGAATTATACTTTATAAAAGCACTTACTTTAGCTTTTGTTATTAATGTGCATATCTACGATTCTTAGATCTATGAATCTAAGATAATATTAGATATAGCTCAGATATACAATCTAGCAGTTCGAAGATAATACATATAAATACTACTTAGTAATTTAATAGCATGGAGATTAAACAAGTAGGAAAGAGCGAGGGTTCGAGATTTGACAAGATATCAATGCAACAGCTTAATGGGGTTTTCTACGACTATCTGCTAACCGATCCTTTAGGTAAACAATGGCATATTACTGTATTCGTGTCTAAAGATGCAAGTAGAGCTGTTGTATGGGCTCCAGTAAGCGATGGTACATCTCCAATTTACGAGCAGTTAAAAAGAAAGTCAGTAGTCTTTAACAAAACAAGAACAGGAAAAGAGTTTTACCATATAATATCTATTACTTACATAGAAGATGGCAGAGTAAAAAGAAAAATGATAGAAGACATTGAGCTTTTGCCTAATTCATTAAGACAGTTTAGAATAGCAAGGCACTCTGAAGTCACAGATAAGAGCAAGTTTGCAAATAAATTAGTTGTTTTGGTAGACAAAGAAGACACGGCTTCAATGGCTAAGATATTTTATTACGAGAAGCTTGAACCAGTAATTGGATAAACAAAGAAATTGATGAAATTATGATATATAGTTTACATTTATGTAATAAAAGGTTATCAAAAAGAACATCTGCAGGAAGTATTAAAAATCTAATGCAAATTAGAAAGCTAAAGCAAAGATAAAGTAGCGAAAAGCTATCAATCAGAAAGAAGCTAGTAGAAAGGTCATTACAAAATAGATACAAAATATAGTAATCGGAAAAAAGAATAAATTTAATTAATAAAAGATCAATTCTACAAAAAGAGGGTCTTGAATTGAAGATAAAATTATATATTGACTAAAAGGGAGATTGGATGCGGTCATCCATATTGGGAACCAAGATTTATAAATAATGCAAATATAAAAAATTGGAAGAGAATACTATTAGATTCTAACTATCAATCTGAAGCAGAAATCAAATTGCTCAAAAGATATGCAGAAAGAATAGGACTTTTCCTGCATGGCTACTGGTCTGTTGACTTTTGCCAAACACAAGATGGAAGATGGTATTTCATTGATGCTGCTCCTGGAGATATAAGTTGGCATCCGTATTTATACTTACACAAAGAGAAGAGATGATAAAAATGACTTATAAAGTTTCATTTAGCAACTCCTCGATAAAAGAGGCTAATGTAGTGCTTTTCGGAGTACCAGATCAAAGCGGATGTAAATATGCTAAAAGACAGGGAACGAAGTATGGACCAAATGCTTTCAGGAAAGCAACATATTTAATTGATTTAAATGATCCTTATGCAAAGAATAAGAAATTAAAAATAGCAGATTATAAAAACATTAGAAAAGATATGGTTGAAGATACAGTAAGAAAATTCATTTCACAAAATAAATTACCAGTAATTATAGGTGGTGATCATTCTATAACTTATCATTCAATAAAGGGTATCTCTAAAGAAGTAGATGAACTTTCTATTATTTATCTAGGCGCACACTATGATACTGTTAAATCAATTAAAAATTACCATGGCTCTGTATTATATGAAATTTCGAAATTAAAAATGTAGATCTGGCAAGAAGTGTAATAATTGGTGGAAGATCATTAACTGAAGAAGAAATAGCTACGGCAGAAGAACTAGATATTAAAAGATTTGACATAGACTTTATACTTATAACGGGTATCACATATACTATAAAAGAGGTAAGTAAAATTTTGTCAAGAAATGTTTATTTATCCATAGATCTAGATGTTATCGATCCTGCCTTTGCACCAGGAGTTACTACACCTGTGCCTGGAGGATTATCTGCAAGAGAAAAGATATACATAACTAAAACATTATCGAGTTTTGTAAATATTGGGGTAGATATTATGGAATTAAATCCAAGATACGATCTTAATAATATCACCGCAATGCTAGCTGTTAAACTGATATATTATGCGTTAGGAAATTTGAGGATTTAGTGGTTTATATTAAGTTTTATATATAATAAAATGTCCTTAGCGTATTCTTATCGAATAAGCATTACTAGAGAAGATAAATAAGCTCTGAGAGGGCACGCCTTCGCATAAGCCAACGCCTAATGGATATACAAAGCAATACAATTAATAACTACACGAAGCCAGCTGGTTACTTGCTCTAACCTGCGGTTCGGCCCAAAAGATACCAAAAAATACTTAAACTCTAATCTATATAATATTATTAGAAAGTGTATATATACAACTACTTAAGGATTGAGTTAAATGGTCGAAGTGAAAATTTTTAATTATGATATAGTTGACTATCTAAAGGCTAATAAAATCTCTAATGTGACGTTAACCTTTTTTGATCCACCGTTTAATCAAGGTAAAGATTATAAGTATTTTGACGATGAGTTAACTAGTAAAGAATACTGGAACTGGATAAAAATAGTACTTGAAGGTATTAATCGAGTTACAAAGGATGGGGGTAGCATATACTTTATGCAGAGAGAAAAAAATGCAGAATGGGTTTTAAAGTATCTGCGCAAAACAGGGTGGAAAATTCAAAATTTGATAATATGGAAAAAAATGGCTTCTGCTGTACCTGGGAATATGCGATTTGGTAAAGAATACCAGATAATCGCTTTTGCTACAAAAGGGCCTAAACCTATAATTTTTAATAAACTGAGAATAGATGTACCTGTACCTTCTAATTGGAAGCAACCAAGAGAAAAAGGTGTATATGTAACAGACGTTTGGTCTGATATAAGAGAACTTACTTCTGGCTATTTGGCAGGAGATGAACCTCTAAGAGATAAACAAGGGAAAAGATTGCATTTACAACAGTCTCCTATAGACTTGCTGCTTAGAATCATACTTAGTTCCTCATTACCTGGAGACTTGGTTTTTGATCCCTGTGCAGGTACTGGAACGACATTAGTTGTTGCAAAGCAACTAGAAAGGAATGCAATAGGAGTAGAGATAGATCCCAATAATGTTAAATTAATAGAACAAAGGATAAAACAGCTAAGACCTGTAGATAATGTAAACACTCCTGAAAGAATAAAGTACTACCGATTTACTGAAGATTTAGAAAAAATATGGCCTGCAGCTGAGAAACTCTCATTAAAAAGATATGGGCTTTTTTCTGGCGAATCAAATGAAGTATTTTGATCTTTCCACAAATGTAATTGAAGCTGTGGTAAAAGAAATAAAAGCAGCTAAAAAGTATGTTCGCATAGCGATATTTCAGTTACATAATCCTATTATCTTTGCAACATTGAAGGAAAAATTAGAAAAAGGAGTAAAAGTAGAAATTATTACGTTGCCTTATGATAGTATAAATGAAGATATAAGGGACCGTGTTACTAAGGATTTTGAAGAACTTAAAAGTAAAGGAGCAAAGATTAATTTTTGCAAATGGAACATAGGTGATCCGTCAAATACTAAGACTGCAGTAGCAAGATGGTATTTATTTCATGGTAAATTTATGGTTACAGATCATGCTGCTATTGCATTAAGTGCTAATTTCACTGACAAACACGAATTAGACGCGATGTTAGTTTTAGACGACATTAAATCAATTAAAGAATATAACTCAAAATTTGATAGATTACAAGAATACTTTATTAAACCTGCAAATAAATATGAGGGTGCTATTCGTACAATAATAGAAAATAACGCTAACAAGAGACTAATAAAAGAAATATTTACTTTGCCGGAGAATGTTGCGCAACAGCATAAAAATAATTGGATACGCGATTATCCAGAAGCAATATGCCCAAAAGGATACACCGATAAAGATGGTCTTTTTATTACACCATTTGATTATCAAGGTAGAACTTTTATTGAAAAGGCTATTGAGAGGGCCAAAAAATATGTCTATATTGTTACTGAGAGTTTTACTGACCCAAGTTTTCCAAACTTTTTAATTAAGATGGCGCAGCGCGGTGTTAAAGTATATGTTTTATCTGGGATAAAGAGTAGAGATTTCACAGACAGAGTACAGAATAATATACGAGAAATGTTGGCTACAGGGATTATTATAAAGGCTTTTGATGGAGATGTACACGCAAAACTTATACTTACGGACAGTACACTCTTGCTTAGCTCTATAAATCTAAACATGATAAATTTGGGTTTCTCAAGAAAGAAGGGGCTATGGAGAGAAAATACAGAGACTATTTATCAATGTAGCAATAAGAAAATTATAACCGAAGCAAAAATTAAATTTGAACACATTTTCGAATTGAATAGCATAGCAGTAGAAGATAAACTTGTCGAAAAACTGGAAAAGGAAGTCGCAGAAAAGTTAAATTTGATATTCAGTGTAAAGATCGAAAAAGCAGTAAAGCACTTACTTGCAATAGCAATTTTGAATAAGGAGATTAGAGTCAAAAATTTTGTGTTGGAAATAGGTAAAGCAATGCAACAGCTTGTAACTATATTTAATAAAGACAAAGCAGATAAGGAGATTTTTTATATGTCCTTAATACTTTATAGTTTATCTGAGAGGAAAAGAGATTATAATGAATTAAAGAGCATTGTTAATAGTGAGGTAGATTTAGAAGAATTGCTTACTAAACTTTTAGGGAAAAAACTTATCTTAACTGAAGGAAGTTTCTATAAAAGAAGCTTAGTCTAAAATACTATGTTTTAAAAGTCATCATCTGGTTTGAATGTCTTTCAATCGCATCCGCATATTTGGTTTCACATATTCCAAGCATAGAGTGTGCATATAAATCCAATCCCTACAGCAGGGATTGCCTTCTCTATGGCGGTTAGCCCTGAGGGGCTTCCTGTCGTAAAAATGCAAGCCCAGACACCAGTTTTCAATATTAAGTAATGATAATCAGAATAACTTCGCAGTTTTATCTTTAAAATGCATCTTTACCAAATTCCCTAATTATTACATCAGCAGTAGCATCATTTATTTCGTTCGGTGTTATCGGTGCATTAGAAAATAACTGTTTCTCGAGCGCTTTCACTACTCCTTTTAAAGCAATGTACTTTTTCTCAGCTGGAGATCCTTTTCTCCTTTTTATAAGATCATCAAACCTTTCCGCTACGCTGACTATACCATAAGGCGCAACCCTCGCATCACTATAGCAGCATATCTTAAGGTCGTAATCATCCGAATTTAGCACCGCTTCTGATCCCTTATATTCAAAAAAATTCCCTTCTTGCTCAAGTAAGTAGTATAACCTTTTTTTCTACTCCCAATTCTTTGGCAATTTTGTTTGTCACTTCGTGATCGTCATTGCCGTATTTTATAATGGTTTCTTCCTTTATGCGTTCCCAATGTGGATCAAGATCGGCAAACTTTACTATATTTCCCAAATCGTGTATCAGAAGAACAGCAATTATGTCTTTTTTGTGTGTATTTCAGGACCTTTCCAATTGTCATACAAGATCGAACCTACTACAGCAGCTCTTAACATATGAAGCCTAAGATTTGGCGGTATGTTATACAGGTCGTATATTTTGGCTATGTTATTTATTATATAATCGGAATTTATCTCCATCAAATAGTATATGGTCTCCATATTTTTAAAACCTTACACTGTAACTACTACTTTAATTTAGCTATGGTCTTGCAAATAGGAGCAGATGCCTGCTTTAACAAACAGGTATACTTAGATAGCCCTGAGAGGGATTTGAACCCTCGACCTCCTGCTTACAAGGCAGGCGCTCTGCCAGCTGAGCTACCAGGGCATCTAAGTCTGATATTTTATATTAGCTAATATAAATTTTAAATAGCTTTTTTAAATAGGCCCTCAATAGATAGATCTTAAATTAGATAACAATATAAAGAGGACATACGAACTTCTAGAGCAATACCTTTATAATAGTTTAGACTAAGATTATAGTATGAACGATAAAGATAAAGATGTATCTGACAATTCTAAATCATCTAGTAATGATAAGAGTAAAGATGCTGATATAAGAGTTGTACTTATATACCTAGTTCCTATATTAACTGGCTTGCTCTTTTACATGGTATCTAAGGATGAGAAGAATAAGTATATCGAGAAGCATTCTATACAATCTATACTGTTAGGAGTAGCGATGATAGCAGTCTATATAGTAGGTGTAATAATATCTCTTGTAGTAGTTCTTATTACTGGCATATACATTGGAGTAATATTTAGTATACTAGAGCTTTTGATATATCTATATGGACTTTATGCTGGCTATATGGCTTTACAGAGCAATGAAGTAAATATACCTTATATATCAGAGATTGCAGAAAGGTATGTTAGCAGATAGATCTAATTATTTCAAAGATCTTTAAGTCTTTAATATAAAATCTTTTAATAATTTATTAATAATCTATAATATAAATTAAGCAGAAGTGATCTAGTTGAAAGACGTAAGTAAGGTAATAGAAGAGATAAGTAAGCCACCAGTAGAGGAGATCGTAACAAAGGAGGAGTTTGAGCAGCTTTTAAGAGAGAATCCGCACCCTGTCGCTTATGACGGATTTGAGCCATCTGGCTTGCTACATCTGGGCTCTGGTATTCAGAGAAGCATACTAACTAACAGATTTACAGATAATGGTGCTATATTTATAATGTATATAGCTGACTGGTTCGCTTATCTTAATAAGAAGTTCAACGGAGATATGGGGAAGATTAGGATAGCGGGTCAATACTTTATAGAAGGATTTAAGGCATGCGGGATGAGAACAGAAAATGTAAGATTCATATGGACAAGCGATATGATAAAAGACTCTAGGTACTGGGAGACATTGCTTACTCTCTCTTCTAAAGCAACTGTCAATAGAATACTAAGAAGTGTAACTATAGCTGGAAGAGAAGAGTCAGAGGCAAGAGAGATGTCTTTGCTTATATATCCATTAATGCAGGCGACAGATGTATTAACACTGAATAACTGGAAGCCAGTAGATATATGCCAACTAGGAATGGATCAAAGAAAGGTAAATATGCTTGTAAGAGATATAATAGGAGATATGAACCTTAAGAAGCCAGTAGCTATCCATCACCATCTTCTACTAGGTTTACAGAAGAATATAAGGATGGGTAAGTTTGATGAATCGGAGGAGTTAAATAAAGAGATATCATTCAAGATGTCTAAATCAAAGCCAGAGTCAGCTATATATATACACGATACAGAAGAAGAGGTAAAAAGCAAGCTCGATAAAGCATACTGTCCAACGGATATCAACGAGCCAAATCCAATTCTAGAGCTATTTAAGTATATAATATTCAACAAGTTCGATAATGTAACTATAAAGAGAGAAGAGAAGTACGGCGGTAATCTAGATCTAAATAGCTATGAAGAGCTGCATAATCTATATGCAAATGGAAAGATACATCCTAAAGATCTGAAGAATGCTGCTGCAGATTATATAAATCAGATACTAGAGCCAGTAAGAGAGTACTTCGAAAAGAATGAGAAGGCACATGAGCTTCTAGAGAAAGTTAAAAGCTTCAATATAACGAGATAAAACTTTAAGAGAAATAATAGGATAAGAGAAAAATTTATATATCTGGTTTGTATTCTTATTTAATATGAACAGCTCAAAGCATAAACATTCAGGTGAAGATATAGCTATTAAAGTCATTGCTTAAACGCTTTAAAGAGGCTGGAAGCATAAACATTCAGGTGAAGATATAGCTCCAGTATATTTACAAGATATCTATGATAGATTAAATAAGATATTTGGAGAGAATGTAATTATAATAGGTGGTAGAGCAGTAAATATACTCTGCTATCATAATAAAAGAAAGACTAAAGATGTGGATGTTATTGTAGACAAAGATCCAAATAGTATTGATAATATAGTAGAGCTTCTTTCAGAGAATGGTTTCATACCGATATATGAGAATGGTAGAATAAAAGCAATAAAAGACAGAGGCAGGGATATAAGAATAGATCTATATACTAGAGACGAGGTAGGTATACTCTCCGTAGAAGAGATAATAAAGCACTCATTAAAAGTAAAGATACTGCACAATAGTAAAGAAGAAAGATATGTACGAGTTGCACATCCAGTGCATCTAGTCATAATGAAGTTAATGGCAGGCAGGGATAAAGACTATGAAGATATTATAAATATAATAGAAAGTATATATGGTACTACTGATAGATTCTTTGAGTATGGAAAGGATATACTAAACGAGATCTTTAGCGAGGATCATATACTTAATCTAAGAAGGGGTTTAGAGAATCTGATGGGATTGCATATAAAAGAGTATGGGGAGAATAATAAGCATAGATTAAGAAAATAGTATATCAGTATATCTCATAATCATATCCAAGTCTATTTAGAGTATCAATTATAGATCTAAACTGAGAGGAGTTTAGACTAGATTTCTCTATTACGGCGATCTCTGCTTTTGGATCTGACCTTTCGAATGCATCGCTTAGCATATCAGCATTAATATGATACTTTGGCATTATATGTGAGAATGCGTAGCTTTTTTCTAAGGCCAGCTTGGTAAATCTTATCGGATAATGAGTAGAGCCTATACCTACTGCTATCTTGTTATAGCTTTCATTAGAAGATAATGCTTCGTATATGCTCTTTGCTACTACAGATGAGCAGTAATCTATATCTTTATCCATAAACTCTGCAAAGATTATTGGAGTGTCTGAGTAAGGCCCATGATGCGTTGCCTCATATGTCACATTTATATTAGATCTTTTATTATTCTCTTTCATCCTCTTAAGCATACTTAGCATTAGATCAGGTTTAGCCATAGATAGCTTATCTGGTAGACCTCCATAAGAGTTATCATTGCTCCAATTACCGCAAGCATGAACAGTAAAAGAGCTAACTCCTTTACTGCTCTTATGCGGGCTTAAGAATATAGCAAGCTCATATTTATTCTCTAGCTTGCATCTAATAAGATCATCAACCTTAACAAATTCAGTATTATCTATCTTATACTCTTTTATCTTGTTATATATAGCTAAAGATTCCTCTTCATTCTCTGTGTAAACTATCGCTATCATAGTTCGAAATTAAAGAAGAGAAGAATTAATAAGCTATTTAAATATATTATGGTGCTCTAGCTAGATGAGATGGCAGAGCAGCTAATCCTGTTATCATTGCCGTTAATGCTCCAAGTAGCGTAAATATCCAGAATAGGACTATGACAAAGTTAACTAAAGGATGCACCTTCTTTGTCTTATTCGAGGCTATTCTCTTTATCTCATACATATACGGAAATGTGAATACTCCAGCAAGGCCAAAGAAGAGATACATAAGCATCATTATCAAAGGCTCTTCTGTTAAGCCTATGCTATAACCCTGTAAGCCGTAATATATAGCCATAAGTCCAGATAGTAACGCGAAAAAGCCCATATAATCTAGCTGTAGAGTCAATCTCTTGTATAAAGCAAAGCCGACAGATATTACTAATACTGATGCCATCAATAGTGGCTCAAAGAACAGTATATTGTATGAGCCTGGCAATGGCCAAGTTAAAACTCCATATAAAGACGTTATAAACATTATAATTCCTATCGAGAACAAAGGCAGCGAAGCAGATGTTATATCATTAAGCAGATCTTCGTAATCAAGTATCTGCCTAGCTTTCTTTATCATGGCTCTATAGCTTAGAAAGGCTTTAGTGCTTGTGTATAAGATTATAAATCCTGCGAATGATAGACTGAAAAGATCTAGTGTGAGGAAGTCTATAAAGGCCATCTTTAAATCACTTCTTTAATAAATCCTTCTATAAGAAAAGATTTAAAGCTTACTCATATATTTACTAAATAGATTTAAAGATTTAGAGATTTTAATAGAGCTTTAATAAGAGCTTTGATATCTATGGTTGATGATCTATTCAAAAGAAGAGCGATATACTTTAATGCATTTGATATCTACGGAGGATCCTCTGGTTTATATGAGTATGGGCCTATAGGCGTAAGGATAAGAGAGAATATAAAGAAGGTATGGAGACATTACTTTATAGACTATCTTGATAGCTTAGAGATAGATGGTAGTGATATAGCGCCAAGGATAGTATTTGAGGCAAGTGAGCATATAGAGCTATTTAATGATCCTATAGTGATATGCAGTAGCTGTAAGACACCTTATAGAGCAGATAAGCTGCTTGAGGAGTACTTTGAAAGGAATAATAAAAAGTTAGAAGCAGATAGCATAAAAAAGCTCAATGATAAAGAGATCGAGAGGCTTATTATAGAGAATGATATAAGATGCGAGAGGTGTAATGGTAAGTTAGGCAATGTAGAGCGATTCAATCTAATGTTTAAGACAAATCTTGGATATAATGGAGAGGCGTATCTGAGGCCAGAGACTGCTCAGAATATATTCGTTGATTTTATATACTTAAAGAAATCGATAGGATTTGATCTTCCAAGAGCTATAGGTCAGATAGGAAGAGCCTATAGAAATGAGATCTCTCCGAGGCAGGAGCTAGTAAGAATGAGATCTTTTACACAGATGGAGCTAGAGCTATTCTTCGATCCAGAGTCAGATCAAAGTAAGTTTAGAGATAAGGATCTGAGCTTTATATATAGCTACCAGATCCCTTTTAAGAGAGTTGGTGAGACAGAGCCAAAGATATACTCTTTAAAAGAGCTTCTAGACTACAAGAGCATACCCAATATCTACTTTGCCTTTATGCTTTATCTGATAGATAGATTTCTTAAGGATATCGGGATAAGTAATAACTATAGATTCAGAGAGGTAGAGAAGGAGGAGCTTGCTCATTACTCAGGAGGTACTGTAGATCTGGAGATAAAGACAAGCTATGGCTATATAGAATGCGAAGGCACAGCTTACAGGAGAGACTTTGATCTAAAGAGGCATAGTGAGTTCTCAAAGGAGGATCTATCTGTTAGTGATGGAAAGGGAAGAAAGTTTATACCACATGTTATAGAGCCCAGCTTTGGTTTAGATAGACTGCTATTCGCCCTACTAGAGAACTCTCTAGTTGATGATGGGAGAGGTTGGAAGTACTTAAAGCTAAATGATAAGATAGCACCATATAAGTATGTTGTATTTCCCTTGCAGAAAGACGATAGGCTTATAGAAAAGGCTAAACAGCTATATGAAGCTTTATTTAATAAAGATATCGCTGTAGCTTATAGCCAAACAGGTAGTATAGGAAAGAGATATGCTAAGTTTGATGAGATTGGAGTTCCATATGCTATAACTATAGACTATCAGACTTTAGAGGACAATACAGTAACTATAAGGGATAGAGATACAACAAAGCAGAGAAGAGTTAGCATAGAGGAGCTTATAAGTAAGCCATAGTATTTAACTTGTAGATAGAGATCTTCAAAATTATAATACAAATGCCATATCTTAGTGAATATAAAAGCAAGATAAAGCGCTTATAATTAAATTTTGATTTTAAAGTATCTGGTATTAATCTAAGTTAAAAAGTCATTAATAATACATACTATCTGATTTTAAAGCAAAGTCTAATCCTAATGTAGATTTGACTCTTTAAGCAGATTCAGCTAGATAAACTAGTTCGTTGAAATTCTTTAAAATAGACTCTGATTTATAAATATTAATACCTATAGCTGATAAAATTAATGTAGCGCTTACTTTAGACTTTTCATTGCAAATGGAAATTATGATCCCCTGTGCGATATATATAAAGGCATTCCAGTATGTTTGTGCATTAAGATCTTTTTATTTGAGATATATCCAAACCATTTTAAAAAAAAGTCAAAATGTAAGTGCACACCTTAAGTGCTGAAATACTTTAAACCAAGCAAAAAATTACGAAAATAGAAATGTTTAAATATCAAAAAAATGATACTAGTAATGTTTGGTGAGAAGATGCCTGATAAAACAGTACTAAATATGAATGGAGTCGACCTTTCGAAAGATCCAAAAGCAACGAGTTAGAAAGAAGCCAGTACTCCTAAAAGTGGTTTTCGCTGAAGAAGATGGAGAAATTACTACTGTAAATGGCACGAAAGGAGAGAAGTGGCCTATAAAGAGAGAAGTATTCGATAAAACTTATGTACTTGTAGATCCGAAAAATAATTTATATGCAAAGAAACCAATAGTAGTTTATGCAAAGCAAATAGATGTGTCTTTTACAGTTAATGTGTCTTGGAGCAAAGATCCTTTATACGGAAAGCTGGGAGATTATTTAGTGCAGTACGAGAGGGCGACTATGGTATCGTAGCTAAAGAAATTTTTGAAGAAACTTATGAAGTAGTAAGAGAGTAACGTAGCTAAAAAATAATTACTTAATTCATTTTGGATTTTTTCTTTTCTTTTAAATTTAATCCCAATTAAAACTTTATTCAAAGTGATGTAAAGAGATCTCTAGCAAATAGAAGGAGTAATTAACTTTTCCACGCGATCAATATGCTGCTTTTAATAGAAACTACTATAATATTAACTTATAAAATGATGTAGCTATAGCTTAGGTTCACCTGGGCGAGCATAAGTACTACACAGATTGCTCTGTAACCTAAGTCGCATTTAACATAAGAAAGCAGTACAATTTTATATTTAGTACTCCAATATTCTTGGAATAGTGCCCCTGGAAAGCTGTCTGTTAATATCTTAATTGGCTTTTGTCGAAAAGTAGTTGAGTTGCTCCTACCGGGATTTGAACCCGGGTTGCGGGCTCGAAAGGCCCGCGTCCTTGGCCACTAGACGATAGGAGCTTAAGACAATTAGATTTAATCTATTAAGCTTAATAATATTTAATCTTATGCTTAGCAGGCTGATAGCTACTTATTGATATGCTTATATATTATATTAATTATATCTTTAGTTACTTCATCTGCGCTCTTATTACCATCTATAGCGATGACTTCTGGAAATCTATCTCTGTCATTTATTATCATATCAAATGCAGATTTAACCTTATTTAAGGTATCTAATCTTTCAAAGTAGTCTTGTGAGCCCTCCTTATTTAATCTTCTTAATGCCTCCTTTGGAGCTACATCTAGTATTATGCATATATCTGGCTTTGGAAAAACAGAGTTAGCATTAACAAGCCATTCATAGCTCATACCTTTAGAGTAGCCGTATGCAATAGTAGAGTAAAAGTATCTATCCATTATTACTAGGTTATCTTTTCTTAATGCTTCTATATCATCTTTGTGATAAGCTCTATCTGCCATGAATAGAAGCTGCAGAAAGAGATCATTCTTAACATTTCTGCTTCTTAAAAGGCCTTGTATTATTATGCCAATTAGCTGGTCTGTTGGCTCCTTCTCTATCTTTACGCTAAATCTATCCTTAAGAGCATCTCTTAGTCTATTTACTTGTGTTGTCTTACCTGCTCCATCTAAACCCTCTATAACTACAAACATTGCTAATTCACTATCTTTAGATTAGGTAGATATATTTTATAATATTATATAACTAAATGCTATTAGATTCTAAAAAGTCTTTAAATGAGCGACTATTATACAGGAAATGGGGATGACGGCTATACAAACCTGATAGGCTTAAACAGGATACCAAAAGATAACCCACTAATAGATGCTATAGGCGAGCTAGATATGCTTAATTCTATCTTAGGGGTAGTAAAGATATATGTAGAAGATAGCAATAAGGATATAATATACAGATTGCAGAATGATCTGTTTAGAATTGGTGCAGAGCTTGCTATAAGGAATAAGTCTAATATGAAGACAAATAGAATCTCTAAGGAGGATACTGATTATATAGAGAGGCAGATAGATGAGCTATCTAAAGATCTGCCAAAGCTAACTAAGTTTGTGCTGCCTGGCGGATGTGAGGCCTCTGCCTATCTTCATCTAGCGAGAGCTTATGCAAGGACTCTAGAGCGAAAATTAGTTAGATTATATAATAGTAGTATAATTGATAATAAGAGCATATTGAGCTATATTAATAGATTATCCTCTTTACTATTTGTAATGGCATTATACGAGAACTATAAGAGAGGCATAACTGAAAGTAATCCAAGCTACTAGCAGTACTTTAAGATTTTTGGTAGATTTTTAGTAATAGCTAGATACATGCAAAAGACTTATTAACTTAATAAGACTTAAATTTAAGATTAATAAGAAGCAATACTACTGATTCAAAAGCAGTTAAGCAGTTAGATAAACATAGTAAAGAATAAATACTTTTCTCTCTTTAACTCTTTAATAGATCTGGTGCTATCCGCTTGAATGACTCTAATTTTATACCTGAGCATCGCTTACTAAGTAAAGATGAGGAGAAAGAGCTGCTTAATAAGCTTAATACTAGTAAGAAGGCGCTTCCTAAGATATTAGTAACAGATCCACAGGCAGTAAAGCTAAAGGCCAAAGTAGGAGATATAATAGAGATAAAGAGAAATGAGAACGGAGCTTCATACTTGTTTTATAGAGTAGTTGTACCATCTCCAGAGATATCACTAAAAGATAGAAGATCATCTGAAGCAAAGGTAGCAAGCAAGAATAAGAAAGCTAAGCAGAAGGCCGAGAAGGCAGAAGACACTGCGTAATATAAATAAAGAATGCTTATCCTTTTGTGATGGTGTTTATATGAAAGAGCTATTAGAGTCTTATCTAGAGTCAAACTCTATAGTAAAGCATCAGATAGATAGCTATAACAGATTTATAAGTAAAGGATTGAAAGAGATATTAGAGCTTAATAGCGTAATAACACCAAATATACCTGATTATTCAATAAAGCTCTTGGATATAAGAGTTGAGAAGCCGGTTGTTATAGAGCCAGACAGCTCAACTAGAGCAATACTTCCTAACGAAGCATTAATAAGAGGTCTAACATACGCTGCTCCTATATACCTAAAGTACGTGCCTATGATTAAAGGAATTCCAAAGGAGGTAGATATAAAAGAGACATTTATAGGAGAGATACCAGTAATGGTAAAGAGCAATCTATGCTATACATCAAATATGACTGAGGAGCAGCTTGTGGAGAATGGAGAGGATCCATATGACCCTGGAGGCTACTTTATAATTAAAGGAACTGAGAGAACTCTTATAGCAGTAGAGGATGTAGCACAGAATAAGATAATGGTAGCAAAAGAGAAAGGCAACTATGTAGCAAGGGTATTCTCATCAATAGAAGGATTTAAATCTAAATGCACAGTAACAAGAGATGAGAATGGAATATTTAAGGTTCTATTCCCTGGAGTTGAGTCTTCAATAGATCTTATATTGCTATTAAGAGCATTAGGTATGTCAAAAGACGATATGCTAAACTCAGTAAGTGATGAGTATACATATAACGATATTCTAGTAAATCTCGATAGCAGCGAGGCATCAGATGCAAATATAGAAGAGGTATACGATATGCTAGCTAAGCAAGTATACGCAGGTCAGAATAAGGAGTATAAGCAGAAGAGGATAAAGAAGGAGCTAGATGAGTATCTACTGCCGCATATAGGCTTATCAGAGGATGCTAGAAAAGAGAAAGCGAGATTCTTGCTGCTTATGGCTGCAAGAGCATCTCTTGCTTACCATCACAAGATAAAGCCAGATGATAAGGATCACTTCAAGAACAAGAGATTAAGATTAGCAGGTGATCTACTATTTGATCTATTTTTACATTCATTTAAGCTATTCTTAAGGGATGTTAAGTATCATATAGAGAGAAATGTAATGAGAGAGAGGAAGGCAAACTTCAATATAGCAGTTAATCCAGATGCATTAACAGATAGAATACTATCAGCCATGGGAACAGGAAATTGGCCGAATGGTCCAAGCGGCATCTCTCAAGTCTTAGACAGAATAAACTTCATATCATCATTAGCGCATCTAAGAAGAGTTAAATCTCCGTTAGCAAAGAGGAGAACCAACTTTAAAGCTAGAGATGTGCACGGAACGCAGATAGGCAAGATATGCATTAGTGAGACGCCAGAAGGAATAGAGGTAGGACTAACAAAGTATCTAGCAATAATGGCAAGAGTAACAG
Organism: Microcaldota archaeon; assembly: GCA_021654395.1. GTDB lineage: Archaea > Micrarchaeota > Micrarchaeia > Micrarchaeales > Micrarchaeaceae > ARM-1. The sequence continues at coordinate 510,830 of AP024486.1, forward strand.
ATGATGTTGACGCATCAATAGTTCTTAACAAGATAAAGGACATAAAAGGATTCAAGGTTAATGAATACTATCTGCATAATATTAATGAGAAGAGGCTTATAGATGAGAGTGATACTTATGGCAAGCAATAATGAAAATGCAGCTTATGTATTATTAAATGGAAAGCCGATAGGCAGAGTAGTGGATCCTTTAGCATTTGTGAAGGAGGTTATAAGCTTTAGAAGAAAAGGGCTAATACCAAATTCAATAAATGTAGCATATATAAAGAAGCTCAATGAGGTTCATATAAATGCAGATAGAGGCAGAGTGAGAAAGCCCTATATAGTTGTAGAGAATGGAAAGAGTCTACTCACACCAGAGCTTAAGGAGAAGCTAAAGAGAAAAGAGATCAGCTTTAACTATCTTCTACTTCATGGCATTATAGAGTATCTAGATGCAGAAGAGGAGAGCAATGCAGTAGTTGCATTAAGAGAAGAGGATATAACAAAGGATACAACACATCTAGAGGTAGATGGAGCATCGATATTTGGATTAACAATGAATCTAACAACATTTAATGAGCACAATACTGTAGCTAAGCATCACTTAGGAGCAAACTTCATTAAGCAAGCTCAAGGAGTCTATGCACTAAACTACTCAAAGAGATTCGATTCTAGAGCATTTCTGCTTTACTATCCGCAGAGACCATTAATAGACACAGCAGCATATAGAAAGCTCAATCTAGAGAAGCATGCATCTGGTCAGAACTTTGTTGTTGCATTAACCACATACTTTGGATATAATATGATGGATGCAGTAGTACTTAATAAGGCTGCTGTAGAGAGAGGCTTAGCAAGAAGTGCTTTCTTTAAGTCATATATAGCAGAGGAGAGAAGGTATCCTGGGGGTCAGAAAGAGAGATTCGCTATTCCACCACCAACAGCAGAGGGCTATCTAGGAGAGAGTGTCTACTCAAAGCTATCTGATGATGGTATAATAGAGAAGGAGATGGATGTTAAGGAGGGAGAAGCTATAATAGGAAAGCTATCACCGCCAAGATTCGCTGAGGAGCCATCAATAAGCGGAGGAACACCTATAGAGAAGCATAAGGATAGCTCTATAGTATTAAAGCCTAACGAGGATGGAGTTGTTGATGAAGTGCTATTTACAGAGACTCTATCTGCAACAAAGCTTGTAAAGGTTAGAGTAAGAAGCATTAAGATACCAGAGCTTGGAGATAAGTTCGGATCTAGACATGGCCAAAAGGGAGTTGTTGGATTGATAGTACCTCAAGAGGATATGCCATTTACTAAAGATGGAATAATACCAGATATGCTTCTAAATCCATTGAGTCTACCAAGCAGAATGACACTAAGCCACTTATTAGAAACACTAGCAGGAAAGGCAGCCTCATACTCTGGAAGAACCATAGATGAAACTCCATTTACAGAGAAGAATGGATATGAGAAGGTAAAGGATTATGAAGAGATCTTAAAGAGATATGGATTCAATGATATGGGTAATGAAGTAATGTATGATGGTAGAACAGGAAAGCCGTTTGAATCAAAGATATTCATAGGCGTTGTTTATTATAATAGATTATGGCATATGTCAAGCTTAAAGCTACAAGTAAGAAGCACAGGACCAGTTCAGCTATTAACAAGACAGCCAACAGAAGGAAAGCCAAGAAGAGGTGGTCTAAGATTTGGAGAGATGGAAAGAGATGCACTAGTAGGACATGGAGCAAGTATGCTTCTTAAAGACAGAATGCTTGATCAGAGTGATAAGACAGAGGTATGGATATGCAAGAAGTGTGGAAATCTAGCTTACTATGATTATATAAAGAGACAGCCGACATGCTATATAGATGGTCCTGGAGACTTTGTAGTAAGCGTAGAGATGAGCTATGCGTTCAAGCTGCTATTAGAGGAGATAAAGGCTATGCATATCTTAACAACTATACATATTAATACTGAGTGATCTGAATGAAGCCAGAGGTAATAGATTATATTAGATTCTCTGTAATGCCAGATTATCTAATAAAGAAGATCTCAGTAGCTAAGATAAGTATACCTGAGACTTATGATGACGAAGGATATCCTATAGATGCAGGTTTAGCAGATCAGCGCTTAGGAGTTGTTGATCCAGGATTAAGATGCAAGACCTGCGGAGGAAATCTAAAAACATGCCAAGGCCACTTTGGGCATATAGAGCTGGTCAGACCAGTAATACATCCATTCTATGCTAAAGTAATATATCTACTTCTTCAAGTGACATGCTATAAGTGCCATAGATTGCTACTAGATGCAGATCAGCTAAAGGATGTGAAAGAGGATCTAAAAGGCTTTCTAGAGGAGGATATAACTAATGAGGAGGAGCTAAAAGACTATATGGATTCTGAGAAGAGATTAAATGAGAAGAGAATAAGCTCGTTAGTAAGCAAGAGCATAAAGCGTATGTCAAAATGCCCATACTGCGGAGCAGATATCGCAAAGATAAAGTTCGAGAGACCTACAACATTCTATATAGATAATGAGAGATTAAGACCAGACGTTATAAAGGAGTGGCTATCTAATATAAGTGATGAGGATCTTGCAGTATTAGGCATAGATGGAAAGCTACTAAGACCAGAGTGGTTCATTATAACAAATCTATTAGTACCTCCTGTAAGCGTTAGGCCATCTATTATACTAGAGAATGGAGAGAGGAGCGAGGATGATCTAACACACCAGCTAGCAGGTATAATAAGAGTAAATAGAAAGCTTCAGCAGGATATAGAGTCTGGAGCTCCTCAGATAATAATAGATGATCAGTGGGAGCTATTGCAGTATCATGTTAGCGTATACTTCGATAATGAGCTTCCAGGAGTACCTGTATCAAGGCATAGGAGCGGAAGAGCGTTAAAGAATCTAGCGCAGAGACTTAAAGGAAAGGAAGGAAGATTGAGATATAACTTAAGCGGAAAGAGAGTCAACTACTCAGCGAGAACAGTTATAGTTCCAGACACATCATTAAATATAAGCGAGCTAGGAGTACCAAAGAGAATAGCACAGGAGCTTACAGTTCCAGTGAATGTAACTGAGTGGAATATAGAGGCATTAAAGGAGCTAATAAGAAGAAGAGAGTTCCCTACTGCTGTATATGTGATCTCAAATGATGGTATAAAAAGAAAAGTAACAGATGCAAATAGAGAGGATATAGCAAATGGTCTTACTGTCGGATCTGTTGTAGAGAGACAGCTGATGGATGGTGATATAGTACTATTCAATAGACAGCCGACTCTACACAGGATATCAATAATGGCTCATAGAGTCAGAGTACTTCCAGGAAGAGTCTTTAGACTTAATCTACCGGTTACAACGCCTTACAACGCAGACTTTGATGGAGATGAGATGAATATGCATGTTCCACAGTCTATTCCAGCGAGAGCAGAGGCGTTAGTGCTAATGCAGCCAAAGGATTGCATACTATCTCCTAGAGATGGAAAGCCAATAATGAAGCTTCAAGAGGATATAGTTATAGGCTTGTATCTGCTTACAAATGATGATAGATACTTCGATAAGAGAGACGCATCTTATCTGCTATCACTAGTAGGCATCTTTGAGCTACCAGAGCCAGAGAAGAATGGATTATACTCTGGAAAGGCTATATTCTCTATGCTTCTACCGAAAGACTTTAACTATAAGGAAGAGACAAAGAAGGGAGTAATAGAGATAAAGAATGGTAAGCTTATCAAGGGAGTTATATCATCAGAGAATGTAAGGAGTGGTAAGTCGCTATTCTTAGCAAAGCTATATGACAAGTATGGCTCAGACTTTATGGATTCGTTCTTACAGAAGGCAACGCTTCTTGCATTAGCAGTTACATATAGAGCAGGATTAACAATAGGTATGAAAGATTACGACCTAAGCGAGGAGCTAATAAAAGAGAAAGATAAGATAATAAAAGAGACTTTAGATGAGGCCGAGAAGATAAGGCAGGAGTATAAGGAAGGAAGATTGATACCAGAGCCAGGATATAAAGAGAAGGAGTACTATACAATAAAGCTACTGCAGATACTTAGTAAGTCTACAAAGAGAGCAGAGGAGCTGCTTATAAATAAGCTAAATGAGAGAGAGAACTCGCCATTCTTAATGGCAAGGCTAGATGCTAGAGGAAAGCTTAGCAATCTAGTTGAGATGAGTCTGTTCTTAGGGCAGCAGATGGTTAGAGGTAAGAGAACACATAGAGGATATGGAGATAGACTAATACCATATCTAAGTAAGAAGGATAAGACACCGCGTGCACATGGCTTTATCGTAGATTCGTTTATGTATGGATTAGATCCTATAGAGATGATTATGCATGCGATGGGTTCAAGAGCATCGATGCAGGCAAAGTCATTAGTAACAGCAGTAAGCGGATATCTACAGAGAAGATTGATTAACTCTATGCAAGACTTCTATATAGAGAAGGATCTATCTGTAAGAGACTCCTCTGGTAGATTGATTCAGACAGTATATGGAGGGGATGGTATTGATGGGATGTATGAGCTTGTTAGCAAGTTAGAGTGATGCATATGAGCAAAAAAGATAATAAGTATCTGATAAGCTATGGTGAGGCTATAGGAACTGTTACTGCTCAGTCAATAGGAGAGCCAACAACGCAGATGGTTCTAGGATCTCTGCACTCTGCAGGAACATCTCTAACAATAACAACAACAGGACTACCAAGGATAATAGAGATATTAGATGGTAGAAAGGTACCAAAGAAGCCAAGCATGACATTATACCTAGAGAAGGATATAGCGAAGGATTATGATAAGGCAAAGCAGATAAGGCTATCTATAGAGAGCGTTAGTCTAGAGGATGTAACAGAGAGCTACTCTGAGGATCTGATAGCTAGGAAGCTAAAGATAGAGCTATCAGAGAATATTATGAAGCAGAAGGATATAACAGTAGATAGCTTAATCAACCTTCTTCAAGCAGAGAACAAGTCTATAAGCGTTAAGAAGATTGGTAAGAATACAATAGAGATATCTCTAGAGGATAAGAATAAGAAGATGAAGCTTATAGATGTAAGAGATAGATTCAATAAGATAATGCACTCAAATATAAAAGGCATAAGAGAGATAAAGAGAGTTGTAATAATGAAAGATAAGAATGATGAGTACTACTTTATAACAGAGGGATCTAATATAAAGGAGGTGCTAAATGTAGAAGGGATTGATAAGAATAGGATATATAGTAACAATCCATTCGAGATGTACGAGGTTTATGGAATAGAGGCTGCTAGAGCCACAATAATAAAGGAGCTACACGCTGCAATACTCTCAGAGACATCATTAAGCTTAAGGCATGTTCTATTAGTTGCAGATACAATGACTTATGATGGAACAATAAAGAGCATAGGCAGACATGGTGTAGTTGGAGCAAAGAGCTCTGTATTTGCAAGAGCTGCATTCGAGGAGACAGTAAAGCACTTTGTAAATGCAAGTATATTTAATGAGATAGATAGATTAAATGGAGTTGCAGAGAATATACTAATCGGAAAGCAGATAAAGCTTGGAACTGGTAGAGTAATACTAAGCTTAAAGAAATCTGATCTTCCAAAGCTACTACCATTAAAGGAAAGAGAGAGATCAGAGAAAGGTAAGGAGAAGAAGCAGATTGAGGAGAGCAAATAATTGCTTTATTAAAAGCTTGTAACTCTCTTTTTTAATCTTTAATCTTATCTTTAATCTATTAAAATACAAGCTATTAAGAATCTAGTAGATTAATCTTTCTTCTTTTTAGCTCTATTCATTCTCATTGTAAGCTCTTTTGGAAGCTTTAGCTCTGGGTATATCTCTGTTAAAAGCATCTGATCAGGGAATATATGAAACTCTGTTATATCTGCGATCTTTGACGCTATATAAGCTAGAGCTATCTCAAATAGCTTCTCATCCTTTACAGCCTCTTTTATCTTGTTCTTTATCTCTTGATTATCTAGCTGCTTTATAGATTCTGCGTACTTCTCTATCTTACTTAGCTTCTTACCTTTAGAAGCAGACGCAACAATATCATTAGCTATCTTATCTAGCTTATCTCTATCTATCTCAAATAGCTTATATATCCTCTCTTTAATGCTAAAGTAGATACCAGCTAGATGAAAGGCTATCTCGTTATCTTTAGTATTATCACTAATACTGAGTCTCTTTATAGAGACCCAGTCTTTATGCAATGCTATAAAATCTATATAATTATTCTGCTCTTGTTGGTTCATTGAGGCTTCTGCACCAGATAGTAGCCTGCAGCCTTCTCTCTTGCGACTCTCTTTACTAAGCCCTTATTTGCTAGTGATACTAATGCATTATTTACCATTCCCTTTGGTCTGTTACATTTCTTTGCTATATCATCTGCTGTCTTTATAGAATCTTCTTTTGTTGCTCCTAGCTCCTGCATCGCCTTTACAACCAACTGCTCTATAGGTGTCAATTCTACCATATATTATCACTCTTTATATATTTTATTCTAAGCATCATTTATTATTAAAAAGCTAACTATTTATATTTATTTCTTTGCAGCTACCTCCTTTCTCTTAGGTCTTAATGCTTTGCTGCCACACTTTCTGCAGAACTTTGCATTAGGGCTATTTCTTGCCTTACAGTTCTTACAGATCAGAACATTAAATAGGTATGCATCTGCTATCTGCAACTTGCCCATAAAATTCACTGAATATATACATATTTAAGAGATAAATAATTTAAAAATCTTACGATATAAAAAGTTTTAAGATAATGCAACAAAAATTGATTCTTACTTTAGGTTTTTAAAATAAAAAAAGTAAATTTGTTCTATCTGCTTATTGTTGAAATCAGAAAGAAAGAAGCTAACTGTATTGTTATGATGCATTCCTTAATTGCTTTAAGATATCTGTCGCGTCACCTACACTCTTTCTTATTTTATCTAAATTTTCTCTGAACTTTATTACCTTATCTTTATTTGGCCTTATTCTGAAGAACTCTTTTCTTATATCTTTTCTCAACTTATCTATCTCATCTATTAAGCTTTTATACTCTTTATCGCCACCGTATTCGGATAGTTCTTTCTTCATTTTCTTTAATTCTACTGACATCTTTATTAAGTCGTATCCTTTCATACTTTTCTTATAGTTATCTAATCTATTTTTAATAGCTTCCTTTAAGCTTTTAGCTTTATTAAGTGATCTAGTAATGTTTCTTCTTAGCATTGGTATTGTTGATTTAGCTGTTCTTATAAGTGATGTTAAATGTAATCTCTTAAAGTTTCTTAGTCTTGGCATTCCTTCGAAGAACTTTTCTTTAATCTCGGCTCTAAGATTATCTATATTCTTTATTTCTTCAGGATATCTAGCTTTAGCTCCCATCTCTTTTAACTTTGCAGACATAATTATAAGCTGATATCCTCTTAATGGTCTAAACTCTTTAAATACCTTTTCTATTATTTCTGGTTCACCTGCGCCTTTTAATAAGATATCTATTACATTGTTTCTCTCTTTTTCGTTATCGATATCTTTTGCTTTATTTAACACAGCATACTGAAGGGGTGTCATATGCTTTTCTACAGCACGTAAAGCTATGTCTTTTAGCAATTTTCTATCATTTTTTCTCTTCATATCTAGATTAGATACTACGTATTTCAAATACATCTCGATATCATTTATTGTTGTTTCTACCATACCTATCACCTATCCTAAATACTAGTGAGCGAACTGATATATAAATCTTTCTATCCCTAATAAAAAGATTTAAATACGTTGCTTATTCAACGCTTTTTTAAGTAGAATAAAGAATGAGTTTATCTGCATTAGTGTAGAGATTTATTTAATTTACAAATACAGTTCAATATAAAGATCTTGTCCTGCTTTGCATGCTTAATTTTATCTTTAAGACCATTCAAAGTATTTAAGAGCCCCATATTATCTAATAGCCCTTTTAAAGGACTATTACTTATTAGCTCTTTTATTAGATTTAATGATAAGTAACTAGAATCAATTATTCCGTAAGAAGCGATATCTAGCGTTATTAAATTATATATTATACTACTTATGCATTTTGAGGCAATAATTGCATAAGCCTCTTCTTTATTTGCAGATCTTGAAAACTTAGTTAATGCATTATTTATTTGATCTGAATATCTTTTATTTAGAATTACACGATCTTTTTACCTTTTTTGTATCTATTAATAACTTCTATTAATTCGGTAAATATCTGTGCTATATTTATATTGTTTTCTGTATCTACTATTAATCCATTAAATACATTATCATCACTATCTTTGTTAATATTACGTATAATCGCTAGATATGTCTTATCTTCAGAATAATCTATTCTTACAATCCTTTCTATATTACCATATGTTGATCCATATTTTAATACCTCTTTTATATATTCGTTTTCTTTTAAATATTCTGATTTATGCATTACAGATTGATCATCTATACGAATATCGAATTGGCTAATGCGCAGATCTGTCGCTAATATTATTGGCTTTCTACTAATATCTATAATTCTATTTAACTTTGATGCTGCCTCTAGTTGATTGTTATCTTCATAAGGCAATACAGGTATATCAATATTTTCTGACTTAGATACATTTATCTTACTTTTTATAAAGTTTTCAATTATAATTCTAATCTTTTCTATTTCATTATCTATATAATTCTTTGAATTGATTGGTAATATATACTTTATTACTTTAGAAGTATTTACATTCATTAAATTCACTTTCGCATTTACTTATTCTATATACAAGTACTTTTCAAAACTTTAAGCATAATAAATGATTTAGCATTAATATTTAAGGCTTTCGATAATTATACCGCTAATTTTTCTTTTTAATTATATATTTCGATCGATTATCTAAAAGCTCTTAACGAATCATTACTTTATATATGTTGAACGTTTGAATTAGAAATAAGGCTTATTCACTAAAGTATAAAATTACTCTCAAAATAACTTCAGTAAAGACGTAACTTTAAATAATAGCTTTATTAAACTTTATCTTCTTTATATAAAAATGCGGACGAGATAAAAAAAGAGAATTATAGAGAGTTTGTAATAGTGCCATCTCCTTTTAATAAGCCAGTTGATGATGCAGAGGAGCCAGTAATGTTATGTAAAAGATGTAAACACCCAAGATAAAATTATTTTATTTATTTTTATTAGGTGGTTATTATAATACAATTTCTTAATGAGATAATATTTCTGAGAGAAGCGAATTAGGCTATAAGATTAATCCACAATTATATTTCTTTAAGGATAAAAATGGATATATCTGCTATGCTCCTTATGATCATTTCGCAGCAAGACTTACAGAGGAAGAGTACAATTATCTAATTACACGCCCAATCTTAAAAGAGATGCACCTAAGAAGCTTTTTATGGCAAATTTTATGTTAGAGAATCTCACACGTCTGATATCACATATGAAAACCACGTTATGAGCCTACTACTACTCTTACTATATTTTTAGGAGACGCATGCAATCTAAGATGTATATACTGTAATGTAGTCCCAAATAGAAAGAGAAGCTTTAATGAAAATGCAACTATAGAAGCTGCAAAGATAATGCTTGAAAGATTTCCAATAAAAGAGATCTCTTTCTTTGGAAATGGAGAACCTTTACTATATTTTGATACTATCAAGAAGATAGTAGAGTTAGCGAAGAGCAAGGGCCAGTATTCATTTACAATATGCACAAATAGTGTGTTTGGTAATAGAAGATCTGAGATAGTAAGATTTTTGGTAGAAAACAACTTCTATATGCAGATATCAATAGATGGCTATAAAGCTATACAGGATAAGCAAAGACCAATGGCTAATAAAAGGAGCCCTTCTGAAGAGGTCGAGAAGACTATAGAAGAGATAATAGATGTAGATCTTGATAAATTTGCTATGGCCAGATTTACACTTACAAAAGAGGCGTTTGATCATTAAAAGAGATATTATTATATCTTAAAAGCCTAGGCTTCAAAAAGGTCAGATGCGCAGAGCTTATACCAGAAGGTGAGGCATTAACTAATCATATAGAAAGATTGGATCTTTACAATTTATATAAAGAGATAGTAGATGCGCTTATATTCGCAGAAGAGATAGGAATAGATTTTTCAGGCGATTTTGATCCAAGAACGCCATCAGAATCTGGATTATACCCATGTCCTTATATGGCAGGCAGAGCAGCATCTTTAAATGAGATCTCAATCTTTTGTCATGTTTAGAAGATGTAGAATATTGGAAGATAGGCAGGGTTAATATTAAAGAAAAAGCTATAGAGATAGATGAAGATGCATTCAACAGATTTGCATCTAGAAATAGCAGAACTCTTAAATGTGATAGCTGCCATGTTAGATGCGGCAGAGGATGTACGCATTCTTCATTTATTAATTCAAAGAGGCTAGATGTTCCTGGAGATTATCCAGGCAAATGCGATATATTAAGGAATATACTTTATAATTACTTAAATAGAAAGTTAAGTGGTTTAAATGAATATCAAAGTTAAAGATAGGTTAAAATTATTTGGAGGTAAAGCCAGTAATCTATTAGAGATAGCCGATAGTTTCAATGTACCAAAGTTTTCAGTTTTAGATACTAATCTATTTAACGAATTTGTTAAATATAATGATATATATAAAAGAATTGAATCGATTTTATATAAAAGCGATATAAGAGAAAATAGCGAAAAGATAAAACAGATATTTCTATCCTCTGAGTTTTCTAAAGAACAGAGATCTATAATACAAGCTGCTCTAAAGAATCTAAATGAGCCGTTAGCTATAAGAAGCAGCGCTAATTTAGAGGATCTGCCAAACGAAAGCTTTGCCGGAGCTTTTAAAAGCGTTTTATACGTTAAAAAGGATAATGTAGAGCAAGCTATTAAGGAGGTATATGCCTCTTTATTCAATGAGAGAGTTCTAAATTACATAAAAGCAAATAATATAGCTATAGAAGATATAAAGATGGCTGTAATAATGCAAGAGATGATAACTAATGGAAAGTATGGAGTTTTATTCTTCTCAGATAACGGAATTCTTATTCAGGTTGGATTAGATCCTGATGCAGTTATATCTGCAAATACAAAAGATATAGATACTTACTTCATTAAAGATAGCACTAAATTTAAGTATCCTTTTAGACATGGAGTAAGCATGCTTTTCGAATATGAGATAGAAGAGCTAGAAGATATAGCTAAAAGATTAAAGAGTTATAACTTTCCATTAGATGCAGAGTTTGCAATTAAGGATGGAAATATATACATATTACAGCAGAGAAGGCTTACTAAAGAGATACCAAACTATAGCACTCATGCTGAGGTTTATGCATTCCCAGCTAGCGAAGGTATAGCAGTTGGAAAGGCCACTATACTGCGTCATAACGCTAGTATTGAAGAATTACCAAAAGGTAAGGATAGAATCTTAATAGCAGAAGAGATAGAGCTAGATTATGCACCTAAAATAAAAGACTTCGCTGGTGTATGTATAGAGATTCCTGGAATAACGTCACATGCTGTTATATATGCAAGAGAGAATAATATTCCATGCATAGTTGGTGCGACAGACATTACAAAGATTGTAAAAGATGATGAACTTATTGAGATAAACGGTTCAACAGGCGAGATAAGATTAATCGATAGACCAGGAATATCAATAGGCAGTAAGATAAAAAGCATAGAGATAAATTATAAAGATCTAAAGCCTTTTAGATACAAAAAAGATCTCTTACTGATTAAAGAGCTTGAAAAAGAGCAGATAATATTTCATGTGATTAACGATAAAAAGCTGCTATTAGATATTGTCAAGACTCTAGAGAAAGAGAGAGATAAACCGGTAAGTGAAGGCTCAGTCGATATATGGTATGCTTATGCAAATATAATAGAGCTAGAATCTTTGGATAAGAATCTAGCGTATGCATTAGATAAGGCCTATATTACTGCTAAAGAGGGAAGTATAGAATCGATAAGAGAAGCAATAAATAAGCAAGTTGAAATATCAGAAAGGCTTTATAATGAAGCCTTTGAAAGCTATAAAAGATATGCTGCTAGTAAGAATAAAAGTGATCTAGTAAACGGATTTTTAAACGCAATACTGGCAGAAGCACATAATAAGATAGCCACAAGGTTGATGCTGTTTGAGTTTATCGACGATAGAGCAAATAAAGATAAGGAGATATTTAACTTTGTGGCCAAGATGGAGGAAGATTCCAATCTTAATGATATAACTAATTCGATACGCAACTTGATTGATAGATTTTTAGAAATCTACAAGAGCGACTTTGGCATAGAATATGTTAAATACTCTTCTCAATTAGCTCTAATCGAAGCATTACATGCTAAATAGACTTGTATAAAGTTAAGTATAAAATTTTATTAGTAGTTATAAATAGTTTTACTATTTAATAATCAAAATCTATATCCTTATTACATAATTACATATATTTATTAAAAGCTTTTAAGTTAGATAGCCATGCATAAAATAAAGCAATAGGAGATCTAAAGGTAATAAAATTAAAATTTTATAAGGTTGGCTTTATAAGCTTCTAAAGAGCGAAGCAATTTCAGTACTCATTCTTAATAGAAATTTTTATATTTTCCTAATATAAAATAAAATATCACAGTTACGTAATTGTTAAAAATTAAAAGTATAAAATAAGAGACATTGGATAGAACAGTAGCAATACACGAACTTATTCTTAATCTTAGAAATATGAGGAATAAAAAAATTAAAAATATTAATCATAGTTTTAGCTGGAACTCTTCATCTATTTCCAAAGTGAAGCTAATTTACATATTTTATATTAGCTCCGAAATGAAACGAAAATTATATATATTCGTTCCCATTTAATATGCTATGAATGACATGGAGGTAAGTGACGCTTTAAGGCTTCTCAATAGTTGGTGGACATCGGGTAAAGTAAAGTCTGAGCTAGTTAAGCCATACAGACGCCCTGTATTTTCAGAAGTTTATGATCTGCTTGAAAATTACAAGGAAGTAATAATACTCACTGGACTTAGGCGGGTTGGCAAAACGACAATAATGTACCAGATTATAGATGAATTGCTCAAGAAGGTAAAACCTACAAGCATTATCTATTTTACATTTGATTATGGTAATGCAGATATAACAGCAGTACTAGATGCATATCAGCAGCTAACAAACATAGACTGGAAAGAGGAGAAAATTTATTTGTTTTTAGATGAAGTTCAAAAACTGAAAAGCTGGAGTCAGCAGGTAAAGATACTCTACGATGCCTTTCCAAATATAAGATTTGTATTATCTGGCTCTGCATCACTGCAACTAGAGAAAGACGCAATAGATAACCTGGCAGGTAGGTATTATCTTGTAGAAGTGCCAGTATTGTCAATATCAGAGTACTATTCGCTCAAATATGATAAGATAATTGAAAATGTTAAGCTATATGAAGAAGAGATAGGTAGAGAGCTTGAAACATATATAAGAAGACCCTTCCCAGAGCTGGCAAAAGTTACGGACGAAGCAAGGGCATATGAGTACATACGTGAAAGTGTTATTGCAAAGATAGTAAGCCAGGATATGCTACAAGAGTTTGAAAAAGTAGATATACCTCTTCTGAATTCGCTTGTCAGCATATTTTTCGCTGAACCTGGAATGATTCTTAATATAGACTCGCTTTCAAGAACACTAAAAAAGAGAAAGCAGGAGATAGAGCGCCATATTCACATGCTCGAATTTGCAAAGATTATAAGAATTGTAAAGAACTATAGGCCCTCTGTTCTATCGGAATCGAGAAAACTTAGAAAGGTCTATCCGTATGACATATCTTTAGCATTGGCTGAAAATCCCTCTCTAGAAAAGGGAAAGATTACCGAAGCACTGATTGTATCGAGGCTTGATATCAAGCTATACTGGCGTGAAGGAAACAAAGAGATAGATTGCTTGATTGGAGATAGAAAAGATCTAATTCCAATAGAAGTAAAGGCATCGGATGTGCTAAAGGAGGAATACATAAAAAATCTAAACTATTTCGTGCAAAAGTTTAATACAAAATTAGGTGCACTGCTTTACTATGGAAAGAGAGTAGACTTGGGTAAAATAAAAGTGATTAACATAAAGGATGTACTTATATATGGATTTTATGATGCGATAGGAGTGCATCAAAATAATAAATAGTGTTTTGGTATTCTTATATATTGCAAATATATTCGCATTTTGTTCAAGAACAAAAGGATAAGCTCTATGAGAGAAAGATATATACATCATACCAAAGAATTTGAACTATAATGAGCCCTAAGTGGGATTTGAACCCACGACCTCCTGCTTACGAGGCAGGCGCTCTACCAGCTGAGCTATTAGGGCAGAATTGATTTTTTTATTTTATAATTATTTTTAAATATTAATAACTCTAAGAATATAAAAGGATTTATATTAATAAAAGTTTTATTAGCGAATAAATAAAAATATCCATTATATAGTATAAATCTAATTCCATGAGCAAATATACAATAGAAGTTTCTAATCTTGTAAAGAGATACGGCAACTTTGAAGCAGTTAAAGGAATCTCTTTTAATGTAAATAAAGGAGAGATATTTGGATTTCTTGGGCCTAATGGAGCAGGAAAGACTACAACTGTGCATATATTAACAACAATAATAGATAAAACCTCAGGAGACGCATATGTATGCGGCTATGATGTATCAAAGCAGAAAGAGAAGGTTAGAGAAAATATAGGTATTGTATTTCAAGATCCTTCATTAGATGATAGATTAACAGGGTATGAAAATCTAGATTTTCATGCAATGATCTATGGAATTAATAAGGAATATAGACGTAAAAGAATAAAAGAAGCGTTAGAGATGGTTGAGTTAGAAGATAAAGCAGATACATTAGTAATGTACTATTCTGGTGGTATGAAAAGAAGATTAGAGATCGCAAGAGGCTTGTTAAATCAACCAGAGGTATTATTCTTAGATGAACCAACTGTTGGATTAGATGTTCAAACGAGAAGACATATACTAGATTATATAAAAGCGTTGAGAGATAGATATAAGATGACAATATTTTTAACAACGCATTATATAGAAGAAGCAGACTATCTTTGTGATAGAATAGCTATTATAGACCATGGAAAGATAATTGCATTAGATACACCTGAAAATCTAAAGAAGAGCATTGGTGGAGACACATTATCTCTTACATTAAAGCACAAATCAGATATAAAGATAATTTTAAATGCATTAAGTAGGTTAGACGTGATAGAAGACGTTAAAGTAGAGAATAATAGCATATATCTAATATTGAAAGATGCATCGTCCAACATAGTAGATATAATGAATATTGCATATAATAAAAATGTAGCAATAGAAAAAGTAGAGATAAGAAGACCAAGCTTAGAGGATGTATTTATACATTATACTGGAAGAAGCATTAGAGAAGAGGAAGGAAGCAATTTAGATAGAATTAGAATGAGACTCAGAGCGGGAATGAGATAATGAATAGAGAGTTTGCTGCTATATATGTATTGTGGCTAAGGGCTCTTAAGAGGTTTATAAGATCGCCTTCGCAGATAATAGGATCTGTTGCAATGCCATTATTATTTCTAATATTCTTAGGTTTGGGATTTAGTAATGTAAAGTTTCCTGGTTTACCATCAAATCTTGATTATATTGATTTCTTAGTACCAGGAATATTAGGCATGTCTATGCTATTCGCCGCAACTACAGCAGGCATATCATTATTGTGGGATAGACAGTTTGGCTTTTTAAAAGAAGTAATGGTAGCTCCTGTAAGCAGATTAAGCATAATGCTTGGAAGGACTTTGGGCGGAGTAACAACAGCATTTATACAAAGCATAATGCTTATAATCTTCTCAATATTAATAGGTTTTAAGATAATTAGTGTACTTGGCTTAATTGCTTCTTTTATATTTATGCTGCTTATAGGCTTAATATTTGTATCTTTAGGATTAATAATAGCTTCGGTTATGTCTGATATACAAGGCTTTGGTTTGATACTTAATCTGCTTATATTCCCTCTTTTCTTTCTCTCGGGAGCATTATATCCATTAAATGTATTGCCTAAATATGTAAGATATATCGTGTATCTTAATCCACTGACTTATGGGATAGATGGAATAAGAGGTGCTTTGATAAATTTCTCTATATTTGGTGAAACTAACGACTTTATAATATTGTTGATTGTAGCAGCTGCATCTTTGAGTATAGGAGCTCATGCTTTCTCTAAAGCAAAGATAGTATAATTATACAATTATTACAATTAGATACTAGTATTAGTTTCATAGGAATCAAAAATCAAAGGCTTCTTAATAATGTAGATCAAAAAGATCTTTAGCTTAAAACGCTATCTAGATTATAGGGTAAGTATATAGAAGATAACGCTTATTATAAACGAATTAAATAAAGATTAAAGTCTTTAAAGAAATAATAAAAAATTCAGAAAGGTTTGGTTTAACCTCTGTTTAATTCCTTGTCTTTTCCTTCGCCTTTTTCTTCTACTCTTATCATAGCGTTTGATAATAATTCTAGAAGCTCTCTATTTCTCTTAAATACAGCACCGTATCTCTCTTCGTAGCCAGTTGCTATTATATCAATACCTGGATTAACAGTAATTCCATTTTCGTTTAGATCTCTAACAATCGCTGCTAAAATAGAGGCTACCTTTTCTGTTGCATAGAATCCGTTTGTTTTATCTGGAGGTACTGCTGCATTCATTATCTCTTCTATACTTCCCTTCCTTATTACTCTTCCGTTATGGAAAAGTATTGCGATATCATCATCTAGGCCTATTAGAGCACTCTTTCTATTTAGTAGTTTCTTGCCATCATCAATAGTTTCAGTATCCTGAACTACAATATCATTTAGAGTTAAATCCTTCAGCAACTTAATCTCGGCTGCAATTACTAATTCTATGCTCTTATCTTCAAAAGAGGCTATCATGCCATTATAAACTCTCTTTCCATCAGGTCCAATTACCTCTACATCATTGCCGCTGCTTAAGCTCATTACTTCTGCCTTTACTCGTCTTATACTATATTCACCCAACTCTAAGCCTATTAGACCTGCTCTTCTTTCGACTTCTTTAAGTATCTCAAAGTCGGAAGGCCATCCAAAGTAAGGTACAAGAATTTCTGGAGTAATATTCTTAGTCTCGTTGGGAGTCTGGCCTTTTATCCCACGCAGGTAGTAATATATTATGACCTCTTCACTAAGCTCTCTTGGTATTAATTCATCTGGATACATTATGTCTCCTATTCCTGCTAGTGTATCTCCTAGATAGGGCTTTCTGGGTGCATCTGGTGTTCTTATCTCAATTACTATATATCTCTTACCTCTTATATTTAATATAGGTAATATCCCAGCCCCATATCTTAGCCTTACACCAAACTCAAACTCGCCAGTATATCCTTCTTTCATAAGTCTATTTAAAGTTTCTTTATCTTCATTAAACCTTTTTGTATCAAAATTTTTGTTGTACTCCTTTAAATCCATCTTCTCTGGAGCTTCTAATACCCATTTTTTTACTTTTCCATTTTCTAAAACGCATTTTACACTATAGACATATATATCTGACATACATTCACCAATTTATAATTAATTAAAAACTCTTTATAAATTTTTTTATATATAATTTTATAATAAAAGAAGCCACAATATTATCTATGATGTCTTTTAAGTATATTGTATGGAAATGTATCTAAATTTGTTAAAAACCAGTATGTAGTTAAGAGCTTATCAAGTTCATCTATATTACTGAACCGATCTCTCATACATTTAAAGAACTCTCTATTATGTGCTTTTATCTTAATATGTAAAACCTCATGATATACAACATACTTAAGAAGCTCCTTTGGAATGAATGCTAGTCTTATATTAAAGCTTAGACTTCCCTTTGAGGAGCAGCTACCCCATCTTGTCCTCTGATTCCTTATATAGATCTTATTGTATCTAACAGATAGCTCGTTAGAATATATGTTGCATATAGCATTTAAAGCCTTAAGTAGCTCTTTCCTTATAAATCTGTAGAATAGCGTTAGATGCTTTTTATTATATTGATCTATATATATAGTATTAAGCAGATGATTTACAAAGAAGCTTTCTGAATGCTCTATCTTAAACTCTTTACCAAAGAGCATTATGCTACTGTTTGCCCTATATCTCTCTGCGATTGCTTTAGCCTCATTAATCTGATCCAAAGTTCTAACTATCCATCTAGAATGCTTATTTATTATTTTAATTTCATCCTTAGCTCTATATGGTAATACTATAACTAGCTCTCCATTAGTAAGATCTATTCTAGCATATCTGACTTTTCTTCTTAATACTTTATATCTTACTAATCTATTCTCTATATAAGCGCTTTTTATAACAGATCTATCATCAAGATTCATAAGTATTATAGTTTAATAGAGATTAAAATAATTAAAACTCTTTTAAGCTACCGCTGCATTAGCTACTTATATATTATAGTTCCTTAAGCTTATATCTTTATAAATTTATAGTATTAGATTACTGAAAAATACAAGCTAATACAAAACTTCAATTAATCTTAACAAAGATTTTTATGCTAATAGTTTAATATTATTCTTGTATAATATGAACCCAAGCTACACACTTGATAAAGATATAATTGGTAAACTATCTAGTATAAAGTATCTCTTCTTTGATATTGAAGGAACATTAACTCCGGATAAGGATATAGAGATACCTAAAGAGAAAAGAGCTATAATAAAACAGCTAACCGAATCAAAGAGGAGTATAAAGTTTGGTATACTTACTGGTAGAGATCTGAGCTTTGCAATGCAGTTCTCTGATATTAT
Source organism: Microcaldota archaeon (assembly GCA_021654395.1). Lineage (GTDB taxonomy): Archaea > Micrarchaeota > Micrarchaeia > Micrarchaeales > Micrarchaeaceae > ARM-1. The sequence continues at coordinate 529,613 of AP024486.1, forward strand.
AAGAGAGGGAATAATACTATGTGAGTCAGGAGCCATAATATATAATATAGAAGATAAGAATAAGATCAACATAATAGATAGAGCTAAGCTAAGTATAATCAAGATGATAGAAAAAGATCTAGACAGCTTTGTTAATAGTATTGGCGGAAGTAAGGAGTATAAAGATACGATGCTTACATACGATCCTCCTAAAGGAGTTAGTGCAAGTGAACTTGAAAGAGAGATAGTATCATTCTTAAGCGAGCTGAGCAGTGCTAAAGGAGCAGATCTGCTAAAGGGCATAAGTATAACACATTCGCAATCTGCAGTAGACATAACCGTAGAGGACTTGAATAAAGGCATAGGTCTAAGAAGATGGGCAGAGCTCTATTCTGTTAATCTGGAAGATGTAGGGTTTATCGGAGATGGTGCTAACGATATAGAAGCATGTAAGCTTCTGTGTAGAGCTAATGGCTTATTTTTAGCACCAAAGAATCTATCAATAGAGCTAAAGAGTGCTATAGAGTCATTGCAGAAAGAGCATAAGAATGCCTTTATTATACCTTATGAATCTACAGATGCAGTTATAGCGGTACTTTATAATCTGCCTTAATTATGATAGCAAGATCTTAAATATATAAATCTATCTTGTAAAAATACTAATTCTTAAATAATGTAATTAGTGAGATCTAGATTTAATGATCTGGCTCTTCTATATAGATGTATACATAATAGTTGAGAAGCTGTTTAAGAATATTAAAAAAGCCCGGCTCTAATCTATAAGTAAGATCTTTAAGGTATTGTAGTCTAATAAAGTATATATGTATAATTACTTCACTTCAGAAGAGTTTATAGAAGCATCAACATTATTAATATCTTTACTCTCACTTGCCCTTGCTATAGTAATAACAGTCAGATATATTAAATTCAGATCTAAAAGCTTATTCTTCTGGTCTCTAGGTCTATGGGCATTCACTGCTTCTGCCTTTGAAGAAGTTATATTTGCATTAGGCTTATATTCAGAGCTTTTAATAGACATATATCTTTTCTTAGTGGCTATGGTAGTAGAGCTACTGGCTATGGGGTCTATAAACCTGATCAGATCTAATAGATCTATAAGACTTTATTATATATACTCTATAATAGCCGATATGCTACTTTTTTATTCATTATACATATCAAAGGTCGGAAATATAATAGAGAATTATATAGTTTATGGCTCATTGCCGCTATCTGTTGTTATTACCTCTTCTATAATTACATTTCCTGCAGCTGTAATAATAGCAGCAATAGCTGCCTTAAGCTATAAAAGAGATCATAATAAAAAGCTATTAAGCATAATAGCGGGAGTTATAGTAGTCTCTATTGCTGGAACCTTGTACATAGCTCAGTTCCCAGCGTTTCTATATTATGCAGAGTTTATTGGAATATTACTGCTATGGATAGGCTTTATATAAAATATTTAATAATTTTTTGTATATATTAATATATATTATTACTGATGAGATTCATGTCAGTACTGTTTTATGATAGATTTGCTACGGCATTTTCTTTAGCATTTCATATAATCTTTGCTTCTATTGGTATTGCACTACCAGCAATAATAGCAATAGCAGAGTATAACTATATAAAGAGAAAAGATATATACTATAGAGCATTAGCCAATAGGCTCTCTATAGCTTTAGCAATACTGTTTGCGATAGGAACTGCTTCTGGAACACTTGTAGCTATAGATCTATTGGCGCTCTGGCCTAAATTTATGTCATTAGTTGGAGAGGTAGCTATACTACCTCTGTTTACCGAAGTCTTTGCCTTCTTTGGAGAGTCTATACTATTAGGAACTTATCTTTATCTTAGAGATAGAATTAAGAGCGACACTATAAGATTCCTACTTATAAGCGGGGTAGCGTTCTTTGCAGCGTCTTCTGGAGTATTAATAACTATGATAAATGCATTTATGAATACTCCTGTTGGATTCAACATAGATGCATATCTACAAAGTAACACAATAGAAGCTGTAAATCCTTTAGCTGCTTTTGATACTCCATCCACACCTATAGAAGAGTTTCATGTTATATCTACTGCTTATCTATCTGGTTCAATAATATTTCTTGCATACTTTGCCTTTATGCTGAATAAGAACAGAATGGATAAGATTAAGAAGCAGTATTATATTAGGGGTGTTAAGATTGCTTTTGGAGTAGCCTTTATATCGCTAATACTTGCTGTTATAAGTGGAGTTCTCTCTATAGAGATGCTTTATCATCTACAGCCAGAGAAGTATGCAGCATTTGAGTTAGACATCTACTCTCAAGCAGATGCACCAGAGGTTATATTCGGTTATTATAATGCAGCGACAAACTCGATAAAAGACGCTATAATAATTCCTGGCTTGCAGAGTATATTGGCTAATGGTTCAGTATCCGCTGTAGTTCCTGGATTAGATCAATTTCCTAAAGATACATGGCCTCCTCTGTTTGTTCATGATCTATTCGATGCGATGGTTATTATAGGATTTACTTTAGCATCTATATATATACTTGCCTTATTACTAATTGTATTAAAGAAGATTTCTATAGATAGTAAGGCAATGATGTATATCTCAATAATATCAGCAGCTCTAGTTGTATCTCTATTAGAGATGGGCTGGGTTGCAGCAGAGGTTGGCAGGCAGCCTTGGATAATATATAACGTTATGACAGTAAATCAGGCAGCAAATTATTCCAGTAGTGTAATACCTATAGCTATAGCAATAGTTGTAATATATGCTATACTGCTGCCTTTTACTATATACATCTTAAAAAGAGTATTTAGCTCGAGGCCCATAGAGAAGTATATAGGTGAATATAGATGAATACCCTAATACTAATTAACTATCTGGTTTTTGCATTATTTCTTACTGCATTTATGATAGAGATTGGTGTTGCTCTACTGCTATTAATAGATTATAAGAGAAAAGATAAGCTTCTAAGATATCTCATGCCGATATGGGCTGCAGATGGCACATTTGGGATATTCTATGTTGTTGATCTAGAAGCAACTTACCCATCTGCAGTTCCATTAATAGGTAAGCTATATGCAACTTTTCTTCTTATAGCTGGACTAATATTTATATTTAGAAATGCATTTATAGAATATGCAGAGTATATAAGTAGGAGATCATCTAAGAGGGCTTATCATATAGTCTATATATCTGCTACAGCTATAGTTACTTTTATCGCGTTATCATTATTAGCATCTACAATAAGTGGCATTGGAGTAGATCTTAATAGTCAGAGTATAGATTCTTATGCCTTGATCTTTAATCCTTTTAGTATACTGCTATTTATCTCTGGTGCACTCGCTTCATTCTTTATAGCATCTACGATATTTAACTTTGGTAAGGTTAAATTAAAAGCAGCATCCATAGCTCTTTCTATATTGCTTATACTGATAGGCTTTTATCTATATGCTTATAACATATATAAATCACTTATAAGCAATCCATTATTACTAATTCTGCCTATATCTATTATTATACTCTCTATAGCTATGCAAGCTAGTAAGATAAGAGCTTACTCAAAGTATATAGCTATATTAAGCCTATTTATATCGATCCTTTCTATAGAGATAGCAGAGTATCCTTATATATTTAATGGCAGTATAGACTTAAACTCTATAGTAATAGCAGGATCTGAAGCCTACTATCTAACAATATTCTTTGCTGGTGGTATAATTCTGCTAGCAGCTTTATTAACCATAATGCTGTACTTTGGTTTAATATCAAGGCAAGTTAAGTTAAAAGCTTAAGATACTTGTCTAAATCTAATTAAAGCTATATTATAGATAGAGTTTAACTATATCTATCTTGAATAATCGCCTAATAAAGATATTGATTAATAAGTAAGTGTTTAATATGTAAGCATTTTAAAGATAGTATATGGCAAGAAGAAGATCTAAACGAAAGATGCCGCCTTTACATGAGGGGCCTCTAGAGAGATTAGAAGAGGGCGGCAAGGTAGAGGATGGTGTATTAACGCAGTATAGGGCAAGAATACTAGCTAAGTTTATAGCTAAAGGAGAGATAGATAAGATAGAGTTCAAGCTCGCAAGAGGTAAGGAGAGCGATATCTTTGTAGTAAAGAAGGGTCCGAGTATAGATATTGAAGATGAATACTTAATAATAAAGGCTTATAGAATAGAGAGATCTGAGTTCTTTAAGAGCATAAGGCAGTATATAGTATCTGATCCAAGGTTCTCTGTTGTTAAAAGCAGATATAGACTAATAGATATGTGGTGTAAGAAGGAGTATGGTAATCTAAAGGTCGCTGAAGTAGCTGGCATATACGCACCTAAGCCATTTGCAGCAAGGGGTAACTTCTTATTAATGCAGTATATACATGATGATAATATGGATCCTGCACCCCAGCTAAAGGACTATAGATTAAGTAAGCCAGATGAGACATTTAATATAATAATCGATCAGATAAAGAAGTTAGTAAGAGCACAGCTAGTCCATGCAGACCTAAGCCCATACAATATAATAATTAAGAAGGATTATAATAAGGAGCTTCCGTACTTTATAGATTTCGGCCAGGCAGTCAGTATACAGCACCTAAGAGCCTTAGAGTTTCTCAATAGAGATATAGATAATATATACAGCTACTTTGTTCACGAGTATAAGATAGATCTAGATATAGATAAGATCAAGAATGATATAGATAAGATATTTATAGAGGAGTTAAACGCTTAGCTATTAGTTAAGCTGCTTATATCGATTACCTCTATACTGTTAAATGCTCTCTCAACTGCAGCATCAAGGTCTATAGATCTCTCTATATCGAGTATCTTCTCTATGTGACTTCTGGTTGCAGCATGCTTATAGTAAAATACGCAAACGTCCTTATACTTTTCAATAGATAGCTCGTAAGTTCCTATCTCTCTTGCCATCTTTATTATCTCTTCTTTGTTTAGACCTATCAAAGGCCTTATTATAAGTCTATCTATTCCGTACTCTGTAGTCCTTAAGTTGCTAATTGTCTGAGAAGAGACTTGCGATATACTTTCACCAGTTACTAAAGATTCAATTTTATATCTTTCAGCTATTCTATCAGCTAGCTTATACAGGAATCTTTTAAATAGCAGCGTCTCGTACTTGCGCTCCTTCAATAAAAGTACAGACCTCTGAAAATCCTTAAAGCTAGCCAGGAATAGTCTCCCTCTATTATTATATCTACTAAGATGCTTCATTAGCTTAAAGATCTTTGTATCAACTATATAATCGCTAGACGGAAATGCATGTACATGCAGATAGTTTATCTTTAAGCCCTTCTTTATTGCCATATAAGAGGCTACTGGTGAGTCTATACCTCCAGAGAAGAGCACCAATGCACTTCCATTAGAGTCTGGGGGGAATCCTCCTATTCCAAGTATCCTATTTGGAGTTATATAAGTAAGATCTTTCATAACCCTAATCTTCATTACATTACTAGAGCCTTTATCTATCCTGTCTCTTGCTTTTGAGTAGATTGCATCATATATATCCTTTGAGGTAAATGGTATACTCTTCTCAGATCTAGAGATATTAAGTCTAAATCGCTCATTGCTGCTATTAATGTAATCTAAAGCAGTTTTCACTATAGCATCTAGATCTGTTTTTACTTCTAATGATCTGCCTAGCCAGCTTATTCCTGGTATATATCTTAGTCTCTCAATTACATCAGAGGGCTTATCTGTTTTAACTATTACTCTGTCATAAAGTAGCTCAGCATATGCTATATCCTTTGTAAGTTCAAATATCTTATTAAATAGCTTTCTCTTATAGTAATCGCGCTTCTTTTCAGTCTTAGTCCAGAACTCTGCAAAATGAACAGATACAGTTTCATTATACATAATTAAATAATTAATCTGCTAGCTCCTTTTATATATTTATCTGAATAAATCATATATTTATGGATAGCTTCTATACTTATAAACAAAGAGCTATTGAAAGGATAGAAAGAGATAGAGAGATAGGCTATCTGGATCCAGATATATATGATCTACTTAAGAAGATTATAGAGCATGATAAGCTATATCCACAGAGCAGCTGCTCTGGTAGAATAATAATGGTTAATGGTAGATATCAATGGAAGAGATCAGAGTCAAATGTTATATATAAACACCACTTCTATATAAGATCTTTTAATATAAAAAACTTTTTATATAATGATCTTATTAAGGACTTATGGCTTATAGCTCAAGGGCCTATCATGCATATATATACTTACGATTACGATTCTGCATTTAAGCTTATAGAGTCTGTTAGAAAGATAGGATATAAGCATAGCGGAATATTTATAAAGAATGAAAAGGGCGTATTAGTAGAGATACAGACAGGTATAAGAAGCTCTATATTGCTTAAAGCAGATGGAAGAGTAGTTATAAACGAATTCGAAATAGAGAATATTACTAATGTGGCTAATGATATATTGAATAAAGCTAAATTAAAGTTAAAAGAACTTTATGATATGTTTAACAGTGCTAAATTTATATGAAATATTATAGTAGAGTAAAATCTAATGCATAGCAAGTTTTATAAATCTACGCTTGCATATAATGAAAAGCTTTATTAATCATTATAATCTCTTTTCTTAAGTATATGAACATAGATAAAGATTTAGAACGCAGTTATATTGGGAAATCTGTAGAAATTACAGCTTCAGAAATCAATGATTCTATTATAGGAGATAATACTAAGCTAAATAACTCAAAAGTTAAAGGCAGCAATATAGGGAGAGGTGTAATTATAGAAAACTACGATATAAAAAACTCTATTATAGGTGATGGCACATCAGTATCTTCTAAAATTACACCCATTACTCCTTTAACTATAGGAAATTGCATTATAGGAAAAAACGTCAAAATAGAAGACATTAGCTTTAAAGATTCTATTATAGGAGATAACGTAACTGTTGAACAAGATAAAAGCAGGCATTATTGTTTTATACCAACAATCAAGTCGTTAGTAATAGCAGAGAACTCGCATTATAAGGTATCACTTACAAGATATGATTCAATACAAGATGGAGATACTGTATTTACGCTATCAGGAGATGAAATGATAAATGTAAATAAAGGTGATAATTACAAAAGACTTTTAAATGAAGTGAGAAGAATTATTAAAGGAGAAAGAGTGAAAGATCCTCTAGATGTTTTAACTAAAGTTCTTGATTATTTAGGCAGCTTATTTGAAGTAGATGAAAAAGCTAAATCATCTAATATAGAAGAATGCATAGATAAAAGAAGATGTTCGCCTTTTGCATTCGCCTTGATCGCTTCATTATTATTCAACGAGATAACAGACCAAGAAAGCAATATAATACTTCATAAAAGGGAAGGTTACAGCATAGTTATTAAGTATAGGAATAAATCTTATTATATCTCTACTAAAGGTAAAGCGTATATTCCGCAAATTTTCGAAATGCCAGACTTTCTTTGTCTTGAAGATAATATAGAAGTGGTGTAATATTTAGACCATATTCTAAAGGTTCTAAAATTATTAGTGTTAATAGAGTATTTGAAGCTATGACTTATTACGGGTTAAGAGAATAAAAAGCAATACGATCTAGATTTAACTTTTAATTAATCTTTTATGTTTTATGGCTTCTATGGAGCTTTAACTATAGATTACATGAGTTTATCTTTCTTACACAACTTCTTGCAAGGTTCAGCAATCTCTTTATCTTTGTAGTGCATCCGCATATCTCACAGATAATACAAAGCTCAAAAGAGCTTTATAATACTTTAGATAGATCAGAATATTAAGATATTAAAAAGATATCTTTTGTATATAGATAGTTTATAATCTATGCGAATCTAAACTAAGATCTGATATCATCTGCAAATGACACTGGATTATTTAATATGGGAGTAATGCCGATAGGCCTTAATATAGTTGAATTGTAAACTAATGTTATCTGCCTAAAAGTGTTATCTGAGATGCATACTAATTTAATATAGCTATTCCCTTTAAGATAGCTGTTCAATTCAGAGCCATTAGCTAATCTCTTTTCAATAAGTTCTAAATAGCTTTTAGATATTAATCCCAAGTAGAACTCTTGTGGATTATAAATACTTGTAGGACTTTCACAAAGATCACATTCTATACCTCTAATATCTAATGCGATCTTGGCTAGTACTGCTTTATCAAAAGGTGTTGCTGATTGTCTTCTGTTTAATATATCGCTTATTCTAAGAAAGCTCCTGGAGTTAATACTGATCTTGCTTAGTTTAATCTTCCGGTCTATATTATTTAATATTAGTTCAATAACTTTGTCTTTACTTTTCTTAGCCTCTCTATCAGCTAATGGTTCATAGCTTTTAATTAGCTCATATATAGCAGATGGCTCTATATCAATATAAGTAACAAACTTAGAGCCGTAAGATACAATAACATCCCCTTCTTTAGCTCAACAGAGGTAGATCGCATAACATAGAACTCATACCCATCTTTTACAAATAGATTACTAAGCTTTAAGTCTTGATCACTATAACCTATCAGCTTAACATTATTTCCAATAAAGCATTCATCTAACTTGATATATAAGATCTTAGAGTTACTTCCAATCTTAGATTTATATATACTTACATCCAAGGCTGATGAGCCAGCAATAAAAGAGCCATCTCCTATCTCTGAGGAGCTTATTGAAACATTATCTATTATCGCTCCAGATCCTATAGTAGAGTTTGATATATCAATATGAATAGATTCGGGATTGCTTGAGAAGATTAGTGCTAATCTGCCTATCTTAGAATCTATTAACTTAGCTCTTGCATCAACTATCGCTCCATCTTTTAAATACATCAGAATAGGAAAGCTACGATTATGCTTATAATTGTATATAACTATTATACCAGTCTCATTATCTATATCATAATCCTTAAGCTTTAGCAGTATCTCTTCTGGTCTACTTGTCTTTATTAAAACTAATCTTTTAAAGCTCATAATCTCTCTACTTATCTTATATCCTATCATCACAGAATTGCTTTGCAGATTCATATTATTTATGCTCTCTGGTTTATCAGATCTTGAGATAAGATAAGAGCCATCTCCTATATAAGAGCTATCTATTGAAGTATCCTTTACTACGCAGTTATCACCTAGATTAGAATTAGTTATACTAATTAAGAAGTCGCCTGTGGTATAGACAACGCTTCCCCTTCCAATCTTCGAATTCTCTATAAGTACACTTATATCTATAAAAGCATCGTTAACTCTTTGAAAGTATATCCTCTCTCCAGACTCTGTTATCACTATAACTCTATCTTCTCTTACAGCTTTTAGAGCATCTGGTATATCATAATAGCTATCTACTTGTAAAGACTCAACGAAAGAGTCTATGTAGCTCTTAAATCTTTCAAGCTGACTAGTATCTTTTAAGAAGTCAGATAATCTTACTGCAAATCTACTATTCTTCGATAAGATATATAAGAAGTCTTTGCTTGTTAATATCTTAAAGCTCTGATCATTCATATTACCAATAAGCTTTCCTTTTAAATTAGGTGATAAGCTCTCTACTCTTTTTAGATTAGACTCATCAGATAAGAAAGTTAAGAGCATATCTATTATATCAGAATCATCTGATTTTAGTTTAGCAAGTAGGGCTGTACGCATTTCTACACTAAATCTATCTAAGATGCTACTATCAATTCCTAATCTTCTTAACTTATTAAGTAACCTTTTATTAAGATCATCAGATAATGGAAAACACAAATCCTTACTATCTACATTAACCATAGCTTATCACAGATTAAAGATTAATCTAAGATTCGAACTTTAATAGATAATTCGTCTATGTATTAGGTTAAGTAGCTCTGATATATAAATTTTAAGTAAATTAGATATGCAGAAACAAACAATTTTATATTACTAATCTAAATTATTTATCAATGGTGGATAAGCAGATAGTTATAGATGCTTTTGATATAAATGCTGTCTCTAGTATAGTAAAAAGGTTGGATATTAATATTATAAGTGTTTTAAGCCACTACTTAAAAGGAGCATATATTACATATAACGAAAGCGATGATGAAGCTTCCATAAATATACATAAAGTCAGATCCCAATCCGAGAAGCAGTCTGAAAGGAATACAACAATAGTCCTTTCAATATCTAAGAAAAAGCTTGCTACTAACTCTAAGTCCAGAGCAACGAATCTATATGACGAGCAGTATATTAAAAGCATAGTTAATAAAGAAGATGCTGATACTTATAGGAGGATCTTCGACATATACTTTCTTTATAACTACCTCTGGTACTTGTATAGATATAACCGTATTGCAGGACGTAATAACAGTAAACTTAATAAAGCCATTGAAGATCTAATAAAGACTCTAACAGACAATAAGTATATTAGTAAGACAGATAACGTAATTGATAATGATAAAGTCTTTAGATCTTATATAAAAGATCTCAAGAAGAGTCTTAACAAGATAGATAAATTAGTAAGTAAAAATATAGTGGACGATATTGATAGCTATAAGAAAATATTATACAGTATAAAAGGCATATTAGATAGCTATAATAGTAGTAAGAATGGCTTTAAAGGTAAGCTAGCCTCTATAGCATTTAGGCATAGAAGTGAGAGTAAAGATTTAGAGCTCTTAGACATTATAGAAATAAATCTAGGAAATATTAGTAATATAGAATCGATAATTTATAGTAAGGCAAATGACTATAGTATAAGGGATGTAGCTGATAAAGAATATATAGAGGAAGATAATATATATGAAAAAGATGCAGCTTGGATAAGGGTAGCAAAAGCAATAGCTGCATTTAATAGGGCAGAGTTTATAATTAAAAGTATACGTAGTGATGAAGATAAGGCGGATGTTACAGCTAGCTATTTTATACTAATGCATCTAATTGATATTGAAGATAAGTTAAATTATGGCGTTTCTTTTAGAGAGATCTCTCCTTTCTCTATAGAAGATCTTTTTATATTAACATTCGGCATACTGCATAACAGCGAGTTTTCTAATTTTAAGAAAGAGTATCTATACGGATCTATTAAATATCTGTTCGAGTATGGCAGTGAATTAATTAAGCTAGATATAGATGAGAGAAAATACTTTATGAAGAGACTACTTGCAAAGTATCTAACTGGTTCTGCCAGTCCTACGACTTAATGCTTCTATAGAGTTCTTTGCTATTGACAGATTACAAGAGTCGTGAGTTGAACACCATTCCTGACACTTCTCTGCTAGCTCCTTATCTTTATAATGTAGCTTGCATATCTCGCAGTAGTATGCATTTAGTGATCTATCAAACTTAACCATATCTACCACTATCTAGGAATCTCTTTATTTAAAAAATTTAAAAATCATACTACTGGTCTAATATTACTGAATTTATAAGAGGGCATTACGCCATTAGGTGGATAATCTGTTACATATACATACTGTATAGTAAATGTTCCGTTGAAATTATTCGTATCTACTAAGACATAATATCCTGTGCCTGTTGGATTTATATCTTCGTAATATCCTGTGCCTGTTGAATTTATATTTTCGTAATATACTAGCCCGGTAAATTCATACTGACCTGGAACTCTGATACTAGTTGATAGCCATCCTATATACGGCTTATAGCAAGATGAATTTGGGTAGCTATTCTGATAGTATGTTACTAAAGTGTGGTCTACTGCACGAGAGTATAGATTATTTGAATAGATAAAGTTCCATCCCCTCGGTTGAGAGAACGTTGCACTATTGTCTATTGTAAAGGTAAATGGGAACCATGAGAACCATGTCGTCCAAAGATTTCCATTTAAGCTAGTTCCTATGAAGTTATCGTAGAAAGGAAATACATTCGCTCCATCATCGTATTCTGCATATAAGGAGCAGCTAGTAACTGGTGTATTTCCACATGGTAGTTGCGGCGCTTCACCAACATTGTTTGTATTAAAGAAGTTAGTCAATTGACTTCCGAAGCCTATAGCTATTACTTCTTGAGAGTTGGCTGGTATGCCATTTACTTTGATCCACCAGTATGCATTACTGCTAGAGTAATTTGCTAACCAAGATGGTATTACTGTTCCGTTATTCGGGTAGAAGAATACTACATTCTGGCCAAAGTTATTACCATACTTTGCTATAGAGCTCCATAATAAGAATTCGCTAGAGTTAATCTGTATAAGCTGCTGGTATGGATTAGGTGTAGGCTGGCTTTGATTGTTTTTAAGAGTTATAAGAGCATACTCCAATACGCCGCTAGGTACTGTAACTTGGTTGTTTCCTATTTTGATTCCAATAAGGTTAACAAATGCAGTTGGTTGCAGCGGATAATGCAAGAATCTACTATTGTATATCTTATATGGATTCGATTGTGAGTTATAAGATAGATTATTCGCTTTTAGTCTATCTATTATTGATAGATTATCTAAAGGCAAAGCAGAAAGGTTATGAGCATACAGGATATCGCAGCTTGGTATAGTTGAGGTAGTTGTTGATACTGATGTAGATGTTGATGTTGTGCTAGTTGTGGTAGAAACTGTTGTTGTGGATGTAGTAATAACTGTTATCTGTTGATTGACTGTATGTAATGTTACTGATAAAGCTGCACCACCAGGGAAATCATTTATTGTATCGTAATATTTGATAGCTACATATCCAGAGAATACCGTGCCCGTAGTTCCAGTAAAGTTTGCACCGTTATATAGGCAGTTAGTACTCAGCTCTACTTCTTGGGAAGGTTCTACTGTTATCTGCTGAGTAAGGTTATGAAATACCAGATCATTAGGGTTATTGGAGCATGCAACTGCAGTTATGTTTATAGGATACTGTAATTCAGAGGTTATACCAACTAAGACTTTTCCAGTTGTATTTATATCAGCAGAGTTGCAGTATAGATCGTTCTCTCCAATACATGTATTTGATACAAAAGTACTGCTGTTAAATACGTTTAAGTATATAAGCAGTATCAGTACAGCAGCTATTACTAGTATTGCCCATCCATATGTTGTTAAGAAATCTACTGAAGCCTGCTGCTTCTTTTTTTGCCCAACTAAATATAACGACTCTTTTCTTTTTTTACTAGCTGTAGCTTTATGACTATTAATTCTAGCCATAGTTAAAGTATAAATACTAATATATATAAAGTTATCTTTTAATTTAAATGGGCTCGCGGAGAGTCGAACTCCGATCTCTAGCGTGTAAGGCTAGCGTCTTAACCGTTGGACTACGAGCCCTATTGAATAAATTAGATTTAATCTAAATAAGTTATTAATATCTTCTTTAGTAGAATTACATTAAAAAGAATGATTCAACTATTCATAAAAGTTACTGCATTTATATCTCATTTATTAGTATTATTGTCATCATTACCTTTATCCTCTGGATCGCCTCTTATCGGGCTTCGGTTACTCTCTTCGCTATGTGCGTTTCGTTCATCTCTTATCTGTTTTTGTTCATTTTCTTCTTTCTTACTAAATTTAGTAACAATTATACCTTTACTTATTATAACCACTATACTTCTCCAAGTTGTACGTAAATAGATCTCCTTTCTTTCTTTGTCTGAATTAACAAGATAAGCATTGTAAACAGCAACAGTATCTCCTATATTTAAATTGTCTATCTCTATAGGAGATTTTAGATATGCAGTATTACCATGCACATCTTCAAATTTATATATCTTATAATTTTTACCATTTATATCTATATCGCTTATGCCACTAACTACTCCTCTAATATCTACTAAGCCGTCTCTTGGTCTTCTAGTTAATAGAGTCAAGTCCTTGAACACTAGCTTTGGATCTATATAATAGCTCTTACTTGAAAATAGATTAGCGACTGCATTACCAATCTCTAAGTCCTTTTTTCCTACTAGATTTTTTCTAAATGGAGAAGGAAGCCTAAAGCTTGCTATTCCATCTTTAATGGTATTGAGATTGAATTTATTCATAATGATCTTAATTAAAGTGTAGATTCTGATATATAAAGCTTCTCTTTGTGTTTAACTCTATTCAAATAGTAATTAATACTAAAAAGCCTTTTAAATCATAAGATTAAAAAGGCTTTTAATACCCTATCTAGAATGAGCATTGCAGAACTCTTTAATTCTCTCTATAGCATCCTTTATTATATCTTCATCTGGCAGTGCAACGAATCTGACATGCCCTGGAGCGCCAAAGCCAGATCCTCTAGTTATCTGCACATACTTCTCCTCTAGTAGCTTATGTACGAATTCAGCATCATCTTTTATATCTAGCCTAGAAAGATCTGCTCTAGGGAATACATAGAATGCGCCATTAGGCCTTACACTCTTAAAGATCTCCTTTGGAAGATTATCTAATATAATATCAACTCTGCGCTTTATAGAGTCTACCATGTAGCTTATATGCTTATTATGCTCTGCCTCATTGCTTATAGCTTCAGCTATAGCATACTGTGCTGGTGTATTGCTAGATAGTCTAAGAGATGCTAGCTCATATATTGCCTCTTTTAGCTGTTTAGACTCTTCATCATCCTCTGGTATAATTATAAATCCGAGTCTTAAACCCGTTGCATCATATACCTTAGAAGCACCATGCAGTATAACTCTTCTTACGCCTTTGCCCAAGCTACTTATGCTAGTAAAGCTTGCATTATTAAATACTATCTCATCATATATCTCATCAGATATAAGCAAGATATTATTATCATTTGCTATATCTATTATTCTATCAAGAGTCTTCCTATCTAGTACTGTGCCTGTTGGATTATTAGGATTTGTTATAAGCATATATCTGACTTTCTTAATGCTTCCATCTGCCTTTAGCGCCTTTACTGTCTGCTCTAGCTGATCGATATCTATGCTCCATGCACTCTCTTCTTTATAGTCTAGTATTATTGAATCTCCCCCATAAACCTTAAGATAAGGTAGATAGCTAGGGTAGTATGGCTTAAATAGAACCGCCTTACTGTTACTATCTATTAAAGAGAAGTTTAAGAAGCTTAAAGCTTCTGATACGCCTTCTGTTACAAATACATCCTCTTTTTTAATATCTATGTTGTACCTCTTAGAGTATCTATTAGCTACGGCCTCTCTAAGCTCATCAATTCCAACAGGATTAGAGTAGCTATTCTTATTATTCTCTATAGCTCTCTTATAAGCCTCTTTTATATAGTCTGGCAAAGGAAAGTACTTCGTCGGATCTCCAGAGTTCATCTTTATTACTTTCTTACCTTCCTTAATAAGTCTTTCAGCAAGCCTATCCTCTTCATGTAATGGAACAGATACATACTTTACTCTGTCAGCTAGCATATCTATCAAAGTATCTATTTAAATATAATATTTTTAAAGGTTAGATGATCAATCCTTTGACTCTAATATAGCAGAGTCTATCTTGTATATAGAAGCGTCGCCTCTCTTCTCTATGTGCGCTTTCTCTATCTTTATCCTTTTCTTAAATAACGGAGCATCTAATACAAAGCTCTCAGCTTCGCCTCCTTCAAATAGGAGATTTATCTTATACTTCTTATGCACCTCTAGGAGTCTATTAATCATTAACTTATCTATCCTCTTTCCAAGGAAGCTCTCATCTAATCCCATAGCTGAGACCTGCGTTATTATTACATTGAATCTATCTGAAAGCTCATTAAGCTCCTCTAGAGGATCTATATGCCATAATGGTGCATAGCTATCTATATTATGCCTCTTGCATATGCTGTCTATCCTATCCTTTTGATATCTGCTTTCTATAGCTCCAGTTACAAGTAGATCAACATTATTATCTACAAGTATCCTCTCAAGATCATCTAGCTCTAGCTCCTTCTCTCCAGAGGTATAGCCAAATATATGCCTTATGCCTAAAGCTTCAGCCTGCAGAGATGTCAGCTCAGCATTTGGCCTATGAAACATATAGCTAAACTCGTTCTTTGATATAATAGTTATTAGTAGATCTATCTTTATGCCAGAGTCTATTGCTTTATGTAATGCAAGCATGGAGTCCTTACCACCACTTATTAATGCAGCCTTCATATAGATCATCTTAAAGCTATTAGCTAGTAATCTAATTTAAATATTTAATCTACTAAATTTAAAAAAGAGCATAATGAGTAAAGCTGAAAGAGATAAGAAAGTAGAGGAGATAATGAGAAGGAAGGAGGAGCATATAAAGATATGCTTAGATGAAGAAGTAAATCATAAGCAGTCAACGCTCTTTGATGATATAAAGCTTATAAATAATCCGCTTCCAGAGCTTGATATAGATGATATAGATACAAGAATAGAGTTCTTTGGAAAGGAGTTCTCTATGCCTTTTATGGTTGGAGCTATGACTGGAGGCGCAAGGCTAGCTCAGGAGATAAATAAGAGAATAGCTAAAGCTATAGATAAGAAGAAGCTTGGGATGGCCTTAGGAAGCCAAAGAGCAGCATTATATGATAAGAGATTAGAGGTTACTTATACTGTATCAAGAAAGTATGCTCCAAAGGCATTTATAGGTGCTAATATAGGGGGTGCTCAGATAGCTAAGAAGGTAAGCATAGAAGATATAAAGAGATTAATAGATATGCTAGATGCAGATGCACTATATATTCATCTTAATCCTGCACAAGAGCTAGTTCAACCAGAGGGAGATCCGTACTATAATGGAGTAAAGGATTCTATAGAGAAGATAGTAGATAGCATAGATAAGCCAGTTATCGTTAAGGAGGTTGGGTCTGGTATAAGTAAGGAAGTAGCGGTAGATCTTGAGAAGATTGGTGTAAGCGCTATAGAGATAGCAGGCGCTGGTGGAACATCATATACAGCAGTTGAGTATTATAGAGCAGTTAAGTATAGAGATCCAATTAAAGCAGAGGCAGCAAAGACTCTATGGAGCTGGGGGATACCAACGGCAGCAGCGCTAATAGCAGTCAGAAAGGCGGTAAAGATACCTGTTATAGCTTCTGGAGGCTTAAGGAACGGATTAGATATAGCAAAGGCATTGATACTAGGAGCAGATATGACTGCAATGGCAGGCCCTATACTTAAAGCTGCTTACGAGTCAGAAGCTAAGCTTATGCAGCTTCTGAATAGCTTAGAGTATCAGCTGAAAGCAGTGATGATGCTAACTGGATCTAGAAGTATAAAGGATCTAAGAAAGGCTAGATATGTTATAGTTAATGAGCTTAAGGATTGGGTTGATCAGTATGCAAGATAGCTTTAAGCTTCTAGATAAGAAAGATGCAGATAAGCTTATTGAGCTATTAGAGCAGCATTATAAGGATGTTAAGTACTACCTAAACTTTTCTAATCCTTTGGAGCTGTTAGTTGCAGCAATACTGTCTGCACAGACAAAGGATACTGTAGTAAACTCAATAACACCAGAGCTCTTTAAGAGATATAAAACAATAGATGATTATGCTAATGCGAAGGAAGAGGATCTACTGCAGTATATAAAGAGAGTCTCTTATGCAGCTAAGAAAGCAGAGTATATTATAAATGCAGCTAAGATAATAAAAGAGAGATATAACTCAAAGATACCAGATACTCTTGAGGATCTTACAAGTATTCCAGGAATAGGAAGAAAAACAGCAAATACTATCTTAATAAATGCATTTGGTAAGGTAAACGGAATACCTGTAGATACATGGGTTATAAAGCTATCATACAGAATGGGATTATCTAAAGAGAGGAATCCAGAAAAGATAGAGAAAGATCTTGAGAGAATGATTGATAAGAAGTACTGGAAGAATATCGCTTACGTGCTTAAAGAGCATGGTAAGCAGATATGCGGAATAAAGCCAAGATGCGAGAGCTGCTTCTTAAATGAGATCTGTCCTAAGAATGGTGTTAAGAAGAGCGATTAGATGCTACTATATGCAGATCTACATACTCATTCAAGATATGCTAGAGCTTGCAGCAGCAATATAACAATAAAAGCAATGAGAGATCAAGCGTTAAAGAAAGGAGTGAATCTGCTCTCTGCTGGAGACTTTACTAATAAGGAATGGCTGAATGAGCTTAAGAGCAATCTAATATATGAGCAAGAGGGCTTCTATAAGCTTTCAGAGAATGATAGTATCTACTTTGTATATGGCACAGAGCTTGCAACTAACTTCGACGATGGAGGTAAGCAGAGAGCAGTTCATACAGTTCTTCTCGTAAGCTCTTATGAGATAGCAGAGCAGATAAGGGATGCTTTAATAGGAAAGGGAGATCTTGAGAATGGGAGACCTGAGTTAAAGATAAGTAATGAAGAGCTTCTTGATATAATATTTAGCATAGATGCTAATGCGATTGTTATACCTGCACATATATGGACTCCTTACTTCGGAGCTTTAGGAGAGAGGTCTGGCTTTAATTCTATAGAAGAGGCTTATGGGGATAAGGCATCAAAGATCTTTGCTATAGAGACTGGATTAAGTAGCGATCCTTTAATGAACTACTACGTCTCTAGATTGGATAGATATACTCTGCTGTCAAATAGCGATATGCATTCATTAAAGAATATTGGTAGAGAAGCGAATGTCTTTAATATAGAGCCTAGCTTCAAAGCTCTATACGCTGCGATCAAGAGCCCTATAGATAAGCTTATCTATACAATAGAGTTCTATCCAGAAGAAGGCAAGTACCATTACGATGGACATAGGAGATGCTCCTATTCTGTTAATCCATTAGAGACTGATGATATTATATGCAAGATATGCGGAAAGAGGCTTACATATGGTGTACTTCATAGGGTAAAGGATCTATCTGATAGAAAGGATCCTAATCAGAGGCCATCTAGAATAAGATATATACATACAGTTCCTCTATATCAGATAATATCATATGTATTAAGGAGCAGTGAATACTCTAAGAAAGTTAATGAGCTTTATGATAAGCTTATAAGTACATATGGTAACGAGTATAAGATTCTATTAGATGTAAGTATAGAGCAGATAGCTAGCATAGATAAGGAGGTTGCCGAAGCCATATCTAACATAAGAGAGAATAAGATAAAGATAGATCCGGGATATGATGGAGTTTATGGGAAGCTAGAGCTACTTCCGTATAGAGCTGAAGGGGATAGAGACTCTAAGAGCAGATCTAGTAGCATTAAAGATAAGCAAAGAAAGCTCTTTGATTACTAGTCCTCAAAGAAGTAGCTTAATGCTTTGTATATATCTTTAAATCTAAAGTCTCCGCACTTGCTTCTTGTATCTCCTATAAGCACTGTAGTAAAGCCGAATCTGCCTGCAGATCTTATATTCTCTACGTTATCTTCAAAGTATATTACATCTTTCTTATTTATCCTTCTATTAAGGCTCTTCTTGATCTCTTCATAAGCTTTCTTATATGCATCCTTATACGGCTTTGGTGTCGGCATTATATCCTCTAAGCCCATTATAAAGCTTAACTGATCTCTTATACCTTGTAGCTTTGCTAGATGCTCTATAATATAGCGAGGTGTATTAGAAAGCACAGCTTTATCATAATCTATCTCCTCAAGCCTCTCCTTAAGCTTATCGTCCTTCTTAACTAGCTTCTTTGCTATACTAAGCACTGGCTTATATACATTCTCTATATAGCTATCTATCTCTACCTTATACTCTCTATTCAGAATATACGGTGTTGCATCTGTCTTATACTTTATCCTAAGCCTCTTTAGAAGATCGCTTACATTGTCCTTCTCTACTCCAGATACCTCACTTATAAATCTTCTCTTAGCCTCTTTATATATAATGCCTATCTTGGGGTGCTTCTCTATTATTGGAAATAAGCAGCCCTCATAGTCCATTAGTAAAAACTTCATCAATTAAATATTTAATTGCATTAAGCTTTAATAAATATTATATAAAGTGCCTTTATGGAGGAATTAAGGAAGATGCTATTTAATGGAAGCTTCTACTTTAAGACAGCGTCAGCCAATAAGAGCTTTATAGAGGACTCTCTAAAGAAGGCAGATATAAAAGCAGAGGATGCAAAGGCGTATGTAGTACCGCATGCGGGCTACATCTACTCTGGAAGTACAGCAGCTTATGCTTATAAATCATTGATGAATAATAAGATGCTAAAAGAAGTAGAAACTATAGTTATCGTTGGCCCTGATCATAATGCTTTAGGAGATTCTATATCTGTATCAATGATGGACTGGGAGACTCCTTTTGGCATATTGAATAACGATAGAAAGCTATCTATGCTTATAGCATCACATAGCTATATAGAGATTGATGAGAGAGCGCATATGCATGAGCATTCTATAGAGGTTCAGCTTCCGTTTTTGGCTTATATAGCTAAAGATAAGAGATACTGCTTTATATCGATGACAGACCAGAGCTTAGATGCAGCAGAGCTGCTTTCTAAAGCCATAATAGACTCTATAGTTAAGCTTAATAGAAAGATTCTGCTAATAGCAAGCTCAGATATGAACCACTATGAAAGTAGAGAGGTAACATATAATAAAGATATGGAAGTTATAAAAGAGATAGAAGCAATGAATATTATAAATTTTTACTATAAAATAGATAGATTAAGGAGCTCTATGTGTGGCTACGGCGCCGTTGCTACTGCGATGTTATACTCAAGATTCGTAAATACAAGCGGAGGGGAGCTTCTTAGATACTACGACTCTGGATATGCTACAAAGGATACAGACTCAGTTGTAGGCTATGCAGCAATAGCATTCCATTAAGTGAAGCCAGATGAAGAAGAGCTATAAGCAGATTGTTGAGAAGATATATTATAATAATATAAAGCAGTATATAGCCGCATCAACGTTAAAGAAGCTTATAAGTAAGATACGCTACTATAACGCTAAAGGAGTAAGTCCAAAGATAAGGCTGCTTCTATCAGATGCGAATAGTAGATATAAGCAGCTGTATAACATAAATACATACTCACAGCTTATAGATAGCATATATAAGCTCCGTTTAGATGCATCTTTATATATAAGGCCTGGAGCTCTTATAATAGATAATGATATCTCATCATTAAATAACCTAATAGTCAAGGCAGCAGACAAGTTAAAGGATATCTATATAGAGTATGACAGCTACTTCGGAAGGCTCATAGATAATGTCTCATCTCTAGCATACTATCCAAATATATATCTAGAGATTCCGATATCCAGAATAGGTCTTATAGATGACTCTTCAATAAGCAGGATGAAAGGCTTCAGCGTATATGCTAATGATATAAATGTAAATGAGTTAATAGATAGATTATCTCCATATAGCGATAAGAATATAGTAATAGCAGAATGGGATATAAAAAGGATAAATAGCATAATGAGGGCAGATCATAACTATGCGATAGAGGTATTGTATGGGCCAGCATCAACGCTGCTTAATAGCTATAACTTGCAGCTTTCAATGCCGTATGGCAGATACTGGCAGTATTATATAGATAAGTATAAGATAAGCAGTATAAAGGCAAAGGTCATGAAGAAGATCTTTAAGCTTTAAATATTATTTATAAATTTATTTTATATAATTATATAAGAATTACAAATAGGGAATTCAATGAGTAAAACTGTGCTTGTGACAGGAGCTACATCAAGGGTCGGTATAGCGCTTATCAAAGAGCTTGCAGATAAAGGTTACTCTGTTAGAGCTCTAGTTAAGAATAGACTTTCAGAGAGAATAAGTGAGCTACCAAAGTCTACAAGTATATACTTTGCAGATATCTCTTCAGATTATAATGAGGATATTCAAAGCATAAAGGAAGCCTCTGCAGGAGTTGATGTCATAATACATCTAGCAGCTGCAGTATACAACTACAGATACAATAGAGATGAATTTCTAGATATAAATGTTATAGGGACTCAAAGACTTATTGATGCTTTTATAGAATCTAATAAGGTATTTAATAAGACGCTTCATTTCTTGCTAAGCAGCACTGTAAGCGTATATGGATATAAGAGGGCAGATCTGTTAACAGAGAACTCCCCTCTAAAGCCTTCCTCTAACTACGCAGTAAGTAAGTATATGGCAGAGAATGTTGTAAAGAGCTATGCAGAGGCTTATAGCAATATAAAGTATACAATATTTAGATATGCTACATTCTTTGGAGATGGATATAACGATCATATATATAAGGTATTCGATCTTGTAAGGAATAAGACAATAAGAATCATAGGAGATGGCAACAATGTATTAAACTTTGTTCATTATATGGATTCAATAAAGGCTATAATGCTATCTCTAGAGAACGATAATGCATTGAACAAGGTATATAATATAACTGATGGAGAGAGCTACAAGCAGAAGGATCTCATAGAGCTAGCAGCTAAGCTGCTTAATGTAGATCTTAAGCCTAAACATGTAAGTCATATGATAGCAAGGATAGTATCTGTATATAAGGAAAGTATAACAAGAGATGAGCTGGACTTCATAGCTAGCAACAGAAGGATATCTATAGATAGGGCTATACAGGATCTAAACTATAAGCCAGATCATATACTTTATAACGAGGCAAAGGATATTGTTAATGATTATCTTACAAAGAGAAGATAATGAGTGCTTTACATGGATATAGGAAAGGTAGAGCGTTATATACTAGAGCTTCTTGAAGAGAAGAAGAAGCTGCTCTTTACAGTAATAGACCCATTAGACTATAAAGATGTAGATTCGGCTGTTAAGACAGCATACAATGCATATAGGGGCGGAGCAGATGCTATACTCATAGGAGGCAGCATAGGCGTTCATGGCGAGGTCCTAGATAATACAGCAGAGCAGATCAAGGAGAAGATTGATGATACCCCTCTTATAATCTTTCCAGGAAATATATCAACTCTAACAAGGCATGCTGACGCTGTATACTTCATGTCATTATTGAATGCAAGGAATCCTTACTGGATAATTCAGGCTCAGACCTTGGCTGCACATACAATAAGATCTCTAAAGCTAGAGCCTCTGCCTGTTGGATATATAGTTGTCGCTCCTGGAGGCACTGTTGGCTGGGTCGGTGATGCTAATCTTGTTCCTAGAGAAAAGCCAAAGCTAGCTAGCATACTAGCTCTTGCTGGTCAGTATCTAGGGAATCATTTCATAATAACAGATACTGGATCTAATCCTGCCTTACAGGGCCAAGGTCATGTTCCATTAGAGATGATAAGAGCAGTTAAGTCTACGATAGATATACCATATATAGTAGCAGGAGGTATAAGAAGCTATGATGAAGCAAAGAATGTATTTAAGGCAGGAGCAGATATAGTTCAAGTAGGTACTGCGTTCGAGAAAGCTGAAGATACTTATAAGGCAGCGAAGCTATTTGCTAGAGCAGCAAGAGAGGCTGCTGAGGAGAGATGAGAGCAGTAAGTAATCTAGAGCTTAAAAGGCTTATCGATGAGATCTCAGTAGTTAATGGATCTTATCTTTCTAAAGCATTCGCTATAGCTAATGATATAATAAAGTTAAGATTCAGATCCGGTCAATTAAGATACAATCTAATGATCTATCTACCATATGCTGTATTTCTAACAGATGCTGATATAAGAGAGTATACAAGCAACGGCTTTGTTAATATAATAAGAGATAAGCTAGATAATGCTTATCTAGAGAGCATATCACAAGTTGGAGATGATAGAGTAATAGAGCTGTCATTTGTTAAAGGTGATAATAGATATAAGATATATATCGAGCTATTCGGTAAAGGTAATATAATACTAAAGACAGATGATGCAGTATACAGATACAAGGATAATGTTAAGGAGGTTCAGTATAAGACTGAAAAGATAGAAGAAAGCAAGATATTAGAGGTATATAATAAGGACGATAGTATAATAAGATCCTTAATGGAGATTAGAAGCATCGGCTCTATATATATAGAGGATCTGCTTCTAAGAGAGAGGATAAATCCTAAAGAGAAGGTAAAGAGTATATCTATAGATCTATTCAAGAAGCTTATAGATGATATAGATAAAGATGCAGAATCTAGACTTAAGGATAAAGCATATCTATATAGCATAGACGGTAATGATAAGGACTTCTCTCTAGGCTTAATAGAGAAGTATAAGAGCTATAGCTATCAGCTATTCGACAGCCTAAACTCTCTAATAGAGCTACTATATCTAGAGAAGATATATAGTCTAATAGAGAGCATTAAGACATCCTCAATTAACGAGAAGGCAGAGAGCTATATTAAAAGCATAGAGAAGCAGAGATCATATCTAGAAGCGTTAAATAAGGAGATAGATGATTATAGAAGAGCAGGAGCTATAATAATGAATAGGATGTATATGCTTAATCAAGTAATAGATATAGTAAAAAGAAATGAGAGAGAGGAGCTATCTAAGCTAAAGGAGCTCCTAAAGGATTATAATATAGAGCTAATAAATATAAATAAGAAAGATAAGTATATAGAGATAGATATAGATGATTAAGATCAGGTTTCTTGGAACATCTGGATCTACACCGACTAGATCAAGAGCTCTGCCATCTGTATTAATAGAATATAACGGAAGCAGCATACTATTAGATTGTGGAGAGGGCACTCAGCTTCAGATGCTACGCTTCAACGAGAACTTATTTAAGATAAGAGATATATTTATAACGCATGAGCATGGTGATCATCTATTTGGACTTCCTGGTATAATAAGAACTCTAGCTATAAATAATATAAATAAAGGAGTTAATATATACATTCCTAAAGAGTCTTATGAGAAGATCGATAGATTACTAGACTTCGATGCAAATCTAGTAAGATATAAAGTAAATATAGTAAAGCTAAAGCCTTTAGATATAGTAAGATTTGATGGCTTTTATGTAAAAGCATTTAAGCTTAAGCACAGTGTTCCAACCCTTGGTTATGCATTTGTAGAGTATGATAGATTAAGATTCTATAAGGATAAGATAGCAAGATATAGGCTAACTAAAGATGATATAATCAAGATTAAGAGTAAAGGCTATGTAAATAAGGATAATAAGATAATAAAGCTTGATGAGGTAACTTATCTAAAGAAAGGTAAGAAGATAGTATATGCGACAGATACAAGGCCGTTTATATCAACTGTAAAGGTAGCTAAAGATGCAGATCTTCTTATTCATGAGTCATCTTATAGCAGTAAGCATATTAATCTAGCTAGAGAGAGGCTTCACTCAACTGCGGCAGAGGCAGCCAAGGTAGCATTAAGAGCAGATGTTAATAAGCTCATACTATTTCATTTTAGCGCCAGATATAAAGATATAAAGCCTCTACTAAAAGAGGCATCATCCATATTTAGCAATACACAGGCAGCATATGATGGTCTTCTATTATATATATAGAAAGCTATTTTAAACTTTTAATTCGGATTAATATCTATGAATAATCAGCTTAGTAATCAATCAAGTAGTATTCAGAGCAAGAGCTTTGAATCAGGCGCTATAGCAGTGCTGCTTATACTAATAGCGCTTGTATTGATCGTAGCTGCATTGATAGCCTATAGATTATATACATCTAAAGGATCTCAAGGATCTAAATCTATTATTAATATTAAAGGATCCTCTATTAAAATTAAAGGCTCTTCCAATCCTAATAGCTCAAGTAGCAGCTCATTAAACAGATCTGAGATTAACTCTTCATCAAGTATAGTCAGTATACCAAGTAATCAGTATAAGATAGAATCTAATAATAGCTCTATATACTACTATGCTAACATAACTCTATTTAATAATCAAAGTATATCTACTTCAAATACATTTCAGCAAGAGATTATAATAAATTCTAGCTCGCCTTTATGGAGCTATATTAGCAAGAATAGATTCGCACAGAATGTAATATTCTTTTATCCTAACAATAAGACAATAATTCCATCATGGCTTCAATCGTTCAATAGCTCAGCTGCGGTATTCTGGATAAAGGTAAAAGGCATAGAAGCAGACTCTTATGAGAATGTAAGCATAGGCTTCGGTAACTACACAGAAAGCTTCTTTAACAATATCTCTACAGGAGAGGCTCCAGAGCTAAGCAGCATATATGCGGAGTACGATGATGGTAATAATGTATTTAATTTCTATGACAACTTTGTAGACCAGCAACTAAATAGATGGAAGTTTGATGCTCCAGAAGCAAGGATCATAGCAGATAACTCCTTATCGTTCTTCTCTAATTACGGCTTCAACTTTATATTTACTATAGAGCCATTTAATAACTCCGTTATACACGTTCTTGTAATCAACTATTCAAATAAAGGCCCAAATAAGCCATACATAGGTTGGTTCGATACTCAAACCTCAAAGGTAAAGTTTCAATCATCTATAGTCTCTATAGGATACTATTCATTGGCAAACCCAACTAACAATAGATACTCAGCCTTAATAGATTCTGGTAATATGAATCCTTCTAGCGAGTTTACAGTTCAGTATATATTTATTACAGCATATCCTCCTGATGGAGTTATGCCTAGCTACAGATTTAGCAGTATACATAAACTTTAATAATCATATAAAATTAATCAGTCTATATATTGGGCCTGTAGTCCAACGGTTAAGACGCTACCTTGACATGTTAGAGATCGGAGTTCGACTCTCCGCGAGCCCACACTAAAAAAATTTTATTAATATTTACTTATAAATGATAATCGATGAGAAGAAGCAGTAAAGCAAGAAGCACAAATAATAAGAATAAAGCATATAGCATTAAAGCAAGAGTTAGCAATAAGAATAAAAGGCAGCAAGCAGCACTAGATTTCTTAATAACTTATGGATGGGCATTAATAATAATAGCAGCTATACTTGTTATCCTGCTCTATCTGCATGTATTTAACTCTACATCATTTGTATCTAATGTCTGTGAAAGCCAGAATAATATATACTGTAATAAGGCAATACTAAACACCTCTGGTAAGGTTCTGGTGCAGATAACATCCGATCATCAGAATCCAATAAATATAACAGCTATAGCATGCTCAAATAATCTAAACAATTTAATATTCCAGAATGTAACCCCACAGGTTACATTAGAGCCGGGTCAGTCAGTAGAGCTAGCAGTTACTTGCTATGATAATGGCAATCCATTTATAGGTAAAACTGGATCTATATACTCGGGCTATGTTGTAGTCAAGTATTATGATATATTTACAGACTTCCCTGGTGTATCGAATCTTGCAGTCACTCTGCACTCTACTCCAGAATTAATATCAACAACATCTGTATCTACGACAATATCAACAACTTCTTTAACAACATCTACATCTTCTACCTCATCAACTTCAACAACATCAACAACTACAATACCAGTTCCATCTGGAGTATTATACTATGCAAATATAACAATATCAAATAATCAGAATCAGCCAACTACAAATCCATTTCAAGAGGAGATAAATATAACTCCTTCTTCAGCGTTATGGAGCTATATAAATACGTCTAGCGCCCACTTTGGACAGAATGTAGAGTTTTTCTATCCGAATGGCACAGTAATTCCATCATGGCTAGAAGGATCAAGCAGCTATCAAGCAAGCTTTGGATATAATTATTCAACTGGAGGCTACTCAGCAGCAAGCGCAACCTTACCATCTAATAATTACTACATATGTGCTGGAGGCAGTAGTATTAGCGGATTAAGCTATGTCTCATGGAGTCCTATTGTAACTACTGGATCATCTTACGCCTCTCTAGGAACACAAACTACACAGACATGCAGTGGCTCTACTAGATCTGGAGTTGTTGTTGTTGGAGGATACTCTACATCAATACCATATGTAAGTGATCAAGCAACAACATTTAATAATGTTGATTCATTCTCATGGAGCTTTAATGTCCCATCAAATGCTAATTATGTAATTATACTAGGATCCTGTGGTTTGTACGTATGTACATCTGTAAATTATCCAGCTGACTGTACACCAGAGATGTTTAATGGCGGAGATGGCTACGAAACAATATTCGCAGCAGAATGTAAGCTTTCTCAGGGCACATACACAGTTACGGGAAGTCTAAATGGAGGAGGTTATGTAGCAATAGCAGCATTCTACTATAATGTGCCTGTATCTATAAAAGGTACATGGTGGGTAAAGATTAACAAGATAAATGCAAGCTCTCAAGAGCAGATAAGAATAGGATTTGGTTCAAAAACAACAAACTTCTTTAATAACTATAATGTTGGTGAAGCACCTCAGCTAAGCCCGACTTATGCAGAGTATGATGATGGGGCAGATGTATTTAACTTCTATGATAATTTTAGTGATCCTTATATAAATAATAATCTCTGGTCTACTTTATATGATAATGGAGCATTCTCAGATAATGATGGCTTAATTATATCTAATAATACTGGTTACCAGTATATATCATCTAAACAATCATTCAAGTATTCAGTTGTACATACCTTAGTAACTTATTATTATAATCCAAGCTCTAATGTACCATATATAGGAGGCGTGGTAGGATTTATATACCCATTCGATCTTTATCGTGCATATATTGGCTCTACTGGATACTATACACTAGCAAATCCTACAGATTTTGAATATCCTATTATAATAGAATCTAATAATATGAATTCTTCTGCTGTTGTAAAGCTACAGTACATATTTGAAACTGCTTATCCTCCAAATGGAGTTATGCCTTCTTATAACTTTAGTGCTGTCAAAAAAGCCTAATTTTTAAAATTTTTTAATTTTAAATATCTTTCAATTAGGGCCTGTAGTCCAACGGTTAAGACGCTACCTTGACATGGTAGAGATCGGAGTTCGACTCTCCGCAGGCCCATACTAAAAAATATAAAAATTTATTAATATTTACTTATAAATGATAATCGATGAGAAGAAGCAGTAAAGCAAGAAGCATAAATAATAAGAATAAAGCATATAGCATTAAAGCAAGAGTTAGCAATAAGAATAAAAGGCAGCAAGCAGCACTAGATTTCTTAATAACTTATGGATGGGCATTAATAATAATAGCAGCTATACTTGTTATCCTGCTCTATCTGCATGTATTTAACTCTACATCATTTGTATCAAATTCATGTATAGCTCAGAGCAGCTTTCAATGCAACGAAGCATTGCTGAATACTTCGGGCAGAGCATTAGTAAGGATAACATCTAATGAGCAGTATCCAATAAATATAACAGCTATAGCATGCTCAAATAGTCAAAACAATCTAGTATTTCAGAATGTAACCCCACAGGTTACATTAGCACCAGGTCAGTCAGTAGATCTAGAGGTTAACTGCTATTATAATAATAAGCTATATGCTCAGCCAACAGGCTCATTATACTCAGGATATGTTGTTATAAAGTATTATGATCTTAATAACGGATTTCCTAATAGCGCAGCTATATCTCTTACACTGCATACAGCAGCTGTTAGCATAACTACAACAAGCTCTACTACATCTATACCAACTACATCTATATCTACATCAGCAACAACATCTTTATCTACAAGTATCTCAACAACCTCTATACAGACAACTACATCTACTACATCAACAACGTCTTCATTATCTACATCCACATCATCTACATCTACAACATCTCCAACAACCTCTACATCTTCTTTATCCACTTCAACAACTTCACCTAGCTCAACAACTTCAATTGCTTCTACTTCAACGACAATTTCTACTGCATCAACGACTTCTACCTCAACTTCAACTGTATCAACAACTTCAACCTCTACATCATCCACAACTAGCACCTCAACGACAACTATTCCAGAGCCTGTCTTAAGCTTCGGGTCTAATCCATTTCCGTATGGCAGTACAGAGACCTTTGGCTTAATATCTGCAGGCAACTTTTTAGTACCTGGATTTAATCAAATTATATTTAATGAATATTATAATCCGCCGCCACCAGCCCATATATATCTAATAGAAAACATGTCTACTACTATGCTTGGTAATGGCAACAGTACATCAGTATTTCATGTAGGCAATGCAGAAAACTTCTTCATAAATCTAACCGCTAGAAATAATCTCCCATATACTACACCAATGTTCGTATATAATGGCGTTGGTGTTAGTGCACTAACGTTCAGTATCTTGGAGAGCAAGGATCTGCTATAAATAGCGATAATCATGGAATAGTATCATTTACTACAGCAGCTAATACACATTACGTACTTATATTAGTAGCATGTGTTGGATATTCAGGAGTAAATAACGATATCGGTGCATGTGGTGGAGAGGTTTCTCAGAGTCTAGGCACTTCAAGTTCATTGGTTACGTTCTCAACTGCAAATCTAAACTCAACAACCTCTAACGGATGTCAGATTTATGGAGATACTGATAGTGGAATAGGGCCTAACGCTATATTTATGGTACTTTGTCCAGCTTCTCCATCTACAACGTATTACTTCGAAGCTGGAAATCCTGCATCTTCAGGAGGCGTAACAGAGTCTGTAATATTCGCTTACTTTACTTAATCTATTTAATATTTACTTTTTATATAATATACTTATGAATAAAAATGGCTTGCTTATATATACTTCTATAGCTCACTTTATAAATGATGGTCTATTTCTAATATTTCCTATCTTAATAGTATATTATAATGCAGATAAGCTAGTAAGCTTAGTTATACTAAGCTCAATGGCTATAGTATACCAGATAGTCTCTGGTATAGCTTCTCCTATTATATTGAAAAGATTAATGAGATTTAGCTTAGGCAAGCTTCTATCTTTAGGGATAATGCTTCAAGGCCTATCTCTATTTCTATTTGCTTATGCTTTTATCTTATCTCAAAGTTATATAGTATATGTTATATTGGCTGCTATTATAATATTGGGAATAGGTCAGGCCTTCTATCATCCTATAAGTGCAACTTTATTATCAAGAGATAGAAATAGCTCTACAGAGTTAGGTATAAATGGCAGCATTGGAAGTATAGGAAGGGCCATTATGCCTTCTATAATAACATATGCTTTAATAGTAGCGGGTAGCTTTAATGGTTTGACCTATATAGGAATAGCAGTAATACTTGCTTCTATAATACTCTATTACAAGATAAAGCCATATAGTAGCGAATCTATTAGCAAGCAGAAACGCTCTAAGTATAAGATATCTAGTAGGCTTTATAGAAGATATAAGATCTTTATATTAATTTTAGGCATAATAGTGTTCTTGAGAAGTGCTATAGTTTATGGAGTTACAACATTTACAGGAGAGATCATATATAAAATATATGAATCAAAGAGTTTTGCTGGTATCTTTCTTTCTATAGGATTTATCGGTGCTATATTTGGGCAGCAGGTCCTCGGTAAATTAACTGATAAGAAAGGAGGCAGATTCACTTTTATAATGACAACGGTATTAACATTTGCGTTAATTCTTTTATTTATGCTCTTAGTTAATATGCTATATCTTTCAATGCTTATCTATCTGCTCTTTACATTCTTTGCATTCAGTGGATTTCCTGTGTTCTTAGGATATATAAACAGAGAGCTGCCATATAAGCTTCGTCTTATAGCAAACTCTTATATATGGGGTTTGGGAGTATCTTTAGGAAATGCCGCTGGAGACTCTATTATGACATTACTATTATACTATGGCTTCAATATATTTAGCTCAATATACATCTTACTAGCAGTAGCCTCATCTTCTTTAATACTTTTGCCATATCTCAGCAGATTTAATGACTCTAAACATGTTTAGATGGGTCTAGTATCTCATCTAGCTTCTTCTCATCCATTATATGCTCTTCTAGGCATACTTGCTTAACGCTCTTATTCTCCAAGTAGGCCTTTCTAGCAATCTCTGCAGCTTTGGCATAGCCTATATAAGGAGATAAAGCAGTTGCTATTGATAGATCTTCATCTAGATGCTTCTTTATATTAACGAGATTTGGCTTCATTCCTTCTATAAGCTTATCCTTAAATGTTAGAGCAGCATTCTTTAGTATCTCTATACCAAATAGTAAGTTAAAGGATACAATTGGCATAAAGACATCAAGCTGCAGCTGGGCATTATTTGCTGCATAATGTACAGTACTTCTAATTCCAAATATCTGATAGCATACCATATTAAGCATCTCAGCTATACTTGGATTTACCTTACCTGGCATTATAGATGATCCTGGCTGAACCTCTGGTATAATAAGCTCCGCTATTCCGCCTCTTGGGCCAGAGTTAAGCAATCTTATGTCATTTGCTATCTTATTTAAAGATGTAGCTATAACATCTAATGCATCGGCCATATCTAAGTCTTCTAGTAGATTTGACATCTGTGCGAATATAAACTCTGCCTCTTTAAATCTAGCTCCTGTAAGATCATTTATATGCTTAATAAAGTTCTTCTTATAGTCTTTAGATGTATTTATGCCTGTGCCTACAGCAGTTCCACCTATTGGTATATAAAGTAGATGCTCTCTAGAATAAGATAATCTATCTAATGCATATCTTAACGAGCCTTCAAATCCAGATAGCTCTTGTGATAGCCTTAATGGCACTGCATCTTGAAGATGAGTCCTACCAAGCTTTATTATATCTTTGAACTCCTCTTCTTTCTTCCTTATAGACTCTATTAAAGCTTCTAAAGCCTTAGCTAGTGCTTCTGATTCCATATATGCAGCTATATGTATTGCTGTATGATAAGTATCATTCGTAGATTGAGACATATTAACATGATCATTCGGATGTATATAAGAGTAATCTCCTTTGCTCTTGTTTGCTAGCTCTAATGCAATATTTGCGATAACCTCATTAAGATTCATATTTGTATTAGTTCCAGCACCAGCTTGAAATATATCTAGATTGAACTGATCTTCGTATCTGCCTTTTAGTATAAGACCTATCGCTTTTATTATATAATTAAATCTTTCATCATCTAATCTGCCAGCATCATGATTCGCCATCGCTGCGGCCTTCTTCAATAATGCATAATAGTAAATAAATCTTTTACTAACTTTTATATTAGATATCTTAAAGTTATCTAATGCCCTTTGAGTCTCAGATCCGTAATATGCATCCTTTGGCACTTTAACAGCTCCTAACGCATCATTCTCTATTCTATAATTATCCATAATCTTAAGATTCTATTTTAAATTATTAAATATTTATGTGTTTAAATAGAGCCTATTAGTATGATTATATGTACGATATAGACGCTATAACCCTCGATAATGGATTAAGATGCTATCTTGTTAACAACGGCTCTGATGCATTAGAGCTAAGAGCAGCATTTAAGGCAGGCAAATTATACGAAGATAGAGATGAGAGGCAAAAGTTTCATACAATAGAGCATATGCTATTAAATAAGACTAGAAAGATGAATTCAACAGAGCTTATTAGATCTTTTGAAAAGATAGGTGCTTATTTGAATGGCAAAACAGGTATGGAGGAGATGTATATTGAGATAAATGTTCATAAAGATCATATTAAAGATGCCTTAGATCTATTATCAGAGATGATATTTAATTATAGATTTACAGATAAGACCCTTAATGCAGAAAAGTCAATTGTAATAAATGAGATTCTATCAGATTATTCAAGCCTTGAAGGAATAATATGGATGAACTATATTAATACAGTCCTTGATAACTTCGATCCTAGTAAAGAAGAGCTAATTAGAGGTATAAAGGCATTTACGTTAGATGATATAAAGAGATCTTATGAAGGTATATTGGCAAAAGATAGCCTCTACCTACTTGTTGTTGGTAATATAGATAAAGACATTAAAAGCTATATAAATGGTCTATTTTCAAAGTATGAGTTAAGAGATCATAGCAATATTAGGATTATTGATAAGATAGATAAGAAGATTAAACAGATAGATATCGATATAGGCCCATCATTCGAAGAGTATGCTTTATATTATAACTTCTTAGTTAATGAGCAGGATCTAAAAGATAGAGCAGCAAACATGATACTTAGAGACATATTAAATTATATTCTTTTCTACAATCTTAGAGTTAAGAAAGGTATTACATATACGCCTTCATGCGAATATGAAAGAAACTCATTACTCTCTTTAATTGAGCTTCAGATTCAAGTATTACCTAAAAACTTCAATAGAGCAAAAAAGGCACTTGAGAATATAATAGATAATCTAAGTAGATATATAGATAATGAGATCTTTGAGGTGTATAAAAACGGCCTGATAAATAGAATGAAAAGAGATATGACTGATAGCAGCTATCTAGCAGATATCTTTATAGATAACTATAGATATGTAGAAGATAATAAAATTACAGATCTAGATATGATCGATATAATAAAAGATATAGAGCTGAGTGATATAAAGAATATAGTAGAGAATTATATCTATACAGATAAAGCGGGCAAGCTATTTCTATTAAATAGCTCTAAGAATCTAAAGCAATGAGTTAATGCAATATCTTTAATAGATTTATATAAGTAATCTTTCTATAATGCTAAGCTTAGTTTTATATATAGATATGGATTACTTCTTCGCCGCGTGTGAGGAGCTAAAGAATCCAAGCATAAAGGATAAGCCAAATGCCGTTAGCAACTATGATAAAGAGGATAGGAGAGGAGTTATACTAACTGCTAACTATATAGCTAGGAGATATGGTGTAAAGAGCGGGATATCAGTAAGTAAGGCTTTAGAGCTATGCAAGGATCTTATAGTAGTTAAGGCAGATTACGATCTATACGGAAGCATCTCATCAAAGATCTTTGATATAATAAGATCCTATGGATATACAACAGAGATCCTAAGCATAGATGAAGCAGCATTAAATATAAATGTAAACAGCTACGAGGATGCTTACAGTATAGCAAAAGATATTAAAGATAGGATATTTAATGAGACTGGGCTAACAGCAAGTGTTGGTATCGCGATCGGAAAGATAATAGCTAAGATCGCATGCGACGAGGCTAAGCCTAATGGCATACTTATAGTCAAGCAAGAGGATAGCTATAGCTTCATAAAGGATAAATCTATAGAGAAGATACCTGGTGTTGGTAGAAGGAGCTTAGAGGAGTTAAGGAAGCTTGGAGTAGAGAGGCTAAGCGAGATAAATAAGATAGGTTATATTAAATTAAAGAGCATATTAGGCAGCTATGCAGATACATTAATAGCATTATCTAAGGGAATAGATTACTCAAAGGCAGAGCCTAGCTCTGAGGCTAGATCTATAAGCAGAGAGAAGGTTATAGAGCCTACAGATAGAGATGAAGCTCTAGAAAAGGTGGCAGAGGAGCTTATAGACGAGCTTTACGACTATATAAGCAAGAGTAGCATCGCATATGCTGGAGTTGGTGTAAAGGCAGTATACCAAGATTTCTCACAGTCAGTCAAGAGCAGCAAGCTTAACGGACTGCATGAGGATAAAGAGACTATAGTTGAGACATCAAAGAGGCTTATAAGACAGCTGCCTAAGGATAAGCCTATAAGAAAGTTTGGAGTAAGAGTCTATGATATACGCTCTATGAAGGGCCAGAGGAAGCTCTTCTGATGATTATAATGAGGCTAAGAACTATAGCATTATTATTCTTAATAGCATTACTAGTGCTTTTAGGATCATTAGGTGTATATATAATAGGGCATAATACAGATAACTTTAATGTCAATATAAATAGCTTTATAACTGCGCTTTACTTTACTATAACTACATTAAGCACTGTCGGCTATGGCGATATAGTGCCAGTATCTAATATAGCAAGACTTTATGTTATATTCCTAATACTTGTTGGTATGGGTGTCTTTTTAGGAGCCTTAAGCATAATTGCTAATGATGTTATAAATAGAGATATAGAGAAGATAACAGGTAGGATATCTATGATAGAGAAGAGATTTATAAACAAGCACATACTTCTTATAGGATATGATAAGGTAAACGAGACTCTAATTAATATATTCAATAGAAGAGAGTTAGCCATAATAACCTCAGACAAATCAGAGGCAGATATACTTCAGAGCTATAACTACAACGCTTATGTAGCAGATCCTACATTAGAAAGAGATCTAGAGATGTTCAATATAGAGAAGGCAAAGCTGATAATAATAGATCTAAGAGATCACTCTAAGACATTATATACAGCTTTAATAGCTAAGAAGATACTAGAGAGCAAGAAGAAAGAGATAGATAAGCTATACGTTGTAGCATACTCAAAGTCTTTAGAGGATAATCTAAAGGCTATAGGTATAAAGAATATAATAAATCCTGCAGATATGGCAGCCAGATTCATACTAAATATATACAAAGGCAGAGATCATTAAGAGTCAAATAGATATGATATATCGTTGCTGTATGTTATATTCAATGTCTTTATATAAGAATCTGGATCTCCTACATTTAACCACTGCTCCTTGCTTACCTCTTTAGCATATACCTTATTAGATCTCTTTGCTAAGCTATCTATAGCATATGTAACCTGAATATTATCACTGCTCTTGAATCTCTCTAGCTCATCCATATAGCTATTGTCTAGTATATAGAATGCCAATAATGCAGCATCTGATCTCGGCTGCTTAGGCTTCTCTTCAGCAGATCTTACACGCTTAAGCTCGCTATTAGTATCTTCTAGATCTAGTATCCCATATCTCTCAGGATTGCTAACTCTTCTATAGAAGACTAAGCCATGCATATCAGAGCTCTCAAATAGTCTTATATACTTCTCATAGCTCTCTACCATTAGACCATCATCTGCATGAAGCACGAAAGGTTCATCTCCTACAAATCTCTTAGCGCTTAAGACAGCTCCTCCATACTCCTTTAGCTCTCTCTTCTGATGTATATAGTATATATCAAGATCATTAAAGTTATCATTTATATAGTCAAATAGTGGCTTATAGTTGCCTCTTACAACAAAGCAAATCTCCTCTATTCCAGATCTCTTTAAGCTTGCTAGTAAGCCATGAACTAGCGGCTTTATCTCTAGCTTATCTCCTCTTTTGTAAACTATAGGGAACATGCATTTTGGTATTATATTTGCAAGGTATCCAGTTCTAGTTGAGAGACCTGCTGCTGTTATAACAGCCTTTCTTATCTTCATATCTATCTAATTAATTTTTTCAAAGAGCTTTTTAAAGCTTAGCTCTTAATCTTTATTATAAGTTATATATGCCTGATCTTAGCATAGAGGCAAACAGCTTGCTGTTAAATTATATAAAACATGAGAGATATAAGAACGGCTTATACGATGAATACTCTATAGATATGCTTAAGCTTCTTCTTAGTATGCCTTATATAGAAGAGTATAAAGAGATAGTATCATCAGATAGCTTTATAAGGCTCATATCAGCTAAAAGCTACGCTGGACTTTATATCTATAATATAATAAGATCTAAGAATAAGGAGCGATTACTTAATAAAGAGCTATTAGAGCTGCTTAACTCAATAGATGAGATATCAGATATGGATCTTATAGATGAGGCATTACAGCTGATAAGCAGATCTAAGAAGGCGTTTAAGTACCTTATAGAAGATAAGAGGTTGAAAGGATTGTTTAATAATAAAGCAATAGCTTTATACCTATTTAAGTTAGCTAATAGAAGCAGCAAGGATCTTAGCTACTCTCTTATAAAAGGCATTATGGATCTTAAAGCCATGAATATAGAAGATAGTGTAGTCTATGATATAATAGATATATACTACAGCTCCGATGCTAGGTCTTCAGATATAAAGAAGCTTATCGGCTTAGAAAGAGCTTTTAATAAAGATATCTATAAAGAGATATTAAGATCTATAAGAAGAAGTAAGAATCTGAGCATAATAAGAGTATTTGATATAGCTAGATATAAAGATATATTAGAGAGCACAGTAGATATGGATCTATGGATCGATACTCTGATAAATGCAAAGGCAGATGACAAAGAGCTAATAGATACTATATCTGAATATATAAGAAGAGATCCTAAAAAGTATAAGAGATTTATACCATTAGACACTGTAAATAGAGATCTTATATCTAATATAAAAGAGATAATATATAGATATGGAGTTAATGATAACATAATATCTAAGATCTCAGAGCTTTCATTAATATCATTATATAGCAGATTGATGCTTAATAGTATAATAAGCTTAGATAAAGGGCTTTTACTTGCTACAGAGAACGAATATAACAAAGCTATAAAGCATATAATAAATGATCTATTAATGAGAAGACTAGAGATCTATAATCCTTTACATTATGGGGTGCTTAAAGGATATCCAGAGTTTAAAGATATATTTAGCAAGGAGCAGCTTTATGCTCTTCTTTATGGCGCTCTTAGACATAGTAATGCAGATATAGGGTATCTGCTCATACATAAGGATGATCTTGCAATAATAGATTATAAGTGTATAGGCTGTAAGGGCTTAGAGCTTAGAGGTAAAGATAATGATTATATATTAAACAAGGTTGCAGAGCTGCTGCTTATACTCAATGGTACAAAGGATAAAGATCTGTGCAAATCAGTTGAAAGAGCTAGAGAGCAATATAGAAGCTTAAGACTGCCTATAGACAAGGCAGTAGCTGATCTATGCTCTGTAAGAAAAGAGCTCATCAATGGAGCTACAGTTGAGGCTACTATCAGTAATTTATATAAAGATCTTTTAGCTAAGAGAGCATCTCCTTTGAATGCTATAGAGATACTAAATGCAATATCTGACAAGTATAATAAGAGGAATTTAAAGGCCTTTATAGATGAGTTCATTAAGATAAACGAGCTTTACAGCCTTATGCCAACAGATCTTATAGTGGCTTATAGATATAAAACAAAGTACAGCATATTTGATATAAAAGGTAAGATATCTTCATGCGTATTCTATCCAAATGGTATATATGCTTATGCATCCATAGATTATCTGAAGGATAGCTCTGTCTATCTTATCGGCTTTAGCAGAGTGAAGACTTTTAGATATAATAAGCATATAGATGATAGTATAATAAAAGAGCTAGATGGGGCAGATGCTGTTGCCATTGCATTTAAGGCAGATGTGATCTCTGATAGTATAAGAAAGCAGATCTTAATAGTTGATTCATTTGAATCAAGTATCTATAATCTTGATCTATTTAA
The DNA here is from genome assembly GCA_021654395.1 of Microcaldota archaeon. Classification (GTDB taxonomy): domain Archaea; phylum Micrarchaeota; class Micrarchaeia; order Micrarchaeales; family Micrarchaeaceae; genus ARM-1. The sequence goes on from AP024486.1 coordinate 568,386, forward strand.
AGACAATACTGATATTATTATAAGATCATTATATAAGCTAACTAGAGATCTGAATCTTGATGCTCTTTACTTCTTTGGATATCCGCAAGGAAAGGTTGCAAGGGATATTGTAGATATATTAAGAAGCAAGATTAATACAAGAGAGGAGAGATTAAAGATACTAGATCAATATAAGGATCTGTTCTTAGAGGCTCTAAATTATAATAAGGAGAATGGATATGTAGATCTTTTGAGAGTTGATGATAAGTCTATAAGAGATATAGGAAGATTCTAAAGTATATGAAAATTATTTTAAATCTCTAAAGAGAATTAAAAGTATGGTAAGCAAAAGCAGACAAGACAATTGGTTAATCACTTACAAAAGTGTAAACAAGACTCCATCTTATAGAGATAGATCGCTTCTACTTTCACTTTATGATGGATCCTTATTGTATATAAATGGCTTAGATGAGAAAAGCTCTAACTTCTTATATGATCTACTTAGAGAGAGATACGCAATCCTATTCATAGAGGGCTTAAATCAAGATAAAAGCGATAAGAAGATATATAGATGCAATATAAAAGACAGCTCCACAAGGATATCTATTAAGATGCATAGAGATTATGTACAAAGGTTAATAGACACATTAGATAGATACGGCTTAGATTTTGATGAATCTGGAAGCGAGATAGTTGTTTACATAAAGAATAATAAAGGCGAGCAGATAAACAAGATACATATAGAGAAGATTGGTATATATACAGATGAGAATGGTCAAGCAAGTCTAGATCAATTTATTAATATACAATAGATAAAAGGTAAAAAAAAAACACTTACACTTATCTTATGCTTCTAAAGTCAATGTATTAGTGCTGCCAGCAACATTTGGCTTTCCATATAGCAGTACATATCTATTTATATTTAGCTCCTTAAGTCTAGATCTCGCTGCTTCTATAAGCTTACTTATATTGTCTTTATATCTGCTTGGATCCTCATCTATAAGCTTAGGTATTACACCATAGTAAAGCGATAGCATTCTGGCAACCTTTCTGCTTAGAGTTACAGCTATTATATCTGCATTAGGTCTTATAGCAGATACTCTCTTTGCTGTAGCTCCAGTAGATGTTAAGCTTACAATATGCTCTACAAACTTACTGTTAACTATAGATGCTGCTGCAGATGCAATCATATCATAAGGACTCTCTGTAGGAAGAGGCAGCTCATCAACCCCAAAGAGCTGATTCTCCTCTATTATTCTGTTTAGCTGCTCTACTGTCTCTATAGGATATCTTCCTATAGCAGTCTCCTCACTTAGCATAACTGCATCAACTCCCTCATAGACAGCATTTGCTACATCGTTAACCTCTGCTCTAGTTGGCTTTGTATTGCTTACCATAGAGCTCATAAGCTGTGTTGCAACGATAACAAGCTTTCTTGCAGCTCTTGCCTTCTTTACTAGAAACTTCTGTATATACGGTATCTTCTCTAAAGATACAGTTATAGCTAGATCGCCTCTTGCAATCATTAAGCCGTCAGCTTCATCTATTATATTATCTATATTATTTAATCCCTCAAGTGTCTCTACTTTCGCTATTATATTGATATCTTTATCTATATCCCTTAGCTTTCTTATGTCTAAAGCGCTGCTAACAAATGATTCTGCAACATAATCGAAATTAAGTTTTCTTACAGCCTTAAATAGCTCTATGTCTTCACGAGTTGGCACCTTGGCAGATAGCTTTCCGTTCTTTATGCTAAAGCCTCTCCTTGCCTTAAGTATACCATCGTTAAGAGCCTTTGCCTTTATTACATTACTTCCCTTCTCTACTACTTCAAATGATAGCTCTCCATCTCCAATTACAACAATACTCTCTTCAGATATATCCTCAAATAGATTGTCATAATCTACTGGTACGGCGCCTTCTACCTTCTTATTACTAAAGCTTATGATATCTCCTTTCCTTATATTTATATCCTTTATATCTCCTAGTCTTATCTTTACACCTGGGAGATCAGCCATCTTAGCAAGATAAAGATTGTATCTATCTCTTGCATCATCTATTCTATCGCTTATCAGCTTAAGCTCATCTATATCTTTTACATGCGATAGATTGACTCTTATACAGTCTACCTTTGTTACTATACTCTTAAGCTTATCATCATCTAATGATGGACCGTATGTTGCTATTATCTTAACTCTTCGCATATTATATCACCAATGTAAAAATAAATTTCTGATAGCATATTTATAAACCTTATACACATTATAATGCATCTATATTTAAGCAAATCTTTATAATAGCTAAAAGATTAACTTATCTTTAATTAGCTGATTGGGTTATTCTATATGAGTGATAGTAGCGATTCAAAGAAGGATAGCTATACAGGAAAGGATATAACGGTGCTATCCGGAACAGAAGGCATCAGAAAGAGGCCTGCTATGTATATAGGCTCAACAGACTCTAGAGGTATGCTGCATCTGCTCTTTGAGATAATAGATAATAGCATAGATGAAGCATTAGCAGGCTACTGTAAGAACATAACGATAAGGCTTGAGAGAGAGGACAACATGGATGTTGCAGAGGTAGAAGATGATGGTAGAGGCATACCTGTCGATATAGTTGAGAAGTATAATAAGCCAGCATTAGAGGTAATACTAACGCATATACATGCTGGCGCTAAGTTCTCAAATAATGTATATAAGGTATCTGGAGGATTACATGGAGTAGGATTAACAGTAGTTAATGCTCTCTCAGAGTACCTTATAGTAACTGTAATGAGAGATGGTAAGATATATAGGCAGCGCTATAGTAGAGGCGCTTCAGTATCTCAATTAGAGATTATAGGCAGTATCGATGGCAATAAGACTGGTACTATAATAAGATTTAAACCAGATAGGGAGATCTTCTCTTCTGATTCTTTTGACTCTATGCTTCTTGAGGAGAGAGTAAGATATCTTGCATTTCTAAACCCTGGTATAACAATAAGGCTTATAGATAGTAGATATGAGAGCAAGAGAGAGCTTATCTTTAGATATGAGAATGGGCTAAGAGACTTTTTAGATGATATAAATAGTAAGAAGCCCTTGATAACTGATCAGATAGTTATAGACAAGACAGAGCAGAATGTAAGGGTAAATATAGCATTCGATTATGTTGATGACTATTCAGAAAAAGTACTAGGATTTGCAAATAGTATAAGGACATATGATGGTGGAACTCATATAACAGGCTTCTACTCAGGCTTATCTAAAGCGATACAGAGCTATATAGACTCTAATGAGAAGATAAAGAAGAGCTTAAAGGTAAAGATAGAGGCAGAGGATATGCATGAGGGCTTAAGAGCAGTAGTTGCTGTATATCTTCCTAACCCGGAGTTTGAAGGTCAGACAAAGGAGAAGCTAGGCAATAGCATAGTAAAGAGCATAGTTGAGAAGATAGTATATGATGAGCTATACTCATATCTAGATAAGAATCCAGGAAAGGCCTCAGCGTTGATTAATAAGCTAGCTATAGCAGCTACTGCTAGAGAATCTGCTAGAAAAGCCAGAGAGATCGTTAGAAAGAGCAAAGAGATAGATAAGATCCTATTAGCAGGAAAGCTAGCAGACTGTAGTGAGGATGACAGCTCTATAACAGAGCTCTTTATAGTAGAGGGAAGAAGTGCAGCTGGCTCTAGTAAGCAGGCAAGAGATAGAAGGATACAGGCGATACTGCCATTAAGAGGAAAGGTGCTAAATGTTGAGAAGGCTAATCTAGAGAAAGTATTCAATAATGAGGAGCTAAAGTCTATAGTGGCTGCATTAGGCACAAATATGAAAGAGAAGTTCGATTATAGTAAGCTGAGATATAATAAGATAATAATACTTACAGATGCAGATGTAGATGGAAGCCATATAAGAACATTACTGCTAACATTCTTCTATAGATATATGCCTCAGCTTATAGAGAAGGGTCATCTATATGTTGCTCAACCCCCTCTATACAGAGTTCAGCATGGTACAGAGGTTATATACGCTTACTCAGATAGTGAGCTAGAGGAGCTTAAGAAGAGGTATGGAAAGGTTATAGTTCAGAGATTTAAGGGATTAGGAGAGATGAATCCAGAGCAGCTATGGGAGACTGCTATGAATCCTAAGACAAGAAGGCTAAAGCAGATAACAGTAAGGGATGCTGAAGAGGCAAATAGGATCTTTGATATTCTTATGGGAGCTGATGTTGAGAAGAGAAAGGAGTTTATAGAGCAGCACGCTACTGAGGCTGTTCTAGATATATAAATGGTAGATATGGACCTTGCAGCTAATATAGAGGATGAAGTTAAGGACAGCTATCTACAGTATGCAATGAGCGTTATAGTAAGCAGAGCTCTACCAGATGCTAGAGATGGATTGAAGCCTGTCCAGAGAAGAATTCTATATGCAATGTACAAGCTTGGAATAACTCATGATAAGCCATTTAAGAAGAGCGCAAGGATAGTCGGTGAGGTTATAGGAAAGTATCATCCACATGGAGACGAGGCTGTATATGAAACACTAGCTAGAATGGCTCAAGACTTCACAATGAACTATCCTTTAATAGAGGGTCAAGGAAATATGGGATCTATAGATGGAGATCCTCCAGCAGCTCAGAGATACACAGAGGCAAGATTAAGCAAGATCTCTGAAGAGATGCTCGAGGATATAGATAAGAATGTAGTAGCGATGATGCCGAACTTCGATGCCACAGAGGAGGAGCCAGAGATACTTCCTGCAAAGGTTCCAAATCTATTTTTAAATGGAGCGAATGGTATAGCTGTAGCATTTACTACAAATATAATGCCACATAATCTAAATGAGCTAGCAGATGCGATAATAGCTTATATAGATAATAATAGTATAACAGATGATGATCTTCTTAACTATATAAAAGGGCCGGACTTTCCTACGGGAGGCATAGCCTTAAGAGATAAAGGTCTCATAGACTCTTATAAGACAGGGTATGGATATGTAATAGTTAGAGCTGTAACTGAGCTAGAAGAGAGCAAGGGTAGAAAGAGCATAGTAATAAAAGAGATCCCATATACAGTAAATAAGTCTAGCTTAGTAAATAGAATAGCAGAGCTAGCAAAGAACATACTGACAGATATATATGATATAAGAGATGAGTCAGATAAGAAAGGCGTAAGAGTTGTTATAGAGCTAAGCAAGAATGCAGATCCAGACTATATACTTAATTATCTATATAAGCATACAGATCTGCAGCTTAAGATACAGATAACAAATGTTGCTGTAATAGGCAATAGGCTTGTCAGACTTTCATTAAAGGAGTATATAAAGACATATCTAGAGCACAGATTTAATGCTATAGTAAATAGAACTAGATACGATCTTAATGAGTCTCTAAAGAGATTAAAGATTACAGATGGTTTAATTCTGGCTATAAGAGATATAGATGATACAGTAAAGATAATAAGATCGAGCAAAGACTATAAGGAAGCAGAGGAGCAGTTAATGAAGAGATTTAATATAGATAAGGAGCAAGCAGATGCGATACTAGATCTGAGGCTTAGTAGGCTAACCTCCTTAGAGGAGTCTGTCTTAACAAAGAGCAAGGAGGAGCTAGAGAGGAAGATAGCTGAATGCAAGAATATACTAGAGAATAGCTCTGAAGTATACAGAATAATAAAGGATGAGCTGAATTATCTAAAGGAGCATTATGGAAGAGAGAGAAAGACTAAGATAGTTGATAGTATAGAGATGAGAGAGCTAGATATAGAAGACACTATAAAAGACACATACTCTATTATTGCATTATCAGAGTCTGGCTTAATAAAAAGGATCAGCGCAGATATACTTAAGAGACAGGGGAGGGGCGGAAAGGGACTTAAGCTATCAGAGCTAAAGGACAATGACTCTCTAAGAGCCTTAGATATTCTAAAGAATAAAGATTATGCGATATTTATAACAGAGGACGGCTTTGCATATGCTATAAAGGCATACTATATACAAGAGAGCTCTAAGGAGTCTATAGGCAGATCTATAGCAAACTATATAGAGAGTCTAAGAGATAAGAAGATAGTAAAGATACTGCATGCTAGAGAGTCAGATAAGTATCTAATACTGCTTACAGAGAAAGGCATTGTAAAGAAGATTGCCCTTAGTAAGATATTAGACTCAAGATATAAGCAGCAAGGTTTGTCTATAATACAGCTAAATAATGATAAGCTTATAGATGCGGTAATAGCAGATAAAGGATCACATATAACTATAGCCACAGAGAGAGGCTATACATTAACATTTAGCGAGGAGCAGCTTAGAGCTATGGGAAGAAAGTCTTATGGAGTTATAGGTATAAGACTAGATAATGACAAGCCAGTATCTATAACGAGTCTTTACAACGCTAACTATATCTTCTTTATCACATCTGAAGGCGTAGGCAAGATAGTTGATATAGGCAGATTTAAACCTCAAAGAAGAGGAGGTAGGGGCATAATAGGAATAAAGATAAAGAATCAGAGCGATAGGCTTGTTAGAGCTATCTCTTTGCATAGGGATTCAATGATAACAGCAGCCACTAAGAATGGAATATGCATAACTATAGATCAGGCTTCACTCAAGCCATTAAGTAGAGCAGCATACGGAGTCAGGATAATTAAGTTAGATAATGACTCTATAGTAGATGTTAAAGAGCTTCAGACAGGCTGAGCAGTTAGGCGGATCTGGCGGGATTCTCATTATTATTTTGAACCCGCAACCTCTCGGTCCGAAGCCGAGCGCGCTATCCAGGTTACGCCACAGATCCGCCGTACTAATATTTTAGATATAAATCCTTTAATCTATATCTGATTAAGATTGCTCTGATATGGTCTTTCTTCTGCTATTCTTAATAAGCTCGATACTGCCATCAATTAAATCATATATCTCTCTCTTTGCTTGTAAAGATGCTCTGCTATTATCTATATTTTCTATTGCATTCTCTATCTTATTATAGCTCTCTTCAGTATCTATAATACTTAGAAGATCTTTAAGATAAGTAGGCTTCATGTAGATCTTTTTACCCTTAAGGATCCTTATAAAAGTATCTGCCAGGTCTATATCTAGCTTATGGGTAATGCTTATGTAATTAAGTCTGGTTGCCGCTCTTAACAATCTGGTAACTATATCATTACCTATATCTGTGCCGTTGATCTTACTAATCACAGCTTTCTTTATATCAGAATTATTACCTATTCCTATTTTAGCTATGGTGCTTATTATATAGAAGCTATCAAGAGTATAATCAAGAAGCTCTATAAGGGATCTGCTCTTATAGCTACGTTTAAGCTGCTCTATCAAAGCCTTATCATTAAATATATTCAGTATAAAATCGATATATCTTGAATCAGATCCGTTCATCCTATGATTAAATGGATATGTCTCCTTATAGCTACCTCTAATATCGTATATGTTCTTAAAGGTATTAAAGAGAGCAGCCTGACTTATATAGGTTCTAGAGATATTTATAAGATCTGTGAAGTGGTAGAGCGTATCTTTATCCTCTATGTCATTAGCTATATTAAAGAATCTTTTAAAAGTACTAATATTTATATTCTTATCAGCCGCTATAGAGATTAGATTCATAAGAGCTCTGAGAGTTGTCCTATCATCTTTTAGATAAGATATAGATATATTATAGGCTTTTGTCTCTGGAGTCTTATCTGAATCGGTATCGTGGCTATCTATACTTTCTTTGAGCTTGTTATAGTATTTAAGCAAGCTAAACATATTAACGATATTGTCATTATTTATAAACTCGTATAGGATTATCGCTCTCTCAGTATCTAGAGTCTCTCCTAATCGCAATATATCTGCTATGAAATCATAAGGCCCGTATTTATAGAATGTTCTTAGTATAAGCAGAAGCTTGTACTTATATCTCTCAAGCCCCTCTTCTCTATTGTCTCCTGTCTTAAGAGTATGCGCTGCATGCTGCTCTATCTCTTTTATATTACTATCTATTATATTCAAGAGTGTCCTTATTGGGCCATTTAATCTTGGGCTATGTACAGACTTAGTAATATCGATAAGCATATCCCCAATCTTATCAATCTCATCTCCTTCATCATAAAGTATCTTATCCTTTAATATTTCAAAGCTTACTTTTAAATCTTCTATTAGCTGCTCTCTTACAGATATATATGTCCTTTCCCTCTGCTTGTTCATAATCTTATAAGATAGTTAAGATTACCTGATTTATATTTTTTAGCTATTACTAATAATCTTCTAAGATGATGATTAAAAAGCTAAAAGAGCTATTAAATCTTCTAACTATTAACTTAAGTATATTAAATCTTAGTATATTAAATCTTATATATTAATATCTACAAAAGCTTTAAATATCAGGTAATATTATACTTTATCTTTATGATAAGCGAAGGGGTACTAAGATCAGATCTCATTAAAAAGATATTAGGCATCAGATATATAGAAGATAATCTGCTTAATCCGAATACAATAAAGTATAATCCACTAATGAGGTTATTATGCATTATGACTCCCTTTTATATAGAACAGTATCATAATAAGGCTATTCTTACTATATCTGGTAGAGCAGTATGAATATAACTTCATGGCTAGATTCAAATTATAAGAGTCTATTAAATGAGTTAAAAGCATTGGAAGTAAGCGAAGATAGCGTATTAAAGTTTGATAAGGCAATTAGATCAATAAATGAAAGCATAGATCTAGTATATAAAAGTAAGTCGCGCTTAAGTTATGAGCTGCGAGATCTTCTATCAGATCTAAATTACTTCCTAGGCTTATTATACGATTATCCAGAATATAGCAAGGTAGAAAATCTAAGCCATATTATCAATCCTTTATCTAAGATAATAGATATTATAAGCATAGGTATTAATAGAGGCGATAAGAAGAGTATAAATATAGCTAAAGTCGCTTCAAAGTCTGCAGAGAAGCTAATAAGGCTAAGCAGTGTAGCAGATGGACAAAGATTGGGCCTTATGGCTGAAAAGCTTTCAGATTATCTAGATAATCTAGATAAAGAAAGCTATAATATAAAATACATAGAAAACTTATATTCAATTTTAGTGAGGCTACAAAAGATCTACCCTATATTTGGATTAAGCACTCTTGATCTTGTTAATAGAATACTATCAAGTAAGAATACTGATATAATAAGATTAGTAACATATCTAGACAGTTTAGATGCACAAGATGCTTCGTATGATAAATTACTTAACAAGATAGATGAAGATGTAGCAAAGACAGTAGATACTAAAGTAGCAGATCTCGTAGAATCTATTAAGAACAGAGATAGCATAGATGAAGAAGATCTATCTATCCTTATAGGATTAAGCACTCTAATAAGAAAGGCAGTTAAAGGCTATAAGAATAATAAAGAGAGGCTGCAAAGGCAGCTTAGCTATATCTATGATATTAAAGGATCATTGAATTCAGAGAGTAAGAGCAATCTCAAGAATCTATGTAGAATAGCTATTGATTTAGATATAGAAGAGGATGACTTAATAGGGCTAGATGAAAAAGTCCGCTATCTATTAGGTATAGATTATAATGATCTTCATCTTATAATAAGCTCTATAAATAATATGGAAAAGAGATATAAAAGCTATAAGATATACGGATACAAGCCAGAGCTAGAGAAGCTGGGGCTTTTAATAAGTAGTACATTTAAAGGCATAGTAGAGGAGAGATATAACAAAGCAGATAGTCTAAAGGTTATTAATATAATTAATAACTTCGCTGAATTCTTAATAAAGTACTATAGATCAGATACAAAGTCCTTCGAAGCTATTATAGAAGCGTTAGCATTAAGCCTAGATTATAATAAGCTTATAGATAAAAAGGATATTATTAGATTAGAAGATATCTCTACTAATCTTAATAAATTGGATCTACTTGGTAGTAGGTCCTTAGATATTATCTTATATCTAATAAAGTATAAAGACATGGATCTATTATACAAAATAAGATCGATTAGACTATCAGATAGCTTAATAAAAGATATTATTAAGAGATTTGATAGCTACTATGGCTCGGAGAGGCTTGGAAAGAGGCGTATAATAGAGCTTGTAGATGCATTACACTATGCTGAGCTCCTGCAAGCTCTTAGCGAAGATCCTAATAGCATCATAGGATCTATAAGATCTCCTAAGGAGCTAATATACAAGGTTAACGAGCTGCTAAGAGAGTATGGAGTATCTTATGAATCTGTTGACAAGCTTCTTCCATTTATAAGGAGCTTAGATAAAGATAGCATAGGCAGATTTATGGAGAGGCTAAAGAATAGATATAGTAGCAGCATACCAAGAGAGGTATATACAGTAGATGCAGATCCAGAGATCGTTAAGAGAGAGCTTTCTATAATAAATAAGGAGATAATCGATATAGCAGAAATTGTTGGATATCTAGATATAGATAAAGAGAAGCTTAATAGTCTATCTTTTGATTATACAAAGAAGCTCTTAGATAGAATGATATTCTATGTTAAAAAGAATGATCTATATAATAAGATCGCATATAATAAGCTACAAAATATAAGCTCAAGGCTAGGTCAGCTGGAGAGGATATCAAGATTGACTATTACTATAAATGATGATATAGGAGAGCAGGTAGCCTCTTTAGTAAGTGTAAAGACATGCTTGTCACCAAATGGAGAGCTCTTTGATTATACTAAGACATATATAGATAATTTAGATTCTGTAGTATTTATTACTATAAAAGACAAGGAGAACAAGATAGTGGGAAGGACATTCATTCTAGTAGGAGAAGATCCTCTTACAGGAATCGAAAGACTTATAGCAAGGGCTAGTGGAATACATCCAACATATCTAGAGGATTATATAGCGGATCAGCTTGATAAGATATTAGAGATATATGCAATTAAGAATGGTATGCGATTCATTAAAAAAGGATGGATATCAGTTAAAGGCTTAAGTATGCTGTATGGAGATCTTGTAAGGTTTAGTCATAATTATAATAAAGATTACTTAATGGTTTATATATCGAAGGATCTTAAAGGATTTGATATACGTGATAAGCAGTAATTCTTCTATATATAAGTATTATTAGCAATTTAGGCGTTAGCGTACCAAAGAATAACTCTAAATCTAAGATTGGGATTAGAGATTAAATATTTAAATTCAATATAGTTTAATCATAAAGATCAATGCGAGTGCTCCTATATGTCAAATAAGAGCATAGAATCACAAGCAGATAGTAAATAAGATCCCTGAATCTTTACATGACGGCTCTCTTATAATTATAGAGGGGACTTCTAAACTCAATCAGAATTATAGATCAGATATAAGAGAATTAGATTAATAAAGCTATAAAGTAAAGATCTTAGTTGATATATATGTCTAATAAGATAATAGACTTTGGTAAAGATGTGTTAAATAGCGCCTTATATACAACATCAAATTTAAAGCTATTAAAAGAAAGAGAGCTATATGAGATTAATATATCTATATTAAAGATGATGAAAGATGAGGAGAAAAGAGAGCTATGTAATAAAGTTATAAAGACTATTAGAAGCATAGCTATAAGAAATAAGGATACAATCAGACTAGAAGGAGAGATCTGCATCGATTATAACGGAAGTATATGCACGCTACTTTTATTAGATCTAGTAAGAATAGCTACAGAGCATGATAGAATAATTAAAAGAGATTATATAGACATGCTACTTAATGATATTGAGGAAAGTAATAAGTTCGAAACAGATAGAGAGTATTTAATAGAGTCTTATATTAGAACGTATAATTCAGTTAACAATGCATGTAGATAAGCTTTAATTAATATTAAGTTTAATGGCAATTATTATTTATATGACTACAGAGAATCTAGATACTCTAAAGAAGTTAATGGAATATGCTCCTATTGATATATCAAGAGATGATTTGGACAATGAGATAATAGCTGGATTCTTTAAGCTAAGCAAGAAAGAGAGAAAAGAGCTTATGGATGATTTAGAGAATCTAGTGAGGAAGGAGTTAAGTGAGGCTGGCTATTCATTAGTAAGATGCCATAGTGGAAATAGGATCTACTTAAGGATTGATATGCTTGATCTGCTCTTTGAGTTCCTTAGACAGAGTAATCTAACTTTATCTAATTCAGATAATTATGCGATACTAAATGAACTAATTAATAACAAGATATACAGAAGAAAGCTTATGACAGCATACCTAGAAGATCTTTGCACACCTATTAGAGAGCTATAGGTAGATAGATTAATATAGCTTTAATATTAGGTAGTATTATAAGCAACGAGCTATTATCTAGATAATGAGATCTTTAAAAAGCTATATCTTTAGAGATAGATAGCTAAGATATCGGAACCTCTTTGAATAAGATTTTTATAAATACTCTAAGCTCTATAACTATCTTATTCTAAAGTTAAAAAGATCAGAGGCATAACTAACTAGTTATACAAGCCCAATATTTTATTAAAGTCATTTAAAATAGCAGCTAATAGATCTCTGATAATCTGATTGGCTAATGGCCTCTAATCTATTATAAAATTTAAAGTATATGTAGATATAATTAAGACATGTAGGAGTGATTTACATATCTAAAGAGAATGAGCAGATGTTTAACAGAATAGCAGATAGATACGAGATAGCAAATACAATATTTAGCTTTGGCTTGGATAAGTACTTCAGGGCTAAGGCTGCAGAGATTGCTATTAAGCCTAATGAAATATATAAGATTCTAGATACTGCTACTGGTACTGGAAATCTTATCACCGAGCTATTAAGAAGAGCGTATAGTGTTAATAGTAAGATAGAGATATATGCTATAGATCAAAGCTCTAAGATGCTTAATGTAGCAAGGAGAAGATTTAATGGCTTAAGTAATGTACATATATACAGAATGGATGCTCTGCATACTAGCTTTAAAGATGAAAGCTTTGATCTAATAACTAACTCTATGGCTTTAAGGAACTTTGATGATAGATTAAGCTTCCTTAAAGAGTCGTATAGACTATTGAAGCGTAAAGGTAGATTAGTTATACTAGATACTGCTATACCAGATAGCTTAGCTTGTAGAATCTTCTTCGAGATCTACTCCAGATTAATTCTACTAGAGGGATACTTTATTGATAAAGATGCATATAAGTTTATGATAGATAGTATAAGAAGGCAGAGAAGAGATGAGGTACTAGAGCTATGCTATAAAGCTGGCTTTAGTAAGTGCAATATAATGAATCTATTTAGTGAGATTCCATTTATAATAGAAGCTTTTAAGATCTAGGGTAGAAGTATCTTCCTATGAGCGATTGGATCTATTACAATAGATTTCAATAGCTATATGGCTAAAAGCTTTTAGCACATGCTAAGTGTAATTTTCTAGGCAACTATAGAGATTATTAGGATATAAATAAGGTAAAGGTCTTTCTAGGAGTAAGTTTATAATATCTATCTATGAAATATAAACTCTCATTCTTAAAATAGATTATACTCTTATAATAAAATTTAAATAGTTTATATTACAATATTTTTTTAAAGTAGTGATGTATATGGAAGGAAACTCTTTTATAGATTCATACAAAAGAGCAATAGATGTAATACTGCATCCAGGCGTAGCTACGAAGGACACTATGACTTTAAAATCTGGCATTATAGAAGTTTATAAAGTTGGCTTAATACCAGCCATACTAGGAATTATAATTAGCGTTCTATTAGGATCTACATTAGCAACGACCTCTACATTAGGGCTTGTTAGTGGAGCATTCGTGTCTTTACTTGGAGTTATAGGAGTAATAATAGAGTATATACTTGAACCGTTGCTATTAATAATAGTAGCAGGTATATACCATTTAATAGTTGGAAAGCTTTTTAGGATCTACAAATCTGGCTTCAGCAATGTATATACTGCATTTGTATATGGAATATTCCCATATATGCTCCTATTCTGGCTTCTTAATGTACCAGGATTAAACATAGTATTAGCAATAGTAATAATAATATGGGAGTTTATCATACAGATAATAGCATTATCTAATCAGCTACATATTAGTAGATTCAAAGCTTTCGGAACATTGCTGCTAGAGTATATAATAATTGTAATAATATCTGCATTAATAAGCTTTGCACTATTGCTGCCAGTACTAACCGGCGCAGTTGGGCCAGTACCATATAGTGGTAGTAGACCACCAGTACCGCCATATCCTTGAAATAGAAGCCAGCCTTATTTCTTTTTATATCTTTCTTTTTAAAATATCTAACTTTAAAAAAGAATTTAGACTTTATTAGACTATTTAATGTATTGCTCTTTTTAAGTTAATATCTTATTGCATTATAAGCATCTTAGTTAGATAGAAGATATAAATATCTATAATTAGCTAATACTCTTAAAAGATCTCAGGATAGAGATTTAGATGAATACTAGTTTAAGATCTAGCAATCTTGAAAGTTCTACGGAGCAGATATACAAGTATAATATAGAATTTATTAAGAGCTTAGAATCCAAGAAGATATATCTATCAGTAGCTATTGATATAGTTAAGCAAAGAGTTAAGGATAAGAGGCCAAATCTTGATATAAGTAAAGAAGATATTGAAGATCACTCTGAGATACTTCTAACTATGATCTTTGGGGAGATTATACGTAATGCCTCTGAGTCTGGTATTCTACTAGATAAAGATAGTACTTCAAGTATCTTTAATAGATTACTTAAGGACGAAAGCTTTATGCAAACAATTGAAAACATATGCATTAGTATTATAGAAGAAAAGAGTAGGGGAAAATATAATATTAGAACTAAAGGATTCAATGATAGTATTGTTGGAACTACAAAGTCAGCTAGTATAGGTAAGTTCCCTATTGGGCCTTTAGGACGTTTTATGGATTAAGTAGTTAAATATGAGGATATCGTTATTAAGCCGTTTAAGACCTGCTTACTAGAGGCTTCATAAATATCTATCAATCATAGAAAGTAAAATAATATATGCCTAATATGCCTAAAAACGACAAGATTTATAAATCAGATAATCTTAATATCTAAAAATATTAATTCTTCAGTTTTGTGATTCTAAACGCTATTATCTAAGAGAAAAGAGATAGATAAATCAACTCTTATTAAAGCTATAAGAAATGTAGATGAGAAGAAGTTCACAGATTACTATTATAGTAAGTTAGACAATAGTACCGAATGCTTTAGCTTAAAAGCAGAGATCAGAGATACATTTCCAGTAGATGTATGTGGGGAGCTTTTTATATACCGGTTGTACAATTTTCAGCATATACATTTGGTAAGATTAAAGATAAGAAGGGATATACGCTACTTTGTGCAGAAAGTATAAGAAGTCCTGTATTTAAAGATATAGATGGCAACACATATACTATGGAAGTAGATATAGAAAGGACAGCAAAATATCCAATAAGCGAGCTGCTTCCACGTCATACAATCCATATAATTAAACCACAAATTTATCTAAAATTCGTAACTAATAGGGATATACCAATAAATAGAGAGGAGAATTCTCTTCCTTTGATGCTAGTCTTTCCATTTATTAGATTTAATAAAGATAAAGGCTATCAGAAAAGGTATCTGCTATTATATAAGGCATGATATGGCTACGATACATTTATAGAAACAAGAAAGTTATTGCTAAAACTATTACCAAATATTCCTGAGCTGATGCTACCCATCAATCTAATTATTGAAAGAGTAGAAGGTAGATCTAAAGAATACATTATAACAAGTAGTAAAGAAAGACTAAGTGTAAATTATATTGTATTTAGTAATATAAAAGATGATGCCGAGGAGTACTATAGTGAGAGAAAGATACCAAGAGCAAGAAAAGTAATAAGACTTAAAGATTGAAATATGACGAATTAAGAAGCATATGGTAATATATAAATATCTCATAAGTGCCTTATTATAAGATATTAATGATAAATTCTACAGAGGAATCAGAGTTTAGTATAAGAGAATTTTACATAAAATTAATAAAGAACGTTCAAATAAATATTATAAGATATTAAAGAGAAAAGGAGAGGAGGACTTAGAAAAAGAAACTTTTATCGTTGTATCTTCCTCAGCCCAGCATAAAAGATCCGGATCATAAGCAGATGCATATAGAAAAAAGTTAGAAGAAGCGCTAGAAAAATTCTTTGGTGATCTTAAAACTACAATGGAAGAAGGATCATTGGCGCTTATTTATAATGAAAATGGTCATGAGAATTATACAACACTAGATCGTATTGTCATAGAAGAGAATGATGAGTCAGCAGACATAGGTATATTCGAAGCTAAAGGATTCCCCAAGGGAGCTTACTATATAATAATTAATCGTATGAGGCGTATATTAGAAGATAAAAATTTAAAAGATAAAGATATGGGTATATTAATAAATGATGTTGTCAAGGAGCTTCCTAATCATATACAGAAGCTTTTCTATAGGCTAAAGGATGGTTTTAGTGAGATAGCAGGTAGCTTTGATGTAGAGACTGAAGCGAAAAAGAAGAAAGAGTTAAATTTATACTATATATTTGTAACTGGAGTATTGAAGAGAATAAGAATGCTTCTAATAGTAATGTTCAGGCAGAAGATAAAGATATTATAAATATGCTACATACCTTTATATCGGCTACGCGTAATAAACCAGAGAGTTACTATTAATGTGGGAAACAAGAAATTAGAGATTATATTAGTAGGGATATGATATTCTTATCATTAAATCAGTTTAAGATAATCTTAAGTCATTTAAAAGCACAGAGAGCGAGTCAGCTTCGTTTAACTAGTATGGATTATGCAAATGCTATTATAGAGCCAAAGGGTGTAATAAACTTTGTAAAGCAAGAGATAATTAATAGAAAGAAGGAGCAAGAGATTAATGACAGTAAATTAGAGATTAGAGGTGAGGATAGCAGCAACAGCGAAGTAACGATTACGAGCGTTTAAATTAATAATTAAGAATTTTTTAGACATCTCTAGAAAATTACTCTTATTTTTATTCTATATATTCTAATTAAAGATAATTATTATATAAATCTACAAGATTTCAGATCTAATAGGTAATGTAGTATATATCTACTTAAAGGCTAATAAATAGCTTTAAATCAAATTTAATCTAGTATATTCTAAATTATTCTTAAGACTTTAAGCTAGAATGTAATTTCATAAAATAACTATTTAATAATTTATAGTATTTTTAAATCTTATGCTTTATTTAATAGAAAGATTTAAATATCATTAATATGCCAATATATAGGATATCTAAAGTTTGAGGTGATTATATGAGAGTATTAAAAGGCATAGATAATGGTTTTTCTGGTTTAGATGAATTAAATTTTATTATAGAAAATACAAAATCTGCTCTTAGATCTAAACATCCTGAATTTGATGAAGTCCAGAAGTTACTGAAAAAATTAGAAGAAACTTATAGAGATATGCCAGAAGCCTTAGAACTTTTACGTTATAGCTTAAAGAGTTTTATAGGGTATGAGTTTACTGATAAATTATATAAAACGGAATATAAAATTAGGGTAATTGATCTTCTAGCATCACAAGATACAAAAGAGCTTTTTAAAGAAGCTTTTAAGAGAATCGATTCTTTATTTGCAAATGGAAATGGTTCAGAAAAAATAAAGGCTCAATTTGTAAACGCTATTGAATCGATAGCCAAGGCCATTTCTAAAGCAGAATATAGTGGTAAATTAAGTCCTGATAGTACAGATATAAAAAATATCTATAAAAATTTTATAGAGGACACTAAAGAGTTATTAAGGTATATAAATGAAGCTAATGTTAGTAATGATTTAAAAATAGAATTCCTTAAAGCTATTAATTTAACTATATATGAAACAAGCGATTACTATTATAAAGATATATATAAAACAGATATATATAAAATATTTAAATTAGAGAAAGGGGGGTCAATTAGGAAAGATAAAGTAGAAGCCGAGTTAAACAAATATAAAAGTATATCAGAAAGGTTTGATCTAGAACTCGATGATTTTCTTGTAAAAGAGATATATAGTTATATATCTGCAATAAGAATTAAATCTGATGATCAGAGGTATGATAAATTAGCAGATGGTATACTAGATTGGTATTCTAAAGATTTAAGTTCTAAGTGGGAGGCAGCTCGCCTTACTAAATACGCATTGGAACTTTTCTATTTAACTATCAGAAATAGTAATTTTAAAGATTTAGAACCAATAGAGCGTATAATTGAACCACTTAAGAATAAAGATCTTGCTGAAGGATTAGCTTATAACAGAAATATTTCTGATATTATAAATAATGTAGCAAAGATTTATAAGATATTTGGCGATCTTTATCCAGAAGTTATAAAGTATATGGTAAAGAAGGGTAATACTAAGGATCTAATTACCATAGAAGCTATAAGTGATGAAAAGTATGCTTCTGAAGTAATAGAGAAGCTAGGTCTTGATAAAAATAATATAGGATATAGAGCAATAGGTAAATTAATTGAAATCGCCTTCTATGCAGATTTATGTAAGTATTTAGGTATAGATATAGAGAAGGTAGATAACAAAGATCTAAATGGCTTTTTAGATAGTATTAAGAGGTTAGTAGCTGAAAAGTTAATAAAAGAAATAATAGAGGAAAGAAACAACAAAATTAGAAATGAAGCTAATCTAAAAGGTACAGAAAGCCCGCAGTATAATGAATATATAGAAAGATACGCTGACAAAGTTATAAGATTATTAGATATTTTTGGGTCAACTATAAAATCTTATACAAAGCTAGTAAAAGAAGTAATAGCTAAAACCATATCTAATAATGAAACCTCTTATGAATCATTTACAGTTAAGGTTAAAGGATTATTTAGAATGAAAGATAGACATCAGTTTATTTATAATATTATAAAGGAAGAGCTAAATGATTATGCATATAAGCTCGGAGTTAATACAGATATAGATAAATTGAACACTACAGAAGAGCTTAAGAAGCTTGCTCAGAGTCTAATAAGCCGTGTAAATAATATAATTAGGAAGAATAAACAGATAAATGATATAGAAAAAAAGAAGTATAAAGAGATTGAAGGTAAGCTAAATGAAATAATAAATAAGCTAAGTAATGGTGTTGATAGTAAAGAGCTAACAGTAGAGATAACTAGAGACCCTATTCGCATGTTTGAAGCAGTGAATTCCGTTAGCTCATGTATATCTCCTGGTGGAGTTAACTTTTGGAGATCAAGTCGCGCATTTATTAAGGATGCTTTAAATTCCGAAGAGCCGAGCTTCCTTATGCTAGTAGTATCAGATGGAAATAGAATCATAGCTAGAGCTCCATTAGCTATCGGATATGTGCTTGAGAAAGATGGGGATGGAAGATATTTATTAAAAAACAATAGAAAAGCAGTTGCTTTGATAAGTAACGTATACACCTCAATACCAGATACTGAAGTCGATGAAGAGGTCTTAAAGAAGATATTAGAAGAGTATGCACATAAGAATAATCTTGATATTGTAATACCTAAAGAAGAGAGAATATTATTTGCAGTAACACACCGAGAACCAGATATATATGGAGATCATATTGTCGGCCATAATTGGTTCAATATATCATATATCAAAGGAATAGGAGGTATTAGGATATACGATAATGAATACTGGTCGGTAGTAGAATTAGAGAAAAAACCACCAATGCTTTAAACCTTTATTCCTTTATTACTTCCTCGTGCTCATCTGCTTGGAAGTTGACTTTATGGTGTGTTCCATCACAGAATGGCTTGTTTGCTGAATGACCGCATCTACATAACGCAAATCTTACCTTGCCATCTATTAATAATAGATTTGGTCCATTCTTAGTGGATTTTATCACAATCTCTTTCATATTAATCAATAATGAATTGTATATAAATTTTTATATATCTGTTGCTTAATCTCATTTACTCAGATAATTAAAATTAAAATATAGATTACATATGACACAAAAAATATATAAATTTGTGTTACATGTGATATAAAGTATCTTTCAGTGGTTTAACTTTTAATATAATAGCCAAGTAAGAAGCTTACAATATCAATGATCTTTATGCCTTTGTTATATAGATCTTTGATAATCTCATTATTAGGTAGCTCCTTAACTATTATGTATCTGTTCTTTATATTTAAGCGTAATCTTTTGCTTATTGTCTCTATAGCGCTAACCTCTCTTTCGTATGTTAAAGGATCATTAATAGAATAGCTTACCTGTATAATATCTAAAGATCTATCATTATTTACAACTACAAAATCAACCTCTTTCTTAGTTAATGTATCTGTCCAATAGTAGAACTCTTTACCTCTTCTCTTTAGCTCTATAGCAACAAGATTCTCTAATAATCTGCCTCTGTCTAGCATATTAAATCCGTTAACTATTGCTAAGCCATTGTCTATAGAATACACCTTTCTAGGACTATTCTCTTGCTCTTTTAAAGACGTTGAGAATCTCTTTACTAAGAATATAGAAAATGAGCTCTCGATATAATTTGTATATCTCTCTATAGTTTTTAAAGGTATCTTAGTAAATCTTGCTAATCTATTATATGTTATTGGATTTCCTATATTTGTAAGATAGTATCTTGCTATAGCTCTAAGCTTCTCAGGATTTCTTATGTTGTATCTTAATATTACGTCTTTTACTATTATTGTATCGAAGTAGCTGTTTAACAATTCAATCTTGCTATCGTTTAATACTACATCCGGAAATCCGCCATAGAGCATATACTCTTCTAGATATCTTTGAATCTCTATATGTTTACTTGCAAGATCTAGCTTATCCTTTATATCTAATCCTTTAAAGATTAAAAATTCATAGAAGCTTAAGGGCGTTATCTCTATGCTTATATGCCTTCCAGATAGCAATGTATTATACTCAGAGCTCAACAGCTTTGATGAAGATCCAGTAAGAATGAATCTGGCTTCGTTTCTCTCTGTTAAACCTCTAACAAATCTCTCCCATCCTTCTATCTCTTGTGCCTCATCTATTATTATATAAGCTATTCCTTCTTTCTTTATATTCTTTCTGTAAACATTGTAGATATCATTTAGTATATCTTCTTCTTTCTGAAGTCTCTCATCATTCAGATTTATTATTAATGTTGAATACTTATCCAATCCATTATCAATTAGCTCCTTTATAACCTGCTTGGCTATATAAGACTTTCCAGATCTTCTTATACCTATTTCTGCTATGATCTTAGAACTCTTAAGTAATCTAACTATCTTATCTGTATATATCTTTCTTTTAATATTATTAGTACCTGATCTTCGAGCATTAATATCTATATGACACAAAAATATATAAATTTGTGTCATATAAAATATAAACTATAAGCTAGGAATCTCTAATTTAGTCTCATAATATAGAATAGACTAATGCTATTAATTATTATATAGGCATCTAAGAGTCTTAGAGACAATAAGATAATAGCTAAAGAGCAGTAGCTAATAGCTAATCTGTTAAACCCAGTAAGCACAAGTATATAATAGAGATTGTGTGACTCTGTCAATAAAGTATGATATAAACTCTTATTCTTTTTAAAAAATTGATTACATTCTATAGCAAATTTTTAAATAGTTTATATTACAATCTTTTTAAGTAGTGATGTATATGGCAGGAAACTCTTTTATAGATTCATACAAAAGAGCAATAGATGTAATACTAGATCCAGTTATATTTACAAATGACACGATGAATATAAAGTCAGGCATAGTAAAGCTATATACGATTGGATTAATACCACTATTATTATGTATTATTATTAATATTCTGTTTGGCTCTTCAATAGCAAATTCATCTTCATTAAATATTAGTTTCTCATCGCTTCCATTATATGGAACAATACTTGCTCTCTTAGAGTACATACCAGTACCTTTCGCGTTATTGATCTATGCCGCTATATACCATCTAATATTTGGTAAGATACTTAGAATATATAGATCTGACTTTAGTCACGTTTACACAGCATTTGTATATGGGGGATTTCCATATATGTTACAATTCTGGCTTATTAATATACCCGCATTAGCTTTTGTAGTTATTATAGAACTATTTATAGCAACTTTAAATACATTGATAACAGCATTATCTAATCAATTAGGTATAAGTACAGGTAAAGCATTTGGAACGTTTATCTTACTTTTTATAATAACCGTTATAATACTAACTGTAGAGACCACGCATTCTGAACTTTCAGCGCCGCTAATACAAGGTTTAAACGGATCGACAGGTTATGGAGGAGTACAATTAAACTCTTCTCCTTAAGCTATATTCAAGGTCTACTATCTTTTCTATATAAGTATTATTTAGATTACTTATCCTTCTATCTTTAAATATATTAGAGATAGGGATCAATGAATAATTTAAAAGCTTTTATGATAATATTATACTAAATAATTTATGAATGAGCTTAAGTATAGTAAGAGTGCCTTTCTTCTGCAGTCTGCAGATAGTCCTATTGAATGGCATCTCTGGAATGATAATGCATTTAATAAGGCAAGAGTTGAGGATAAGCCAGTATTAGTAGACGTTGGCGCAGCATGGTGCCATTGGTGCCATGTAATGGATGAAGAGACATACTCTGATAAAGAAGTCATAGATCTTATAAATAGCAACTTTGTAGCTATAAAGGTAGATAGAGATGAGCTTCCAGATATAGATAGGGATCTTCAGAATAAGGTTGCATTTATATCTAATGAGTCTGGATGGCCTTTAACTGTATTTATGACTTATGATAAAAAGGTCTTCTTTGGCGGCACTTACTTTCCTTTAGAGGATACTTATGGGAGAATAGGCTTTAAGAATCTATTAAAAACAATAATAAAGCTATGGAAAGATAGCAGAGAAGAGCTACTAAAGATAGCTGAAGAGTCATCTAAGATTAATCTTTATTTTAAAGCAAAAGACACTAAGATGGAGCTTATAGATGATAATATAGAAAGCATATATAAGATATATGATAACAAAAATGGAGGTATATTAGAGAGTAAAAAGTTTCCTCATCCAGCTATAGATCAACTATTTATAGCTTATTCATACTACAATAATAAGAAAGAGCTTCTTGATAAAGCAGTATTTACATTAAAGAAGATGTATTATGGTGGAATATTTGATCAGGTTGGCGGCGGTTTTCATAGATATACTGTAGATGATGAGTGGTATATACCGCATTTTGAAAAGCTTGCTATAGATAACGCAGAGCTTATGCTTTCTTATATAGAAGCATATAAGCTCACAAACGATTATGATCTTCTAGATGCTATAAAACAGACCTATAGATTTATAATCAGCGATCTCTTCAACGGAGATTCATTTTCTAACAGCATAGACGCAGACTCAGAAGGAATAGAGGGCTATTATTATACGTGGACTGATAAGGAGTTCAATGAGGCTCTAGAAGATGAATCTAATGATATATACTATAGGTTGTTTGGCTTAGATAATGCTAAAGAGGTTGAAGGAAGAAAGGTATTAAGAAGAGTTATAAGCAATGAAGAGTTTAAGAAGGAGCATAAGATAGAAGAGCTTTATAGTATAAGGGATAAGCTTCTTAGATATAGAGAAGCAAATAGAGAGAAGCCTTTTATAGATAGAAATCCTTATACTTATAGCAACTGCAGACTAGCTGAAGCATTGATTAATCTATCTCATATAATAGATATAGATCTAAAGCCCGCTTTATCTGTTCTAAATAGACTAAGCAGCTCTTTAGGAAGAAGACTTGATAGCAGTAATGATGCTCTTATCGAGGATTATGCCTCTGCTATATTGGCATTGCTATCTGGTTGCGAGATTACTGGAGAAGAGAGATATAAGGATCTTGCAGTAAAGCTATATGATAATATTAAAGATTCAAGTGGATATATAATAGACTCGCCTAATGAATCTCAAGAGTCATTAAGATTAAGAGCTTTAATAAAGCTTTCAATGATATTAGATGAAAAGCCAGAGATAAAGCTTTATGAGAGCTCACCATCATTTATTGCCGGTATATTATACAATAATCTATGCTATCTAAAAGGCACTGTACATATAGTTATAGTTAATGAGAATGATGGAAAAGCAGAAGCTCTTCATAAGGAAGCCTTAAGATTGTATCATCCTTTTAAGCTTGTAGAGATAATAGATAGCAGCAATGTAGATTCTCTACCATCTTATATGAGATCTATGCTTAATTATAAAAATGATCAAAGCAGAGCTTTTGTTTGCATAGGCAATAAATGCAGCATGCCTATTACCTCTACAGATAAGCTTAAAGAGTATATAAAAAGCAAGTCAATATAAGCATACTTAAGCTTTTTATTGATATCTCTTTAGAAATATTAAATGATGTAGCTGTTTGACATTAATTTATATATTATTAATAAGTTAATAGAAAGCAATTAACTGTGATCTACTCTTTTTACTTGTATCTCCTCATACTCTTTTAACTGCTCTCTACTTTTAAATATAAATATCCTCTCTAGTTTATTAAATTCGATATAATTCGCAATCCTTTTAATATATCTAAAACCAGAATCTTCAGTTAAAAATATATCGCATCCAGCATAATCTGCTATAAGTAGATGCATTAGATCCATACCATTTAGTACCTTTTCACCTTTATCTTTATCGGCTTTCATATCTATGCCGGATTCTGACATAGATATTAAGCTTTTAAGAAGCTTTGCTTTTATAACATTAAAGTTTATTTTTAAGTTTGTCGATTCAAATATTTCAAAGTAAGTTTCTAGCTTATTTAATCTATAAATGAATTCTTTAAAGTCTATATGTTTATCGTGGTATTCTGTTATGGCTCCTCTATTTATATAAACATTCACAGCTTCTTGAAGAGTTAAGAATGATGTATAACATGGCTTTTTAGCTATTGGAGAAAAACTATTACTTTCTAATTCTTCATCGTTATACATAAAATGCAGAACAAGACTTGTATCATAGTAGTATTTAGTCATATCCATACCTAAGTTTATACAGCTCTTTTATAAGTTCTTTGTATTCTTTTTTAGAACCAAATGGTTTATTTAAGTCAGTTGCTTCTAAGTAATCTTTAACATACTTGTGAGCAACTATATGCCCAAACCTATGGATTAAAGCGCCATAGTTTCCTTGAAATTCCATGTTATCTATTAAGCTATTTGATAAAGCAGCTGTTACTAATAACGGTGCTAAGCCAACAAATACTCCTAACTTAAAATCTTCTGAATCATACAGCTTCTTTATATCTATTCTCTCTATTAAACCTTTTAACTCCTCTTCTTTTATAGAATCTGTCTTTATATTTTTTAATATAATATCAGCTAGTGTGAAATGCATAGATACATTATAATATGTAATTGGATTTACATTCTCCATCTTATTAAAGATCTCTTTTGTAATATTGAACGTCTTTTCAAATACTTCTAAAGAATTATTAATTTTAGTAGCAGTAATAGATGAGCTAAAGAGTTTTCTTTTTAATCCTTTTATAATCTTTGAGATAAATTTATCATAGTTTTCTACTATATTCAATGCAAATTCAATAATTCTCTTATCTGGTATAATTATTGCACCATATTTATCGTTAAATCTTACATATTCTAATTTCTTATAAAGATCAGTTCTAGCTATCACTTTAGTAATTAAACCTTCTTTCTCTAGATTAGTCTGCATAAGATTATCACACAAAGCTAATTGCTTGTTATATATTTTTTATATACTTTTAATATGTTTTAAATATTTTAATAGCTTTGTATATTTTCATATTTTAACATATTCAGGGTTAAGGAGTGGAAGTCCCCATCCGTAAGGGTGGAGTAGTTCACTTGTCCTTTAATAATCTTATATTAGATTTGATCTATTGTTTAGATTAATGTTTTAGTTGGCTATTGCGATTTCCAGTAAGTTTTCTATATACTGGCTGCATCAACCTTTCCATAGAATTATAATTTTCTTTCTAGAGGAGTTAGCTAATATATTTATATGAAATTTTGCTTAGGTTAAGGGGCTTATATAAGTTTTATGTATTTAGTAATTTAGTGATACAAAACAATTTTATATTACTAATCTAAATTATTTATCAATGGTAGATAAACAAGTAAGTATAAATGCATTTGATATTAATGCTGTTTCTAGCATAGTAAAAAGGTTGGATATTAATATTATAGAAGTTTTAAACTACTATCTGAAAGGAGCATCTATTACATATAAAGAGACCACAGATGAAGCGTCGATAAGCATACATAAAATTAAATCAAGGTCAAAAGAGCAACAAGAAAGGAGCAAAACAATAATACTGTCATTATATAAGAGGAGACTTATTGCCAGCTCTAAGTTTACAGCTATGTATATATGTGATGAGGAGTATATTAAAAGCACAGTTAATAAAGAGGATGCTGATACTTATAGAAAGATCTTCGATATATACTTCCTTTATAACTATGTATAGTACTTGTATAGATATAGCTCTATCGCAAATCATAATAACAATAATCTTAACAAAGCGTTTGAAGACTTAATAAAGATTCTAACAGACAATAAGTATATTAGTAATACTGAAAATCTACTAAATAATGATAAAGTCTTCAGATCTTATATAAAGGCTCTCAAGAAGAGTCTCGATAATATAGAAAAATTAGTAAGTAAAAATTCAGGAGATAATATTGATATCTATAAGAATATATTATGTTATATAGAAAGCATATTAAATAGCTATAATATTCATAATAAGAATAACTTTAGAGCTAAGCTAAGCTCTTTAGTATTTAGGCATAGTAACGAGAATAAAGATTTAGATATAGATCTATTAGATATTATAGAGAGAAATCTAATAGATATTAGTAATATAGAATCGATAATTTATAGTAAGGCAAAAACCTATTATATAAGAGATACGGATGAGAAAGCAGATACTGATAAAGATAGTACAAACGAAGAAGATGCAGCATGGATAAGAGTAGCACAAGCAATAGCTGCATTTAAGAGGGCAGAGTCTATACATCGGGCTCTACGTAGTGATAAAGATAAGGCAGATGCTGCAGCTAGCTACTTTATACTAATGAATTTAATTGATATTAATAAAGATAAGTTAAATTATAATGTCTCTTTTAAAGAGCCATCTCCATTCTCTATAGAAGATCTTATTATATTAGCATTTGGCATACTACATAACAGCGATTTCTCTAATTCTAAGAAAGAATACCTATACGGATCTATTAAATATCTGTTCGAGTATGGCAGTGAATTAATTAAGCTAGATATAGATGAGAGAGAATACTTTATGAAGAGACTACTTGCAAAGTATCTAACTGGCTCTGCTAGCTTTACAGCTTAATGCTTCTATAGAGCTTTTCTCTATTGATACTTTATAAAGTAATTAATAGAAAACAATACTGCGCTTCTATGCTAGCTTTATATCTTTATAATGTAGCTTGAATATCTCAAGGCTATGCATTAAGCAATTATACGCTTAACTAAATCTATCGCTATCTAAGAATTATTTTTATTAAACTTAAAGAATTATACTGCTAATCCGAAGTCACTGAATCTATAAGAGAGCATTATAGCATTAAGCAATAGTCAGTTACATATATGTGCTGTATGTTAAAGTTACATTAAAGCTATGCATATCTACTAATAAGCAGTATCCGGCACATTTTCGATTTACATCTCTATAATATCTTAGCTTAGAATGACATTAAAGAGAGATTCAAAATACAAATATAAAGTTTATCATTGTGTATTATTATTTCTTATCTTTATTTTGTTGTTTTTCCATCATCAATGGCTCCTCTAATCTGTTTCCATGTTTCTTTATCAATTTTATCATCAATGCTCTCATCTCTTATCTGATTAAAAACACTTTCCTTTTTCTTTTCGAATATAGTAACATTTGCACTTTTATTATTTATACGCACTGAGCTTTTTCTAGATGTACTGATATATATCTCCTTTTTATCTTTATTTACCTCAAAAAGGCGAGCATTATATATAGTAAATTCGTCTCCGATATTTAAACCCTCTATCTTTTTATCAGAGCTTAAATATACATTATTACCATGTACATCTATTATTTTATATAAAATAATATTCTTTGCCTTTGATAGAGATAGTTTTTATATCAGATACTTTTCCTTTAACATCAACTAAACCGTTTTCTGGCCTTCTAGATAATTGAGTTAGATCTTTGAATATAAGCTCATCTGGTACATTCGGATTCTTAAAGAGCTCTGCTACCTTACTACCTATCTCCTCATCCCTCTTTTCATTTCTTCTTTTTGTTAATGAATTAAGTAGAGCCTTAGGTAGATTATTTAATTTAGTCTTAACCTTCTCTTTAAGCTTGCTTATAATAGTCTTAGTTAAGGTGTAGATTCTGATATATAAAACTTACCTTTATGTTTGTATTAATTATAAATTATAATATAA
This sequence comes from Microcaldota archaeon, assembly GCA_021654395.1. Classification (GTDB taxonomy): domain Archaea; phylum Micrarchaeota; class Micrarchaeia; order Micrarchaeales; family Micrarchaeaceae; genus ARM-1. Next base: position 596,726 of record AP024486.1, read on the forward strand.
AATTCATTTAAACCTTTAGGCAAAAAAAGAAAGCTTTTAATATCTATCTAATAGAATTAGTTTTGCAGAATAATGTAATCATCTATACGGTATTTTTATTATATTTTTCATCTGATAGTGCGACTGGTCTGAAACGCTGAAGTACTAAAGTCGTATCTTCTAGTTATACTGCATATAGCATCTTCTCTAATAACTTATGTACGAATTAAGTATCATAATTTATTATCTAACTTAGAGAGATCTATCTAAGAAGTAAATAGGATAAGTCATTAGACAGTATGATCTTAGAGATCTGCTTTGGAAGATTATCTAATAAGGCACAGATACGTACTTTTACCTATCATCTAACATATCTATCAAAGTATTATTTATGGGGTTATATAATCAATACTTTGGCTCTTTTTAAACATGTCTCTTTATAATTCTAAGCCTTAGAGGCTTTAGAATTTTTATTAGCTAGCTAAGAGTTAATTGTTAAAGTTTATTGCAAATAAAGTGCAAATTAGAAGAAAACATAGAAATCATTAAGTTTAATTGGAGTGTATATAATGTAGTTATGTTAGCATATCTTAATGTTTAAGACTTTTAATGAGAAGCCATGATGCAATAAAACAAACTTATGCGAGTTTGGCTAAACTATTTACCAGTTAAGCCTAGACAGCTTAAAGGTTAAGTATAAATACTTAACTATCCATAAAATAATTAATTTGGTGATGAAGTATGCCTTCCATGCCCTTAGATAAAATTAAAGAATATTCAGAAATACTCTCTAAATATGCAGAAATATATTCTAATGAGACCAGAACCGCGATACTTTTAATAATAGCTAACAGTGAACATGGTGTTACCTGGAAAGAAATAGAAGAGAAGTATCTCAAAATTTATAATGTTCCAGCGAATCCTAATACCATTGCTTTTAATTTAAAGAGATTAATAGATAGGGGAATTGTTAAAAAATTTGGGGATACATACATTCTTGAAGATAAAAACGCCGCCATTAGATGTTAATAATTAGTGAGTAAACCAATAATGAATAAATATCTACACAAATAGAGTTATCTAAGATCTGCATTAGAAAAGTCCTTAAGATGCAAGGTAGCAATGCAAAAGCGGAGAATGTAAAGTTATCTTATTTTTGAATTACATATAATTTTTAATTGCCCATAAAAGTATATATAAAGTAACAATAAATATGGATCTAGAGGTATTTTATTTCATTTTGTCGTCTAAAAATAAACCGGAAGATTTCATGTTCTCTACTTAGATTTAAGAGAATTAAATAATATACAATTAATACTATACATTAAGATCTGAGTAGAAGAGTTTAATTATAATCCTCCATAGCCTGCTGATCCATTTAAAGCACTTATTAGTGGCGCTGACATTTCAGACTGCACTGTTTTTACTGTTAATATTATAACAATTATTATAAAAAGTAGTATGAATGTTCCAAATGCTCTACCTATACTTATACGTAATTGATTAGATAATACTGTTATTAGTGTATTTAAAGTTGGCTATAAATAATCCTATAGCAACTACAAAATTCAATACAGGTATATTAAGAAGCCAGAATAGTATGGTGTATGGAAATCCCCCATATACAAATGCTGTGTAAACGTGACTAAAGTCAGATCTATATATTCTAAGTATCTTACCAATTATTAGATGGTATACAGTAGCATAGATTAATAATGCGAAAGGTACTGGTATATACTCTAATAGAGCAAGTATTATTCCATATGTAGTAATTGATAAGGAGTTAATAATTCTTAAATTAGAATAATTTGGTATTAAAGAAGCAAGCAGAATATTAATGATTATGCATAATAATAATGGTATCAACCCAAGCTTATACAGATTTATTATACCTGACTTTATAGTCATCGTATCGTTTGTATGTATAATTGGGTTCATTATTACATCTATTGCATTCTTATATGATTCTAGAAATGAATTTTCTAGCATAATACCACAATCAAAAATAATATTAAAGCAAATATATTTAAATATTAATTTAAAAGCATACATGCTATTTAAATAATCTATTGTATAGAGAGTAGTGACATTTTCCTATTTTATCTTGTCACACTCTACTCTTATCTTTTATCAAGTTCTTTTCCTCTCCTTTTCTTTCCTCTCTTTCCAGCTTATATAATCTTCCGGTTTCTCTTTATTTTGAATCATTATTTTACTCTTTTCTCTCTATCATTTTATTTATTCTTAGTACTTGAATAGAAGATATTCTATAGTAATCTCTCTTCGAACTAATTTCTTTGTTACATTTTAAAAAGAGGATAAATAAATTTTACTCTTTTATTGTCTTTCTCTATTATGGTAAACTGGTTAAGTTAATGTGAGAGCGTGAGCAGTAGTTTGCGGTTTTAAAGTGTTAAACGATCATTAGTAGTGCTTAAGATAATATAAATAATATATTATCATTAACTTTAATTTATATTAAATCTTTAAATTTGCAGTTGCATGTTTGCTTGAAAAATCTTTTAAATACCAATCGATTTCAAGAGAATTTCAAGAAAGCCCAATTTGAATACGAGTCGCCTAAACTTAAAAAACTTCTATGAAGATAAATACCTTTGATTATAAATATAACTGAAATTTAAATGATTTGTAAGAAGCGTATCAAAACTTTATCTTGATATTACTTATTCTTTCCATCTATCTAACTCATTTCACAAAGAAGAACTAAATAGTATGGTAAGTATTTAAATCATTTCTGAATTAATTTAAAGGAGAGATAATGATAAAGTATTGTCCAAGTTGTGGAAAACCTAACCTGAACGATGTAGCTTTATTTACAAGCTGTGGTTACAATCTGAAGCAATCCAACCAAATATCAACAAAGACCTATCAGTCATCAACGCCATCTACATGGTACTATACTAACTACAATAGACTATCAGGACATTTAAGCCCAACTCATAGAAACCTTTAAATACTTGTACTATACTAACTGCAATAGACTATCAGGTGGAAAGATAATGATGAATGCCATGAGCTCCAAGCCTATTGTGGCTGCAGTGATCACTGTGATTGGCTTGATCATAGTCTTATTCTTTGTATTGCTCAGTCCATACCATTCATCCAATTACGAGATGATATCTGCTTCTCAAGCTGCTTCTGTACTTGGTGGTAAATGGACCATTATGACAAATGCATCTGGAACTGTAACGCCAATCAATTCCACCGCATCTAAAGTCTCATTTGCCAATGGTACTACTAGGGTTGTGAGCGATTCTTCCCTCGGGCTAGGCCATTATGGCATGGAAAATTCGTTTCTTGTTCCGAACTCACAGCTTCTAATTGAGTCTCTAGCAGGAATAAACACCACTTATGGAAACATGACATTATTCGTCTTCAAGTATACAACTCCAAATTCCACGTTTGCAGAGTCTATATTTAACTCGATTAAATCTAATTTTAGCGAAGGTTCTCCTCCCACTACAATTAATGGATATAATGTCTATACCACTCACATCGGCTTTGTAATAGGAATAAAAGGCAATCAAATAGTTCTGGTAGCAGAATCAAGCGACTTCTTATTTCCAAATTCCGCATTGCAAAAACTATTTGCCTATGCTACATAAACTAGTTTTCTTTTTTTCTTGAATTCGTTTCTCTAATCTCAATCATTTTTTCTTGGTTCTCTATATTTTTCTACTTACCAAAGTAGTGTATTTAGTAAAACATTTAGCTTAACAGTTTCTTGGCATTGCTCGCTAAGGTAGCGGTTTTTATAATCTATGTTAGCTCCAGAACTATTAAGTATATCTTAATAATGATAGTTGCATTAGAATTATTTATTTCGGCCATTTACTAAGTATTAGTATATTATCTTCTCTTGAAATTTCAAACAATCTAGAAAGGAATTTGTTTTCATGATAGCTTATTCCAATATTCATTGCTATTTTTCTAATAAGATAGCACATATATTTTGAGTATTTTTTCTAGATCTTTTATACTGTTACATTCCAAAACTTGAAAATCCAAGGAAGAATTTAGAGACATGCTACTTTTTCATTTGAATTTGACTACTTTCCCTTCTGAAAAAATTTGTTGTTAATAAGATTGCTTAAAGTAGTGCATCTTTTGCATTTTAAGATAGATAATTTTTATTTTGTTAAGTATCAAACTAATAACATCTAAACAATGATAGCTGAATATTAATAATAATTTAGAAATTGCTTATACTTACTTAATATGCTTTATTTGTTTTCTCCTATTTCTTCTTGTTCTTCTATGTTTTTCTCTTTCTTTAATTCTTCCAGTCTCTCTTTCGTATGCTTCAAATATTGAATCTATTGTTAAAATTCCTTGTAATTTATTGTTTTCTACTACTGGTATCCATCTTGATTTATTTCTTCCAAGTACTTCTAATGCATGTTCTAGTGAAGATGAGTAGGATACATAAGGAGAACCTAATGTTACATATTTAGATATTTTATCTGATCTTTTTTTGTTTTCTATATCTCTTAGATAAAGAATGCCAATGAAGCTATTATTTGAATCTATTACTGGTAAACTTGCTAGGTTATTTTCGCTCATTAATTTGATTGCTTCTTCTAATGTATTGTTTATGAAGATTTTTATATTATCTATTTTACAATCTTTAACCTTTAATTTTTCCATTATTGGTACTTCATACTCTACTTTATCTGCTGGAGAATCTTTTCTGGTAGGATATTGTGATGGATATAATGAATATCTTCCTGTTATCACATATGCTATTACTACTGCTATCATTTCTCCAGGTAGTAATTGTAGTGACGCTGTCATCTCTGTTACTATAATTATAACTGAAACTGGTGTTTTTGCCGGTGCTCCAAACATTGTGAGTAATCCTATTATAACAAATGGGGCTACTGTTGGTATTATAGCAGGGAAAAGAATATGAAATATTTCTCCATAAGATGCTCCTATTAATGCTCCTATCTCAAAAGCTGGAGCTTCTATTCCTCCACTACCACCTGAGCCTATAGTTAATGAAGATGAAATCATTTTTACTATTGCTAATAAAAAAAGAAATAGAATTAATGGTATTCCAAAAGTGTTTATTACACTGAAATTTCCTTTATAAAGTATATAATCCCAACCATATCCTGTTCCGATTATTTCTGGAAGTATTATCATAGGAATTCCTGCTAATAGACCACCTATAGCTGGTTTTACAAAGTTCGGTAATTTAGTTTTCTTGAAGAGTGTGGTAATAGAGGAGTATATTTTTACAAATACTATGGATAGTATACCTATTACTATGCCAAATAGCGCGTAAAACGGTAATTGCAGTGGAGAAAATGTGTAAGTGTATACTCCTAAAAATGGTTCAAAGCCTGCATAAAATCCATAAATTGAGTACGCAATAGCTGATGCGATTATTGAAGGCAAGATTACTTCTGGCTCAAAATCTCTTCTATATAATATTTCAGCTGAGAGTAATGCTCCGCCTATTGGTGCTTTAAATATTGCAGCAACTCCACTACCTATGCCTATTGCTATTGCTTTTCTTATGTCTTCTGGAGATAAGTGGAGTATTTCAGTTAAAAATGACGCTACAGATGCACCTATTAAACCCATAGGTCCTAGGTCTCCTGCACTTCCTCCACTACCTAAAATAATTGTAGAAGAAATCAAATCAATTATAGAGACTCGCTTTCTTATCTTTCCAATATTATGATATGCATAGACTGCGTAGTCAATTCCTCCTCCTGCTGCTTCTGGAGCTAATGTGTAAACTATTATACCTGCTATTAGCCCTCCTAGTCCTACTACTAAAGGTATAAAAAGATTATATGTATAAGAGAATTCTGGATTAAAAGGCTGAGGCAAGCTTATATGAAGAATATAAGTGAGAAAAAGAGACTTAAAAACTTCATATATGAAAGTAAATAATATGGCAAAAATTCCTATTCCTACACCTATGATAAATCCAAGAATTATCCACTTCTCAAAGTATGGTAAAGATCTCAATCTATACATTTGAATAAGATATTTGATTTGTAATTTTTTTAAGTTTTCACTTTTAAACAGTATAGTTTTTGTGTATTATTACTAATATTGTTAGTATTCTATTATTACTTTGTGTATACTTCTAAATCTAGTTTAGAACATTGTTTTTCATGAATACGTTTACATCCATCTCTGTATGATTTTATACATTCATTCAGGAACCTATTAAGCCAATACATAAGTTTAAACAGATAACGGTTAACTGTTTTATTTTATTTAAGTTAACTAAAAACTTTTAACCTTTTATATACAATAATTATTAATTATAATTTCAGTAGCAAACCAGAATGGTGGTTGTAGAAAAACAACTACTGTAGCTAATTTGGGAGCAGTATTAGGTAAAAAATTTAAGGTATTATTAATAGATACAGACCCGCAGGGAAATTTAACAACATATTTTGGAATTGACAAGAAGAGTGAATATAAAACTATTTATGATGTATTTATCAATGGTAATATAGAGGATTCTATAATAAAAAAGGCAATGTAAATATAATACCAAGCACAATAGATTTGGCAGGAGCAGAGATAGAATTAAACGGAAAAATGGGCAGGGAATACATATTAAAAAAAGAAATTAACAGAATATCTAAAAATTATGATTTTATTATTATTGATACCCCACCAAGTTTAGGTATTTTTTTACAATAAATTCATTGGTAGCCTCAGATTATATTATTATACCGGTTCAATCAGAGTCTTTTGCTTTAGAGGGAATGGCACAATTATTAAAGGTAATAAGTTTAGTAAAATCAAGATTATCTAATAAACTAAAAGTATTGGGAATATTGTTAACGATGTATAATTCAAATACAAGGTCTTCAAAGGAAGTTTTAAAAGAAGTCAAAAGTTATTATAAAAAAGAGATTTTTAAAACGATAATACCAAGAAATGTAGCTATTACTGATTCTACTATGGCAGGTTTACCCGTTGTTAATTATAAGAAAGGAGCTTCAGCTTCAAAATCTTATATTGAATTATCAAAGGAGATTATTAGAAGATTAAAGGTGTAAAAATGGAAAACAAAAAAAGAGGTTTAGACAGTTTAATATCGGAAAATTTAGTAGATAATGATGACAAAAAGAAGTATACAAAAACCATTGGTTTTAAAGTAAGTGAAAGGCAGTATGAAACTTATAAAAGATATTCTAAATATTTTGGAAATAATAATTTATTAAACAAATGGAGAACTGATATTGATAATATTAAAAAGGAAAAAGGCAAAGACTTAGAAAGCATTGAAAATGAAATTATTAAAAGATTAAATAAAAATTGACTAAGACAAAAAGTTTAAATATTAAAATGTTTATATATGTGTGATATTTATGACAGACAATCAAAAATTAGGAATACATGCTTTAATGATTCCAGTAGAGATAAAATTACATGAGGAAGTAGATAATTATTTAATCTCAAGAGGTGCTGATAACACAGACAGGGCTATTGTTCATGGATTAATGTTTTTAGGAGAAGTATTGTTCCATATAGGATTGGAGACTTCTTAATTTTGTTATTAAACTTGTAATTTAATAACGTATCTGTTTTTTAAATATTATGATTTGTTTTTTTGACTCTCTCTCATGTTCTCTCGAAGAGCCTTACGTATTTTACTCATTCGATACGTTTAATAATTTTACTTATAAAATATATTATACAATAGAAGCACAAAGTTTGTTATCTGATGAAAGTATTGTAAAAAGAAAAATAAATAAAAGATTATAATATGGTGCAAATATGAACGAGGCTACCAATGAAAATAAAGAATATGATAGAAAATTAATCCTTTTAGAGAATGATTCAGAGCCATCAATACATAAATTAAAAACAATTTTACAAAGTCCATTAGGATTGGCACAAGAAATTGCTATTAAATGTTTTCAAACAGAGGATAATAAAGGTTTATTATCATATAAAGATGATTTAGATATATTAAAACGGTTAGGGGCAGGTTTAGAAAGTGCTATGAATAAAAGTGAATACCCAATCGCAAATTATTCCTCTTATATTTTTGCTTTTCAACAATTTATACATAGCTCATATAGGGCACGGCAAGGAAATTTCGCAGAGAGTGTAATAAGAGCTATTTTAACTGAAGCAAAAAATGTAAAAGTTTATACAAAAAAAGAACATTCGACTATATCGGAAATTGCATTAGGCCAAAAACTTGATAATAAACATGATTTAGATGTTATAGCAAGCAGACAAGATGAGTATCTATTTGTGCAAATAAGATCCAGAGATGATACAGGGGGAACAACAGCAAAAGGTTCATTAGCTGAATTTTTAAGAGATGTGATTAGAGCTCAGATTATTCCTAAACATTCGATAAGGTATGTTATATTTATATGGGTAGAACTTCAAGCCGCTCAGAAAGTGTCATTAATAAAAAGGATTTCTAATCAATTGTCTGGTTTTTCATCAATCAGTTCAGATGAAATAGAAAAGAAATTATTAATGCAAAAAAAAGTTGAATTATTAAAAAACCTGACATTAGAAGTATGCTATGGTTTTAAAGCGTTTTCAGATATTTTAGGTGAATTTTCTGGTAGTGATTCTATTGTAGAAATTTCTAATAGGGTTTTTGCAACATTACAGGATTGGGACGACCTTTGGCTTACATATGCATTATCGACAATAGAATTACAGAATTTAATCATTAAAAAAATTAATAATTTTAAAATTCTTGAAGAGAAATTACACCAACATAATATTGTCTTAAATGAATCGGATCTATCTAACTACAAGAAAAGAAGTATAGAAATCGCTCATTTATTATTAGAAGATTGGAAAGAAGATACATTACCTGTCAGAAGTCCAAGAGACCAACTATGGTACATTAGAGATTTAATATTAGTAAAAATGCTCTCATACCACAATTATAAAAATAATAAAAATGAGAAAATTAAACCAGATAATTCAATAGGAAAAGAAGGTCAGAATTTAGATTTACGAAACAATAAAGATTATCCAAATCAATTTAAAGTGTCTTTTAGAAACTTATTTAAATCTAGTATACACTCAACAACTTATGCATCCCATGGAATGTATTATTATCCCGCTAAATTTATACCTCAAGTAGTTAGATGGGCTATTGAAAGATATACCAAAGAAGGAGACAATATTTTAGATCCATTTGCAGGTTCTGGCACCGTAGGAGTTGAAGCATTAATTACTAATAGAAATGCTACATGTATTGATTTAAGTCCTATGTTAAAATATCTGTTAGAAGGAAAAACTTATAGAAATGCTTCTTTAGAAGATTTATTAAATAAAGCTAGGAAAATAATAGAAAATACAAATATTGAATACTTACCTAAATGGTCAAAAATTGAGTATTGGTATCCCAATGAAATATATAGTGTTCTTTTAAAAATGTGGAGTGGATACCAAAATTATAAAAATCCTCTTATTTTATTGGCGTTATTAAAGACCTCTAAAAAATTTTCTTATGCGGATAATGAAGTACCAAAATTGTTTAGATCCAAGAAAAAAATAGAAGAAATTTCTAAATTATTAAAAACGGATTTTGTTAGGACCATACATAACTATTTTTTAAAAACAGTAGAAGATATGTATAATTATTCTAATGAATTCAACAAACTGTATAAAGGGGGAAAATTAAATATTTTAGATTCAACAGATATGTTAAATTATAATTTACAGGAAAAATACGATCTCTTAATAACATCCCCGCCATACGGTCAAGCACATGAATATATTAGAAGTATTAAATTAGAACTTGGGTGGTTAGGTTATTCTGATGAAGAAATCAGAGAATTAAGTAAGCATGAAATACCATACAATAATGCGGTACCAGATATAACAATAAAATCTGAAACCTATAACCAGTATATAAAGAAGATAGATGGAAAAACTAAAAATTATGCTATAACCTATTTTAAATCAATACTTTATATTTTAGATAAATGCATGAACGCTTTAAAACCCTCAGGAGTTGCTGCTATTTTTGTCGGGAATGCAACATTTTCAGGTATAGAATTTCCATTCTATCAGATATTTAGGGAACATTTTGAAAGTAACGGTTTTCAATTTGAGCTATTATTGGAAGATAGAATTGTGGGCAGAAGATTGTTTAAGGGCCGTAAAAATTTATCACCTGCAGGGATTAAATCAGAATATATGTTAGTAATGAGAAAAACTTTGTTTAAGCAAGAAATACAAAATTTAACTTTATATGGAACAAAAAAATTGTTTTAATGTTATATAGAAGTTTAACCTTCCGGTATCTATTGAAAAATGAACTGCCAAATTATATCATCACTAATATCCACTATACAAAGATCTGCTGGATATAATAATAAGGAGGAAAAAGTTTTATGTGGAAGATCTTATAATGCCTTTGTTCTTTTGCAAGAATATCCGCCATATATTTTCAATATAAGTATATAACTCTTTATATTTTAAGCTTCGGCTCAAATTCACCCCGACTTCGCTACGCTCAGCCACCCCTCTTTGAGCCTTCGCTAATTAAGTTTACATCCATCTCTGTATGATTTTAGACGTATTATGCAATCAGAGAGTTAAAGAAGCAATAGATAGTTTACATCCATCTCTGTATGATTTTAGACGTATATATTTCTTAAGCATATCAATATACTCAGGCTCTAGTTTACATCCATCTCTGTATGATTTTAGACTGTATTCTAAATGGCTTTCTATGTATTCATAGAAATCGTTTACATCCATCTCTGTATGATTTTAGACCTTCTTCTTTTATGCTTTCTGCTTCTTTGCTCTCTGGTTTACATCCATCTCTGTATGATTTTAGACCTTCTTCTTTTATGCTTTCTGCTTCTTTGCTCTCTGGTTTACATCCATCTCTGTATGATTTTAGACTAATTAAAGCAATTCTATTCGTGTAAGAGTCTAGCGTTTACATCCATCTCTGTATGATTTTAGACCGAGAGCAATCCTGTTTGTATAGCTGTCTAACATAAGTTTACATCCATCTCTGTATGATTTTAGACTAGCATCAAAGAATGTTAAAAGATTTCTTAAAAAGTAGTTTACATCCATCTCTGTATGATTTTAGACCAGATAAGATAAGACAGTATAAACGCCAATATTCTAGTTTACATCCATCTCTGTATGATTTTAGACTAGTGGTATCATATGTATACATACATGCCAATGTAGTTTACATCCATCTCTGTATGATTTTAGACCAAAAGATACATGAGCAAAACCTAAATGATATGGAAGTTTACATCCATCTCTGTATGATTTTAGACCTGAAACATTTAGTTTTACTCAAAGTTAATATTAAGTGGGTTTACATCCATCTCTGTATGATTTTAGACTAACTTACGAAATAACAAAAACAAATAAAAGTTTTTATGAGTTTACATCCATCTCTGTATGATTTTAGACGATAATAACAATGCTAATTCTAATGCTAAGTTTAAAGTTTACATCCATCTCTGTATGATTTTAGACCTACCAGTACTGCAATTTAAGGCATTTGCTAGATATGTTTACATCCATCTCTGTATGATTTTAGACCAAACTACCATAACACAAACTTACGAACCGCAATTAGTTTACATCCATCTCTGTATGATTTTAGACCCAGCCGCAGCTTCGAATACATTTTTGTAAAACATAATAAAAAATTGCTACAAACCTACTTTTGTGCAAAGATCCTTATATTATTAATATTTTCATAATATCTAAATACCTTTCGTTTTACTCTATTTCTACTAGATCCTGCATGAAAGCTAATGTAATAAGTGATATACTATAAATTATAATATTATAATACCTCATTGTATTTGTATTTTTTTATATTAAATAAATCTCTTTAATAAGAATACAAGTTTCGAGAGTGATACCTAGCTAATGTAATCTATAAGATATAATCTAATATTATTAATGGATAGAAAGAATATATATAATTAAAAATCTTAAGCAAGTTTTACTAATAAAAGTAAAGCAGGTCTTATATTAAATTAAAAGAGGCGATTAAGTTAAATTTTTTATATTTATTTTGTATTTTGAATAGAGCAAATCGAATTAAATTAAAATAGAAATAGATCTGGCTATCTTGAGACAATAAATTAATCTGTTTTTGCTATCTTTAATTTAGTATTCTTTACGTTATAATAAGCTTTATAAAAATTATATCATAAATTATATTTAAATTTATAATATGTGCTAATCTATGAGTGATTCTAAGCTTGATATAAATCCTTTTGTTCCTCCAAACTTTAGAGAGGAGCTTAAAGATTATTTAACCGAAATAATAAAAAGAAAAAACGAGTATGATAAAAGAGCATATTTTAAATCTAAGGTTTTAGAAGGATGGCTTAAGATATCTCCAGATCTTATCTACTTTGAAAAAGATAGAAAAGATCTATATTATGCAGGTATACTGTTCGAAACTAAGAGTGAACTTTCAGATGCTAAGAGAAAAGTAGCATTTGAAGAACTTAAAAATTATATAGAAGATCTGTTGAAAAAAGGAGGAAATGTATTTAAAGTTATAATAACAGATGGTGTATAGTTTGAGCTATATGATACTAACGATATACTAAATTATAATGAAGATAGAAAAGATAGCTATCAAAAGCTATTAAGCAAAAGAAAATTTCTTATTAACTGACTTTGGAAATAGGCCTGAAGAGGCATACTATCTATGTGGTATCTTAAATAGTAAAGTCACTATAGATAAATTTAGAAAAAGTGGAATTAAATCAGAAAGGCAATACAGAAAAAATCTTCGAGATTGGAATTCCAGAATATAATGAAAAGAATAAACTTCATAATAAGATTGCAGAATATGCAATGAAATATAAAATGACTAAAGATGAAAAATTATTAGAGAAGATAGATGAATTAGTAGAAGAGCTCTTAAAATAGAACTTATAAATTCCAGTTATAAATACGCTTAAGCAATTTGCTATTTTATTATATGCAGATAGAGATCTTCTTGCATCCTTAGATAAAATCTAACAGATTACTTAACTTACTTCAAATAAGCTTTATAAAAGCCATCATTTATAAAAATTTAATATTTCTAATAATTATTTAGATAATCTATATAATTTTTAGATTATCTTATCTTAATAAGGCATATTAATTAAAATTAAATCTAAAGAAAAGACCTTTATATCAGATTAGCTTAAAGGCTATTTAACATATGGTGATTAGAATGACAACGCATGTAAATGCAATAGAACCAGAAGATTTTGAATATATGGGTTAGTAAAGAAGACATAGAAGAAACTAATAGAAAGCTAGAAGCTGAAAATAAAAAGAAAGAAAATACTGAAATAAGAGATGAAAATCCAGCACCAATACGCTGTGAGCAATAAAGTTAGATCTATAAGTTAACATTTTATCTTTTTGTTTTTTTAAACATAAAGCTTTTATATCTAGTCTGCGCTTAGTTAATAGATCCATGGTGAGAGATATGGTGAATGTAGAACTTGCTAGCGAATATGTACCAGAAAAGGTAGATAATCAGGCAAAAGGAGAGGTACCAAAATTTATGGGTAAGCATAAGGGCCGTTTTGAAAGAGATTATCTTAGAGGAATGGAGTAAAGGGTTTACTTTTTTCTTGTTTTATTATTTGAGTAACAATGTGGTTTAAAAAGTTACTAAAATAAGGATTATTTAAAATAAGAATTACAAAACACTTTTCATTTTTATGAAAGTCAAAATTAAAGCATATGCTAAAAATTAAGTTTCATTTTTATGAAATTAGCAATTTGCAAGAAATTGCATTTTCTTCCATATTTTTGAAAAATGGCTTGTTTTAGCAAAATGATCATTATTGCTCCGAAAAAGCATATCAAAAGATATGCTTTTCTCAGGCATCTTAAGATCTATTCCATTTTTATGAAAATCTATGATCATAAGCTACTAATCTATTCCATTTTTATGAAAGCATTAATAGAAGATCATGTAAGTACTAAAATTTAAGTTTAATCTAACAAATGATAAGATATTCTAAAATTATCTTAGTATAATCTTTGCTATAATTTTTAATAAACAAGTAAGCTATCTGGAGGAAATTTTGCTATAAAATTATATAAAGAAAAGTATTTTATTAATTCTGATATATTGCATATTTGTGGGTTTTATGGTAGATAAGCAAGAAAGCATGGATTATAAGGGAGATACTAAAGCGCTGGTAGATGCTGCTCCAGAGTTATATGATCTGCTCGAGGAATTGCTAAAAAGGCTCGGAGAGATAATTGAAGATCAATCTAAAGGATATGCGAAAGAGAATAGCAAAATTAGAAATGATTAGTCTGAAATATTTAAGCTAGTAATAATATTAAAGTTAAAATATGTAAAAGGTTAATTTAATATCTAATAATATATTAGATAATCTAAAATTTTATTAAATCTTTACAATCAAATAATGTTAATATTTTCTTAATCTAGTATATATTGATTCTAATAATTATCTAGATAATCTAACAATTTATTAAATAAAAGAGCTTTACTCTCTTAATCCATAAGCCTTTATTAGTATCTCATTTAGATAATCGTAAACTTCCATCGCTCTAAGCTTTCTATCTTTTCCTTCTTTTAACTTCTTTAGCTGTTTTAATTTATTGAGTAGTTTTTCAAGGTCTTGTGTGCTTATGATTATCATCTGCCCTTTTATGAATAAAGTTGCTGTATCATCATCTCTTAACTCAGAACTATCGGCTTTTTTAACTACTAATTCATTATTATTTACATCTACTTTTAACTTTGTAAACGGATTCTGTGCTAATTTAGTAAGCTTTTCTATTAATCTGTTAGATTCGGCTTGATTAGCAATACGTGATTCATTAGAATTTGGCTCCCTCTTTAAAAATGATATAGCTAATACATATATACTTTTAATCTTAATCTTCTTGATAGGTTTATTAGATTCACTGGTTGCCTCTTCTCTAATATTCCCTACTGGTTCCTCTACAACCACATGAGAACCAAATAGCATATCCATATTTGAATTAAGCCTCTTAAAAAATGTAGACATCTGCGGAGAAAATATTTCATTTGCATCCTCTCTGGCTATCTTATCTCTCTCTAATATCTCTTTAGTATCCTTCTCATTAGCACCTTTGGCCTCTATGTGTAATATACGTAATTCATCATTTAATCCTTTTGGCTCTTCAATCCAATTAAAATCTACACGCATACTAGTACTAAGTTTAATCTTTCTCCTACGTGATCCATTATAGAGTGGGCCATGATGCTTTCTATCATATTCATCATGTTTAATCTTAAGCTTAATATTCTCTTCTCCTAGTGGTTTATCTTTTATATGCTTTTCAATTATATTGTTTACCTCTCTCTCGACAGGTGATTTTATAATTATATCAGATGGAATATTATTAAAACTTATTTCGTTTAGTCTTGAATATAACTTACTTGGATCTATAGGCTCTCTTACTCCTATACGGCATAATACTATATATCTCTTTAGGTTATTACTGCCACTAGCATCTTTAGTGACATTAATACTCATACCTATCTTATAATATAGCACTTATATGATATTTATATATTTCATACAGAAATAGCATATGTACAACTATTAAACAGTATAAACTCTAATTGGATCCACTGGCTCCTCCTGTAGGCTGCGTACAAAACTAATATCAGAGATATTATTTAAATACCATCCATTTACCTCCTCCTTTCCTCTAATTACTCTCCTCTCTGCTTTATCAAGATCATAGATAGTTATCTTATAATCTTTTATTTCTAAGGATCTAAAGAGTATTCTTACCTCTAAAGGCACATCATTTCTAATCAGATTAAGCTTTCTAAGGCTATTAATAAACTTTTCAAATATCGGATTATCATGAATGTAAAAGCCAGTCCAAAATACTCCTACTAATCTTTTACCGTCCTTCTTTATCCTCGGTATGAGATGTAAGATATTCAAGCCTCTATTACTTCTTTCTTCTCTTATTGGTATTCTTCTATTGAGTAATAGATTTAAGGCAAATCTTAGATCAATCTTTATATCTAATCCAAGGAGTGCCATATAAGGATGAAGACCACTTATCTTAATGCTATTTATATCATAAGATCTACCTTCTACATCTCTAAGATATTTAGAGTTTATATCTTCAGAGCATACTAGCGTAAACTTTCTATTACTGGGATCTTTTTCATCTTTTACTACAAACTCATACCAAGGATGGGCTACTAAGTTTAGATATAGCCCTTCATTGATACGTGTGGTTATTGCTTTTTGATTCAAGAACTTAAAGCAATAATTTACATTACCCCTATTCCCATAAATAGCCTTTATATTTATATCTGCATTTCTTATTAATTTAAATAATCTTTCATCAGGAATCTTTGGTCTCTCAATAGACATATACATCACATAAAGTTTTACATCTATTATGTAATACTCTTATTATAATTTACATATAAAAAGTTTGCTATTTAATATTATTTAACTGCTTATACTATTTCTATAAGATGTAAAACTTATACATTAGATAGTCTGTAAATTTTAATAAAAAGATCTATGATATATTATATATATTTATAAAACTATAATTTAAAAGTTTGAATCTCTGCATATTAGCAAGATATGGAATAATACATATAAGTGATAACGAAATAATAAAGATGGATAAGAAATATAAAAATATGGATATACACGCGCTCTTTAAAGATCAGGATATTTTAAAGATTCTACTTCTAAGGTTTTCGAATTCACCTTAAAAATACGTTTAAATTAATAAAAGAGATCTATGTTATTTTACAAGACCTATACTTATTGAATATTTAAAGATCTATCATTACATAAAGCAAAGTTTATATATCAAAATCTATTCAAAATTTTATATCATTACTGGTAGATATTATGAAAAATATATTTAAAAAGCTTAAACATAAGCATACTGATAAAGCGCTTAATGATTTAATAGAACATCTTAATAACATAAATATAAATGAGCTGTTGGATGCATATAAAGACGATCGTTCAGCTTTATATAATATTCTAATAGCCTTAAAAGAGGTCTGTTCAAATGAGAGCAAAGAGTATGTATATAATATAAACTTAAACTATTTAATAAAAAGATTAGCAGATAATGAAACTAAACGCTTATTTGAAGCTGCTTCTAGATTCAAGAATAAAGACTCTATAAAAATTAGTTTATCTCTAATATTAGTTAATACTTTATCTAATTTAAATTTAAGCCAAGACTATGATAAGCTCTTAAAAGCACTTAATAATGTAATAGACTATGACTTATCTAAAGGCCATAAAGATAATGAAAACTTTGCCTTAGATATCATTGATGTATTAAATAGTATAATTACTTATCGAGATACATTTGGAATGAATGTTTCTAACGTTATAGGGCCTTTGCTAGATTATGATAATATTGAGAGATTCAGATCATTTTACGATAATGTAACAGAGGGTAAAAGATTATTTAGATACCTAGATATTATGCTATATTCATATTCATTATTTGTAAAGCTGAAAGATAAAGAAGATCTAGAACACCTTCTAGATTTATACAAAGGTAGTATTGCAATTAAAAGGTTAATACTTATAAGATACTTGGCTCTACTTAGGCAGAAAAGTAATAAATATGAATCAGAAAAGCAGCATCTTATTAAGTTCTTTAGTAATAGAGATCTTTTAATGAAATCATTAAACCTTGTAAATAAAGATAAAGAGTCTAGGGATAACAATAATCCTGTATATAACTTTTTAACTCTAGATCAAGAGCTTAGCATATCACTGGCTTATGAACTATCAAAAAGATACGACGAAGCTAAGGTAGATAGTATACTAGATGCTATCTATAAGGCTGAATTAGATGATAATACCAAGATACAGCTTATGGAGCTGATTAAAGATCTATCTTACTATGAATTTAGTGGTGGTGATTACATAGAAGCTCTTGTAAAGATTGCAGCTAATAAAGATATTACAGATAAGCTAAATAAGAATAAGAGTTTAGCCGCTATGCTGTTCAAAAATTATAAGAAGATATACGACATATTTGGAGATTATAGTATAAATATTATCGAAAGCATAATAAAGAAGCAGGATATTGAGGCTATTCGAGTAATTGAAGCTATAAATGATATTAATAAAGTCTCTAAGATAGTTAAAAAGGTAGCGTCGAATTTAAAGACTCTAGGATATAGAAATAGTGACAAGCTAATAAAGCTAGCCAAATATATAGATATGTATAAAGATGAATTAATTATAGATCCAGGCAAAGATCTGAATTCATTATTGAGGGATTTAGAAGATAGATTATACAATACAATGATAATGCAAATAAGGAAACGCCTTATTAAAAGGTTAAACCCGCAATATATTAACCTAAATGGCGGAATAAGGATAAGAGAGAGAAACGTAGATAGATATGAAAGATCAGTAGCATTCAAATCTCTAAGGTTTATGTCAAAGGATGAGCTATTTAAGTACCAACTCTGGATAAGTAATAATAAATCTGATCTGTTTGATGCTTTAGTTGGAATTCTAAATCCTAAAAAAGATCTACCGCGTTATGTTTTCAATAATGTAGATATATTAAGCGATGATTATAAATTAATAGAAGCATCAGAAGCTAAAAGCAATTTAGATAAAATAAAACTAAGGACTAAGCATATAATAGGCAGAATATTAAAACTAAGTAAAGAAAAAGATATAAACAGATATATATTTAAGAAGCTTAAAAGCTACTCTAAAAGGTTTGGATTTAATTATAAAAATTATTCATATAAGAATACTAAAGATCTGCTTAAGCTTGCAACAGATCTTAGATCATTTATAGCAAATAAGACAGATACTAAAGAATTTAAGAAATATATAGCAGAGGTTGATAGGCTGATACAATATCTTAAAAACAAAGCAGAGCTTGAATCTAGCGATATAAGCATAGTAATGCCTTTAAATATGGTAGAAACTGTAGATGCGTTAGAATTCAATAGATCGTGCTTTTCGCCTGGAGGCATGAATCATACATCTGCTTTGTCTATAGCAGCATCTCCAGATCTCTTCTTTATAGGTATATATAAAGATAAAGAGATAGTGGGAAGAGCAGCAGGATTCTTAGGCTACAGAGCTTATCCATCTCCAGACGATAATAGTTTTCATATAGATACGAGCAAAAAGGTAATCGGACTAGCGAGCGGCATCTATTCTAGATTTGATATAAGTAAAGATAAGCTTCTTAGAATAATTAGCGAAAAATATGCTAAGGATAACAATTATGAAGTGATATTGAATAGTAAAGAAAGCAAAAACGAAGAAGAAAAGATATACGTTGCAGTTAGATTATCAAAAAGATTTAAAGAACTACTTTATGGTGATTATATCGCTAGTGTTATATATCTAGAAGAAAGCCCAAACATAAGAACAGACGAAGATTTAGATATGTATGAATGGGTTATATTAGAATTGAGATGAATATTATTAATAATATAAAAACTAAAATAAAGTAGATAATCTTTTATTAAGGCTTTATACTCTTTTGTTCTTTCTGCTCTTTTGATATGCACTTAAAACGTAATATATAGCAAATAACTTATATGCAATATCTTCACTTATCTTATCATTTGAAGCACTTATATATCTCTATCCTGTAGAATATGTCTCTTAAATCTTCATCTAGCTCACCATACCTTTTTTTGTACCTCTTATTTAAATCCTCTAATACCTCTTTAATATCCGGATTTTCCATAGCTTCATTAACTATACCATATCTATATAAATCTGTATAATTGAATGTCTCCTTGAGTTCATCTATATTAAGACCCCTTATCTTTATAATTTCGTTTTTCTTAAGCTTATTCCAATCTTTATCCAAATAGTCAGTTATATCATTTAAAGTGTCTCTATTTTCTAATAGCTTGATAGCCATATAAAATGCTAAAAGCCCCTTAAAATTACTCTCATCAATATCTGACTTTTCATATACTTTAATAAATAATGCGAGCATTCTCTTAAATATTTCCCTGTGTAGCTGCTCTTTAAGGCCACCATATTTATCCTCAAAGTCCTCTTTACAAATGCTCTCTATAATACTTTTAACATCTCCTCTACTTACATAGCTAGTGACATACTCATTAAAAAGCACTTTTGGATCGAGGAAATTCATGATCAGGTCTAAACTGACTCCATTTGCTTTTAGCGCTTCTTAATGCTCTTCTAGAAATCCTTTTATCCTTTCTATCTCTTTCTTGTATGCATCTTCGTTTGAAGATTTGTATCAGAACATATTCGATCACTATAACTGAAATGCTGTCATTTCATTAATATAAATTTTGTAAAGCTAATTAACTGATGCCAGATATATCAATATTTCTTTTGTATGTTTAATTAAAGCCTAATGAATATAAAATAGCCTTATCTCTTTGTTTTACTATATGCTTTATAATAATTTCTTAATATTAACAAAGCATAAAATGCCAATTAGATAGATTATATAAATAAATTAAAAAGCAGAATTATTAATTAATGTATATACATATTTACGTCGTATAACTTTCCAACTTTAAACTTAAGCTCTCTGCCTTTCTCTAATCTTTCTTTAACAATATCATAGAAATACTCCAATCTTATTGATCTTCTATATATTGTAACACCATGCACTAATGTAACTCCGCCGAAATGATAGTTGAATGTTATAACATTGTTCTTCTTACTTACTGTAGATCTAACGTAATCTTTATACTTATTCCAAAATCCTGTATTTGCTCTACCTTTAATAAATGCAAGATATCTTATAGTTGACTCTACAGCCCAATCCTCTATAGATTTAGATCTACTTGCATATAACTTTACTGCTTCACTAAAAGAGCTTGTATTATAATCATAGTATAGCGTTTTATAAGACTCTTTGAACTCTTCTGTATTCTTAAAGCTTTCTAAGTTATTGCGGTATTCATCAACTAATCTACTAAACTCTTCATTAAATCCTTCAAGATTGTCTAATAATCCTTTAAGATTTAAGAGCTCTATGTGATTCATATTGAATTCTTTTATTAGCTTTGCAGTAGTATCGAGCGCTCTTTTACTATTATCAAAAGGCTTTCTTAAAACATTTGCATCGAAAAATTCGTTTTCATATGCTATAACTAATCTGCTTTCTTTACCTGTTATCTGCTCTGCAAAAGACGCAAACTTATTAAGTCTATTAAGTAAGGCCAACCATGAGAGATCTATATTATTAAATGGTGTCTCAATTGGATTGCCTGATTTGCCTATATAAAGCAATAGCATAAACCTTAGCTTATCTCTTTTAGTAAGATCTTCTTCAAGCCTTTTAATATCTCCTTCAAATTCAACGAATCTATTTCTCATTAGCTCTTCTATGTTTTTTGGCTCGCTTTTAAATATTCTTTTTATATCACTCTCAAGAATCTTATCTACTTTTTCTTTATCTAATTCCTCATATTCAAATTCTATCTTAGCATCTGCTACACTCTCTTCAAATTCATATCTAAACGAACCTATCTCAGGTATTACTCTATCTTTCAACTAGATACACCTAATAGATCTCATTAGATATATCTTTATTTTCTTAATATTTTTATATCTTCTTTGTGGCCATTTTCTATTATTATCTGTTTAAGGTATCTTTGATTGCATCCATAAATCTACGCTCATCTTCTAAATCCTTTCTTATAGCTATCATAATATTTTCTATATTACTATTACCTGGCTCTTTAGGATAAGTTTTTGACGCTTTCATAATTATGCGCTTAATGTCTTCTACTGTTATTTCTTTAGGCTCCCTTATAGATATTAAATAGCCTATTGTGTCTCCTTCTTCATCTTCTATAGCATATAGATATCTACCTATGTGCTTGTCTTTGCTCATCTTTTCAATGTTTGATTCAGGTAATATATACAATGCTCTTTCTGGATCTAAATTAGGAGTATCCATTAACAGCGCAACACCATGAACAGGTGTTACGCCACCATATGGGCTTCTATATATTAGCTTATTCTGGTCTTTTTTAGAAGTTAAAGACATTTTAAAGTAATCAGTAGGATATCCTCCTCTTGCATCCATTCTTGCTTTGTGCTTTATTGTAACTTCTATAATCTTATTTATATCTAAATCTGGATTAGATCTAGCAAGAGCCCTTATTAAATAACTTAACTCTTTTAATACCTCAATTTTAGTCTTACCATTATAAATCTTTTCATCATCTCGTACATTATAAGCCCCTACATCTATTCTATCTTTTACTATATCAATTAGTAACTCGTAATTTTCGTATACTAACTTATTTAATAACTTTTCATTCTCTTCTGCTTTATTGATATCAACTATCTCCATACCATCTTTTATCTCTAAATTCATATCTAACCTTTTTGCTTGCTCTAAAAACTTTTCTCTATAATATTTTGCAGACTCTTTACTAACAAAATAAGTAAGCGTAGTTTCATCGTATATAACTATTGGTATCTCCATTGCCTTTAATCTAGAAAGGAATAACCACTCTGCAATTCCAGGAGAGTTATGTTTTGAAGCACCCCTTCCGCCTTTACTAACAAATAGATAAAATGCGACTTTATTTAATCTACCTGTTAATGATGCAAGTAATACTGAAGCGAGTACATCTTTTTGGTTTACAATTATCCATCTATTTAATATTCTTGCTGCCTTTTCAACGATCTCCTCTTCTCTTTTGTTATTTGCAAGCTCTTGCACCTTTTTTGATATTTCTTCTGCTTTTTTGTTTATACGCTTTTCAATGCTACTTAGACTTTTTCTCTCATTATTCTGCTTTGCTTTTAAATATGATTCCTGTAGAGCCTCAATTTCAGCATCTCCAAGATAGTAACTTAAAATATGTGGTGTATTAGAATCCTCCTTTTTAATCATTGCAGCTAATGCATTTGGATCCTTCAGCTTGTTCAATAAATCCTTTAGCTTGCTTTCTATACTTTTATCTTCTGTTGGCTCAATATTTCTAATAAATTCTAGGATTTTATCTGAATTAACCTTTATCTTTTTAATTAAATTATAGCTGCTTTGTAGTTGTTTATCTCTTTCAATATTGCTCAATCTCACCACCTCGTTAAAAATATATAATACGAAAGAACTGATATATAAAACTTATCTACAACGAGAGCAGGATTTACCTATTTCAGAGTATTCAACTAAATTAATAAACCTATGTAATTAACAAAAATAAAGCTTTTATTAGCTATACATACAATTAATCTTTAAAAATTTGAAAGTTAAGGTAATTAAATCTTCAATATAAACACTTAAAAAGCCATTATAGTAAATTTTTTATATCACAATATTTATTATCCTTTATATGAACTCATCTAAAGATAAGGACTTTGACCGATTATTAAATATTAGTTTCGATGCCGCCATAGATGAGATAAAAAGCAGTATACTTGTATTAAACAATTATGATAACTTAAAAAGGTTTGAATTTAAATTTAGCTATGAAGATGATAAGATAAAGTTTATTATAATAGACAAGGAGCTGAAAAAGGAGCACGGGCTAAAATTCAGCAAAGAGGAGCTTAAAGCAACCTCCAAGATAATTAGTAAAATAGATAGTATGGAAATGGTTTTATTTAATGCTTTAAATAAAGATGTAGAATCTAGTAACTACGAAAATCTACAAGAATTATATTTAGATATAGTTTCGTCTTTAATTATAATCCATAAAGTCGATGAAGAATTTAAGAATCTAGAAAAGTCATGCAAAGATGAAGAATTGAATAAACTTAAAGAGTTGAAGAGAAAGCTTATAGAAAAAATTAAGAGCGGTCCAGAAAAGCCAGAAACAGAAAGTATTAAATCATATATAAGATCAATATCTGATGCAAAAGGAGAGCTAAAGGAGGCTATTAAAGATATATTAAAAGTTCATCATGATGAAGATCTAGAAAATTTTATTAATAGCATTGACAATATAGATCAAATTAATCAAGAATCTAAAAGTAGCGAATCTAATATATATAAGGACAAAGAAGATAAAGCCATTTATATACTAAAGTACTTACTTTCATATAGTATAATTAAATTTATATCACAAACTCTTAAGCCGCAAGACAAGCTTAATATTGTAAACTCTTATCTCTTGTTTATATCAAAGATGTATATAGCGCAGCTTAAAGGGGATATAAGTATTGCTGAACATTTTTTAGACATACTCGAAGCAATTGATTTAGCTATTATATATGAAGACGAATTTGAAAGTAATAAAAAAGATAAGATAGATAAGAACAGTTTACTTATATATGCGGCCTATTTTCCATCGAAGTTAATTAAATTGTTAGATTTAGAGAATAAAGATAAGATAAATATATTCTATAATTTTTCTGAAAGCGATATAAATAATATAAAAGCATTGATAGATAATGAGATAGTTAAAAATCTAACTGAATAAGAGATTAATAAAGTTGTAAAAATCATATAATTTAAATAAACATATTAAGTATAATTACAAAGGCTGCTATTGTTAGAATACCACCAATTAGTATAGCAGCTAATCCTACTTTGCTAAGATTCTTTATAGAAGTTTCTCCATGCGATCCTTCTATATTAGCTGAGATTATATGCGTAGCCGGATCTGGAACTAACGCTTTAACTGGCTTATTGTCTATTGTTTTTCCTGTGTCTGCGGCGCTTCCTATACAGATGTATTTATCAGATGTAGGAATAAATAGCTCAATGAGTACTAATCTATCGCCGGCCTTATCTGGCATACGCAAAAACGATTTAACATTAAATCTATAAAATCCAAGATCTACGTATTCTATTCCATTTATTCTAGACAAGTCTAAAATGGTATCGTTATCGTAAGCATCTTTTATATACTGCTTTAGATTTGCTTCATACCATTCCTTTGCTTTTCCTAATCTATATCCTATTATATTGCCTTTACCTTCTATGCTTTTTATATAAATTATTCTGCCCTTAGCTTCAAATTTGGGCATCTTTGCTATATCTACTGCTAAGTAGCCCGTGCCATCAGTAAGCAAAGTTGGGACTCCTTTGCCAAAGAATTCTATCGGATGTACTAAAATGCTTGTAGTACCATCTCCATTATATTGTTCATCTGCATAGTAAACTCCTAAAGAATGATAAACACAATCAACATTGCTTATAACAGACTTTAGCGATTGCGCATTATATGGAATAAATGTGCCTTCCATCTTATTTAGGCCATATGAAGCAGAGTCTATTCTAGTCACAGGCATCGAAGTAAGCAGCTGACCTTTAGAAAACTCTTTAAAGCCAATATATAGTAGTGTAGGACCAGTCAAAAGGCCAAATAATAGTACTCCAATTTCAAATGCATTAGAATTTTTCATAAAAAGAATTACTGCAATTATAACAGATATATAATAAACCAAGAATATTTTAGTTGCAAGCGATTTTGAAGTATTTTTAGATACATGTGGCGGTATATATTTACCAAAGTCTGTTTGAGTTGAATCTATATTGTTAAGATTAAATATATTAAAAGGTCTAATAATATTTCTTATTACACCACTCTTGTTATTTGCATTTTGTCCATTGCTGCTAATCTGATCAGAGCCTGAATTAAAGTTATCAAAGTTTTGCGAACTGGACATGCAAATCTTTCTAATTTTATTCAAAAGAATTATAACAATTTAATACATTATACTTTATAAATTTTTTTGATTTGAACTAAAATACAAATAATATTAATTAAAAAGAGTCAACTAAGCTAAAATTAGTTAAGATTTCAAAGCTTTGTTTAACTATAATTAGTTAGGTGAGTAAATGGGTTTGCTTTTTTATATAGGTATCTGAATAGTAGCAATTATAGTAATAATAGCGGCCATATTTATAATAATATACAACTCATTGGTTGCATTAAAGAAGAATGTAGATAAGTCCTGGGCTAATATAGACGTTCTTTTGCAGAAGATGCATAATACATTAACAAAGCTTATAGATACAGTAAGCGCATACGCAAAGTATGAAAAGAGCGTACTAACGCAGATCACTCAGCTTAGGACTCAATGGATTAACATACCACAAGATGATATAAAGGCAAAGATAGATAATGCTAATCAAGTATCTGCAGCACTTAAGTCTCTATTTGCTGTTGCTGAAAACTATCCAGATCTAAAAGCAGATAATAACTTTATGCAGCTACAGCAGACAATACTCTAGTTAGAGTCACAGATTGCAGATGCAATAGAGTATTACAACAATAGCGTGACTTTATTTAATACAAAGATGCATCAGATACCATATAACACATTTGCAGGTATGCTTGGATATAAGGATATGCCATTATATCAGCCACCACCAGAGGAGAAGCAAGACGTTCAGATGAATTTTAACATATAGTTATATGGGTCTTAAATTACTATTTTTATTTATATATAAAATTACAAGTGTCTATTTATAGATGCATAGTAATATTTAACTACAATATAAGTCATAATTAATTGATGGCCCTGCTTTTAAAGTTACTGCATACGATATACTTAATATCTCTATAAAATATATCAAAACAGATTATCTATATCTTGCTCTAAGATTCTCTATAAGTTTATAAATTAGAGCTATTAATTATATCTTTAAGCTCATCTTCTAAATATTTATCTATATGCTTTATTCCATAATACCCTACTACTCTGCTTTTTGAGATATCAATACTGCCAATAGATCTACCTATTCCACGTTTCAGAGCTCCTGCATTAATATTACTTAGATGAAATTCATAAAAATAGATATCTCCTATAGCCTTTTGATTATCATATCTTATCCTCTCTATAGCTATCACATAGATTGTTTTATCTTCTGGCCTCTTACTAAACTCGAACAAAGCCCTTCTATCTTCAACTAGATAATTTATGAAGAATAGACCTTTTCCTTCTATATAACTCTTCAAATTATCAAATATCTTCTTAACAGACTCTTTAGTACTTTCATATATATCTTCATCTTTGCTCCTTTGGACCATAGAATTTGATTACAAGCTCAGATTTTAAAATATATAAATATTTTCTCTAGTTTTTATATTTGATATCCATCTAGAAGATCTAAATATTATTCTATTAATTTCAATATTAACTCCAGCTAAATCTTTAGATATATTATAATTCAGTAATGTTTTTAAGAATTAATTCCTTAAAGAGGATGATTAAATGAAGAATGAAGACGAGTTAATTAATCATATATTTGGATACAAAGCAGATTCGGCAGATGGGTTTGTAATAGGATTAGGAAATACTGGATGCATGATAGCAGATGAGCTTCTAAAGATCAGCGATAACGATTACACAAGGAAGTATATTAAAGTTATAGAGTTAGATTCGAGTAAAGACTTTAAAGAGTATGAAGATGAACGACTTTTAAGAAAGCTTATAGGAAAGGAGATACTTTATGACAAAGATGCTTATCTATCTGATTTTAGAGAGAACAAGCATCATACTGCTAACCCTAGATATGGTGAAGATGCAATCAAGAAGGAGAAAGAGCTTATATTAGCTCTTATAGATAGATATAAGCCAAGAGTCTTACTTATTATATCTGCCTTTGGCGGTAGCGTGGGGACTGGTGCAACAACAGAGCTAGTTAAGTATATAAAGGCTAGGGATATTATGACTATAGGTCTAATAGTGCTTCCTTTTAAGTTTGAAAGAGAGAGAAGAGCGATAGCAGAGAGGGCATTAGATGATATTAAGAGCTACTTTGATAATATACTAACAGTAGATCTAAATAGATTTATAAATCTAGATGAAGAAGCAACCTTAAATATGACAATGAAGCATATAGATAGAAGTATCGCAAGAATTGCAGAGAGCATCTTAACTCTTTATTCAAGACAGGTATAATTTCTAATCAAAGCATAGTTTAAAGTCCTAAAGATCTAAACCTAATATTAATATGAGAGCTTATATCTTTTATTTAAGGCCTTAATAAGTTTAATATATACTATATAAAAATAATTCTTGTAAATAGCTATCAATAAATTACTGGCTTTTTATTGTTAGAGGTTCCTATAGTCGGATAAAGTTAAAAAAATTTAAATATCAGTTTTGATTATTAAGATTATAAGATCGATAAATGAACAGGAATCTAGAGCCAATAAATATAGCAGAAGAGCGCGATATCTCAAGTCAGAATCCATGCGTTAGAAATATCTCAATTATATTACACCTTGATAGATCTTACTTCGAAGCCTATAGATATATAAATCATACTGATGGGCATAAGACAAGAGAGCAGAATGAGGATCTAAAGGAGAAGATATCTCTATTATATAATAGTATTAGAGATCCTAAGGTAGTAATCACATCGTTAGAAGAGGCTATCCTTGACTCTATAGGTGAAGCAACAGGCTACTCTGGAAATTATGAAAGATGCTATAAGATATATGATAGCGTAAGGTTAGAGATAAGCGATAAACAACTAAATCCAGTTAGCTATCTACGCGATCGTTCAAGCATATACATATATCTAGATCCAGGTACTATATTACAAGATATAATAAGTGATCCTAAATCTTCATCTACAGTCTTTTTCAAGTATAGCTTCTATAGTATACTTAAAAAAGCAGTATACAATAATATAACAGATAGAATAAAAGCGATATTTATATTTGATACATTAAATGCTAAGGCTGATAAGAGCAGAAAGGAGCTAAAATTAGAAGGCTATATTAAAAAAGCAGAGGTTTCATACAATATATTCAAGATTATACTAAATGGAGTAATGGGCAATATTGACTCCCCTGGAGAGGCCTTTCTAAATAGATATACTGCTGATCTACATGCTATAAATGAAAGATTAAATAGTAGAAGATATAAGAAGCAGTTTAAGAAAGCTATAAATCATATCAGACTTAAACTGCTTGAGAAAGATTTAGATATAAGAGATGAAGCTTTAGATAAAGATGTAATTAACGATGCGTTAATTGCTGTATCAACAGCATTTGTACTTTCTAATCTTATGGATAGATATACTTTAAGCTCTGAGGAATTAAGAAAAGAGGTAGTAGTTCGCACATATGATGAAGTGCATAAAAATATGTTAAATAAGCTTACGGATCTTAGATATATATCTGATTTTGTTATAATGCGCACTAGCTATAAGTCAATAATAAGAGTTATAAAGTTACTGAGCTCGAAGGACAGACATATTAAGCCAAATACATTTAAGAATAAGTTAATGAAGATCTTCAAGATCTTTATCAAGATCTTTAGATTAAGATAACTGCTATCAAGGCTAAGGTATAATTGATAGTATAATTAAGCAGAAGCTTTATATATAAGATAGATATCTTTTTTCATATTAAGATTTAGTAGATATATAGAAGACATTTACTATAAATTAAAGACTGAAAGAAATCTAAAGATATAAATGTAGATCTTATTAAGAACAAACTCTATATAAACTCTACTTACTCTATTATGCTATCTATCATTATTATCCTCTCGAATTTGACTAAAATCTTTTTTTAGATTATGAGCCATCTCTTCATAGTCGCTAAGCATTTGATTAAGCATCTTAATAAATTTTTTTCCCCCAAACTTTATCTGACCATACCTTTTGACGACTCTTCCATCTATACTTGCAATTCCTGAACTCATGCATCTCTCTACTTCCTTGGTAACGACACCCCTTGATAGATTATTTAGATCGTCAGCCTTTAAACCATCTATGGAGTACTCATAGATCCTAAAATCTCCAACTAGGCCTTTGCCAATATACTTAATATCTTCAATCGCAAATGCATGGAATATAGTATCCTCTGATTTCTCAGCAAACTTTATAAGAATTCTACCTCCATTTTTATTTAGCTCAACATTGAGCTTTACATAGCTATAGCCCTTATTTTTCATAAAATCTACAAACTGCTCAGCTTGTTTTCTAATTTTATTTAGCTCAATATTGAGCTTTACATAGCTATTCTCATCTTCAGGTATATTACTATCTTTATCTATATTCATAGGCCCTCACGCATTAGATTTAAAGGTAATTATAGCATTAATAATAAATTATCTAATATTAATAAAGAATCTATAATCTGTAATCAAACTATAATTTAAATAAGATATTCTACAATCTCAACAAATGCCACAATGATACAAGTTTTAAATAATATATCAGAAGGCTTTATAGATTAACTGTATAAATTTAAAGCTAAGATGGATTATAGCTTAAGATCTTTATTAGCTTTAATATGCTAATCTAGTCTCTCTTTAATAAGATTTATAAATTCAAATGCATTTTCATACATATATACATTATTGAACATCACATAGCTCTTGGATCTATATCTCTTAACTATATCTATTACTCTTATTAGCTCCTCTCTGCTGAATCTATAGTTATACATCATTGTTTTACCAAATCCATGTAATCTAAAGTAGTTAAACTCTTGATCTAACTCATGAACCTTTCTTAACGGATCTGTGCATAGTATCGCTAAGCCTTTACAGAACTCTTCAGTTTCTTTTATCTTCTCCAACCAGTCTCCTCTTGGCTCAAATATCGGCTTAAAGCCATCATCTCTGCACCTTTCGAGGAGCTTCTCAACTCTTTCTTTATTCTCCTCTTTTATATGGAAGCTTTCTGGAGTTTGAAATAGTATCTTATTAGAGTTAATAGCTTTAGAGGCATTCTCTATAGCATCAAGATATTTATAAGATTTTTCGTTAAAGCGAAAGATATGCGTTATATATCTAGGCGCTTTCAGTATTATCTCTATATTATAATCTCTACTATATCTTGCTAGATTGTCTACGAGCCTTTTTGATGGTAGCGCGTAGAATGTAGAGTCTATCTCTAATACTTTGAATAGTGAGCCATAAGCCTCTATTCTAGATCTAAACCTATCCTTCCAAGACTCTCCAAATATAGCTTTAGGAGTAAAGTAGTTTATTCCACAGCATCCTACTTTTATGTCTGAATTTATCTTTCTATTCATTCTGTATTAATTATGAATCTAGCTTAATAAATATTGAGCTATTAGGCAACTAATGCTTAATATATATTCAGTAGGTAAAGACTTATATACCAGAATGTTAAATACTATTTAGATGGACAGAAGGAAGCAGAATTCTGGAAATAGCACCAAAATAAACGCTTTAAAGGCTGCACTTACTCAGACACTAGAGCTTTTCAGGGAGTCTCTGAAAGGATCAGGTCTTAAGGTATCATTATCTGAAGGTAGAGAAGCTAATAATTTAGGAGTAATCATAGATAACAATGAATATGTAATAGCTGATAGCCAAAAAACATTAATAAGTAATGCAAAGAGTATAGATAGATTACTGACCATGCAGGCGATCTTTGCTCTAACCATTAGCGGAATTGATGAAAAGAAGTACTTCTCCTTTTTAGATACTTATAATGAAGTGATAGCAGGATGCTTATCAATTTATACTGCAGTTAAGTTTATCGACCCCATCTTAAAAGCTAAATACGGCGCTGAGTATTCGAACAAGCTTATGGATAAAGCTAATAATCTAATGAATAATATTAATAATACTCCAAGTAGCTTAGATAATATAAGTATAAGATCTTATATAGATAATATCTCTAGAGCTAGAAAAGATCTTATTCTTTATATTAAAGAGATAAAAGATATGGATGAGGGAATAGCATATTGGTTTGAGATTATAGGGGTTTTAAATAAGGAAGATAGAAAGGATAATAGTATAAAGCTAGATAAAGATAAAAGTGCTGACTCTAAAGTAGCAGATTCAAATGATAGCTTTGTATTAGGCAGCAAAGATACTAAGCCAAAGCAGAATATCAAGCTAATAAAGAGCTTTACAGCTTACCTATTATTTAAGTCTATATTTAGCTCTAATAATACTACAATAAGAGATTATGATGAAGATCTATCTTATATCATGGCTTATCTTCTATTTACAACAAAGATGAGAATAAATAGTGTCAAAGATTTAGACTTAGCAAGCCTTATTGAATCTAATGTAGATGATATTAATCTAATACTAGTATATGAGACATTTAAAGAGGAAGGACAAGAAGATGTAAATAGAGATAAGATAGTAGAAGAGGCGATAAGATATCTTCCGAAGATTCTAGATATACTATACGGAAAAGATATAACGAAAATAGATGCATTATTGGATCTAGATGAAGAATCTTTTAAGCGTATAAATGAAGAGATAGATAAATCATATCAGATATAGTCAAAAGGCATATGAAGAGATCCTAGAGTAAAGATCTTCTATAAAAATCTATCTATTAAATTGTATTTAGTTATAAAGATAGGCTTTTATATCTCTTAAGTATAAATAGTTAAGAATTAAACCCATTCAGATACTGCTTAAAAATTTCCAGTAGCGATCTGCTTGAACAGCAGCAAGGATAAAGATATGAGTATTCGGATTACAGATATCTATATTATATACCACTTCCTGGTCTTAATTAGAGACTCTAAGCATAATAAGAAGAAGAGAATCTTAGATAAGTACAGAAAACAGCTACTATCTATATCTAAAGATATGAGACCTGAAGAGGTAGTAAATACTATAATACCAGCATATAGAGCTTAGATCTCTTAATAGATAAGAGATCTTATGATCCACCAGATATTAATAAAATATCTAAGTACTGTAGTAGCATCGAGATGTATAATAGATTAATAGATGAGGTTAACACGGCTATAAAGAATTGCATATACGATAGCGAAGATATAGGATATGATACTGATAGGAATAATAGTCACGGTAGACTACTTATAAACTAATCCTTTATAAAAGCTTAAGAAGCTATTAAATGCCCTAGCCCTATGAGATATACTATTCTTCTCTTCTATAGAGAGCTCACTGAATGTCTTATTATAGCCCTCTGGTATAAATATGTTATCAAAGCCGAAGTCTCTTCCGCTATGTACACTATCTGCTATCATTCCTCTTACGATACCTTCAAACAGCTCTATTCTATCTGAGTCTGCATATGCGATAACAGTCTTAAAGTATGCTGCTCTGTTGCTTACTCCATCCATAAGCCTTAATATCCCTTTGCTATCTATAGTCTTCTTTACATAGCTGGTATATACTCCTGGAAAGCCATTTAATGCATCTATGAATAAACCGCTATCATCTACTATAACGGGCTTATTATGCTTACTATATGCCTGCTCTGCAGCATATCTAGCTACCTCCTCTAGAGTATCAGCTTGTAGCTCGATCTTATCATCTGGCAGCATAAGTAGCTCTAGATTACTAGCCTTACATAGCTCAGCTATCTCTTCATACTTATTTCTATTCTTCGTAAGTAGATAAAGCATAGAATTACTTATCCTCTAATTATTGTATTATCTATACTGCTAAGCTTATCTTGATATATAATAGTAAGACAGCAAGTCTTATTAGCGTGGATCTATCTATGTTATATGCTCTCTCGAGCTCATCCATTCTTTCTAGAGTTTTATCATCTACCTTAAAGCAGTGTATAAGGCCTCCAATGAAGGTCATATTTGCATCATCTATCAAAGCTTTATCAAGCCTCTCTGATCTATTATATCTATTGAATAGATTCTCTAAGCAGTATCTTATTAGATCTGATGACGTTTTTAGATTAAGCTTTGCTCTGAGCTCTTTAAGTAGATTATCAAACTCTCCATTAGATTTAAAAGTCACTATATTATTAAGGCGTTCCTTATTCGCATTCATACTTATCTACTTTAATTATCTCATAATAAGTAATCCATAGCTTAAAAGCTTAACTATATATAACAGCCATAGTCGAGATAACTTTAATTTTATAATCATTTAATATCTGCATAAAGCATATATTTAATAAAAGAGCATAAGCTTCTATGCCTTATATGTAACATAGCTTTATTAGTAGCAAGGACTATATTTAAAAGCTTTGCTAGAAAGGTTAATATATTATATAATAAGTAAAGATAGAATATGGCTTCTAAAAG
Organism: Microcaldota archaeon; assembly: GCA_021654395.1. Taxonomy (GTDB): domain Archaea; phylum Micrarchaeota; class Micrarchaeia; order Micrarchaeales; family Micrarchaeaceae; genus ARM-1. The sequence continues at coordinate 630,648 of AP024486.1, forward strand.
CACTGATAATAAATCAGAGTACTTAGATGCACTATCGTATGAGAAGGATTTAGTAGAGGATATATTAAATAGTCTAAGCGATAATGATACATATCTAAAGAAGATATTTACTGTATATAGATCTAATCTAGAGGCTCTTTTGGATATATTAAATAATGAGGAATTAAATGGCGTTGTAGCTAACCTCTATAAGCTTCTACTTTTAGAGAACAGTGGAGATATAGGATATAATCTATCAGAGCTGCTTAAAAGAAAAGATGATAGAATAAGCGATAGAGGCAGGGATCTTATAAAGAAGTTTATGGAGGATTCTATAATCTTAAGTAAAGATAAGAATAGCTCTAAAGAGTCTTTAGAGCGCCATCAAGCAATTAATAGGCTTAAGCTAGAGGCCATTGACCAGATTAATAAGAGTCCTGATGCTTCTCTAGTAGATTATGCCAAGTTTAATATATCAAAAGATAAAATCATAAACAATAAAAGCTATGATCCAAATACTAGTATAATTATAGAGCAGATTAAATTTATATACGATGAGATTAAGGGAATAAAAGATCATAGAGACTCAATGTCTAATAGTAATCAATATAAGGATGAAGAAGCAAGCATGATTGTAGCAAGACTTATACTTCTTGCTAGAAGAAGGGGAATAGAGCTACTATTTAGCAATATCTCTTATGAAGAGCTTAAAGAGATATCCAAAGCATATGTGTTATTTCCACTTGTAGTTTCTGATAATACTGATGCTGATTCAAATAAAATAGATAGGGCATTAAATGCAGTCAGAGCAGAGCTGCAGAGCAGATCTATAATAACTGTATTCAAAGAGTACGAGAGGCTAATAGCTTATTACGGAAGTTATAAAAATGAAGGCATTATTCCAAGCTCTTTTGTAGATCAGTTAAGTGATTATAATGGATCTTATATAAAAAAGATCTCTGGACTTATATCTAATGCTAATAAAACAGCTTCATATAAAAGATATATTAAAGATCTGTTAGATATATACAAGCTTCATAAAAGTCTACAAAAAGATCTAAACAATTTAAATAAGATGCACCTGAGCAGCCCGATTAGAGATGAATCTATAGATACTAAGAAGATAGAGTATTCAAAGGCTATTCTAGATAAGATAGATGAGATAAGATCTAAGCTAGATGAATTTACCCTTAATCTTTCAAGCTCATATATAGAAGCATCTATAAATAATAGTAAGGATAAGCTAGAGATGCTTGACCTAATATATGATATATTAATTAATAATCCTTTAATATCTAGTAGCTCTATAGATCATATCTCAAGAACGTTAGTATTTAGATTTATAGGTATTAGTAAGGAGCAGCCGGATAAAAGAGATGAGGTTGAGCTAAAAAAGTTAAATTTAATAATAAAGGATTCTATCTCTAGATATACAAATCCATACAGAATAGAGATAGAATTTTTAATAAGACTATTTAATAAAGAGGATCTTGAGCTGATCTGATGCTTATCATATGGTGTGAATAGCTATGACCAGTATAAGTAAGAATAATAGCGAAGATAAGAAAAAGACGCTCAATATAATTGATGAAGAGATAAAGCTAGTTAATGGATATGAAAAAGCAGCTAAAGGCGATAATTTCTGGATCTTCAAGCTTGCAAGAGTGTCGCTAGAAAGTATAAGTAATATATTAAATAGCAATGAGAATTTTTCAATGAGGTTCATACCACTAATCATACATGATGTAAGAAGCATCTTTTTACATAGACTGAGCTTCCTTCTTATAAACTATGGAAGAGGCGAAGAGCTAGAGCAGCTAAAAGATTATATATCGAAGTCTAGCTTTATAAGCGATTATACTGGCTTTATAAATAAAGATAATAGTAAAGTTAAGGAGTTCGATAAGCTATTTTTAGAAGGAATACTAGAAAAGTATAATGATTCAAAGAAAGTTATAGTAGATCAAGGATTTATCAAAATAATTGAAAATATAGATATAGAGCCATTAAGGAATGAGATAGCCAAGATTATAGATAAAGTTAAGGCAGATCTCCCTACTAATATAACTATCCTATTATCATTTAAATATATGGAGCTAGCTTATGATATTCTAGAAGTAAATATCAAAGAGATTAGTGGTAATGAGAATCAAAATGACGTTTCATATTTTATGAAGCACCATTTCTTGTTAAATATGATAGAAGAGATGGTTGATAGTATTCATTCTATAGTTACAACAAATATAAGTGAAGAAGATAGAAAAAGAATAATAAGGAGCCTAGGATTGGAGCCGCTTGTATATAGATTGCTATTATATGAAGGAGATCAAGCTAATAGCAATAAAGATGCAGATCAGAAGAGGCTAACGCTTTTCTACAACTCAGATAGTTTAATGTTAGCATCAAAGGTATATATGAGCATGGTAATTATGGGTTTTACCACCTATAGGTTAAAAGAAGAGTATAACGGTCTAAAAGGCAAGCTTGGTAATATATTACTATGTAAGTCTCTTATTGAATTCTATACTGGACTTAATCAATTTCCTACTCTAGGATCGCAGTATGGCTACCAGAACAAATTTGATATTAAAAGATATTACAATATAATAAAAGATTCTAGCTATAATAAGATAATAAGAGATTCTATAAATAAAGTACTTGAAGGTCATAAGAAGCTAATAGAAATATTTAGTAACTATGAAGATAAAAAGATAGTTGAATTACTTGATAATGATGATTATGAAAATCTAGATAATGAAAGTAAGAAAATACTATATCATATGGCTACTGCATTAAAGAGCATAGATGATGGATATGCAGAGCTATATAAAGAGCTAGTATCAAATAACAACATAGATGTAGATAAACTAGATGAGGTAGCAGATCTAATAATCAGCGATCCACTATCAGGCGAGCACACACTAAAGCTACTAATTAAGTACTATATATCTAGAGCAGTAGCTTTGGTTGGTAGCGATATTATATATAATGAAAAGATCGATAATAATCCTAAAGCCCTAAGTTACATTGGGAAGGCAGTCCTAACAATGATAGGAGCAAATAGCCTAGCAATTCAGATATTAAATTTTTACACCAGACTATTGTATAAAAGAATATTAGGATCTATAAAAAATATATAAATATTCAGATAAAAGATCTAGATATCGTAATCATCTATAGAGTCTATGCATATAGCATCTACATTATATCTTGATATAAGATTCTCTAGTAGCTCCTCATTTGGAAGTACAAATATCGGCTTATAATGCATCCTATCTGCTCTCTCTAATGCTCTCTTTATCTCTGATTCTCTAGTATTTGTCTGAACCTCATATACCTTATAAGGCTTATCCTCCCAGCTCTTATTGTCTAAGGATCTATAAACAAGAAGATCTGGTGAATCTCCGGATCCAGATACTATCAGATTACCTCTTAGCTGCTCATATCTTATAAGCTTATGCATCATAGCTTTATGTAGCTCACCTCCAGAGAGTAAGCCTTGTCTCATTATAATTATACTAGGATCAACTATTGATAAAGCCTTATAAGATAGCTTACTATTCTCTATATAGCCTAGCGCGGTAGCTTTCTCTAGTATACTAAGATTTCTCTTATCTCCATATAGAGAGGCTCTGCTAATAAGCTTATTCTTTATAAGAAGCTCCTCTGCTCTCTTTATGCTAGATGCGTAATAAAGATAGACTAGAAATCTATATACTAATGGATCTACTCTATCTACGCTATTATTGCTATTATAAGCTGCATTACTAATATCTCTCTTTCTCTTTAAGCTGTAGAGATAAGCTCTATCTGAGAGTCTATCTATAATAAGATACTCCATATCGGATAGCTTTCTTATAATATTAGCGTAGCTCTTGCTTATATTATATCTTAATGCCTTATAATCGTCTATCTGATATCTTGCAAATATAAGATATCTTGAGTTATCTATAGCAACCTTACTTAAGTCCTCAAGCTCTTGTGTTGAAACAACTACTCTTATACTATACTTCCTTGAATCTCTGTATAGCTTCTCTATTATGCTAAGATTAGAGCTACTTGCTATCAATCCGAAGTCGTCTATTATTACGCTTTTTCTTCTACTAGATCTTGTCAAGAGCAGTATCATATTCAAAAGCAGATCTATCTCCTGCTGGTTAAGCTTATCTATCTTTATAACAGTATTATTAGATAGTATTCCATCTATATCATCTATCAGAGAGTATGCTTCATTAAGAAGCTCTAATCTCTCTAGCATATATCTATAATGTAGCTTTATATCAGAATCTTTCTCTTTATAGTAGCTCTGTCTTATATAGCTTATTAGATCTCCAATACTAAGTCTACCTTTCTTATCAAGATACTTCATCGCTTTTAGTAGCTTGAGATACTGTAGCTCTGTTAATCCTATAGAGTCTCTTATTATGCCAGCGATCTTCTTTAATCCATAGCGGCTTATTAGATAGCTGCTTAAAGGATCTATAACTGCATTTTCTATAATATGAGAGCTTGAGCTATAGTAGCTATCGTCCAAAGTTATTAATATATAGCTATCTTTTAGCAGAAGCTCTTTTATGAAGCTTGTCTTCCCACTGCCGGTTGCGCCTACTATGAATATATTAGAAGGGCGCATATCCTCAAATCTTATTACTTTATCTATATCCTCAAATCTATTGTCTTTTATATCAAGAAGCTGCTCTCTTCCAAGAGTTAGATTTAGTATAGCTAATGAAAGAGTAAGAGCTAAAGCAGAGCATATAATATATAAATCCCTATAGAAAGCAGAATGGATTAGAGGAGATACTAGAAGATATAAGATTATGTATATAGAAGTAAATACTATAAATCTTTTAACTGTTATATAATAAAGCCTCTTATCTAATAGGCCCATATCTAATATTTTTAGATCTTTAATCTTATATAGATTGCTTTATATAAGCGGGGTCGCCGAGATTTGAACTCGGATATCCAGCGCCCGAGGCTGGAAGTCTAACCAGGTTAGCTTACGACCCCTTAATATACTATTCTTAATAGTAATTTATTACAAGGCTTCCACGACCTTTCTTTATGCTTATCTTACTCTTCTCAATACTTATCATTATTATACTACCTTGCATATACTCTTTTGATATGCTAATATTATCTCCATTCTTAGTAATAAAGTAACTGCTCTCTTTAAGTACTCCTAAGCTAAATACTTTATTATCTTTATAGTATAATACTATATACCTTCCATCATACCTCTTTTTAATTACGAATTGTATACTTTCTTTATCATATGAATATGATATCAGTATATCTGATTTATCTAAAACAGAGCGATCTATATAAGCTGCTTTATTCTCTTTAACATATATACTATTAAACAAGCTATAGCACCTGCTTACTCAATCAATTATCTATAAAAGTAAGAAGATATTATTAATCTTAGCTTCTAGTTAAGTCTTTGCTCTTTCTATTTTCAGATCTAAGCAGCTCCTTAAATGCATTTAGAGATTCTATAAGATCATCACTATTATCTTGAATTCTCATTACCACTAATCTTAGAAAGTACTTATGCAGATCTTCATCATCTATTACTATATTTGGTGCATTATAAGTATTAAGCCTAGAATCCTCTCTTACAATTCTATTTAAGTCATCTAATACGCGATATCCTTTATTACCTTGATGATCTTCATTATCTAAAAGATTCATAACAGATTCTAAATCAATAACTTCTAGTATCTCAAGCACCGAATTAGCTAGCTTTACAGGATTATATCTCTTATTACTTAAGATCTCACTAATCAGTAAATTGAATGCAGCTGCATTATTATCTTTATTATAGCTCATAAATCTATCAATAATGCGTTTAGCTATATCATTATCTTTAGTAGTCCTTAGCGCTACTAATGCGGCATTTGGTACCTTAAACATATCTATTTTAGTACCAAATGTATACTTAGAAAGCTCTTCCAGAAAGTTATCATCTGCTTTTACAATACGATCTTTTAATCTAGCAAGCCTATTCAAGAGCTCCTTACTCATTAAGCTGTCTAGCTCTTTTATAGCATTATTAGGATCTTCGCTCTCGCTTAAATATTTAAGAATATTAAAGAATATGTCCTCTATATCTCTTATATCTGGTGCATCTATCCTTTTTAAGATATTCTTTATTCTATCTTTGTACTTATCTATGCTATCAAATAGCCCTTTGTATCTATCAAACAGCTCAGATATATTTTTAGTATCCATAGACTGTTCTTTTATGCCTTTATCTATACTATCAAGTACTACAGATCTTCTATATTCATATAGCCAGTCTCTTATGAATGCTTTCTCATCGTTATTACTGCCCATACTATCTGCTATACGCTCTATAGATCCATCAGTATATCTATAAAGATCAGCGAATCCCTTAGCTATCTTCTCAGCATCTTCATTTCGGCCATCCTTTAGTAGAGTGTTTACCTTATCTACAATGTCATCTATATATTTAAGCTCAACGGCAGAGTTTAGTGATAGATACTCCCTGCCTTTAGTTTCTCCATATAGCTTACATCTCTTATTTATGCTGTTAAATCCATCTACGAAATTCTCAATAACGCTAACAAACTCACCTACTAATGAGCCATTTTGATCCTTACTACCTTTCTCTATAGATACTAGCTCATTAATATGTTCCATAAATTTATTTAATACAGATTTACCATCCGTTGAAGTATTTACTATGCTATATAGCTCATTCTTTAATCTAACTGGTAGTATATTATCTATATCTGAGCTATTACTCTTACTCGGCATATATATTACCATCTAGTAAATGATACTTTAAGATTATGTGATATAAATACCTTCTTGCATAAACTTTAAATATCCCTATAGCTATCTATAAAGCCCGTTAATGACTTAAGGTATGTAATTAGGCTTATATCTCCAGCTTCTGGATACTTACTTATACTACCATCTATAGAAGCTTCATCAAGATCCCTTAACTTTATCTCATTGATTCTCTTACCTCTATCAATCTCTGAGATAACCTTATCTAATATCCTAAATACATTCTTTTTATGCTGCTTAGTATCTCTATTGAAGTCTATCTGCAATATAAAGCTAGCCGATTCTATAAGATCTGTTAGGCTATTAAACTCTATTGAATCAGAACTTATAGCTCTGATTGCATAGTCTATAAGCAGATGACATCTAAAGAGATTTGCGCCATAATCCTTAGCTATATTAACTTTAGCATCTTTATTATGTGAATATATAGATGCTATATTATACAGTAGCTTAACAGATCTAATAGCTACATCCTCATTGTATCCATTAGCAAGCTGGATTAGGCTTATGGCTTTCTTTATAATATCGACATTTAAAGCAGATCTCAATCCAGAGTATTCTCTACCTACAAGATTAACTATCTTAGAGAGCGCAACAGTCTCTATATAGGATAGCTCGTATAATCTTGTACCATTGAATGCTTCAAGGTACTGCTTTGCTATCTCTGTGCTATCTGTTATATAAAGCAGATTGAAGTAGAATCTAATAGGATTAACTGGTTTATGATACTTATAATCCTCGCCTTCTATTATAGATATATACTGCTCAAGCCTGCTCTTATATCCATCATAGATATCTCTATCGTACATCTCCTCTATATCCTTAACTATACTAGAATGTCTATCTATAAATCTCTCATCTATCTGCTCTAAAGCATCTGTCAGCTCCTTTACAAGAAGCTTCTTACTATCTAGAGTTAATCTAAGTATAGAGCTAAGGGCCGTGGCAGCTGCCCTTTTATCTTTATTAGCGATTAAGCTTATATGAGCGCTTAGTGCATCTACTGTATCCTTAATCAGATCTCTAGACCTTAATATATCTTCCTTATATATAATCAATCTTTGTAGATCGGTGTTTCTATCTATAGAATCCAATATAGATTCATAGAATCTATTTCTTATTATGGTGCTACTGATATTACTTTTCTCAATAGTATTCAAGAAGAATCTCTGCTGCTCTATATAAAGATCCCTAAGCTCTTTTAGGAGATCTAGCCTCTTACCATAATCTTTATCTGAGATGCCAAGTATGCCATCTTCTAAATTTAAGTAATATAAAACTTTATTGATAAAGTTGAGATCTTCTATAACATGGAGCTTACCTATTCTACCTTTTTTATAAGTATTATTTAATGATTCTATAATATCTATAACAGCCCTGATCGGCGACCTATCTTTCAATCTCTCTAATGCCTTACTATCATTACTAAGCTTAGAGATTCTTCTAAAAGATCTAATAGTTAGATCTACAGCATTACCTATTGTATCATGTATGCTATCATCTATTATACGTATGCTGCTGCCAAATGTTATGCAGCTATCAGATAGTACCTTTCTGAAGCTTTCGTCTTTTATTATACTTAGTATATAACTCTTTAACTTCTTCGGATACTTGCTATTAGATATATCATACTCTAGTAGCTCTAACTCAGAGTTAAGTCTGACTAAGGCACTCAGATCCTTCTTAGCAAAGCTTTTAAATCCCATACAATCACTAGGCTGCTAATTATGCAACAGTTAAATATAATAGATAGCTAAGAGCAGTTTAGCTTAATAACTATACTTATTACTAAACTCTTATTTAGATCTTTAAGCCCTTATCCTATTTTATATATCTTATTAATCAAATTCTTTAAGTAGAGACTGGTATATTAAGCCTTTCATTTAATAATAGAAGTAGCTATATCATCTTCTTAAATATCATTGTCCTTAGTATCTTTGTAGCTAGTTGCTCTCCTTCCTTTGTTATTCTATACTCAACTCTCTTTGGATTATCGCTTATAGTATACTTCTTTAATATACCCTCTTTCTCAAGAAATTTAAGATCTCTTACTAACGGAGTTGGATTAACATCTATTATCTCTTTTATAGCATTAAAGCTCATAGGCCACTTCATTATCCTGCATATAATATTTAGCTGCCTCTTAGTCAGTCTTACTCTCTTGCCTTTTACCTCTATTATATAGACCTTATTGCTTAGCATAATACCTATTTTTATAATAATAATATTTAAAAGCCTTAATCGCATACTTATCTAAAAGTATAGTAATATTAACTATTCATATATCCAAACATACATTCAATGGCTCTCTATAGAGATATATATACAATTATAGAAAAGTATTTTAATAGTTTAAGATTTCTATTTATAAATAAGTGATGGTATGTATAAGGACCCAGAGAATATACTGCCGAGATTGGATGGCCTATACGAAGGATTAGAGTATGGAAGTAGTATGGAAGTAGAGAATATAAGAAAGGATAGAAGTCTTATAGAAGAGTCAATAAAGAAGAGAAAGCTCGACCTTTCTGTTTTAGATAGATTCTATGATAAAGATAAGGAATGGAGATCTTTAGTAAAAGATCTTGATGCATTAAGAGCAGAGAAGAATAGAATATCTGAGCAGATAAACAAGAATAGAGACAAGAGAGATGAGCTAATTAAGAAGGCATCTGAGCTAGATAGCAGAGTCAGAGAGCTGGAGGAGAAAGAGAGAAGAGTATCGGAAGAAAGAGAGAAGGCATTATTCTCATTGCCAAATCTGGTACATCCAAAGTGGCCCTTGGATAAGGAAGAAGAGGTATTTGTCTATGGAAAGCCAAAGGTACTAAAAGCTAATGAAGAGGATTTTATAAAGCAGTTTGGAAGCAGAGATCATATAATAGCTAATAATGTAATGAGCCAGTATGATATAATAAGAGAGTATGATCTAGCGGATGAAGAGAGAGGATCTGAGCTTGCTGGACCAAGATTCTACTATATGAAGAACGATCTTGTACTTCTAGATAATGCTCTTGCTTTATACGCATTAAAGATGCTAAGAGAGCAGGGCTTCAAGATGGTAATACCTCCTTATCTAGTAAAGCGCTATGTAGAAGAGAGAGCAACATCTTTCGATGCCTTTGAAGAGACATTATATAAGATAGAAGGAGAGGATCTATATCTGATACCTACTGCTGAGCATCCGATAGCTGCTTATAATGCGGATAGGCTACTTGATGAGGATGAGCTTCCATTAAGATATGGCGGATTCAGCGCATCTTTTAGAAAGGAAGCAGGAGCTCACGGCAAAGATACAAAAGGCATATTCAGAAATCATCACTTTAATAAAGTAGAGCAGTATATAGTATGCAAGAAGGATCAAGTAGAGGCAGAGCTTAACAGAGTTATGAACAATCAGGCAAGACTTATCAGAGATCTTAATATACCATTTAGAGTAATAAAAGTTCCAGCATTTGATATGGATAAGAAGGCATTATTCCAGTTTGATATAGAGGGCTGGTTCCCAGCTCAGAATAGATACAGAGAGCTAGGAAGTCATGCAAGTGTTGGCACATGGCAGGCAGTCAGATTCAATATAAAGTACTATGATAAGAATGAGAAGGAGAAGAGATATGTGCATACTATTTATAGCACATTAGTACCTATAGAGAGAATGCTATCTGCATTGCTTGAGAATAACCTACAAGAGGATGGAAGAATAGTAGTTCCGAAGGTCTTAGCAGATCTTGTTGGATTTGATGAGATAAAGCCAGTAAGATGATTTTGCATTAATTATATACTTTTATTACTCTTCTTTGTATATTTAAAAAATTATAAAAATTCTCCTTCTTAATAAGATATAGGTGTATAAGATGGCTGAAGTAGATAAATCTCTTTTTAAAAGATACGAGCTGCCACAGCTACCATACAGCTTAGATGCGCTAGAGCCATATATTAGCAGAGATATACTGGATGTACATTACAATGGGCATCATAAAGGCTATGTAACAGCAGTTAATAAGCTAATAGACAGGTATGAGAGCATTCTAAAGGGAGATGTAACGAGCTACGATATTCAAGGAATTGTAAGAGGAATAGTCTTCAATCTAAATGGGCATAAGCTTCATGCATTATACTGGAAGAATATGGCACCAGCAGATAAGAATAGAGGAGGGCCTGGAGGCGTACTAGCAGATAAGATAAACAAGCAGTTCAAGAGTCTAGATAACTTTAAGAAGATACTATTAGAGACAGCAAACTCTCTGCCAGGGACTGGTTGGACAGCAGTAACATATGACTCAGAGACAGATAATCTTAATATAATAACAATAGAGAACCACTTCATGAATCATATAGCAGAGCTACCAATAGTTATAATAGTGGATGAGTTTGAGCATGCTTACTATCTGCAGTATAAGAACAAGAGAGCAGATTACGTAGATGCTTGGTGGAAGCTTATAAACTGGGATGACGCAGAGGAAAGGCTCAGAAAGGCTATAAACAGAGCCTAATATCTTTTTATTTTCTTCTATCGCTCTTTCTTTAGCTTAAAAGGATAAAGATTTAGCTAGAGCTATTTGGAGGTATATAGTTAAACTCCCAGTTATTAGAATAAGAGACATTATAGGCCACTCCATTATTTTCATTGCCGCTATAGTCATTAGGGCTTCCATCTAGAGGCCACCAAGCTACAAGACTTCCTTTATCGACTGGAGCTCCGCTTATGCCCTCTAGATATAGCTGCTTTATCTGCTGTCTAGATAGAGAGCTATTATATAGCTGTATATTCGCAATATAGCCGCTGAATCCACTATCACATGCAGAATCTGGATTAGCTCCTAAATATGTTATGCTTCCATTGCTCATATCTATCTGCTGATTATACTGATAAGAGCCTGCGGGCACTCCATCTATATAGAAGCTTACATAGCTACCATTATAAGTAGCTACTATATTGACCCACTTGTTATAAGGCACTGTTGAAGAGCTAAATAGATTTGTCTGAGATAATCCTGTGTTCCATAGCTCAAGCATTACTCTGTTTGGAGACCAGCTGCCACTAACTCCAAATCTATAGAATGGTATACTATCTACAAAAGCTATCTCGCATTCATTACTCTGCTTTTGGTAGATCCATGCAGAGACCGTAATCTTATTATTTGAGTATATAGAGTCTAAAGAGCTCGAAGGCTTAACCTGTATATTCTCTGAGGATAAGCCGTTAAAGGAGGCGACATACTCTGGTAATCCATTAATACATGGAGCATCCGTCTTAAAGTATCTGTTTGAATAACAATCTTTACTATTCTGAGTGTATCCTGCTAAAAGTACCTTGGCTAAATCTATATAGCTTACATCATTAGAATCGTTTGTATATACTAATCCTATATTATATACATTACTATATGAGTAGTTGCATATAGCATCTATCTTATAGCTAGAATCTGCTACTATAGTTGTACCATAGCTCATATTGCTTTTATATAGATAGCCATTATTATAAGCTAATGGATAGCTATTGCCATTGCATATTAGCTCTACATTGCCTATATACTTAGATCCTGTAACTCTTATAGGCATATCTAATACTATGTTATAGCTGCCATTATCATAGCTGATATCTGTTATATTGCATATAGATCCATTATACTCTAGACAGCCATAGGCTGCATAGTTATATGTATAGTTATCTACTCCTCTAAACTGCATTATCTGGTATGTAGTATTGTATGAGGCATTTGCTATATATCTAAGCTCACCATGTAGACTATAGCTATCGCCGCTACTATTCAGTGATCCATTTATATATACAAAGCCATTATTACAGCTAACTCTAAGATTAATAAATGCATATCTTTCATATATGCTACTTCCTTGTATATAGAGAGCTATGGGCTTGCTTATATTATAGCTGCAGCTTGAGTTCAGATCAACAGATCCATTAAATATATTAACCACATCCTCTAAAAGACCGTAGTATCTTAATCCTTTTATATATCTATAGCAGTAGCTGTTCATATAAGAGTTAGTATAGTAGGATCTATAGCATATATATGGAGTATTATTGCTATATGCTATAGCTTCTGATCCGATATAGCTGTTATTATATAAGCTAATACCGACTATACTTCTATTTATATAGTTAATATATAGGTTATATCTAGAGCCGTTAATATCTATGTATCCTGAGTAGAGCTCTGTTGTATTATAACTCCTCACACTATTTATAATACCAGATATATTATCTGACTTTAAAGGCGCGATGCTATTTGCAACCTTATCTGAAGCTTTACTAATATGTATATGACTCTTTATAAGCATTATTACTGCAGCAAGCATTATAATAAGAATTATAATGATTATAGGCTTAGTTTGTATATTTATCTCTCTCTTCTTTGGTTTATCCTGTGGATTAGGCTTCTCTAATCTAGTTATATAGCCTTCCTTATCAACTGCTACTGGAACATACTCCTCTATACTTGTAACTATATCTTCATTACTATTCTGTTTCTCTTGATTACTGCCATCTGATATCTTCATGCATATCTCTAGATGAATATAATATCTCTATAGCCTTCTTGATATAAATATCTTTCTCTTTATCTAAGGCTTCAATCTTTGACTATTGTTAATACTCCAGCGTACTCGGGCTTTATATACCTTGATGATAGCTCTGATATATCATCATAGCTTATCTCATCAATCTCAGAGTCTAGATCTATAAGATCTTCATTAGTTATATTAACTATATCGGATACAAGATCTGCTATATAAGCGCTATCTTCCTTAAACATCTTGTATGAGAACTTATAGTTGCTCTTGTAAACATCAAATTCACTTCTATTTATATCAAAGTACTCAAAGCTCCTTATAACAGACTCTATAGCCTCTCTGGCTACTCTAAGCTTTCCTAGATTTGTTGCTATATAAGTATGTATAAATGATATATATCTAGAGAAGGTAAAGCTTACCTTAGGTGTATATATAAGGCCTCTCTCTGCTCTTATATCCTTAAATAGCTTATGCGTTATAATCCTTCTTAATATCTCTATACCAATATAAGACTTTAAGCTGCTAATATCTTGCAATCTAAAGTTATAAGAGATAACTGCTTGGTTTGTGTATGCTCTCTTTATTATTATTGACTTACTGCGCTCTTTGGGTATTATCGGCTCTTGCTTGCTATGAGCAGTAAGCTCATTCACTCCCATATACCTTTCTAAGTAGCTCTGAGCGTCATCTTTAGAAAGCTTGCCCACAACTATTATCTCTATATTATCCTTACTTAATAAAGCCTTATATCTATTATATAGCCTCTCTCTTGAGATATGCTCTACATTATATATAAGTCGCTCTATAGGAGGAGCAAGATCTCTGCTAAAGTATATGGTATTTAGAGATCTATAGGCAGCGAATCTGTCTAGCTTATAGTTTCTCTCGAGAAGCTCGTTTATAACAACATTCCTCTCTGTTAAGAGATATCTCTGATCTATTACAGAGTTAAATAGAATATCCGCAGTTATATCTAATATGCTATTAAGCATATCTCTATGAAAGTCTAGGCTTAATGTTATATAGTCATAAGATGTCGATGCATTCCAGTGCGCACCTGTAGAGTCTAGATCCTTTAGTATACTATAATAATTCCTCTTTGATGTTCCTTTAAATAGCATATGCTCTATTATATGACTTATCTCTCTATCTTCTAGTCTCTCAAATAGCCAGCCACCATTTAGCCTTACTCTTACTGATATATTGTCTGATTCATTATATACAAAGTAGCATCTTATACCATTGCTAAGGCTAAATCTCTCAATATTATACATATATTAAAATCTTAATAAAAAAGCTTTAATTACTTATCTCTTTCTCTTTGATGCTTTTCTACTTCTGGATCTCTTACTTTTACTTTTGCCTTTTACTGCTCTCTTTGATACTTTTATCGATGAATAACCTGGCTCTTTTATATTAAGCATATTTCTAAGCTCGTGCTTCTTAAGATATCTCTCTTCCTCATAAGTCTCTCTACGCTTATGTGCATGATGTACTATCATGTATGCTATATAAGCTATTATAAGTATGGCTGCTATTAATACAACTAATGGAGCTATCAGACTTTGTGGCTTAGATATAGTTATACTAAACTGCTTTGCAACGCCATATCCTATGCTTACATATGTTGCATTATATGTAACATTATTAATTATCTTTGCTATAAGTATGCCCTCCCATTCTTTGCCAACATCTCTATAATCATTCGGCGCTTGTACAGTAACTCTTATATTTATATAGGATCTTGGGCTTATATAGCCGTTAGAAGGATATATTGATACAGCAGGCGTTGTAGTATTTGTTATATTTGATATATAGTCTAATGAAGCCACATAGTATAATGTTGAATTTCCCTGATTTATTATTGTCCAGTTTAGGGATTCTTTATGACCCAGTGTTACATTAAAGTTTAAAGGACCGGCTATCTCCCCTATCTGAGCATTAGATATAGAAAATGCAAATATAATGAAAATTAAAGGGATCAGCTTAGCGAAATCTTTGTTCATATTTAATAATTTTAGCAAGATGTATATAAATATATCTGCTGCTTATAGTATCCCGGATATGTACCGTATGGTATATGCAGACCAAAGTATATAGAGTTAGATGTCGATGGATTTGTTGGAGATGGAGCAGCAAGTGTTATGCCTGTTGGTGTAGGAGTACTTGTTAATGGAGTTCCATAGCTTGATACAATGCTATTATATGTTGTATTAGATACACCAAACTGCAATGCATTATTTGCTTGATTGATCCAGTTTCCTCCACTTATAAATATCTGTGCCTGCGTATTTCCTCCATTATCATATAGGCTAACTAGTGAGTTTACTGGAGTATAATGACCTGGAGCTAAGCTGTTAAATGATATTGTATTTGGATATATATATAGATAGCATACTCCATTAACATACATTATTACATTTGCTGTTATTTGATTAGAGGTTGTTCCATATGTATAATTCTTAAGATAGAATGTTATCTGCTGCGTATAGTTGCCTGCAGGGTATCCTGGAGGCACACTAACAGATGATATGGTTATAGTATTTGATTTGATATAGCTCTGTATTGTTGGAGCAGGAACTATAACACCAGTATCTGTAGGAGTGCTAGATAGCACTTTATTAGAATCATAAATTGTATTAGATACACCAAACTGCAATGCATTATTTGCTTGATTGATCCAGTTTCCTCCATATATTATTATATTACCAGCAACATTACCTCCCCTGTCTTGTATTGTTATTATGCTATTTGTGTTAAAGTTTGAGTTTATAGCATTTGGATTAGCTGTTCCTATATAGTAGTTTGTCTGATTATTAGCAAAGTAAGCATATATAGCAGTTAGCACATTAGCTGTAGCAGTTATTAACTGATTACTAGAGGTATAGCCTTTAGCTATATATAGCATTGAAGTACTTAGCAGTAAGCCTATTAATGCTATAGCTGTCGCTTTTGTACTGGTCATCCATTAAATATTATTATAAAAATATTTAAAATATTTTTCATTAGGACTCTCTATTTGCGGAGTAGTAAAGTAGCTGCTTCATTATGCTATTGTAATAGCTATCCTTTATAAGCTCATCTGTTAAAGCTAAAGCCTTATCTAAATAGCTCTTCTGTATGGATTTAGCATAATCTATAGCGTCTGTTTTGTATATATAGCTTAATGCCTCATCTATTAGAGCCCTATCCTTAGTATGTATCTTTAAGATATCCTTTAAACGCTCAGCCTCTTTTTTATCAAGCTTAGATAGCGCTCTAAGTAATATTAGTGTTATCTTTCCTTCTGATATATCCTCTCCAAGTATTCCTTTATTATTAGATACATTGCTCTTCTGAATATTTAGAATATCATCCTGAATCTGAAAGATTATACCAAGATACCTTCCTATATCCTGAAGCTTAGATATCTCTGAATCGCTTAGGCCTGCTATCACTCCACCTATTCCCATAGCTATAGATGTTAGAGCGCCAGTCTTATCCACAACCATCCTTATATATTCGCTTTCGCTTATAGATGTATTTACTTCATTATGCCACACAATATCCATCCCTTGTCCTATACCAAGCTTCACCATCTCTGTTAAGCATATATCAAGTATCTTATACTTCTTATCTTTATCGAGCTTCTTACTATCAAGTATCGCAAAGAATGGAAGGAATAGCATAACATCTCCAAGATTTAATGCTATAGGTAGACCATACTTTATATGTACTGCATAAGCGCCTCTTCTTTTTTCTGAGTTATCCTCTATATCATCATGTATCAGTGTTGCTGTATGTATGACCTCTGGTACTATAGAGAACTCTATATATCTATTGCTATCTACACCAAATGCCTCCATAGAGAATATAGTTAATAGGCATCTTAATCTCTTTCCTCCAAGCGATATAAGATACTCTGCAGGCTCTTTTATTGCTTTATCTATTGCCTCTTTATTATAATCGTAATCGAACTTCGCCTTTGATTTTAGATAATCTGTTGATAGAAATCTATCTAGATTCTCTTTTAATGCCTTATTAACAAGCTCTAATCTTTTATGCATCCATTCGTTTAGCTCGCTCTCCATCTATATCTACTCTATCTATATAAAATACTTAAGATAATCTTATAAAGATAATTACTATATTGTGCAAGATTTAATCTAACCTTATTAATTTTTATAGTAATCCTGTAGCTTTCTAATAAAAGAGCTGCAGCTATAGTAAGCTTTAAATTTATTCTATATGTATCATTAATTGATAGATATGGGATATCAGTTTAACGATCCT
Source organism: Microcaldota archaeon (assembly GCA_021654395.1). Classification (GTDB taxonomy): domain Archaea; phylum Micrarchaeota; class Micrarchaeia; order Micrarchaeales; family Micrarchaeaceae; genus ARM-1. Next base: position 648,255 of record AP024486.1, read on the forward strand.
TACAAGAACCAGCCATTAGAGTTCGATATAGTTAGCATAGATGAGATGGAGGTTGTTGATACACAGAGAAGGCCAAGTAAGCAGAATGTTGAGGCATTGATAAACTCTATATCTAAGATAGGCTTTATAACACCTATAATAGTATTCAAAGATAATAGTAGATACTTTATAATAGATGGACAGCACAGATTCTTAGCAGCCAGACAGCTAGGGATAACTAAGCTTCCTGTTATAATAGTACCTAAGAGCATAAAGGATCTGCTTCTTAATCTAAATACAGAGAAAGAACCAAATATAAGAGAGAGATCTTACATAGCTCTTAATGTATATAGAAATTATATGAAGCTTAATCCAGATATTAAGGAATCTGATCCTATAGTATTTGACTCTATACAAGAGCCTTACTTCGTTACATTAGGAATAGCTTATGAGAAGGATATGCATCTGGCTGGTAGCAGTATAGCTACAGTAATAAAGAAAGCAGATGGCCTAATAGATAAAGATATAAATGAGGCTTATAAGGAAAGAGAGCATAGAGCAGATCTAGTACTTACTGCTAATCAGATTATAAAAGAGATTGTGGAAGATATAAGGGCTAAGGGTGCTTGGAATCCATTTGTATATCAGTCTATAATATCACATACAAACCCTTATAAGAAGAAGAGAAAGATTGGAGAGAGCTTCGATGACTTAATGAAAGAGTTTATATCAAAGTTAAACGCTCTGAAAGAGGATCCAACTCCTATAATAGGAGCAAGAGAGTAAAGCTTATATATGCCTTAAGATGCTATTTCCTATCTCTTTAAGTATATAGAAAATCTATATATATCTTGTTCTAACATATAATATAATCTATGAACGTCAACAATAATGGGTCTTTACATATTAGAGAAGATAATCTAAATGCAAAGATAGTAAAGTATAAAGTATTCGAGTCTAACCTAAAAGGCATAGATAAGATTATAGAGCACTTAAAGAGTATCTCTTCAGCGAAGGACTCTTTAAAGGTTAGTATAGTGCTTTCTAGGCAGTTCTTCGCTCCAAACACAGAGACTGCCTCTCTATTTGCATACTCCATATATCTATTTAAGAGGCTGCAGGAGGCACTAAAAGATAAGAGAGTAGAGGTTACATTAAATCTAATTAGCTTTACTAGAGATCGATATCTAGAAAGCAACCAATATAAAAGAACTTTAGTAAATATGCCCGCATTATATATAGGCGAGGATAATGGTATTAGAGTTCGTAATATGATAAGTCAGGATCTATCAAGAGGGATTAGCAGCAGTATGAGGATTGGAGATATAATACTTAGAGAGGATCATATTAAAGCGCTTGTAGATCTGGGCTATAATAACTCTAATTATAATAAAGAAGGTAGATTACCAGATTATATTCATGACACATTAATTAAGAACATAGAAGATATTATAAAGCCTTTAATTGATGGAGCTGTTAGCTCTGAGCTAAAAGAAGAGGGCGATGCTAAGATAGTGCGTTTTGTAAAGGAGAATGGCTCTTCATTATCTGTAATTATTAGAGATATAGGAGAGGTAGAGGGTGCAGATAATGCATATGCTGCAATTAAGAGCCATATAAAACATATCTCAGATAAGCATGAAATAGACCTTATTCTTTATGCAGAGGATGATCCAAATAACTATAGAGATACAAAGCCAGAGATCTATGAAGGGATAACTAGTATTGTAAGCGAATTAAGAAATGCTGCTCTGTTACTGCTACATAGCACAGAAGAGATTAGAGTAATGTTTGAGTCAAAGAATGAGCTTTATAATAGGCTATCTGGAAAAGGTCTAAAGAGGAATACTCCGATAGACTTTTTATTTATTGACAAGAGATCTTTCAGAGAAACTTTAAGAAAATTCCTAGAAGGTAAGCATGAAGACTTCTGGTCAGCACTTATTCACTATATAGAAAGCTCAATGAATCGCGCTAGAGAACCATTAGCGATAATAATAAAGCAGCAGACCACCTAAGAGCTTAAAGATAGATTATTAACCTCTTTATAAAAAATTATTGATGATTGTTATGAAGATAGATTACTTCTTTAATATACTAGAGAGGCTTGAAGCACTTGCACCAAGAAGCTTAGAGAATGAGAATAAGGCAGCGGAGCTTATTAAGAGAGAGTTAGAAGAGAGCGGAATAGATTTTATAACTCAAGAGTTTGATAATTATATTCCTTATGATAAAGGCTCTTATATAAAGACAGATAATGATAAGATAGAAGGCAGAGGATGCTCATTTGAGGCTGGAAGCTTTGAGGATAAGAATATCTTTACAAGTACATACTTAGATCTAGATATAGATATAAGCAATATAAACTATAATCCTTACTCTTATGGCTTATCAGTCCCTTTATTCTTTAAGAGTCCGTCAATAGCTGTAAGAAGAAAGGATATACATAAGATATTAGATGCAGAAGCAGTAGAAGTAAGTGTCAATATAGAGAAGAGAAAGCATAGATGCATGAATATAATAGCAGGCAATATAAAGAATCCTAGGAGTATACTATTTGCTCATTATGATACAATCCTAAAAGGAGCAGATGATGATGGAAGTGGTGTAGCGCTACTTCTCAGTATGTTAAAAGATAATGATATAGACTATAAAGAGAATGCAGTTGTCTTCTCTGGCTGTGAGGAGCTCTCCTACGACTATCCATACTACTGGGGATACGGCTACAGAGTCTTTGAAGAGAGCTATAAGAAGGAGCTCGAGTCATCAGAGATAGTTGTTGTTGATATGATAGGCTTAACTAAGCCAAGCCTAATAGACAATGAGCTAAAGATACAAGCATTCCCAGTTAATAATAAGGATCTTATAGATAGAATGCTTCTTATAAGCGAGAGTAATGAGAAGGAATGGATAAAGTACTATCATTCTGATATAGACAATATAGACCTACTTAAGAGAGACTATGTTGAAGAGGCGAGTAAGCTCGTGAAGCAGCTTATAAAGAGATGAATAATTTAATTATACGGCTTTGCTATTACTTGCTCTTGTCTCATAGATAGCGCTAGACTTTAGAGCTAAGCTACCTGCGTACATATCTGTTATTTTCTTCATTGATTTCATTCATATCTAATACTGCCTCGCTTATTGTATGCTTTATATCATATAATCTGCTTATCGCATTTACTTTATACTGAAGCTCCATATAATCATCTCTATTTATAGCTGATATGCGCTCGTTTATGTAATCAATTATAGTCTTACCGTATACATCTCTCTTGTTTATATCTGCTCTTTTTAATATCATCTTTCTTAATAGATCCAAGCCTTTATGGAATAGCTCATCAGACTCTGCGCTTACTAGAGAATCTACTAGGAAGAATAGTGCAGTACGCTTGTTCTTATTATACACCTTATTAAGATCTGCGCCATAATCTATTAGAGTATCAGCAACCTTAATAGACAGAAGCGTTGAAGCATACATCAAAGGAGTAAGACCTTCTGAATCTCCCTTATTTATATCAACTCTATCGTTATCTATCATAATTAAGGCTACCTTTTCATCTTTAGCTATTGCATGAAATATTAAAGGACGGCCGTTCACTTCAGCGTTTGGGTCTAGACGCTTATTTTCTAGAAGCTCTTTAACTTTATTATAATCTTTTGAGCTTATCGCTTTATACATCTGTACAGCTAGACTCTTATCATATCTAGTTCCAAATATCTTCCTAATATTCATAAATATCACTTGTTCTAATAGCTTAGACTGATATTAATATATAAAGCTTTAGGGAAAGATTTTTAAGATAAGTAGCAATAAAGAGAAAGAGATAGCTTAGTTATAGATATTATCTAACCTTTATTAAAACACTCTCTGCATCTAGGCTCGTATATATCCTTTCCACCTACTAGTATTCTCTCATTGCTATTACTAATCTTTCTGTATGTAAATGCTGCCTCCTCACCGCATACAGCGCAGACAGCAGTAAGAGAGTGGATCTCGTCTGCTATAGCTAATACCTTCTGAGCTATACTGAAAGGGACTCCTTTATAATCTCTATTTAGAGTAGCAAGATACACAAGCTTCCTTGAATTCGCTAGCTCATTAACTAGCTTCTCTAAGCCAGAATCATCACTCCAGAACTGTGCCTCATCAATACCTATAACATCGTAAGATGCTGCCTTATCTCTAATTACCTCTACGCCATCTTTATCTGTCTTCACTCTTACTGCATCTAATCCAAGACCATCATGAGATACAACCTTATCTAACGAATATCTATCATCTATATCTGGCTTAAATAGTATAACCTTATGACCTGCATAGCTTTCCCTTTTAAGAAGCTGTATAAGTCTAGATGTCTTCCCTGCAAACATAGGGCCAGTTATAACAACAAGCTTCCCTCTTCTTATCTCAGGAGGCATGAACCACACCAGATAACTATTTCAATTTAAAAAAATAAAAAGATAATCTGAATCTATTAGCTCAGACTTTAAAGTCTCTTATACCAAAGCTCTCTAGTATATCTCTTTTACTATACTTACCTCCTCTCTCGTATAGCATCTCGATTATCTTATACAGATTGTTAAGCTTATCTTCATCTATCTGCTCTAGCTTCTTTAATCTTTTAAGATGTCCTAGCTCTTCTAATGCCACATCTAATGCAGTCCTTCCCGCGTTATCCTTTATATTCGGATCCGCTCCATACTCTAAAAGCAACGAAACAGTCTCTGGATATGGAGCTAAGCTCTCTATAAGGCAGATAAGAGGCGTATCTCCATATACGTCTCTTTTGTTAGGATCTGCTCCTCTATCAAGAAGCAGCTTTATTGCAAGCGAATTATCAGATTCAGCAGCGATGTGCAGATATCTTTTCTTACCACTTAAGGATATATTAGGATTGAAGTCCTCTCTATTTATAATTAAAGCATCAACTCTATCACTATACTCGTCCTCAGTTAGATAAAGATCGTAATGGCTTGATTCATACCTAGAAAGTATTAATGAGAGCGGAGTTACACCATCTATTGAGGCATTTATATCAACCTCTCTATCCTTAATAAGCTCTGCAGCTGTATCATAATCGTTATCTCTTATAGCCGCAAATAGCTTAATTGTTTTATCATAGCTATAGCCTTTAGATCTTTTAAGCTCATTAATCTTAGATACAAAGTCTCTATACTTTCGCTTAAATATGCTCATATACTAATCATCTAACTAAATTAATATATTATATTTAAAGCCGATATTAGCTAATCCCTTCTTATTCCAGAGTCTCCTAATATATCTTTCTTACTCCTTGCACCATAATTAATAAGCAGATCTTGAATCTCAAGAAGCTCCTCTATATCTTTGTCTGTATAGCTATCTCTTAAGACTCTTGCTTTATTTATCCTCTCTGAGATAAGATCTAAAGCAGTCTTATCGAGATGCTCTGCATTAGGATCTGCTTCATGCTCTAGAAGCATTCTAACTATCTCTATATCTGGATGTGGATCTGAGAGAGCAGCATGTAGCGCATTAGCACCATATACATCTTTCTTGTTAGGATCTGCTCCTCTATCAAGAAGCAGCTTAACTGCAAGATAGTTCTTTAGTAGTATAGCCATATGCAGATATGGAGTGCCATCTATTGATCTATTAGGATAAAAGTCATCTCTCTTTATTATCCTATACTCTATTCTCTCTTTTATATCCTCTTCATTTAGATATATATCCTCTCTCTGAGATCCAGCTATTAGAAGTACTCTGCTAAATGCATCGTAATATCTCCTACCAAGCTTCACTATATGATTTATATCTGCCTTTCTATTTTCTATGAGCTTACTCGCCTCTTCTAAATCAAATGAGGCTTCACTACCAGTCTCTAGATCTATTCCTAATGCAAGATATAGTCTTTTAGTTATCTTATCGTCATATCTAAATCTACTATAAAGATTCTCATACAGCCTCCTTAATTCTTCTCCTGGTTCAGTAGATCTTATATGCAGCTTTTTTAACTTATAGCTACTCTTTACATTAAGCACACGCAATCTAGAAGCTATGCTATCTATTGCGCTCTTAAGCTTAGATCTCATACTCTCACTAAACTACTTGTAATCTAATAGGCTATAAAGAGATATTTAAAGCTTTACTCTACTTCTTAAAAGATATTTAAATATTTTGCTTGTTATAAGGCTCTTTATATCAAGCTTTAATCTCTTATACCTATGCTATCTGCGTATAGCGCTGCCTTAAGAAGCTCTTCTATCTCATTAACATTATCTATATTTTTATTGCAGTAACTTAGCCCCTCTTCTAACAGCTTCCTATCTATCTTATACTTTAGTAGCTCCCTTAATAGATCTACATCTCCAGAATCTATTACCATTACTACTATGCTCTTTCCTCCTTTGGATATACTGTTTAATATCTCAGGATCATTTATTCTAGAAAGCTCACTCTTAAATGCTGATAGGTCTCTCTTATTAATTATATTGTAGAATCTATCCGATAACCCGCGTAATCGGCTGCGGCTTATAACTCTTTTTCTATTAATGCTCCTAGACATCATAGCCACTGAATTTATTAACTTATATAAAAACAAGTATAAAAGGCTTTCTATATAATTATGCTATGCTCTTTATTAAGATATAGATGCTTTACTCCTTTATTGCCTCCTTAATATAATCTATGAACATATTCTCTGGAACAGCACCTTCAAACTCGACCTTATCATTTATAACTATCTTTGGCACTGCCATGACATTGTATTTATCTGCAAGCTCTGGAAACTCTATGGACTCTATCATCATCGCTCTTATATTCTTATTCTCTAGAGCCATCTGATGCGCTGTCCTTACTGCTGATGGACAGTATGGGCATGTTGGAGTTACAAATACCTTTATCTCTATCTTCTTATCTATGCTTCTTATAAAGCTCTTTCCTTCTTCAGATAGTCTTGATCTATTATTTGAGACATCTATTATATCCTCTAGAAGAGCTGCGAACTCATATCCTGAAGGTACTCCTAGATAAAGTATATCATATATCTTCTTACCTCCGAGTACAAGAGCCGGAGCTTTACTTATATCAAAGAACTTAGCTACATCTTTATCTTTGCTTATATCATATACTGTAAGCTTTAGCCTCTCTTTATCTATATCAACAAGCTCTCTTAAAAGCTGCTCTTCCTCTTTACATGTCTCGCATCTTTCCTCTGAGTCTGTAAATAGCATTATATTTACTGGATCCTTTAGATTCTTCGCAAATAGCTTGGCTATATAATCTCTATCCTTATCAGATAGTATCTTGTCCATATTTATATATACATGTATAAACTAATATATAAATCTTATTATAATTAGCTTTTACTACTTAACAACTCCATCAGCTCATTAGCGCTTAGTAATGGCTTATTTAAGCGATCAGTATCGTCTATTGCTATCCTTGGGCATGCAGTATTTACAAATGCGTCTATATGCTTAATGTTATTTAGCTCGTCAAAGTTTATAGTATTGCTTACCAGTATATAAGCGCTAAGCCCTTTCGATTCAATAACTCTCTTTAATACATTAGCAAGATTCATATTGTACTGACCATTCTTAGTGCTTACTAGAATTCCAAAGCTCTTTGCATCCTTAGCCTTAAGCATCTTTATTGCCTTCTTCTTAGCATATATGATTCTATACTTATCCATAACCTCTACTATCTTGTTAAATGGATCTATCGCTATAAAAGGCTTCTTAGTATTTAATACAGCTCCTAACGGGTGAAAGATTCCTCCACCAAAGTAGACATGACAGTCTACATCTTTGTCTATAGTTGCTGCTGCTCCTATATCACAGCCTAAGATCTGACCATTATGCTTAGCAAAACCATAAGGTCTTCCTATTATAACTCTCTTGCCATTCTTCTCATAAAACTCCTTTATCTTATCAAGCTGCCTTATATGCTGTATAGTTGTAACAACACCTATTACATTATAGTCTTTTATGTACTCTAAAGATCTTTCTAGTATAGAGAGATCTGCATCTATGTAAAATGGCTCATATCTCACATTAAAGTCTACTTTGTGAAACTCTGCATGACCATAATGTATAAGGAGATCTGCCTTTATGCTTCTTGCCTCATCTAATGCTAGATCGCATGCCCCGAATGTCTGTGATGCAGATATTATTACTTCATTGCCCTCTTTCTTAAGCTTTTCAGCATACTCTAACGCATACTGCTTTAATCCTTCTGGAAACTGTAGAAGAATCCTCACGTATATCATTCTCTTTTATTAATTATATTTTACTAATATAATTTAGATTTAGAGTGCCTTTGCTATATAAATTTAATCTAAGATCTTACAAAAAAAGATTAGGCAGAGACTGCCTCCTCTGCCTTATTCTCTTTAGAGTCCTTATATACTACATCTATCTTGAATCTTCCAGAGAGCTTAGACTTTGCTCTTCTATACGCCTCTTTTACAATATCTAGATCCTTTCTGTTTACCTTAACTAAGAATATGCTTTGATTCTTATCTACTCTTGCTGCTACTCCTACAGGCCTTCCAAATGCTAGAACCATTCCTCTTGAGGTTCTGTCAGCGCCTGCAAAGCTTCCCAGCTTATGCTCTCTTAATACGATATGCGGATATACTAACACTCTGAATAGATATCTACCATCTGCCATCTTAAATAGGTAGCTGTTTGCCGCCTCTCTTGCAGCCTCTAATGCATTTGACCTTAGCTGTACATAATCCTCTGCCTTTAGATATACCTCACATTCATAATTCTTCTCTACTCCTGTCTTAAATACTTGCAGTCTGCTTGCAGGTCTTGCCTTTACATAGTTCTTCTTAGGCATCTTTCTTGAGAATCTAGCCCATGCTTGAGATCTTTGACTTCTTACTGTTCTAGCAGGTCTTAATCTTACCATAACTATCACTAATCGCTAATCTAATATTTATCTCTTTAAAATAATAAACTATTTAATACTTTTTATATTACTGTCAGATCCTTGTAATATTATATTAGCTCAGCAGCTGAATAAAATGCTTTTCATTAAATAAGCATTAATCAAGAATTAAAAAGCTTTCTAAAAGGGTTTATATATCACTTCTGCAAAGATAATATCTAATGCCATCTAGCAAGGATAAAAGCAAAGATTATTTCAAGCTAGATAATACTGCTATCTATGCTAATAGCTTTATAGAGCTGATAAAAGATCCTCAAAGCCCTTATAACTATAAGATAGCAAGAAGAAATCTATGGCGTATAGCTGGCTCTAAGACTATCAGAGATCTTATAAGATCATATATATCTACATACAACTATGCAGCTACAGAGCTATTTAAGTTAGCCTCAGATGTAATAGATGCATTTTATGATATATATAAGATACTCAAAGCAGTTAAAGATACAGATAATCCTATTACAAAGAGCGTTAGAGAATCTCTATCTGAATTAGTCTCTAAGCCTTTAGAGGATCTTAGTATAAAAGAGCTATCTATAAGCATGACTCTTGCTATAATCTCTTTAAATAATAACATGAATGCTTTAAGTAAAGATAATGTGTATAATTATCCTACTATAGATTATAGTCTTCTAGAAGATACGAATATAGATAAAGTAGTAGATGCTATAAGAAAGGCTATAGACCGCTTAAATCATAATAAAGATATAGGATTAATAAGACCATTGAGCTATGCTACAGTAGAGCTTTTGAAGGCAGCGAATACAGATTATAAGGATGTTAATGTTGAAAGTCTGCTTACTCTTCTTCTCTTTGAATTAAAGAAGTATATAAGATACAGCGATAATCCATAGAAGCGGAACGGTTATTAAATGTTCAAGAATAATTAGAGAATAATGAAAGCAGTTGTAGCATTAGGAGGGAATGCTTTTCTTAAAAGAGGAGAGAAAGAGTATATAGATATAGAAAGAAGGAATATAGAATCTGCTATAGATAGATTATCAGAGTTTATAGCTAATAATAATGTTGTAATAACTCATGGAAATGGACCTCAGGTAGGAGACGAGCTACTAAGGAACTTAATATCTAATAGCTATGTTCCAAGTCTTAATATTGCATTGATGATAGCTGAGACTCAGGGCTATATAGGAAGTATTATAGTAAGCTCTCTAGCAAGACATAGTATAAAGGCATCATGCGTTATAACTCATGTCATAACAAGTAATGAATATCAGATGAAGCCAATAGGACCTTATCTAAGCGATAATGATCTGAATAGGCTTGGTATTGATCTAAGCAGCTATAGTATAAAGGAGTTTAGTAAAGGCTATAGAATCCTTGTAAGATCCCCTTACCCTTTAAAGATAGTTGAGATTGATGCAATAAAGAGCCTAATGAGCAAAGGAGTAACTCCGATAGCATGTGGTGGCGGCGGAGTACCTCTAGATGATAATCTTAACTATCTTAATGGAGTTATAGATAAGGATCTAAGCTCATATATACTAGCTAAAGAGATAGATGCAGATTCATTATTTATACTTACAGATATAGACTATCTATATAAAGACTATCCTGAATGCAAGCAGCCTATAAAAGAGATTGATTCAGCTGATGCCACAAGTATGCTAGATAGTCTAGAAGAAGGTAGTATAAGGCCAAAGCTGGAGGCAGCTATAAGATTCGTTGAGGCCACTAATAAAGAAGCTTATATAGGAGATCTATATAGATTTAATGATATTATAGCTAGAAGATCCGGTACTAGAGTATATAAGAAGAGATAGCTAAACTCTTTTGTTAAGATATTAGATTATACAAAAGATTTAACAGATAAAAGCTAGTTATAAACATAAACATTTTTAAACTTTCTATCAAATTTTGAATTGGTGAAATAAAAATGGCAAGAGAAGATAGGGAGGAGAGAGAAGAAAGAAGAGAGAGATTGGCAGCTGCAAGAGAGGCGGCAAGAGAGGCCTTAGAAGAGGAAGCTCTTGAGAGAGTTCTAAAGGCTGCGGGTGCGAGAAGAGTTAATAAGGATGCAAGAAGAGCATTAAAGGCTGCGGCAGAAGAGGCATTAGCAAGATTAGCAGAAGAGGCTGTTAGAGCTGCAGAGGATAGAGAGGAGGATGAAGTAAGCGCAGAGTCTGTTGCTGCAGCTGCTTTTAGAATGAATAACAGGTAAGATCAATTATTACTTTATTTATAAGATTTTAATATTGTCTTAAAATTAGATATCTTATATATAATTAAGCTGTTTCTACAAATGCATCATTTAAAGCATCTTTACAATCGCATCTATTCCTCTCTTCTGGAACTCTTCTTATAACTCTGCTTATGAGCTCCTTAACTTTCGGTATACTATCCTTAAATATCCTATTAAGCTCTTTATAGCTTACTGGGGCTATGCTCTCATCTTCCTCTAAGCCAGAGTCATAATCTGTTATAACGCCTATCCCTAAGTAGCATAATGCCTTCTCTCTTGCTAATGCAACCTCCGGATATAAGGTCATATTAATAAGATCTGCTCCAAGCCTTCTAAACATCCTGGACTCTGCCTTTGTTGAGAATCTAGGACCATTTATAATAACAACTGTGCCATTACTATGAAAGCTTAGCTTCATCTTCTCAGCCTCCTCTATTGCTATCTCTCTAAGCTCCTTGCAGAATGGATCTGCTGTACTTACATGAGCTACTCTATACTTATTAAAGAATGTATCATCTCTACCATTTGTAAAGTTTATGAACTGATCAAATATTACTATATCTCCTGGCTTATAATCCTTCCTTAAAGATCCAACAGCATTTGTTGCTATTACCCTCTCTACCCCTAGCTCAGATAGTGCTTGTATATTTGCCCTGTATGGAACCTTATGTGGAGCCAATGTATGCTTTGATCCATGCCTTGGTATAAATGCTATCTCTCTTCCTTCTATGCTTCCTAATGCTATCTTATCACTTGGTATTCCATAAGCTGTACGCGCATCCAGTAGCTTAGGTCTCTCTAGTAATGTATAAAAGCCAGATCCGCCAATTACACCTATCTTAGCCATCCTTATCAAAAGATTACTTTAAAGCAAAATCCTAAAAGCTTTTTGTATCTCTTTTATCTTACTTGCTCATACTATAGATATTAACTTACATATACTATATCGCAGTTTGAAGAGGGTATATTTATAACAGAAGAGTTATCTACATATATCTGCCTTTTAGAGAGATTATCAAAGATAGCTCCATAGCGATATGCAGTTGTATTCGCATATCCTGCAAAGTATCCGCCACATATCTTTAAGCTTTTATCCGATAGATTATATGTTGGAGTTATAATCCATTGAAACTCAAGAACGGTATTATTACTAATAAGAGTCCTAGGCTCTGCTATCTGCCTTATGAGATAGTACCAAGGCCCATTATTCTGATCAAGAAGTATACCTGTCTGATTAGCTAGCTCTACTCCATAGTAATGCACATTTATTACTTTAGAGTGTAGATAGTAGTATGTTGCCCTTGGATGTATATACCAGCCAAAGCTTCCATAGAATGTTACATCTATAGCTATCGGCTGACCTGGAGCCGCATAGCTCCTATTTACTGATACTTTAACAGATCTTACAGTATTAACATTTGTAAATGATATTAATCTATTGTATATCTTATAGCCTGCTCCTGTTAGATTAAAGAAGTTGTATTCAGAGCTATTGCCGTACTTTCTATAAAGTATAACTCCGAATGACTGATATCCTAACATAATATAAGGTTCTATCTCTGGATTAGTTGTATTATACGTTGGATCTAGTATCTCTCTTAGATTACAAGCAGAGGTATTCTGAATAAAGACCGGATTATATGAGCTAATAGCCTTTAATATAACATAAGAGCCATTTCTTATCTGAGAGCAGCTATCTAAGGCTGCTGTTATTGCGATAAATCTAGAAAGATTTTCAAAATGCATATAAGTACTTAAGAATGATGCAGCAGGCACAAAGTATATCAACGTGCTATTATCTGCATAGGTATTTAGATACGCTGCTATCGCTCTCTGATAGAATGTCTCAGACTCTGTATATACATTCCAGAAGCTTATTACATTATAGCTTGTTAATATTAGGAATAGTATTATAATTATAGAGAAAGCCTTTGAAATTAGATTAAATCTTGATCTTATATCTAACATATATGCTAATACTATTGCTAAGGATAATGCTAATGGCGGTGCTACTAAAGCTAGAAATCTCTGTAGTCTATAAGTTATAAGATAGATAAATGGATGCAGCGAGATATGCATAGGACCATAGTTTAGAAGTATTAATGTAAATGTAAGCCAGAATAGGGGCATATATAAGCTATCCTTTCTAAATGCAAATGTAAATATAAGAAGTATTATGAATGGTATTGATGTTATCAGAAATAACTCTGGCTTACATTCATATCCTATTGTATAACCGTTGCAGCTAAGACTATTCTGTATAGGAAGAAGCATCCAATACAATGCTGCTAATGCTAATACTGCCGCTGCATATAATGCTCTTTTATAGAATAATCCTTTCTTGCTTCTCTTATGCTTATATATTACTAATAATATAAATAGAAGCGGATATAGCAGATAAAAGTAGAATCCAGAGAAGCTGTTTATATAATAGCTATCAGTTAGATCTTTTATATCTAATATATTATAGCCAAAGATCGTATTCAGATAGAATCTCGGATCTATATTTGTAGAAGGTATAGTATTATTGCTGCCAATCTTGCTGTAGAAGCTGCTGCTTAATGTAAATGTTATTAAAGGATTCCTACAATAGCTACTAAACGATATAGCTGTATTATTACAGTTATTGTAAGTTAGACTATAATTTACAATCATCATTATTAAAAGCCCTATAAATAATCCAATAAAGAAGAAGGCAGAGATATTATCTAGTCTTATATTCTTTCTTATCAGCTCTATTAAAGCATATAGGAAGAATACTAGTATAACAAAGTAGGCCTCTGGCGTTGTCAGTATGCTTGCTATTACTGATAAGCCAGAAGCTGCATAGTAGGCTCTGCTTTTATACTTAACTGCCTTTATAAAGAACAAGAAGATAAGAGACGTAAATAGCATCGATATTATATCATCGCTTGTTGTTGTCGCAAGCATACTAGAGAATGGAACGAAGATAAGCAGTAAAGCGGCTATTAATCCAGCTTTCTCATTATATAGATCCTTTCCTATAATATAAACTACAACTAGCGTTAGTATATAAGCTATTAGATCCCATATAGAATCGGTTATTATATTTATACCAAACAGCTTATAGAATAATGCTATTGGATAGAATATAAGCAGTCTAACGCTGAATATAAATGAACTTTCATAGAATCTATTGCTTAGTACTTGATAAGCTAGATTATCATAAACTATATCATCTCCATAGAATGAAGGCCCAATATAGTTATATGAGAAGTATACAGCCGCAAAGACGATTATAATTAATAGTGCTATAGTATATCTATGCTTATATAGTATGCTCCTATGCCTCATATAAACATTCCCTTTATCTATATCTCTTTCTATATAGAATTTAAACTTTAAAAATTTTGATAAGATTTATAATCTTATATAAAGAATCTTATATAGAGCTTGTATGATACTAGGTATTCATGACTGTCACGATGCAGGCGCTGCCTTAATAGATAATGGTAAGATAGTAGCTGCTGTAAACGAAGAGAGATTTACAAAGAGAAAGAATGATGTCGGATTTCCTTATAACTCTATTAAATATCTAGTAGATCTTGTTGGCATTGATGCTATAGATAAGGTAGCTGTTGCGTGGATTGGCGGTAGCGCTCTATTTGCAAGAGTATATCCAAAAAGAGAGGAGTATAGAAGAGCGCTATGGCGCAGAGAGATCCCAAAGCCATCCTTGCTTAATATGAAGCTCACAAATTTAGTATTCAGACTTATTCAAGAGCAGAAGCCAAGAGAGCTATGGCATCTTCTAGGAGAGCATATTGGTGGCTACTTTATAAGTAAGAGACTTAAAGCATTAGGAATAGATAAACCTATAGAGTTTGTTGAGCATCATATTGCTCATGCTGCATCTGCATACTATGCATCTGGCTTTAAAGAGGCCTTAGTTATAACGCTAGATGGAGCTGGAGATGGATTAAGCGGAAGCATATCTATAGGAGATAATGGAGAGCTTAAAAGGATAAACTCGTTTAGAGCAGGTGCAAGCTTAGGAATACTATATGGAGCAGCAACATTAGCATTAGATATGCGCTACAGCGAAGATGAAGGAAAGACAATGTGCTTAGCTGCTTACTCTTATCCTTATGAGATAAAGGAGCTTGAGAAGATAAGCAGATTTGATGAATCTAAGAGGCAGCTTGTCAGCGATTTTGGAATAAAGTATGAGCTCTATTTGGCTGAATACTTTAAGAATAATATATTATGGTATACAAACAGAGAGGCATTTGCTTACGCTGTTCAGAAGCATCTTGAGAACCAGATCTTAAAGATTGTTAATCTTTATGTTAAAGAGACAGGAATAAAGAATATTGCTGTTGCTGGTGGCGTCTTCTCAAATATAATAGTAAATATGCTTATAAATGAGCTCCCTTATATTAAGAACTTCTTTGTATTTCCGCATATGGGAGATGGTGGCTTAGCTGTTGGCGCTGCTTACTATGTAGATTATAAAGATAATAAGAAGTTTAATAGTAAGCAGATAGAGCATCTTTATTATGGAGCTTCATATAGCAATAATAATATAGAAGATGTATTAAAGAAGTATAAGAAAGATAAAAAGATAGCATATGAAGAGATAGCTGATCCAGCATCATATGCCGCAGATCTTCTAAGAGATAATAAGATTATTCTATGGTTTCAAGGGGCTATGGAGTATGGTCCTAGAGCATTAGGCAATAGAAGCATATTAGCATTGCCTAATGATAATAGAAATAGAGAGCTCGTAAACTTAAAGATAAAGAAGAGACCTTACTATCAGCCATTTGCAAGCAGTATATTAGATGAGGATGCTGATAAGCTTTTAGATCCTTATCCAAGGCCAAATAGATTTATGACTGTTGGCTATCATATTAAAGAGGAGCATTATCAGGATTTAATAGCTGCATCGCATATTGATAAGACAACTAGACCTCAGATTCTACAGAATGAGAATAAGCTGTATAGAGAGCTTTTGCTTAAGGTAAGAAAGATAACTGGCTATGGTGCATTATTTAATACAAGCTTGAATAAGCATGGTAAGCCTATTGTTATGGATCCAGAGGATGCTTTATGGACATTGCTTAATACAGATGCTGAAGATCTAATAATAGGTAATTTTTATGTAAAGAAGCTTTAAGCTCTAATATATTAAGATAAAGCATCTAAGAGAACTTGCGTTATGGAGCTAGACTTGATCTTTTGCATTATCTAAGCCCATATATAGAAACTTTATATATAATTTTTATAAAAAGAAGCTTTAATATTTATTAAGATCTTTTGCAGTTTTAGATAATCATACGCCCATATAAAAGCAACTTATGCACAGGTATAAGCTTAATAGTCTTGTCTCTTATGCTGATACTCATTTCATCATTCTTTGTTAATACTACTCCTTCTTTCTCATCAAATCTACTCATAAATTTAATTATCGCCTTAAGATCTTCTTCTCTTAAAGATTCCTGATACTTTACTTCTATAGGCTTGCCTTCTAGCACAATATCAACTTCTTTGCTGCTCTTCCAGAATGCATCTGCCTTTAATGCGTTTACAACTGCTGTTTCCACAAGCTTGCCTTTAAATTCTTCATCAAAGTCTGGCCTATAAAGATGGATAAATGCATTATCTGTGGGATAAGCCCTCTTTAATTTTCTAAGCTTAGATGCACTGCTTTTTCTATAGTTTACTAGAGTTCTTATAAGAAAAGATTCTTCTAAATATCTAAAATAGTCTCTTACGACTCTCCTATCCTTTCCAAACTCTCTACCTATTGATTGATAATCAATATACAAGCCCGGATTTGATGCAACAAGTTCAAAAAGCATTCTTAGAAAGTCAGGATCATCTATATGAAAGATCCTTGGCGTATCTTGATAGATAATTCTATCTACAACAAGTGCTCTTATATACTCTCTAAAGTCTTTTTCACTATTAAACTTAAAGGTTTCTGGAAAGCCACCATATGCAATATACTTATAAAAATATGGTAGTATCTTTGTTTCATAGATAAACTCTTTCTTATTTACACCATTTATCTTAAGATACTCTGAAAAGCTAAACGGATCTATCTTAAACTCGAATACTCTACCTGAAAGCGTCTCTTTCGATCTTTTTCTGATAAAAAGAGATTCAGAGCCGCTAACAATGATCTTAAGCTTGGGATATATGTCGTAATAGATCTTTACTTCGTTTTCCCAGTTTTTACACTTCTGTATCTCATCTAAGAATATATAGGCTCTTTTCTCTCTAAGATCCTTCTTATGAAACTCTGTATATGCTTTAATTACTTCATTTACACTTACATTGGATTCATCAAAAGAGAAGAATAGTATATCTGTAGCATCTACGCCATTACTTATTAGATCATCAATAAGTTGATACATTATAGTACTCTTTCCAACTCTCCTGAGCCCAGTTAACGCAATTATAAATCTGCTATCAAGTCTTGCTTTTATCTCATTATAAACATCGCGCTTAAAAGTAAGAGCAAGCTCTAGATCAACCTTGCCTTTTATCCACCAATGGTTAAAGTACTCAAGCTTTCTAGTATCCATAAATGTACATCATGATATACACATTTTTCATAATCGACTTCAGACTCATTAAAAATCAATTATTTGGCTTTTTGGATTTTTATTATATAAAATTTAGCGAATTTAACTTTGCTTTTATACAATTCCATTAACTTAACAAGACTATCTTGATATCTATTTGTATATAATCTTCTATTAGCTATCTAATTTACACATATAATTTCTATGAAGTGATTACAACGAGTTGTCGCATTTTAAAAGTAAAATAACTTTATTAAAGTTCCTTTACATAAAAAACAAAATATTTATAATAATAAAATAAAATTATTTTATAAGTGGTTCTATGCAATTGAACTTTGATCCTAAAAAGAATATAAGCAAAATAGATTATCCATTCATTTGTGTTAATAAGATAAACGATTTACTTATAGTAAGTAAAATAGTAAAGAACTGGTACGATGTGCTGCTTTTTAGACTAGGTATTAAAAAGAAACTTACAATGAAGTTAAGATCAGGCAAAGTAAAGCATTTTAATAATCAAAAAGAATATTTTGATTTCTGGAATACAGTGGAAGCTCAAGAAGAGCTATTATCTGCATATAAAGCAAAAGATTTAATTAAAATAAAGAAAAATTATGTGGAGTTTAAGTATAATGGACATATAGTAAAGATGTCTTATAAGAACGAAAGACAATTAGTTGATGCACTCTTACTAATTAGAGAACAATTCGTTGAAGAGCAATATAAATTGCTAAATGTAAAAGATAAGATAGTTGTGGATATAGGTGCTAACATAGGGGATAGTGCAATCTATTTCGCTTTAAAAGGAGCAAAACATGTTTATGCTTTTGAACCCTATCCATTTGCTTATCAAACTGCCTTAGAAAATATAAAGTTAAACAATTTAGAAGATAAGGTAACTATTATTAACGCTGCTTGTGGAGGCAAGTCAGGAAAGATAGGAATAGATGAAAATTATGAAAGTGTGGATGGTAGTGATTTGAAATCCTTCAGTAAAGGTAAATTAATTGACATGCTAACTCTAGAAGATATAATTAAACATTATAATATAAGTTATAATTCAGTACTTAAGATAGATTGCGAAGGATGCGAATATGGTATATTACTTAATGCATCTAAAGAAACTTTAAGCTTATTTGACCAGATAGTTTTGGAATATCATTATGGTTATAAAAATTTAGTTAAAAAATTAAAAGAGTTGTTTAAAGTAAAGATTACTGCTCCAAGATATAGTTTAAATAATGAAGCAGAAAACACAGAAATGTTAATAGGTCTTTTAATTTGTAACAGGAAATAGATGAGTAAGTCACTATTTCATTAGTTTAATTTTGATATTCCTATTTTATAGCTATATAATATTTCTTATATGTAAAAATCTTAATTTTAATTAGATAGCATCTTAATTATCTGTGGTATTATCTTTTTATCAGAATATCTATCAAATGTAAGTTTAATTATCTTCTCTTTTAATTCTTTATTTAATCTTCCTTTACGCCATAAATCATAATAATCTAATATTGCTTTAGCAAATTTATCAGTATCAAATGGCTTTATCGACTTACCTGTTAGTCCATCCTTAATTATTTCATTAGGACCAGCAATATCAAATGATATAACAGGCAATCCATGTGCTTGAGCTTCTAATGTAACTAATGAAAAAGTCTCCATCCTTGAAGTAACTATGAATATAGCTGCATTTTTATATTCCTTTTCTAAATCTTTATCTAAAAGAAATCCTTTATAAATTACATTTTTAGGATAAGCTTTTGTTAACTCTTCTATTATGCTTTTACCTTCACCAGAACCTGCAATATGAAATTCTATATCTTTATTCAACTTCAGAACTCTTTTAATTATATCTGCAAGGTAATCTAGACCTTTATGATAAATAGCGAGTCTACCAACAAATAGAGCAATAAACTTTTTATTATCTTTAGGCTTGTCTGGCTTAATATAGAGAAAATTTGGTATTAGATAAAGATTACCTTTATATCCAGAATCTTTAATTAAATTATAGTCGTCGCTATTTAAAACGTGGATGTTTGGAACTGAAAATAGTACTGCTCTATAAATTAAATCATAAATCCTTTTAATTCCAGATCTTCTCCTCAATCTGCTTGCAATTGGGATATGTAAACCAAATATAAATTTTGTCTTGCTAAATTTTAACACTAATAAAGCAGAAGCTATAGCTGTTAAACTAGGATCTATAAAATAAACCACATCATACTTTCTTAAAGAGATATATGCTTTCAAACCAGAAAGCTTAAGTGGAACTCTATCTAAACTTTTAGGTATTGTAAATGCTTTATACCATTCTAATTTAATGCCATTTAAGTGTTTAATTAGCTCTCTGTCATTTACTCTTACATCCTTCTCATTACGCATTGAAAATATTTTTACATTATAGTATCTTTTAACTCTTTTTGCTAATTCTATTATATATCTTTCGCTACCAGCAAAATTTCTCATATCATAACCAGTAACTATAGCGAGCTTTTTTTTCATGTGTTTACACTTTTAAAATCATATATGTGTAATTTAGTATAAGTCTTTATATACTTTTATTGTTTATTTTATAGTTCTTTCCCATGTAAAGCTTCTCGCATATTTCATAGCCTTCTTCTGAAGTTTTTCATTATATCAATTTTCTTTTAGCTTTAATATTATATCTGCCATATCTTCTGGGCCTTTTGCTTCAAAGCAATATTTTCTTATTCTCTATCTACCTTAGCAGCCTAGTGTTTCCTGTGCCTTTATAACCTTTTAATTCTATTCTCTGACTATATTATTTCTTTATATTTTTATATCTCTTATATTCGTCTATTATGTTTAAATATCTCTCTTTAAATCTCTCGTAAGTAAAGTTCTTGCTATGCTCGTATGCATTTCTGCTGAATCTGTCATAGTCTTTCATTATCCTATTGACTAGATCTGGTATCTCGCTTATGTCATCAAATAAGAAGCCATTATAGCCATCCTTTACAAGCTCATCCATCGCTGTACCTCTTCTTGCTAATACTGGCATTGAGTGGGCCTCTGCTTCAATTAAAGGCATATTGAAACCTTCGTGATAACTATTGCATATATAAATATTAGCATTCTCTAATTCGGCTTCAAAATCATCCACTTTTCCTGAAAGCTTTGCGTAGCCTTCTGTGTTATTAGCTAAAGCCTCTTTGTATTGGTCTACAAACTCCTTTGTTTGTGTGTTATCTCCAAATATTCTTATATTTAGCTTGTATTCATTGCATGCTTTAACAAGCTCTGGAATGGCTTTGTTTAATGCGTATCTGCCCCATGCTATAAGCTTTGGCTCTTTAGGGTTGCGTTTCTTATATGGCAGATTGTATTTATGGAATAAAGGCAGTACATAAACGCTTTCTTCTTTAAAGCCCAAATCAATCAAGCTCTGCTTAATGAAGTTACTTTGAACTATAACAAAAGGTTTCATATCTAAAATAGCCTGAAGCATGTTTTTTGAATAGATGTTTAGTTCTGGAAAATAAGATAGATAAGGATATGTTACACCGTGATAGAACAAAATGTCACCTTCGTGAAAATATTTGAATAAGTTATAGAAAGCCCCAAAATGCCATATTCGTATATCTGAGCTTTCTATGATTGATTTAGCTAATCCTGGCTTATACTTCTTCTTTGAATTAAAATAAATTTTTAAATATTTAATCTTGTTCTCTAATCTTAGAAATCTAGAAAGCAGATATACAAAACTCTGTATAAAAGGTGTATGGTCGTAATCTGAACTTGCTAGTAATGGAACATCGTTTATCTCGCTAAATAGATCTGCTATAAGATAACTTTCCCATTTCTTATCTCTATGAACTTGGTCTAAAGCTCGCATTACGTTGCTTACTGCGTCTCCCCTAAATACAACACTATGCATCTGTGCTATTTTCATATAGATCATAGCTAATTGCAATTGCTTTTTAATAAAATCTTATTTTTATTTAGTAATACAAATTTATCTATCTTTATATCTTGCTTTTATTTGACTTAATAGTTTCCCTTATTTAAATATTCGAAAATATATTTATATTAAATAAAAATAAATTTTAATACTAAATCTTATTTAGCTCTTTTATTAAGGATTTATAATCTTTAAATAATATGCTTCTTATACCAAGCTTAGAAGCACCATTAACATTCTCTTTTAAATCATCTATGAATATAATATTATTATAGCTTAGCTTCATTCTATTTAAAGCATAATCAAATGCCTCTTTCTCTGGCTTTCTATGATGAATCTTGAAAGAAGGAATTATACAGTTAAATAGATATCTATAATCTCTAATTACTTTGCTTAATGCTTTATATCTTGATCTATCAATATTTGATAATACTGCAATCTTATAATGCTTCTCTTTTAATCTTTTTATTATATCTATTGTACCTAAGTCTAAGCTTGAGTTCTCAGAGAAATCCTCAACCCATCTAAGATCCTTTGCCTTTATTCCTAATCTATCTGATATAATCTTTTTGAATTCTCTATAGCTTATAATACCTTTCTCAAAGTCTATTAAAGGCTTTGACTCTATTACAGATCTTACAAGATCAAAGCTCTTATTACATCTAATAGAAAGCCTTCTATAAAAATCAAGATTATTATATCTTATTATAACACCTCCTGCATCAAATATAAAGCCTTTTATAGGAGATTCCAACATAACCACTTTAGCTTATAGAATAATTAGATATATAAGCATTTAAAATAAGCTTATAATAATCTTCATCAAAAGCTTAAGCAATTATGCATAATAAAGCTAATAAAACAGCCTTAGAAGCATTATATCCTATTAATTCTTTCTTAAAGGCGCTACTATGCTATCAAATATCTTGTCTAGATCATCAATATCTTTTATATTATACTTATTAAAGACCTCTGAAGGCTTGTAATACTCTATATAGGTCTTATTATCAGAGTCTTCAAATACATATATCCTTAATGGTGGCTCAATACCTGCTTTTAGATTTTGAGAGAATATCTTATATGCATAGTCTGGCCTAAATATCTCAAAGATAAAGTTTCCTTTTATTGAAAAGCCAGCCTTAGCTAAACGCTCCTGAGCATTTATAGTATTTATTATAACAAGATTGTTCTTCTTTATCGATTCTTCTAAAGCCTTTAAAGTTTCGTTAAAATTATACTTAGATTCAAAGATCTCCATAATAATCAAAAGTTAATTAATGCAGATATCTTTATAATCTTAAAGTAATGAAAGAATAATAAGCAGAAATCCTATTACTGTTATTATAGTATTTCTAAATAAGCCTAAAGGATACACATACTTATCAAAGAAGGGAAGTATTACTAATATTAAACCTCCAAGCAAGAATATATAGTATCTGTACTTGCTCTTTATCAGCATATTAATCACATTATTTTAAATATTATAAAGTCTATAGGCAATCCAGCTGTTAAGCCTCTTAGATATAGATCTGTAAAGATTATGAATATTAAGCTGATCCATGCAAGCTCCTCATGATGCTTGTTTGCATTAGACTGTCTAGCATAAAGCTTATAGAAGAAGCAGTTTTCGCAATTAAATGCTCTTAACCTTCCTCCAACAATATTCCTTAATGAATGGCATGAAAATACATATGCTGTAATAAGCAATGCGTTTATTATTAGTATTATATTTCCTAAACGCAGTACAAATGCATGATATAATGAATATGTATATGCAAATGATAGATATATATCATAATAGAAGAAAGGAAGTATTAAGATAGCTGCATAAAGAAAGTATCTATGCAGATACTCTATCTTAAATATGCTATACTTTTCTCCTGAGTAGCCTCTATTTACATCTTTGCTCCAGTTATCTGCGCTGCATGCAACAGGATGCTTAAAGATATGCCTATTATAATCCTTTCTATAGGCATAGCATGTTAATCTATATAATGCAACTAACGGCAATACTAAAACAGTTGGAGAGTAGAAAGGATCTATATAACCATCTATCTCCTTAACAGGAAAGATGAAGAATGCTAATCCTGCTAGTATAAGCAATACTATAAACGAATATAGTCTGAAGTTGCTCTCTCTAAACTCATACGGTATTATATTCTTAAAATCTACATTCATCTATCTCTACCTTTAAGCTTAGATACAAGCTTATATAATGGATCTTTCCTATTAAGCAGTCTCTCTTTCTCTGGTATTATAGCATTATCTGTGATCCTTATATGCTCTGGGCATACCTCTTGACAGCACTTTGTAACATTGCAGAAGTTTAATCCAGATCTATCTAAAAATTCTGTTCTATCCTCTGAATCCAATGGATGAAAGTCATATATCGCTGTTTTAATAACATTCCTTGGACCAATATAATAGTTATCTTTATGATTTCTAAAAACGTGGCATGAGTCTTGACATAAGAAGCATTCTATACATCTCTTAAACTCTTGAGCTCTCTCAACGCTGATCTGCTGCATCTGCCATATCTGAGGAAGCCCAGGCTTTGGATTAAACTTAGGTATCTTCTTAGCATACTCAAAGTTTATTGATACATCAGTTACAAGATCCTTAACAATCTTAAATGCTTTCATAGGCTCTATAGTGATTGTATCTCCTAAATCAGAGACTCTTGTCTTACACATTAAGCGAGGCTTACCATTAATCTCAGCAGAGCAGGATCCACATCTTGCTGCCTTACAGTTCCATCTTACTGCTAATGTTGTATCAATCATCTGCGATATATATATTACAGCATCTAACACAACCATTCCTTCTTTTACATCTACCTCATATTCCTTAAAGTAAGGCTCTTTATCCTTATTAGGATCAAATCTAAAGATTCTAAACTTCTTCTTAGTCATAAACCTCTTCCTTAACATACTTCTTTAGATCATCAGGTATCTCTGGAACAGGTATATAAGACATCTTTATATTATTATCATTATAATCAAATACAATATTCTTTAGATAGCTTCTATCTTTCTTTGGATAGTCTTTTCTGAAATGAGCTCCTCTGCTCTCTTTTCTCTCTATAGCTGCTCTTACAATAAGCTCAGCAAGCAGCAGCATATGATTAAGCTCTAAGCAGCCTAATAAGCCTTGATTAAATGTTAAGCTGCCTCTAGCTCTTACATTCTTTGCTTTCTCCTTAAGCGAGTATATCTTATTTAAAGCATACTCTAGATCATTAGGATCTCTTAATATGCCTACCTTATCGCTCATCGTCTGCCTTAGATCCTCTATTATAATATAAGGATCTTGATCCTCTGTTGCTTTATCATCAATATAATCTAGAACTCTCTTTACCTCTTGCTCTACCTCAGAATCATCTAGCTTAATGAGATCATGATCCTTAGCATATAAAGCTGCATATATACCAGCTCTTCTTCCAAATACTAAGATATCAGCTAAAGAGTTTCCACCTAGACGATTTGCTCCATGCAATCCAGATGCTGCTTCACCTGCGCTGAATAAGCCATCAACTGTTGTTGCTGTTGTCTCTGGATCAACATATATACCTCCCATAAAGTAATGAACTGTTGGAGCAACCTCCATCTTCTCTTTTGTTATATCAACGCCTGCAAACTCTTTAAACTGCTCATACATTGCAGGAAGCTTCTTCTTAATAAATGCTGCTCCTTTATGTGTTATATCTAGATAAACACCTCCATGCTCTGTGCCTCTTCCTTCTATTATCTCTCTATATATAGCTCTTGCAACAACATCTCTTGCATCTAGCTCCTTCTTCTCTGGAGAGTATCTAAGCATAAAGCGCTCTCCATTCTTATTCAGCAGAATACCTCCTTCTCCTCTTACTCCTTCTGTTACTAATAAGCCTCTAACACCTTCTGGCCATACCATTCCTGTTGGATGAAACTGAACCATCTCCATATCTCTTAATCTTGCTCCTATCTGAAATGCTAGAGAGATTCCATCGCCTGTTGATTCATGAGAGTTAGATGTTACCTTGTATATTCTGCCTAAGCCACCAGTTGCAACTATAATAGCTTTAGCGCTAATAGCATAGAATATGCCTTCTCTTAGGCTCCATGCAACTGCTCCTATAGCTCTATTGTTCTTTGCAAACAGCTTTGTAACAACTGTCTCATCTAAGATCTTTACATTATCTCTATAAAGTATCTGATCCTCTAAGACTCTTATGATCTCTAAGCCTGTCTTATCTCCTATATGGCATAATCTTCTATAAGTATGAGCACCAAATGCTCTTTGCATTATCTTTCCTTCAGGAGTTCTATCAAATAATGCTCCATAGCGCTCTAGCTCATAGACTCTTTCTGGTGCCTCTTTTGCTAGAAGCTCTGCCATCCTATAATTTCCTATATAGACGCCTTCAACTATTGTATCAGCAAAGTGAACAGTCCAGTTATCTTGAGGATCAACATCTCCTAATGATGCAGCTATACCTCCCTCTGCCATTACTGTATGTGCCTTGCCTAAAACAGACTTTGTAAGGATTAAGCACGATAGATTTGCTTGAGATATCTCTAATGCTGCTCTTAAGCCCGCGCCCCCTGCTCCTATAATGAGCACATCTGTATCTATCTTCTTAATCTCAGGATTCATTAGAATAAAGCTTTATATTTAAAAAATAAAAAGCTTTCTTAAGAAATAGAATATATCACTTCTTTCTGGATCTTGAATAGCCACCTGATTCATTAGAGCTTTCTGTATTAGATGAGCTTTGATTATCTGATGAAGTACTGCCTGTAAGATTATTTAAGCCGAGTATGCCTAATGGTGTTGGCAAGCTAAATCCTTTGCTTTCTGTTGGTATAAATATTATCAGATTTCTTCCTGTTGTACTTATCTCGTACATCATATTTAATGCTCTAAGCTGCATCGCAAACATGTTATTTCTATACTTCTCAGCTGCCTCTAGCATCTTATCTGCAGCTAGAGACTCACTCTCTGCTAATAGCACTCTTGCATTCTTCTCTCTTTCTGCTGTTGCGACCTTTGCCATTGCTGTCTGCAGGTCCATAGGTATCGTTACATCCCTTATCTCAACTCCTAATATTGCTATACCCCAGTTAACCACTTTCTCTGATAGGAATGTCTTTATGCTTGCACCTACAGAGTTTCTCTCTGAGAGTAACGTTGCTAGATCGTTCTGTCCAATTACATCTCTCAATGCTGTCTGAGCTGCAAGAGATATAGAATCAACATAATTCTGAACATTAAGTATTGCTTTCTCAGGATCTATGACCTGCCAGAAAAGTATCGCTTCTACATCCACAGGTACATTGTCTTTAGTTAATGTCTTCTCAGCGCTAAATGGCATGCTTCTAACTCTTAGATCTATCTTTATTGGAGTTGATTCTATAATCGGAATAATAAAGTATAGTCCTGGCCCTATCAACCCAGCATACTTTCCTAGATGCAGCACTGCTAATCTATCCCACTGATTAACAATCCTTAATGATAATGCCAATACCACAATAAGGACAAATATAAACACTATAAATGCTAAGATAAGATTAAGAGTAAGCAAGTAGATAATAAGTGTTATTAGTAATATAACCAATAGATCTATAGCTGCTGGTACAGTATTGCCTCTAGAAGCTATTGATACATTCATTCCGCCCAAAGAGGAGCCACTGCTGCTTGATTGAGTATTGTTACTGCTATTGTTATCATTATTTACATTAGGATTGCTTGCATTATTAGCCTCTGAATCTTTTTGATTAACCTTCATCTATCTCACTATATAATTCTAAATTTAAGATATAATCTTTATAAAGCTTATTAATTAGCTGATCTGGCTCTTAAAATTAACAGAATTATACTTTAATAGAATATGCTTATCTACTTAATGCTATTACCTAGATCGCTACAGCTAATCTTATAGCATATATAGATATAGTATAAGCTAAAAGGCTTAAAATGATAATCTTTTAAAAGTAAGAATCCATAATAATAAAGAGGATTAAGATGAGAGTTATAGTATTAGGGGGAGATGGATATCTAGGATGGGCATTAACATTAAGGCTAATAGCAAGAGGTTATGAAGTAGTAGCTGTAGATAATCTTTATACAAGAAGAGCAGTAGAGGAGTGTGGATCTACATCTGCATTGCCCATACTCAATACTGTAGAGAGAGCAAAGGCTATAAAAGAGATCTTTGATGGAAATTATAAGTTCTATATGGCAGATGTTACTGATTATCATGAGCTATACAAGATAATAGAAGAGAGTAAGCCAGATGCGATCGTTCACTTTGCAGAGCAGAGATCTGCTCCTTACTCTATGAGAAGCGCAAGACATGCTGCTTATACAATGTATAATAATATAGTAAGCACAATAAATCTGATATATGCTGTAAAGGAGATAGATAAGAATATACATATAGTAAAGATGGGAACTTTAGGAGAGTATGGAACACCTAACTTTGATATTCCAGAGTCAGCATTTGTTGATGCTCATATAAATGATAAGAAAGATAGCATAATAGTACCAAAGTTTGCGAACTCGTGGTATCATTGGTCAAAGGTACATGATACAAACAATCTAATATTTGCAAATAAGCTATGGGGTATAACAGTAACTGATATAATGCAAGGACCAGTATACGGAAGCAGAACAAAGGATATAAGAGATGAGAGATTATTTACAAGATTAGACTTTGATGAGACATGGGGCACAGTACTTAATAGATTCTGCGTTGAGGCTGTATTAGGATTACCATTAACTGTTTATGGAAGGGGAGGACAGACAAGAGGCTTTCTCTCATTAGAAGACAGTGTAGAAGCGTTAGCTAGACTTATAGAGCATCCGCCAGAGACTGGAGGATACAGAGTTGTTAATCAGTTCACTCAAGCATACTCGATAAATGAGCTAGCAAAGATTGTAAGTAATGCTGCAGCGAAGCTAGGAATTGAAGTAAAAGCAGATCATATAGAGAATCCAAGAGTTGAAAAGGAGGAGCATTACTATAATCCTGAGAGAAAGGTACTACCGAGCTTAGGATTAAGTAAGCCATCTGTAGATATCGAAGATGCAGTATATGAGATTATAAGAGATCTATCTAACTATAAAGAAAGACTAGAGGCTTATAAAGAGGTTATAATGCCCAAAGTTAGATGGAGATAGATCTATCTATATATATCTTTAAATAGAACTTAATTATACAAATTAATTCTACAAATAAGCCTTTGTAATGTTTATAGAAAGATTTATATATTTGTCTTGCATAAATAATTAGGAATGGTGGTTTTATGGACGTAAGTAAAGTAAGATTGTTAGTAACAGCAGTATTGGCAATTCTGTCTATATCTACAATAGCTTTTAGTCAGTCTTCAGTATCAACAACATTATCATCTACACTGTGCAGCATCTTCAATACAATAAAGTCAGTGATATTCATACTAGGAATAACATTGATAGTATTAGGAGCAGCACTGTATGCAGCTGCACATCTAACACCAGAGAGACTAAGAGAGAAGTTTACAGAGTATGGATATGCAATGATACTAGGAGGAATAGTAGGAGTCATAATAGCGCTATTGGCACTACCAATCCTTAATATAATAGTAAGCGCTGGAGGTAGCAACGCGATAATATCACAGCAGTCAGCAACAAGCATATGCTAAAGGCATATGCTTCTTTTTCTATCTTTATCTTTTTATTATTTATACAATCTTTTATTTCTATAATTATAATATTAGATAAAATCGCTTACTGTTGCTGTAATATCTTTATACTCGAATGAAAAGCCATTCTTAGCTAGATTCTCCGGAATTACATACTGATTTGCCTCAAATAGCTCTTTGTATATATCTCCAAAGAGAAGCTTAAGCATACTGCTACTTACTTTCATACTTATCAGCTTGAGCATATGGCTCTTAGCTGCATCTGATACTGCCCTTTTAAGATCTAAGAACTTTGTCTCTACGCCATTTGCTACATTAAATGTACCTTTAAGCCTCTTAGTTAATATAAAGTCTATAACCCTAGTATAATCTCTGATATCTATCCATGATAGATAGTTAGTATCATTAAATGAGTCTATATAAAATGCTATGCTGCCAAATCTCCTTATAATTGACCTCAATAATCCACCATCCCCCAATACTATGCCATTCCTTAATATTGCAACATCTATACCTGCGTTCTCTGCCTCTAATGCGGCCCTCTCCCATTCAACGCACATATCATGGAGTATTCCCTCTCCTTTAAAGTAGTCCTCTTTTACATTTATCGCTTTAATACCATAGTATCCAATTGCAGATGTACTTATAAGTAGATCAACAGATGCCTTTGTATTAACAAGTGCGTTAACGAGCTTCCTTGTTAGCTTAACTCTACTATCTATGATCTTATTTTTAACAGATCCGCTCCATCTTTTATATATGGGATAGCCTGCTACATTTACTATCGCTTGAAAGTCTGTATAGCTATTAAGCCATTTAAGATCGTTATTAGGATCTGCAATGATGCTTACATTATCTTTTAGATCATTAAATAGAGCTCTTGCCTTTTGAAGATCTCTAGCGACAGCAAGTACCCTTACATCCTCAATCTTTGAGAAGTATCTGACTATACTAGAGCCCAAGAATCCAGTACTTCCTATTACGCATATTGTGTTCATAATAGATGATTTATAATAAATAAATTTAAATCTAACCTATCTTAAGAATAATTAAGCTAGTATTATTAAATCTTTATTAGTAAATCTAATAATAATGATATAGATGACATTTACCTTACTAATATCGTCTCAGAAAGGAGGCGTTGGTAAGACAACAGTTGCTACAAATATAGCAGCTGTGCTTAGATATTACGGCAATCCGACGCTATTAATAGATACTGACATAGCAAATCCATCTGTTACGCCATTTTTAGGTATAAGCTCATTTAACTATGGCTTAAAGGAGCTCTTAGATAATGATAGCATAGAGTTAAAAGACGCTATAATAAGCTATCAGCAAGGCAGATTCGATATACTGCCGGCTGCTGCTAATCCAGAGCATTACTATGTATTTAATGATGAAAAGCTAAGCAAGCTATATAACAAGATAAAGAAGCTTGATTATAAGTTTATAATTATAGATACTGCACCCGCATCATTTATAGAAGCATTAAGCAAGTACTATGATGAGGCGTTGATAGTAACAACGCCAGATCCTGCATCTGTTTTAGGAGCTAGCAGACTATCTAAAGTCTATCAGAAGCATCATATGAATCATAGATTAATAATAAATAGAGTTGAAGAGTCTAAGTTTGAGATGAAGAGAGAGGATATAGAGAAGGTATATGGAGATGTGGCTTATGCTATAATACCAGAGGATCCCTCAGTAAAGGAAGCAATTAATAAGATGATTCCTGCTTATATCTATAATAGAGGCTCACCATTCTCTATAGCTATAGAGAATATAGCTAGAGCCTATCTATTAAAGGCTGGCTCCTCAGAGAGTCTAGTATTTGAAGGTAAAGCGCCGGAGAAGAGAAAGCAGTCATTCATAGATAAGCTTAAGGAGGCATTCGGAAAGAAGCAGTAAAGGGCGGGGTAGCTCAGTCGGTAGAGCGCTAGACTCATAATCCATTTATGAGTTTTGAGCATAAGCGATGATGAGATATCTAGAGGTCGCGGGTTCGAATCCCGCCCCCGCCATATCTGATTAATAGATTATAGTACTATTCAGTATCTTCTCTATTTTCATTAAGTCTTATTAAAAGATTTAAATCTACCTGAGATGTATTATGATTTATACGCTCAAAGATATCTCTTCTATTAGATACTAAATCAGAGCTTATTATTAGTATATTATAGACTCCAACTTCGTTACCTTTCTTATATAAGAATATTATGGCGGCTTTCCTGATGCTACTATCTAAGAATACATATGGCCCGTATATAATTGCATTTAATTGAGGTATCAGTCTTATATTACTAGTAAGATCGCTTTTCTCTCCGATCTCTTTACCGAATCTTAGATCGTTATATCTATTTTCGATAAACTTTCTAATACTTACATTAAATCTTTCTAAGTAATCATGGCCAATACTTGCATAATTATTCAATTTGCTAAAGAATATACATGCAAGCAGATCATTTACATTTACGCTTTTATTACTACTTTCTTTTAATGAATCTACTAGCGAGAGAAAATCGTGTAACGAATAGCTATCTTTCATGCCATTGAGTACAGCTAGTGAGTGTGCTAGATCGGTCTTAGATACTAGCCCATCTACCTTTACTAGATCCTCTAAGCTGCTATATATCCTCTTAAAAGAGGATATATCTTTAATTGTAGATAGTATAGCTATAGAGCTATCTATTATAGCCTCTGCCTCTTCTTTGTATATAGGCAGTACATTATCTGAAGCATATGAATAAAGCTTTTCGTCTATAAACTTATAAAGCTCATTGAAGACCTTTATTGAACTAAGCTTTTCAGTATTGCTATTGGCCCTGCTAAAGCTATCAATTATACCAACTGCTACCTTAGCGTTAAGTATAGCTTTTATATTACCTCTATCTCCTGAATCCTTAGCCTCTAATATAATAGCATTCTTGCTGCTTATTATACCTCTAAGCTCCTTATTAGCACCTAGCTCCTTTACTGAATCTATAAAAGATTCTATACTACTAGCTTTATCATTCTCATCTAAGTACTTATATAGCTCATGTAGAAATACAGTATAGCTCTCTTCATCCATATTAAAGAGCTCCATTATCTCTGAGATAGCATTTAGATGCACTCCTTTAGATAAAAGAGCTATCTTTATTAATGCTGAATAATCTATTCTATTATTCTCATCCTTAGATCTGTTAGACATATTATCTTTTCTAATAAGAGATGATATTTAATCCTTACCTTCAATAACTGCAATTGCTTAATCGATTGCTTAATCTATCTCTTTATAATTTATCAATTCTTTTAATCAGAATTATCTCTAGCTATATAGCTTAATATATAATTAGATGCCTTGATAAGGCATATAAGATTAAATATATATAGATAAATGTAAAATAGATAAATGTAAAGTATGATCTATATGAGAGAGATAAAGATCAGAGATCTTATAAAGAGGAAGAGCGGCTCATACTCAATAAGAGGATGGATCTACAGATTAAGAATCGTTGGAGGAAAGGCGTTCGTATTAATAAGAGATAGCACCGGAGTTATACAAGCAGTTATAGATAAGCAGAAGTTTCCAGATGATAGATGGAGCTCTATAGAGAATGCATATATAGAGGCAAGTATAATGGTAAAGGGCAGCTTAAGAGTAGATGAGAGAGCGCCTAACGGAGTAGAGATAGACGTAGAGGACTTTAATCTAGTAAACTCTCTAGAGCAGTTCAAGATTACAGAGTATCAGAGCCCGGAGCTCTTACTGGATCTTAGACATCTGTGGATAAGAAGTAGGAGATTGACAGATATAATGATAATAAGATCGCATGTATTCAGATATGCAAGAGAGTTTCTTGATAGAAGAGGCTTCTATGAGATAACCCCACCAATAATAACAACTATAGGAGGAGAGACAGGAGCCAATCTATTTGAGCTAGACTACTTCGGAAGAAAGGCGTATCTAACAGAGTCATCGCAGCTATATGCCGAGGCTATGATCTTCTCATTAGAGAAGGTCTACTCATTTGCACCGTCATTCAGAGCAGAGAAGTCTAGAACTATTAAGCACTTGGCAGAGTTCTGGCATCTAGAGCCAGAGATCGCATACTATGATAATAATAAGAATATGAAGCTGCAAGAGCGCCTAGTCAGCTATATAGCGCAGAGCCTTGTAAAGAATGATGAAGAGATTCTAAAAGAGCTTAATGTTGATGTAGAGGGCTTAAAGAAGGTAAAGCCACCATTTAAGAGATTGAGCTATGATGAGGCTATAATAAAGCTTCAGGAGAAAGGCTCGCCTATAAGATGGGGCGATGACTTTGGTGTTAATGAAGAGAGGTTACTTACAGAAGATGAAGAGAAGCCCATATTTGTATACAACTGGCCTGAGAGCATAAAGGCATTCTATATGCCTATAAACCCAAAGGATCCAAGAACCGTTCTATGCGCAGATATGCTCGCTCCTAAAGGACACGGAGAGATTATAGGAGGTAGTGAGAGAATATGGCGTTATGATGAGCTTCTTGAAAGAATGAGGAAGAAGGGCTTAGATCCTAATAGATACCAATGGTATCTTGATCTTAGAAAGTATGGATCTGTACCACATGCTGGCTTTGGAATGGGCATCGAGAGAGTTATAAAGTGGCTACTTAACCTAGATCATATAAGAGATGCTATCCCATTCCCAAGAGTAATAAATAGAGTTGAGCCTTAATGCTTATATATATACTAATATCCATATTTATAATCCTTATCGCCATATTAATAAAGGCAGCTGTAGATGAGACAAGAAGAAGCAGATCAGAGGATCTTCTTATAGTTTATGCATTATCGTTATTTATATCAACGATAATATATCTTAGATACTATAACTCTGGAGCTATCTACTATCTAATATACTCATCTTATATACTTATTATAGATATACTAGCATTGCTGCTATTTTACTACTATAGTAATAGATCTAAGCACTCTTCAGCATACTTCTTAGCAACATCAGTAGTACTTCTTATAATATTTATATATATAAGATACTCTGGCTTATATATAGGCTTAGCATCTATAGTATATATACTCCTGAATGAGCATAAGAATAAGAATAGAGACTCTAGAGAGAAGGAGATTAAGAGAGATCTTATACAGATTATAGGTGTAATACCTGCTGCTATAGCATATATATTTGCATATAGCTATCTATACTACATACTTGCTATACTTTCTTTTATAGGCTTAATAGCAGTATACTCTGCAAGTATCTACAGAATAAAGCCCTTGCTCGCTCTCGAGAGAGATGTAAGGATCTTTGGAGTTGGTGCTATATACCTTTTCGCATCTATCTTGCTAATAGATAGCATCTTTAATAGCAACGCTGTTGCATATGCTATATTCATACTATTTATATCTGATAGCTTAGCTACTATAGTAGGTATAAGCGTTGGTAGAAGGAAGCTGCCTTATAACAAGAGAAAGAGCATTGAAGGCTCATTAGCATTCCTTATATCTGCCTTTATCATATCATTAGCATTTATGAATCTATACTATTCATTAATAGCTAGCCTAGTGCTTGCATTTATTGAGAGCATTAATATAAAGGTAGATGATAATCTGCTTATACCTATAGCTGCAGCTATTCTTCTAACTATAATCTAAAGAATTAAAAATAAGAAGATTAGACCTTATCTGTATCTTGATAGAATCTCTTCTATAAGCTCTCTAGATGGCTTATCTGCTTCAGATACACTCATCTTGCTTACCGTTATATCCTCTTCCTCATATGTTGGCCTATCTGCTTCATAGAATAGCCCTATAGGAATTCTATCTATGCCATTGTTAGGAAACTCTAAAGCCTTCTCTAAAGCTTTAGAGATATCCTTAGGATTATGATTGCTGCTATCTAGCTTATAGATCCTCTCTCTGAACCAGTCATATGTATTATAGTTATTGAATGTTACACAAGGACTGAAAACATCTATCAATGCAAAGCCTTTATGCAGTATTCCATTCTTTATAAGCTCTGCTAGATGCGGTATATCTCCAGAGAATCCTCTAGCTACGTATGTTGCTCCTGCGGTTATAGCTAGCGCTATAGGATTTACAGGGTTATCTACTGCTCCATAAGGAGATGACTTTGTTTTCATTCCTTTCAAGCTTGTTGGAGAGTACTGACCTACTGTTAAACCATATATCTCATTATTCATCACTATATACGTTAGATCGAAGTTCCTCCTTGCAGTATGTATAAGATGATTCAGACCAATTCCGTAGCCATCACCATCTCCTCCTGCTCCTATAACTGTAAGCTTTGGATTGGCTAACTTTACACCCATAGCTACAGGCAGCAGCCTTCCATGCAGGCTATGTATTCCATAGGTTGCAAACTGATGCGCTATAGATGAGCTGCAGCCTATGCCTGTCACAACGACCACATTATGCCTCGGTATCTTAAGATCTGTTAATGCCTTTATTACTGCTGCTGTTACTCCAAAGTCTCCGCAGCCTGGGCAGAAGACCGGCTTCTGATCTGATCTATAAGAAAACTGTAGCTCTTGTATCATAGTACTCACCATTATCTCTTAACAATCTGATTAAGTCTATCTATAATATACTGCTCTGTCATAGCTTCACCGTCATACTTTCTAATAGAATCCTTTATAACAACTCCTGTATTAGCAGCTATTAGCTGAGCAAGCTGTCCGCTGTAGTTGCATTCTACATCAATCAGATTCTTATCCTTAAGCATATCTCTTGTCTTATCTTTGTCTAGAGGCAGTAGATAAGGGAATGAGATCAATCCTATCTTATAGCTGCTCTGCTTCTCAAACTCTATTATAGCCTCTCTTGCTGACTCTGTTGTAGATCCAAATGTTACAAGATATATATCTCCCTCTTTCTCGATCTCTGGCTTAAATATATTCTCTTGCTTAATCATTGTGTCTATCTTTCTCATTCTCTTCTCATGCATCTTTCTTCTAAGCTCGACATACTGATCTATTCCTGCATAGTAATCTGATATGAGATTTCCATACTCATCATGCTCATCGCTTGGAGCTACGAACTCTAGTCCTGGAGTTCCTGGTATGGATCTATAAGAGATACCATCCTCCTCTAGAGAGTATCTCTTAAATCTGCCGTTATAGCTCTTCTCTTTTATAAGCTTTCCTCGTTCTATCTTTATATCTAAGTTATCTATACTGATAGTTCTCATATGCTCTGAATAGTATAGATCAAGAAGTATTATTACAGGGCACTGATACTTCTCTGCAAGATTAAAGGCCTGTGCTCCCATATAAAAGCCTTCTCTTACCGATCTAGGAGACATAACAACTCTAGGAAAGTCTCCTTGAGATGCGTGCGCAACAAATAGTAAGTCTCCCTGCTCTGTCTTTGTAGGAAGTCCTGTGCTTGGTCCTGCTCTCTGAGACTCTACAACAACTAAAGGTACCTCAATCATACCTGCTAGTCCTAACGCCTCAACCATTAATGAGAATCCACCACCGCTAGTACCACACATCGCTCTAGCTCCAGCAGATGCTGCTCCTATAGCTGCGTTTATAGCAGCGATCTCATCCTCTGTCTGCTTTACAACTATGCCTTTATCAGCATTAGCTGCAAACCAGTGTAGTATAGAGCTTGCAGGTGTCATAGGATATGCTGCATAGAATCTACAGTTTGCTGCAAACGCTCCTAATGCTAATGCTTCATTGCCATTTATAAGATACAGATCCTTTACTTTAGGATCTGCTTTTACATTGAATAGTGGGGTGGCTCTTGAGTAACCTTCTCTTGCGCAGCTTATATTATTATTTACTACTGTCTCGCCCTTCTTTGAGAATCTCTTTGTTATATAATCATTTAGATAGCTTATATCTACATTACAGAGCCTTAGGGCTGCTCCTATACCTACTATATTCCTTAAGACCGGATCTCCTCCATTCTCTATAGAGATATCTAGCATCGGTATATCTAGGAATCTTATCTTTCTGTCCTTATACTTATCTATGCTCATCTTCTTACTATCGTATATAATTACTGCATCGTTGCTAAGATGATCTATCTGATTGTCTATAGCGTCTTGATTTATAGCTATTAATATATCTGCTTTGTCCTTAAAAGAGTGCAGCTCTCTACTACCAAATCTTACCTGATACCATACATGACCTCCTCTTATTATTGATTGGTAGCTTCTATATGCAAATATATTATATCCTGCGCTCTTTAAGACTCTCGCTAACACTTCTCCGCTAGTCTCTATTCCATCTCCATTTGCTCCAGCTATTCTAATAGCTATATCATCTAACTCTTTCATATATTCACCTAACTCTTTCAATATAAAGGGCTGTAGCTCCGCCTGTTCCGTGGCAGATACTCGCTATACCATTATCAGCATTGAGCTTATCCATAGCAGATAGTAGTGTTGCGACTATCCTAGAGCCGCTAGCCCCTATAGGATGACCTATCGCTATCGCTCCTCCTAGTATATTAAGCTTACTGTATGGTATATTAAGCTCCTTATTCATCAATGCACTGCTTACTGCAAATGCCTCATTATTCTCAAATACTGCTATATCTTCTATACTCTTATCTATCTTTCTTAATAGCTTTCTTACAGACTCTACAGGAGCATAAACGAATCTCTCTGGCTTAACACCTACTATCTCATAAGCCTTTATAACTGCTTTTGCCTTTATATTATTCTCTTTAATAAATCTCTCACTAGCTAATAATGCGATAGATGCTCCATCAGAGATCTGTGATGATGTAGCTGCGGTATGCAATCCATTCTCTCCAAATGCTGGTTTTAAAGCAGAGATCTTACTCATATCTGTATCATAGCGTATCCCTTCATCCTTATCTACTACAGAGCTACCTACAGCTACTGGAACTATCTCTTTGAATAGCTTCTTCTCTGTTGCCTCTGCTGCTCTCTTATGACTCTCATATGCTACTCTATCTAGCTCTTCTCTTTTTATACTAAACTCCTTTGCAATCTCATCAGCCTCTACTCCCATTAGCTTATTATTAAAAGGATCTGTTAGACCGTCGTACTGCATAGTATCTATTATGTCTAGCCTGCTTTGATTTAGCATCTTAACGCCCCATCTTATATGGTGCTTTATAGCGAAATGAGCCTGACTCATGCTCTCTGTGCCTCCTGCAACTACTAGATCTGCATTACCTGCTTTTATGAAGTTATATGCATTTATCATTGAAAGCATCCCTGATGAGCATACCATATCCAGAGAGAATGAATCTGCATTATATGGTACATCTGCCTTTATTGCTACCTGCCTTGCAATATTCTGACCATGGCCTGCTCTTAGTACATTACCTATAATTGTTAGATCTATCTTGCTCTTATCTATGCCGCTTCTTCTTAGAAGCTCCTTAAGAAGTGATGCTGCCAGATCTACAGGAGAGATATCTTTCAGTAATCCTCCAAACTTTCCTATAGGCGTTCTTCCTATATCTATTATATATACATCCTGCATCTCATCGCCTCAGTAATGAACATACAGCTCTTTAATAGAGTCCTTATAAGAGTAAGCAAACTCTCCAGTTCCATCCTCATACCTTCTTATTATCCTAAAGCCTTCTGGAAGGCTCTTAAGATTTAAGAATGCTAAGTCTTTCTTTACTAGATTTGTATCTGTTATAGTTCTTTTAGCATCTCCTCTAACAAGCTCTCTATGGATTATCTCATACTGCATATCGTTTATCTCTACCTTATCCTTATCTTTTATCACTATATGCTGCTTAGCTGTATTAAGATCTGCTAGCACATTAATAGAGAAGACCTTTGCTATAGCTCCGCTTCCATAGAAGCCTAGTAGTCCGGATCTGCCCTTTAGATCCTTGTTAAGCAATAGACTTGATAGTGCTATTAACGCTGAGCTTGAGTATGAATTACCTATAACTGAAGGGAGCTTTAATGCATCATTTATGCTTAGCTTCTCTACGAATGCTTTAAACTCTTGAGTATTTCTTAGACGCTTTAACCATTCCCAGTAGCTGTTTATCTCATTATCATTCTCTATATATTCTATAAAGCTCCTCTCACTAGTTGATCTTATGTTGCTGCTCTTAAACTTTCTATCCATTAGCGCTGTAAATCTTTCCTTTATTGGCTCTTCTCCCACTTCTGCTCTACTTGTAAGAATCTTTAGTAATGACTCATTCTCTCTTAGCCTATGTGCAAATAAGAAGCTTGCAAAGTATATCGCTTGCTTAGGAAATGGAACATGAGTAACAAAGAAGCTTATCTCTTTCTTATTATCTCTCTCAAGCTCCTCTAGAGCCTTTCCCATACTATAAACATATATTCTCTCAGAGAACTTGCCATGTACAACAGGTATCTCATCGCCAAACTTTGTAAAGTCAGCTAATGGCATATTAAAGCTGCCTTCTCCATAGTTCATATCTACCTCAAATAGCTCTGGATCTTTAGTAACCCATAATGCTACAGCCCCTGCTCCTTGAGTATATTCAGCGTTAGGAGCCTTATAGTCTTCATAGACAGCAGTATCTGCAGTTATTACTATAGCTGATTCTTTCTTATTCATTGTATCTAGTGCTCTTATCTTTGATACTGCCTCTATTAAAGCTATACCTCCACCAGCACATGCAAATGTTATTGGAACTATAGCTGATTTCCTAAGCATCTCTGCTATCTTATCTGCATATGGATTACTATCATCATATAGCTTTGATATAACAATAAGCAATGCACTCTCTAGCTCTGGCCTTGATCTATCCGGATTGCTCTCTGAAGAGTAGTATATTGTATTTATTGGCTCTTTTAGTAGCTTATCTATATGACTATCTGCTATATGCTTTATTAGCTCGTATATAGCATCTGCTGTAAATGTTAAGTTTGATTCAGAAAATGAAGGAACTCTAATCTCATTTATGCCTAAGCCATTGACTATCTTTTGTGTATCGTTCTTAACCGCCTCTTCTAGATTCTCTACTCCCTTTCTCTTATTGACAGCTCTTGCTATATTCTCCGGCTTTATGTATAAAGAAGGAAGGCCTATAGCAATATCGTTAACTCCATAGCTGCTCATATTAATCGCTTTATATATTATTGAAATGATTACTTTTTAAAGTAAGAGATGCATAACGTTTTTTGTCTAATAATATTTAGCCTTTTGTAGAATTAAAGGCCATTAAATAATGTATTTATAGATTACCTATCTTAATGATTTAAAAATCATACTAACATTAAATAATTATAATGTCTATAAAAGGGCTCGTAGCTCAGGAGTAGAGCGCTCGCTTTGCAAGCGAGAGGTCGCGGGTGCGAATCCCGCCGAGTCCATCTTTATTTTACTAAAACCTTTAAGAATTTAATCTTTAAGATTGAGATATTTCTGAAAATAAGATAAAATTATAAGAGAACACAGATAAACTCTAAACCTTGTTAACAGTCCCGAATGTATAGGATGGCTCAACACCATCTGGAGGATATGCGGCAGAGTAATAATCTACTGGATTATTGCTCCAAAGTGCGAAATATGCTTGTGTAGGATGCATATTTGCATAATCATACTCTATAGCATAGTCTCCAGGGTTAGCTGTAGAAGACGAGTACTCATTTGCTCCTTGTACTTTCCACTCATTTATTAAATTTGCAGGATTAGATGAGCCTCCAAGCCAGCTCGTAAATGATGATGGAGCATTACCAGAATAGCCAATTATACCTCCATCATCCAGTACAACATAGAATACTGTTGGATTACTTAGATGAATAAAGCCTATCTGCTTTATTACATAAGCGTTTAATTCATTTGCTACAGGAGGATTTGGAAAGCCCGTGCCTCCAGAATAGCCGTACTGATAGTTATCTATAACGTAGTTCTCTGTATTTCCATTTACATTTTGAGTAGATCCAGATACAGCCGTAAGAAACGGTTGCGTTGATGCTGAAAAAGTGCATGAAGTTCCAAAGCTTGAGCTATATCCATCATAAAGCTGTGCCTGATAAACATCAGATGGATTTGGAACTATATACTCTGAGTTGCAATAGTATATCTGATATATCAGACCAGGGTTCATCACATTCTGAATATTATCGTATTCGCCAAAAGTAGGAGATAACTGGGCTGCTTCACCAACATTATTACCATTAAAGAAGTTTGTTGTTTTTGAACCAAATCCTATGCTTATAACCTTATTTGAATTTGCTGGTATAGATCCTATCTTAACCCAGAATACTGCCTCGCTTGAATTTATACTCTGTAGCCATGAAGGAATTATTGTTTGATTGTTGAAGTAAAAGAACTCTACATTATCTCCTGCATTACTTCCTGTATTTATATAATTCCATAATGGTGAGCTTGATGTTATAACTATCTCTTGCTGGAATGGATCTGGTGTTGGTTGATTCTGATTATTTGATAGTGTTATATTTGCATAGTACTGAATACCTGATGGAACTGGTATTGTAGTTGTAGAGGTTGTTGATGTAGATGTTGTAGATGTTGAAGTTGTTGATATTGTCGTAGATACAGATGTTGTTGATATTAATTCTGGAGTAGAGTGCAGAGTGACTGCAAGATTCGATACACCAGGGAAGTCTGTAAATATATCATAATACTTGACTACAACATAGCCCGAGTATATAGATCCAGTTTTACCTATAAATGGATTGCCATTATCATAACAAGTAACTGCTAGCTCTACTGACTGACCCGGCTCTAATGTAACCTGTGGGGTTACATTCTGGAATATTAAATTGTTTAGATTATTTGAGCATGCTATAGCTGTTATATTTATTGGATTCTGATGATCGGATGTTATCTGCACCAGAACCTTACCAGAGGTGTTTAGTATTGCCTTATTACAGTATATATTATTCTGGCTTTCACAGACATTAGATACAAATGTAGAGCTATTGAAAACATGCAGATATATAAGTATAATTAGCACTATGGCTATTATTAATAAGGCCCAACCATAAGTATTTAAGAAGTCAATTGCAGCTTGAATACGTAGATTACTGCGTTTACTTTTACTCATAATATCAGCTTATCATTTAAAAGCTTTTAAATCTAGTGCTTTATCTATTAGCATTAAATGCCTTTATGCACTCCTTAATAGTAACCTCTATGGTCTTTAGCTCTTCTTCATAAGATAGACTTGGAATGTTTGATCTTGTGAAATAGTGAATATTCTTTCTATCTATAACTTGCTTATGTATTAATGGCAGATGTATAAAGCCAGCATATCTTATACTATTCTCTTCAGCGGCTTCCATGATAGCATAGAATAGCTCATTTGAGAGATATGTATCAGCATAGAAAGAGAACTCTGCGGGTATGCCTTCATTCTCTATGGCAGATCTTATTTCATTGAAAGGCAGAGATGTAAAGTAAGCATCCTTGCCATTCTTGTTTATCTTCTCCTCTATTACATCTCCATTAGAATCTACAAAGTAGAAATAGTTTATGGCTACTCTCTCGATTGTTATGCTGCCCTTTGTAGCAGCTAAGCCCATGCCTATAACAATAGAGGGCTTTATGCTACTTATAAGCTCTTTAGCTCTATCATAAGCATATCTGTGCTCTACTTTGATCTCAAATCCTCTAATATTAAATCCATCTATTATCTTACTGTTTAACCTCTTAGCTATATCCCCACTCTGATTAAAGCTATAGCTTAAGAATGGGCCAAAGCCTATTAGAAGTACATCTTGCATGAAGCTCTATCTTAAACTTATTATAGAATATAGATTCAATATTATTAAAGCTTTATATTAAAGTTATATGTAAAGAGAGACATGAGCAAGCAGCATATAAGCTTAGCAGTTGCTACTGCAGTAGGTTTGGGAGCAATAATAGGAGCAGGAATATTCGTCTTAAGTGGAACTGCTATAGCGTTAGCAGGAAGTCTATCCCTAGCTGTTTTCGTAGTAGTTGGAGTAATATCAATACTTATAGCCTTTCATATAGCTGAGCTTGCCTCGTTAATGCCTAGGCTTAAAGGAGCTTCTTACTCTTATGCCTATGAAGCCTTTGGAAGCGAGCTTGGCTTTATAACTGGTATAATCTTCTACTTTGGATATGCAACAGCAATATCTGTAGTTGCCTTAGGATTCGGATCTTATGCCTCTAGCTTAATAGGCTTAAGTAGCATATACTCTAGAGCTATAGGTATAATCTTAATTCTAGTATTAGCATTATTAAACACATACGGAATTAACAGAGCAGCAAGGGTTGACTCTGTGCTTGTTTATATAAAGATATCT
This sequence comes from Microcaldota archaeon, assembly GCA_021654395.1. Lineage (GTDB taxonomy): Archaea > Micrarchaeota > Micrarchaeia > Micrarchaeales > Micrarchaeaceae > ARM-1. Next base: position 691,745 of record AP024486.1, read on the forward strand.
ATACTGATTATCTTTAGTATATTTGCTATCTATATATCTCTAACTAAAGGATTCTTCCATCTAAGTAACTTTAGCATTACCGCTTCTAATCTTAGTATAGTCTCATTATTCTCTGCTGCTGTGGCTGTCTTCTTTGCCTATACCGGCTTCCAGGTTATAGCTACATTCATAAGCAATATAGAAGGAGGTCCAAGGATAGGAGCCAAAGCTATTATACTCTCTGTTACCATAAGCACTATAATATACTGCCTAGTAGCACTATCTTTAATAATGATAGTACCTGCTAATAGATTCAGTATATCTGTAGATCCGTTATCTTTTGCATTACACTATGTAAATGCTCCGCAGTATATACTGATACTTATTGATATTGGAGCGCTTATAGCAACAGCATCAACGACTCTTGCTTTAATAATAAGCTCCTCTAGAGTCTTATATCAGATAAGCGCGGATCATCTTCTACCAAAGATATTTAGAAGATATGATAAGAATAAGGATGTTCCAATAAATGCAGTTATCGTATCTGCTATCATAGGAATTATTATGCTGCTATCTGGAAATATCTTCGTAATAAGTGCGATAAGCGATTTCGGCTTCCTCTTTTCATATATAACATCAGTATTCGCTGTAGTACATTTTAGAAGAGTAAGAAGAGAGCTTTATAGTAATGAGATGTTTAAAGTGCCGTTCTATCCTTACTCAAGCATAGTTACTGCAATCGCTATACTAGCATTCATGCTAGGAATGCCAAGAGAAGCTTTAGATATAGGAGTTATACTTATAATAGTACTTCTATTAACTTATTATACACTAAAAGAGATGGAAAGGAAGAAGGTAATAAGAGTAAGGCTATTTAAGTAGCTTAGAAAGGCTTATATATTGCTTATATATATCAAGATCTAAATACTAATAGTTATCTTATTTTAATTATAGTAGATGATAGATATGAATGAGCTTATATTTATATACGCTTATAAGTTCAATAGAGATGTATCAGATCTTGATATAGCAGGCCTTCTTAAGAAGCAAGAGGATGTTTCATTATATACATACAACAAACCAGAGCCAGAGGAGATAACAACAATAAAGCTGCCAGAGGTATTTAACCTTAAGGAGGAGGATCTACAGCTAGACAGTAATATAAGAGTTAAGATAAGATCTCAGGTAGCTGTCTATAAGGAGATAGGAGTATCTATAAGAGTAAGAGTAAGCTCTGATAGCTACAATCTATTTGATCAGATCAGCTTTAACAGCGGCTTCTATAATGCAATTGCTAAGCTCGTAAGTAGAGCTAAGACAAAGATAACAAATCTGTTAAGGCAGTACTATTCAGATATAGACTTTGAGCCTTCTCATGAGGAGTACAGATTCTACTATATAGACTCTAATCCTAGCAGCTTTATAGCTGAGAATAGCTCTAGAATAGCAGGATGGCTTATAGATGAAAAGGATTATAATATGCTTAATAAGGCATATATAAAGCAAGTTTTATCAAAGAATCTTATATATGATAATAACACATCTCTATATGTAGGATGGGAGAGCGCAGTATTGATAAGCAGCGGCTATCAGCATGAATTCGAGCTTATAGTTGCAGAGGTTGCAAATCTGCATCTGCTTAATGCTAGACTTGCACAGAGCAGATTAAATGATTACTTCATAAGCTATAACAATAAGATGTTGAGAACTGAACCAAGCGATTATAACTCTAAGAACAAGGCTGTCTTTCTTAGAGAGAGGCACAAGCTATTAGATCTTCTTGATGATACTAGCTATGTTATATCAATAATAGAGCAGAGTGCGTATGCTCTAGGGGAGTGGTATATCTCAAGAGTCTATGCGCTATTTTACTCTACATTTAAGATAGATATATTCATAAGTAACTTAAAGGACTATATAGATAGAATAAATGATCTAATAGATAATATTAATACATGGATTATAAGCTATCATTCATATATGCAGGAGCTTATAATAATAGTCTTTCTATTCCTTGAGCTTGTAATAGAGATACTACTAGCCTTAAAGTATGTTATAATATAAAATATATATTAGATATATATGAAAGAGTTAAGCCTCGAAGATGGAAAGAGATTAGTAAAGCTTTCAAGAAGCATTATAGCAGATTATCTAAGATCTTCATTAGATAGGGATCTATATAGAAAGGAGATAAGCAAGATAGTAGATGAGAAGCTAGGCGTATTTGTAACCCTCAGATACTTCTCTGATAGATCATTAAGAGGCTGTATAGGATACCCATTTCCTTCAGATAGTGTAGCTGAGCTGCTAATAGATGCATCTATAGCTGCAGCTACAGAAGATCCGCGCTTTATGCCATTATCTTATAAAGAGCTTGATAAGATAAATGTTGAGGTAAGTCTATTATCAGAGATGCAAGAGATAGATAAAAGCAATATAAGCAGAGAGGTAGTTATAGGAAAAGATGGACTATATCTGCAGTATCTTTATAGATCTGCACTATTTCTGCCAGAGGTTCCTATAGAGGAGCATTGGAATCTTAATCAGTACCTAGAGAACTTATGCTATAAAGCAGGATTACCAGCAGATACATGGAAGAAAGAGAAAGCCAAGCTGTTTAGATTTCAAACTATTATATTTGCCGAAATTAAACCAAATGGGGCTGTTAAGAGGATTAATCTCGATGAGTTAAGATAGATCTATGAAAATCCTTGACGCTTTAATATATACTGAATTAGTGAGTCGTAAGAATCTGCTAGTGTATTATTCTCATAAAGTATTGTACCGTTAGGGCTTACTAGATAGTATATATCTAGATAACCATCTGGATCGTATCTCTTTGTTAGATTATATGTAGAATTTGCTACTATTATAACACCTTTTCCGTAAGGCAGAGGAGCAGTAAGATTAACGAACTGCTCTATACTTGGACCTCGATAGCCCAAATCTTCATAAAGCTCTATCTCTATTATCCTTATATGCAATGCCTCAAAGACAGGGTAGGTACCATTTATAATCTGATTTCCTAGAGCACATGCTGAGCACCATGTTGTAACAAACCATATTAATGTATAATTTCTTCCTATCAGATTAGCTAAACTCTCCTTCTTGCCATTAAATATAACGTTACCGTATAGCTTATTACTCTGATTTAAGGCTGATGCATTTAAGTTAGATAGCATATTAGAGCTCTCAAGCTTCTTTGTAAGACTGCCTAAGTAGTATAATGCTAAAATTAGTGTTATTAGGAATACTATTACTATAAGTAAGATCAGATTATCTTTCATTGCTATCACAACTGCATCTACTATCATATGATATACTGCTATATAAGCTATAGTATATGCTAAATATCAAAGCTAACAATGATATAGCAATCAGATATGGCTCTAATGTAGCTATAATACCTTCAAATCTTCCTATATAGAGCACTGGAACAGAGGCTCCCAAAGATACTATTAATATTGGTATTATGTTACCACAACATAGAAATGATGCAAATGCAGCAGTAAGTACAGCGCCTGCATTTATGATATTACAAGCTTTTCTTCTATTCTTTATTGATAGTATTATTGCTAATGATGATGTGATGCTAAATATGATAGCAAGTATTATAGCAACTATTGATATATAGTATACTCTTACTCCGTAGAGATTGAAGACTGAGTTGTAGAAGGCATATAGGTATACTAAGAATAGCAGGGATGCAATTATAATGATGTACTTTATATCTGCTTTTATGGATAAATTAAGATACTCAATATATCTCTTGATTTTGATGTATTGCATCATATATATTTATTAGAAAACTTTAATAAATATTATATCCTGTAATTATCTTTATAAATGCCGAGTTAAAAATCTTTTCTCGGGCTCGTAGCTTAGCCTGGTTGGAGCGCCCGACTGATAATCGGGAGGTCCGGAGTTCAAATCTCCGCGGGCCCATTCTCTCTAGTCCTCTACCTATTTTTATAAATCTTACTTTATTAAGATTGGAGTGATGCTAAAGCTTCAGACAGCTATAGAGTTCTTATTAACATACTCTTGGGCATTTATAATACTGGCTGCTGTTCTAATTATTCTGGTATATCTTAATGTATTTAATCCATTATTTAACGTTCCAAGACTTCCTCCAGGATACTGCTATGTTAGCAGGCCTCTAGGACCAGGTTATAATGAAGGAGTAAGCCTTCTTGGAGATTGCTTCTCTAGAGACCTTCCAGAGTATGTCTTTACCTCTAGAGGCCCAGGAGACTATATAAGAGTAAATGGATCTGATAACTATACCAGTCTCGCGAATATACAAGGAGATCAGCTTACTATAACAGCTTGGGTGTATGTAAATGGATGGCCTTATCATGATATTGTTGATAAAGAGGGGCAGTATGGAATGAAGCTAGATTACAATGATACTTATCTGGGATTCTGTAAGCATCCAAATACTTTCTGCTTAGAGTTCGATGACTATGGAGATTGGATAGGAGAGAACTTTACGATTCCAGGAATGACATTTCATCAATGGAACTTCTTAGCTGTTGTATTAAATGGAAGTAATAAGTACTTTTATGCTAATGGAAAGCTTATAGGCCATACTGATACTGGTCAGCCCATTCAGTATGTTGATTCAAATCTTACTATAGGAGCTTGCTCTACATATAGCTGCTATCAGAATCAAGCAGAGTGGTTTAACGGAAGTATAGCAGATGTTCAGATATATGATGTTGCTCTAAGCTCATCTGATATAGCTGCACTTTATAATGAAGGTATAGCAGGAGCTCCTATAGATCTTGCAGGCATAGTTGCGTGGTATCCTCTAGATGGCAATCCGTATGATTACTCTGGAGATGGACTTAACGGAAGCGTTGTAAATAGCAGCTTTGCATATTCTAGCTTTAGTACCTCTTACCAGCCTTTAACTTAATCTCATTTATACTCAGATCTATCTTGTATAGCTCTCTTGGAATATTTATAATAGACCACTCCTTTTTATAGTTATATATAAGCATCGATCTATATGCATCCCTTAGATTAATCTCTATTCTATACACCATATATGGATCTTTCTTATATCTTTTATATAGCTCTAAGAGCCTTAGAGAGATCCATTCATTAGTTGAAGATACTCTTATTATCCTGCTTAATGAGTATATATCTATTGCATAAGACTCATCTGCATATAGATCAGCTGGCTCTATTATCCTTTTATCATTATATCTCACTCTTAGCTTGCTAAATAGGTCATTTATAATATCGATAATATCTATAAGCTTAGCTTCTAATCTTTCATAGCTATTGTCTATTATATATATTGTAGCACTGTCTCTATCTAAGATTGCTATAGTACTGCAATCTATTATATCTTTATAGCCTATGACCTCTTTTAGACTTTTAATGTAGCTATCTATATGCCTCTTGTAATCTTTATTATAGCTATTCAGCTTAACTCCTTTTATGCGTAATATATCTCTTTCATATATCTTAGAGATATAAAATAGAATACTGCTTATAAATCTGATCCTAAAGAGCAAATAAGTATACTCTTTGTATATATCTCCACTATTCAGTATGGACTCTATTCTTCTATTCTTACTAATCTCTACATTCTCTATGCTTATTAGCTTATCTATCTTATCTATTGTGCTATCTTTAATAGATAAGTAGTTAGGTAGGTAAAAGATGCTTTCTACTGCTTGCTTTTTAGTCTGCTTATATATATCTCTATCTGTCAAGCCCTCTGCCGCCTTTCTACTTATCTCTATATACTTATTATAGCTTTTATCTGCCTCATAGAATATACCACCTTCTATGCCTCTGCTTCTTATAGATTCTCTAAGTCTATCTCTTTCTATCTTAAAGTAGCTTATTAGGTCCATGCTATTGATTATCTAAAGAGAAGTAGATCCTCTTCTTATCCTTTCCTCTATTCTCGATCTTTAGAAGCTTAATCTTACCTATCTCATTTGTATTATTAACGTGAGGTCCGCCATCTGCCTGTATGTCTATATCCGGTATCTCTACTATACGCCATATCTCTTGAGATGGTGGCATCTTCTCCATGAGCTTAACTATTCCATCTATCTTCATTGCTTCATCTCTCTTCATAAAGTATATCTTTAGCTGTATGCCTTTACTTATTATGCCATTAGCCTCTTCTATTGCTGATGCTAAAGCAGCTCTTAGCTCTTCGCCGCTCTTGCTTATATTGTAATCGTCTCTAGCATAATCCTCGTAGATCTCTCCGCCCGTTATTAGTGCGTTATATCTCTTGTATATAATTGATGCAAGGATATGACTTGCTGTGTGAAGCTTCATTAACTTATATCTTCTATCCCAGTTTAGATGAACAGTAGCTTCATCGCCTATACTTGCATCGGGCTTTCTATCTAGTATATGTATAATACTATCACTATCTCTATCATCTAATGCATCTACTATATCATATCTACTACCATTAATCTCTATATATCCAGTATCGCTTACTAATCCGCTAGAGTGTGGATGAATAACTGTTCTATCTAATATTATCTTATTATCATCTATCGCTACTATCTTTGCCCTGTTCTCTTTAAGATAGCTATCTTTAAGATATAATCTCTCCGTTGCCATATCTATCATCTGCTTAATTACTTTAGATTTACGTTTTATCTTAATAAATTTAGCTTCGATTATCTAAGTAGCGTTAGGAAAGCTTTAAATATCATTTATTAAAACACTTTTTATAAGATGCAATATAGCATAAGCGCTTATATATGATTAGTAGGAATGGATCTAATATTATATCTAAAGTTGTGAAGCCTTTCAGTAAATTTGCAAATATTATTAGAGAGTTATATTTAAATAAAGACAAAGACTATGAGAAGGCTGCCAATGTTTATTATGAATGGATACAGCTTTTTCTTTCAGAAGATGTAGCTCGTAGAAAAAAGCTTGAAATAGATAATCTTGGAAGAGAGTTAACGGAATATGAAATTAAATTAATAATTCTGAGCCGTTATAGATCCAAATATATTGATACATTTGATAGATTTGGAGCGCTTGAAAACCATATGGCGAATATCTTATATTTCCTTGAGCTAATGAAAGAGACTAGGAATGATCAAATAAGAGATTAATATCTTATATCTTTATTAAGCAAGGAGCTCCTTAAGTAGAATTAGAGATATCTCATATTATAATATATAAATCTTTTTAAGCTTAATCTTATTAAGAATAACTTATATTCTAAGTGAGAGCTAATGGCAGATCTTGCTAGCGAGATAAGATTAGCTGTTGATACTGGTAAGGTAGCTATAGGCAGCAAAGAGGTACTAGATGCCATAAGACATAATGAAGCAAAGCTCATAATTATAGCAAAGGCTGATGCTTATAACAGGTATGCAAATGATATAAAGCATAATGCAAAGCTAGCCAATATAAAGATAATAGAGTATAACGATACATCAAAGAGCTTAGGAGTAGTCTGCGGAAAGCCATATCCAGTATTGTCATTAGCTATTATAGATCAAGGAACATCAAACATCTTAAACATATAAAAATTTAAAGATTATCTTATATTAAAATGCATATAGAGTGAGTATATGCCAAATGGAGAGTTTGCTGCTAGAAAGTTAATAAAGGATAGAAAGAGACAGGTATTATTAAAGAAGTCTTTGAAGAGAAAGAAGCTAAGGCTTAAGGAGAAGTATGATCCACTAGGAGATGCTCCAAGAGCAAGAGGTATCGTTCTAAGCAAGTATACAGTACAGCAGAAGCAACCAAACTCTGGTAATATAAAGTGTGTAAGAGTTCAGCTAATAAAGAACGGAAGAGTTGTAGGTGCATTCGTACCATACGATGGTTCTATAAACTTCATAGAGGAGCACGATGAAGTAATAGTAGAGGGATTAGGAGGATCACAGAGAGGTCAGATGGGAGCAATACCAGGTCTAAGATACAAAGTTACTGCTGTTAATGGAGTTGATTTATGGCTTATAAGAAGTGGTAAGAAGGAGAAGCCTAAGAGATAATGGTGTTATATATGGCTAAGAAGAAGTCTAATAATGATAATAAGGATAAGAGCTCTGTAAAAGAGGAAAAAGAAAGCAAGCAAGAAGAGAAGCAAGCAGAGCAAAAAGCAGCTGAAGAGCATAAAGAAGAAACAAATGAGCAGAATGAAGTAAAGAAGGAGAGAAAGAGATCTAAGGCGGAGATAAAGCTAAAGCTATTCAATAAGTATGACTTCTCAGAGGTAGATATTAAGGATGAGGCATTAAGAAACAAAGTAAATCTAAAGCCACTAGTATATCCAAATACATTTAGAAGAAGGAGTCAGCATGACTTTTCAGTAGAGAATGTGAACATAGTTGAAAGATTAGTAAACTATATGATGCGTGGAGGTACTGGTAAGAAGGTTGGAGGAAAGGTAATAAGAACTGAAGGAAAGCTTCAAGGTAAGAAGCTAAGGGCCATAAAGATCGTAAGAAATGCATTTGAGATAATAGAGCAGCAGACAAAGCAGAATCCTATACAGCTGCTAACAGATGCGATATCAAACTCAGCACCTATAGAGAGCGTAACTAGAGTAAGAACAGGAGGTGTTATAACAAGCGTTGCTGTAAACCTAAGTACATTAAAAGGAATGAGTATAGCATTGAGGAATATAGCGCATGGAGCAATAATATCAGCATTTAATAATAAGACAACCTTAGAAGAGGCATTAGCAAGAGAGATAATACTTGCTGGCAGGAATGATCCAAATAGCTATGCTGTAAGAAGAAAGAATGAGATTGAGAGAATTGCGAAGACAGCAAGATAAAGTAATAGCATATCTTGCATTATACTTTCATCTAATATTGTTATTTTATTTAAAGTATTTTGATTATCTTTAAAGATACTATAAAAAGGATATTAATTATGCTAAGATTCTGCGTGATACTTTATGGCAAGAAAGGAGCATATAGTTGAAGAGATTGTACAGTTAATGAAAGATCCAAAGCATATAAGAAATGTTGCTATAGTTGCGCATGTGCACCATGGAAAGACAACATTAACAGATGCGCTACTAGTAAAGGCAGGATTGATATCAAAGACAGTTGCAGGAGATGTATTATATACAAACTATGAGAAGATCGAACAGGAGAGAAGAATGACAATTAAATCAGCGAATATCTCATTAGGATTTGAGTTCAAGAATGAAGAGTATATAATAAATCTTATAGATACACCAGGGCATGTAGACTTTGGAGGGCATGTAACAAGATCGATGAGAGCAGTAGATGGAGTTATACTTGTTGTTGATCCAGTAGAGATGATAATGCCCCAGACAGAGACAGTACTAAGACAAGCATTGCAAGAGAGAGCAAAGCCAGTGCTATTTATAAATAAGGTAGATAGACTATTAACAGAGCTGAAGCTTACTCCAGAGCAGACTCAGAAGAGATTGGCTGATCTTATAGATGCAGTAAACAACTTAATAGAAAGATATGCTCCACCAGAGTTTGCATCTAAATGGAAGGTAAACGTTGCTAATGGAAGCGTCGCGATAGGATCTGCTTATGAGAGATGGGCAGTATCGAAGTATATACTAGAGAAGAATAATGTAACATTTAAGGAAGTATTTAAGTATACACAAGAAGGCAATATACAGAAGCTACAAGAGATAGCACCAATAGAAGACTCGATATTAGCTATGGTTATAGAGCATCTTCCATCACCAATAGAGGCTCAGAAGTATAGAATAGAAAGGATATGGCATGGCGATCTAAACTCAGATATAGGAAAGGCTATGATAAATGTTGATCCAAAGGCACCATTAGTTATGGCAGTATTTGGAATAACATATGATAAGCAGAGCGGAGAGGTAGCTGTAGCAAGAGTCTTCTCTGGAACTGTTAGAAAGGGTGTAGAGGTAAAGATATCTGGAAAGGATAAGCCACAAAGGATACAGCAAGTTGGTATATACATGGCAAAGGATAGAATAACTGTAGATGAGGTACCAGCAGGCAATATAGCAGCATTAGTAGGCCTAAAGGATATAAAGATAGGAGATACACTGAGCGAGATTGATGTTGAACCTTTTGAGCAGATAGTTCACTACTCTAAGCCAGTTGTAACAAAGGCGTTCGAGCCAAAAGACTCTAGAGATGCAGCAAAGCTTATAGAGACACTAGTAGAGATGTCAAAGACAGATCCAACAATGAAGCTAGAGATAAATGAGGAAACAGGAGAGTACTTAGTAATGGGAATGGGAGAGCTTCATCTAGAAGTAATAGAGTCAAAGGTTAGAGATGAGTATAATATACCAATAACAACTAGTGAACCTATAGTAGTATATCAAGAGACTATAGAGAGCAAGTTCGGACCAGTTGAAGGTAAATCTCCTAACAAGCATTCAAGATTCTATATAACTGTTGAACCATTACCAAAGAGCGTTATAGAGGCTATAGAGAATGGTCAAGTCTCAGAAGGAAAGAAGATCAGTGTTGAGAAGCTTATAAAGGCAGGCTTATCTAGAGATATAGCAAAGGGAGTTGTAGATATATACAATACAAATATACTAGTAGATGCGACAAAAGGAGTTCAGTATATGAATGAAGTTATGGAGTCAATAATAGAGGGATTCGAGAATGCAATGAAGGATGGACCATTAGCAAGAGAGAAGTGTTATGGAATAATGGTTAGTATAGTTGATGCAGTTATACACGAAGATCCTGTCCATAGAGGTCCAGCGCAGATAATACCAGCTATAAGAAATCCTATATATGCAGCTATGCTTAGTGCAGGAACTGTCTTACTAGAGCCTAAGCAGATCTTTACAATAACAGTACCTCAGAGCTATACATCTGCAGTAATAAATATGCTTCAGAGCAAGAGAGGTCAGCTTATAGAGATAAACCAGGATATGGATCTATCTGTAATAAAGGCAAAGATGCCTGTAGCAGAGGTAATAAAAGGATTCTCAAATGAGATAAGAAGCTTAACGGAAGGAAGAGCGATATGGTACTCTGAGTTTGCAGGCTATGAGAAGCTGCCAACAAATCTACAGGATAAGATTGTAAGAGAGATTAGAACAAGAAAAGGCCAGAACCCAGAGCCACCAAAGGCAGAAGATTTCATGAGCTAATTATTAGCTCTATATCTTTTTATATATTAATTTCTATTCTATATCTTATGTTTAAGCTAAATAGCTCTTTCTATCTAAGTAGTACTAACAGCTTATATAGACTGTTATACTCTGCTTAATAGAGCCCTCTCTAGTAGCTGGAGGAACATGCAGTCTAAATAATAGATTTAGATAGCTGCTTGGAGTTAAATTCTCTATCTTGCTTAATGTATTACTTAAGCTTATAAAGCCTTTAGTCTTATTATATTCATAGCTAGTATTTGAAACACCAAAGGCAACGCTAAGATTCTGATAGATCCATGAAGATCCATTTATAAGAATTGATCCATTTACAGTTCCTGTATTCTGAATTGTTTCTATATTAGATGAGTTTATATATCTATCTGGTAGAACGTTGTTAAATGCTATTATCGAGTTACTTAATGAGATAGAGCATACAAACTTTTTGAATAGTATATTTATTGTATTGGGTGCTAGAAAGTTACCATTAGAAGGATATGGTACATATGTGTATCCATTAGATGATACATTACTTACTGAAAAGTCATATAGAACAGGGAGCTCATTAAATGTTATAACGTTTGATGTAGATGCATTAGAGAATTGGCTTGTTGAATTCTTAATTAAAACGCTCCAGTTTGTGCCGGCTGGCAGACCATTCTCTATGAACTTTATTAATGCGTAATCTATTGCATATAATGTTGAATTTCCTTTAACAGTTAGCTCTGCTGGATTGCTTGTTGAGCTTAATATACTTAGATTTGTATTAGATGCGTTCCAAGAGTGAAATATATAGTTGTTTAAAGGATATACATATATCTGACCACTTCCTATTAAGTATATATTGCTATTATTGCTTAGTGTTTCTCCATTAATTGATATATTTAGATTATTAGGTATTGTTACTATATTTACTTTATATGAACTAAATACAAATACGTCAACAGATGAGTAGCAGCTACCAAAATAGCAATATAAATAATATACACCTGCGTTGTATGTTCCTTTTTGAACTCTCTGACATACTGCTATAGCAGTACCGTATGTATAGCCATTGCCTGCTGTATTATTATTAAATGTAACGATCTTGCAATTATTTGGTATATTATAATTTAATGCAACTAATGAAGCATTATAGCTATATGAAAGCGCTATTACAACAAATGAGTTATTATTAATTACATTATAATTAACTGCTGCAGTACCAGATGAACTAGAGGCATTAAAAGACTTATAATCAGTATAATTTAAAGCTAAACCACTTAATGATAATCCTTTACCAGTTGCACTAATCTTGCATATATTTGCTTTTTGAGCACCTATTGATGTTTGCGCGCTAGAATTACTTGATAAGCTCCAGCTTACAGAGCTTATTGGATTTGCAGCAGCACCACTGCATATATACAGCTTATATTTATTATTTAGGGTAAGAGAAAGGGTTCTTGAATTAGCACTTTTATTTGAGGCTATATAGCTTACATTAAATGCCTTATAAACATTTAGCATTAATGTAAGATTTCCTAATATCCCTAGCTTTGCTTTAGGGCTATAAGAGTTATTTATTGTTGCGTTTGAAGAGTTTGATAAGATCCATCTGTTAAATGTAAAACCAGAGGGCAGATTTGCAGCTATGCTTAATATACCAGAAGCGCTTATTATGCTTCCATTTTTATAATTTACATTATTTATTGTTACTGTTGCATTAGATGGCTCCGTAACTATCTTTAACTTATAACTTACTGCCTTATAATTAATATACTGTGTAGAATTTGTTAATAGATATCCAGAGCTTATATTCGGAGCATATGTTGCTTGCGTTGTTAATACTTTATGTGTTATAAACAAAAAGTTTCCAGTAGATGCTGTTGATATATTTATCTCATTAGATGTAGACTGATTTGTTATATTAGCATATGTAATATTCCATAATGTATTAGTAGGCAGACCACTCTCAATGAAATGAGTTACTGCTGCAACCTTACCATAATGAGCTATTATGCTTCCATTACCATCTAATGTTATATTTGTTATAATTGAGTCTGGATTCTGAATTGTTATGTTATTATTGCTGGATGACCAATACTCAAAGAAGTAGCCTTTATTAGGAGATGCTTTTATCTGAGCTGTGCCTATTAGATCTAATGAGCTTCCATCGCTTAATGCAGTATTATTCACTATTATGCTTCCATCATTAGGACTATCTTCAAAAGTTACTTTATATGGATTAAATACAAATGCTGCTAATGCAAAGCTTATAGGAGGAATAAAGAAGGACATGCTATTGCTAAAGGTTAAGCTATAGCTGCCTGCAGCTTGATTACTGCATGTTATTATATTAACATTGCTATAATTTCCTGTTGCATTTACAACAGAGCTGCAGCCCTTCGGCAATGTAGGATAAGAGTTTATATTAAAATAACCATTTGCTTCTACTATAACTACAAAGCTTCCATTATCTGCTACATTATAATTTAATGTTGCTGTGTACGTATTAGATGAAGAGTTTGTATATAAATTAAATTTGGTATAATTTAATGCTATACCACCAATAGTCAAACCATAGTAGAAGCCCTTATTTATTTGTGAAGCTGAGCATATATTACTATTTGATATTCCTATAGAAGCATTAACCTTTTTTGTTGAGAAAGAAGCATTTGGAGCATTTACTATTACATTGCTGCTCCATGACGGCGCTGGATATAAGCTTGTATCATTGAACGCCCAGCTTGTACCTGCAGCACATATATAAAGCTTATAGTTACTTGGAAGCTTAACTGAAGCAGTAAGCTGCGAAGAGTTATCTATTGTATAGTTAGCTATATAAGATACAGCATATAGTGAAAAAGAATCAGAGTATGCTTTATATAGATAAGATCCTGAGCTATTTCTTACTAGATAGGTCTTTAGAGGATACCAAGAGCCGTTAGCTTCATTATACTTGTATAATGCTATCTGATAAGGAGATATATTAAGTTTATCTATAAAGCTGCTGTTTACAGTAAAGTAGTAAGTAACATTACTTACTAAGCTATCTGAGAAGCTCTTGTTTATATATATTAGATAATCAACTTTCTTTTTATTTATATTAAAGTTACTGTATCTAATTATACTTACATTGATAGAGATATTATTAAGCTGGGTATTGAAATTTGCATATATCTGCTTTAATGGAATACTTGAGTTTATTATTATAGGTATATCTACATCCTTATACGTTCTATCTATGCTTATATCTGCATAATTACTAGCTACTATCTTAGACTCATTTATATGAAGTATGCTTATCCTTTCTAATCTATTATGGTTATAATATCCTTTGGCTATATCTATGTAAGAGCTGTTATCATAAGATCTGATCAGATATAACTGCTTGCCTTGAGCTCTATTCTGAATATTGAGCTTCTTTATTAATCTAACTTTATTATATATATTATAACTTGATAGATTAGAGTAGTTATATAGCTCTTCTATATAGTAGCTCAGACTCTTTAGAAGAGAGCTATTGCTTTGATCTATACTATCTATAAGATCATTAAGATTAGAGATGCTGCTACTTATAGAGATATTTGTACCTATAGGGCTGTTAGATATACTTATAAGGCTTTTAAGTGTTGGTTTTATGCTTATATTTAAGATTAATGAATTATTGCTTGAGCTGTTATTTGATATATTGATAATTATATTTGATGTTAATGTATTGGCTGATTGTGCATAAGCATATCTAGCTATAATTACTGAAATCAGCATCAGAATTACATATAGCTTGTACATTCTTAACTACTATAAGATATAAATTAAAGTTAAAAAGATTAGCTTAGATTAAAGCTTCTCTATCTTTATATAAACCTCTGAATCCTCTAGGTCTAGCTTCTGCATGTTGTTATCTTCTTTATTGATAAGCTCTTTAGCATTTACATACCTCTTAAGCTCCTCTATATTTCTCTCGATTGCCTCTTTAGACTGCTGATCTGCTCTGTAGTATACTCTTATTATATCTATCTTCTTTAGGCCTAGGCTCTTCCTTAATAGCTGTATCCTTCTCTGAAGCTCTCTTATAAATGCCTCCTCTCTAAGCTTATCATCAAGCTCCTTATCTATATCTGCATATCCGTACTTAAAAGATACTGCATTGCCCTCTGGCTCCTTCTCGATGATCTTAAAGTCATTCGCTGTAATCTCAAATCTGTTGCCATCAATCTCAATTATATACTTTCCATTCTCCCTTATTGAGCTCTCTAGATCATCTGCATTAGCTCTCTTTAGAAGATCTGCTATCCTTGGAGCATAGCTCTTAAACTTAGGCCCTAAGCTATTAAACTCCGGTCTTACCTCTTTACTGCCTTTGCCTCTCTTTATAACAAGCTGCTTTGAGTTGACTAATAGCATAATTATATCCTTCATCTCTTCTGCTACCTTCAATGCTTGCTCATCATTAAGTGTTACATAAGCAGCTTTTATGGGCCATCTCAATCTTATCTGTGCCTTATCTCTGCTGCTAAGGATTGCTGCAACTATCTCATTTGCTATACTAAAGCTTCTTTCAAGATTATCATCTATATCTTTCTTACTTACTCTAGGCCAATCCTCTAGATGAATGCTATCTTTAAGCCCATATAGAGATCTGTATATCTTCTCTGTTATGAATGGTAGGAAGGGCGTATTGATAACTAATGTCTTAAAGAAGATGCTGTTTAATACTGAGAGCTTTGCATGCATCTTCTGCTTGTCTTCTATATTAAACCTCTTCTTTAGCAGCTTTATATAATCTCTGCTTAGATCATTAAGCACGAAGCCCTTTAGCTCCATGAATGCCTCTGGAGCATAATAGTCCTTTAGAAGATCTGTAACGTTATTAAGAACTCTGTTGAATCTTGACATTATCCATAGATCCTCTTTATCTAAGAGCTCTTTGCTTATCTTCTTGCTTATCTTCTTATAATCGTAATCCACATAGCTAGAGTACTCCTTTATAAAGTCCTCTATATTATGCAGTAGCATCAGATACTTTATTCCATCTACCCATTCGGACTTCTTTGTTAATACATCTGGCTGATATGAGTGAGAGAATACCCAGTATCTTATCGAGTCTGCAGGATATACCTTAACCTCCTCGCTTACTGCTATATAGTTACCTAGATGCTTATGTATCTCTCTTCCTTTCTCATCAAGTACCATCGATGTAACTCCTATATTCTTAACTGGTGTCTTACCATATAGCATAACACCTATCTTTATTGTTCCAGAGAACCATCCTCTTAACTGATCTGTTCCCTCTATCAAGAAGTCTACCTGCATATCCTCTTCTACTTTGTCTCTTATACTAGCATTAAATGCTATGCTTGAGTCGTACCATACATCAAATACATCTGGTACTCTATGCATATCATTATGACATCTATCACACTCTAGTACTACATTATCTATATATGGCTTGTGTAGATCATTCATTGATCTCACATACTCCTTATTCTTAGCCTTTTCAAGTAGCTCCTCCTTGCTTCCTATGACTGTTACATTCTTACAGCTATCGCATATCCATATAGGTAATGGAATACCCCAGTAACGCTGCCTTGATATACACCAGTCTGGAGCATTCTTGAATACTGCCTCCTGCCAGTCTACAGCCTCTTTAGGATGCCATCTTATCTTTCTATTCTCCTTTAAGATCTTGCTCTTTACCTTCTGAATATTAAAGAACCACTGATCAGTTGAGATATATATAACCTTATTATGACATCTCCAGCAGTGAGGATACGAGTGTGTTATCTTCTCATTTACTATTAATGCTCCTCTCTCTTTTAGATCATTTATTATTATCTCGTTAGCCTCAAATACCTGCATTCCTGCGTACTTGCCCATAGCCTCTGTATATCTCCCATCCTCTTTTACATTTGATAGCATCTTAAGCTTATACCTTATGCCTAAATTATAGTCATCTATTCCATGAGCTGGAGCTACATGAACAAATCCGCTTCCTTCATTAGCATTTACTATAGATGCATCTGCTATTACTATATGCTGCTCTCTTAGATCCTTATGCAGAGGTATAAGATCCTCTAAAGGGTGTATATAATGCATCTTATTAAGCTCCTTTCCATATATCTGGTCTAGTACTCTATACTCCTTAAATCTATCCTTTAGTCTGTCTAAGCTATTCTTAGATGTTATTATCTTCTTTCCATTGAACTCTACTATCAGATACTCTGCCTCAGGATCTGCTGCTATAACTAGATTATCTGGCAGAGTCCAAGGAGTTGTTGTCCATACAAGCAGATACGCATCGCTAAGCCTCTTATTTCTATTAAGCTCTGGATTCAGCTTAAATAGCACATAGATAGATGGATCTGTATCATTTGCATACTCTAGCTCAGCTGTTCCTTGAGCTAGTGTTGTATCACAGTATATGCAGTAAGGCACAGTCTTCTTCTCTCTATATACATATCCGTTATCATATATCTTCTTGAATATCCTTAAGCCTGCAAGTATATACTCTTCTTTGTATGGTATATAAGGATCCTTAAAGTCTAGCCATACGCCATATCTATAGTAGTCATTATCCATCCTATTCATATAGCTATTAACAAAGTCCTTACATGCTTGTATAAATCTCTCTATGCCAACCTTCTCAACAATCTCCTTCTTAGAGCTTATCCCTAATGTAGACTCTACCTTCTTCTCTATAGGCAGGCCATGTACATCATAGCCAGCTCTATCATAGACCTTATAGCCAAATGATCTTCTAAATCTAAGTATAGCATCCTTTATCACCTTTACTCTTAATCCGCCTATATGAAGATCTCCTGTAACATAAGGCGGACCATCTAAGAAGTAGAAGCTAGGCCCGTCTGAGTTTCTTGATCTAACTCTTTCTAATATATTATTACTATTCCAGTAGCTTATTATATCAAGCTCATCCTTTATTAAGCTCTGACTTACATTATCTTTAGATTCTAGATTCTTACTATCTGAGCTATTGGCTTCCAATCTAACCACCGGGGCTAATAATAATAAATATTGAGATTATTTATAAGCTTAATCTTTATATAAGAATCAAAGTCTATATGCTTAAATCTTTAAAATAAAATCTTATAAGTTTTTCTTCAGATAGCTTATTAATTATAGTAATAGATAGAGTTTTAAAGATGGATGAGCTTGAAAGACTAAAAAGAGAAAGAGATCTATACCTATTTATAATAGAGAAGTATAAGGACTATATAGAAAAGGAGGAGTATAGATCTATAGCTGCATTAAGCTCTCTTATAACTCCCGATATAGATGAGATAGAGGAGTTTCTTATAGATATAAGGTCTAAGTACGAGCCATTTGTTTATAACAAAGATATGCTGCATATAACAGCAGATCTATTAAGCAAGATTAACAGCTCTATACTAGAGCTAAGGATGCCTATAGAGCTATGGCTGTATCCAAGAGATGTTATTATGCTTAAGGTAGGGGATAAGATAGATATAGCAAATCTTATAACATCTATACTTATAACTCTAGGAAGCTCAACAGCAAAGACAATAGTAAACAACTATAATGATCAGCTGATAGTTGGAAGCTACTTCAGCTTTAATGATAAGTACTATCTTATAAGAGATGGTGTTATACTTATATATAATAGCTTAGAGGAGCTTTATAAGGCTGTATATGCTGATAAGACAGATGAGGCATTTGAATATAACAATACATACTACAGATACATAAAGATTTAATTAGTTTTGATACAAATCTCTTTTTATGAATTTTAAGATACTTTATGCTGAAGGAGATGGCATAGGAAAGGATATAGTACCGCCAACAGTAGAGATTATTAAAGAGGCAGTGAAAAGAGTAGAAGATGCTTCTATAGAGTTTGAAAGGATAGAGCTAGGATTAGAGGCATTAGATAAGTACGGAGACAGATTTCCGAGGCAGGCTCAAGATATGCTAATGAGCTATAGATATCTTCTTAAAGGACCCATAGAGACACCAGTTGGAGAGGGCGAGCGCTCAGTTAATGTTAGAATAAGATTATTATTAGATCTATATGCGAATATAAGGCCTGTCAGATACGAGAGCTATATGCAGTCTCCATTGAAAGATCCTAATGGAGTAGATCTCGTTATTATAAGAGAGAACACAGATGATATATATAGAGGAATAGAGTGGCCTTACGACTCTGATGAAGCGTCAAGACTTAGAAGTATAATGAAGGATCAGTTTAATATAGATATAAGCTCTGACTCAGGAGTTGGTATAAAAAGCATAAGCAGAAGAGCAACTGAAAGAATAGCTAGATTCGCTATAGAGTATGCCTTAAAGAATAATAGAAGGAGTATAACAATAATGCATAAGGGAAATATAATGAAGTATACAGAGGGCTTCTTTAGAGAGGTAGTATATAATCTATACAAGAGGGAGTACGCAGATAAGATCTACTTAGAGAACGAGCAGCCGCAGGATAGCTCTAGAAGGATACTTATAAATGATAGAATTGCTGATAATATGCTTCAACAGATAATAATAAATCCGAGGAGCTATGATATAATACTTGCTCCTAATCTTAATGGAGATTATGTCTCTGATGCGGCAGGCGCATTGATAGGCAATATTGCATTGCTTGGATCTGCTAATATAGGAGATGATGCAGCGATGTTTGAAGCCGTGCATGGAACAGCTCCAAAGTATGCAGGGCAGCATCTCGCAAATCCTACTGGCATAATAAATGCTGGAGTGATGATGCTTGAGCATCTAGGCCTGTCTAATGCAGCGCTGCTTATAAGAAGAGCTTTAGCAGAGATGTATAATAGAAAGATAGTAACCAGAGATGTTGCAAGATATATGAATGTTAATCCTGTATCTACAGATGAGTTCTGCAGCTCTATTATAGATTATATAAAAGATAGTGGTAATGATGCAAGATAGTAGCATAAAGGTCTATAAAGGATTAGAAGGAGTATATGTAGCAGAGTCAGATATCTGCCTTGTAGATGGACAGAATGGTAAGCTTTACTATAGGGGTTACAGCATAGAGGATCTAGCAGAGAGATCTTCATATGAAGAGGTATGCTATCTGCTACTTCATGGAAGACTTCCTAATAAGACAGAGCTTGAATCATTTAAGGATGAGATGAGAGAGGATAGAGATCTGCCTAAGGGCGTATTAGATATAATAAAGCATCTTGCTGGTAGAGCACACCCAATGGATATAATGAGAACTGCAGTATCTGCGCTGCCAGCATACGATAAAGAGGCTTATGATAATAATGAAGGAGCCAATATAAGAAAGTCTATGAGAATAATATCAAAGGCAGCATCTATAGTCGCAGCAATATACAGATTTGAGCAAGGAGAGGACTATATTGAGCCAGATTACGAGCTATCGCATGCTGCAAACTTCTTGTACATGCTTAAAGGAGAGAAGCCAACAGATGAGCAGTCTAGACTTATGGATAGAGAGCTTATTCTTCATGCAGAGCACAGCTCTAATGCCTCAACCTTCTCATGTCTAGTTACAGCATCTACTCTAGCAGATATATACGCTGCTGTAACAGCAGGTATTGCAACATTAAAAGGGCCTTTGCATGGAGG
This sequence comes from Microcaldota archaeon, assembly GCA_021654395.1. Taxonomy (GTDB): domain Archaea; phylum Micrarchaeota; class Micrarchaeia; order Micrarchaeales; family Micrarchaeaceae; genus ARM-1. The sequence goes on from AP024486.1 coordinate 712,398, forward strand.
AGCGGATGAGGCTGCATTAAAGCTTATTATAGCAATTGGAAGAAAAGAGAATGTTAGCAGCTATATACAGAATATGCTTAAGAATAAGCAGAAGATTATGGGATTTGGTCATAGAGTCTATAAGACATATGATCCAAGAGCCAAGATTATAAAAGAGGATCTTCTAAATATAGAGAAGAAAGCAAATACTAGAATAAAGAGGCTTATAGAGGTTGTCTTAGAGGTTGAAAGAGAGACTATAAACAATCTTAGCGGTAAGGGTATATATCCTAACATGGATCTCTTCTCAGGGATTGTATATCAGTATCTAGGAGTGCCATCTAATCTATTCACTCCGATATTTGCGGCAAGCAGAACTGTAGGCTGGTGCGCTCATATAATAGAGTATATGCAGTCTAGCAAGCTCATAAGGCCTTTAGAGCTATATAAAGGTAAGAGAGATCTTAAGTATATAGATATAGATAGCAGAGCCTAACCCTTTATCTTTATTAACATCTGCTTCCATTCTTTTATTATTCTGTCTCTTATAGACTCTAGCTCCTTATATGTATCCTGCTCGTTATTACTTATCTTAGATATATCTAGCTGAATAAATCTCATACCTGCTTCATGCTTTGGCTTGCTCTTTATATACAGCTTATGCTTATTGTATAGCTCTTTCATAATATCCTTAATAAGATACTCTCCATAACCGTCTGGATCCTTTATGCATAGTGAGATACTGCAGCTCTTATAATCTGTGTTCTTATTATAATCTCTTATAAACTTATCAAATAGATGCTTGCACTCCTCTCTAACACCTGGAAGCATAAGTATGGTAACTCCTTTGTATTCTATAAGCATAGCTGGAGCTACACCTACTTCATTGTATAAGACTCTAGCTCCTTCTATAATATAATCTGCCTTTGAGTCGAGTATAAACTTATGAAAGCCAGAATGTCTTAGCATTATATGCTCTGATAGCTCTCTGCTTCTTACTAATCTTAATCCTAATGCCTTAGCTACAGCTCTCTTTGTTAGATCATCATGTGTAGGTCCAAGCCCACCAGTAGTTACTATTAATGCTGGCTTTCTGCTTAGAGAGTCTCTGAGCTCCTTAACTATGTCATTTGTCTTATCATGAATTACAACTATTCTATTTGTTATAAATCCCTCTTTATCTAATAGGTCTGCTATATAAGCTGCGTTGGTGTTAACAGTCTTACCTTTGAGAAGCTCATCACCTATATTTATTATCTCTGCTGTTAGTATCTTACTTTTCATAAAATCAAGTATCCCTATAATATCTTATTGTAAAACAGATATATTTATCTTGTCTATTACTCTACTATAAGCTCTAGCTCAGAGGCTATACTTATATCAGGCATCTTTATCTTAAGCTCTATAAGGTTATGATCCTTATCTATTGTAAATGGAGTCTTTGGATCTGTATCTATTATCTCAAAGGGCTTCTCAGCCTTTATGCTCTCTACTCTCTTTCCTGCTTCTATGTACTTAGCAAGCTGTATCTTTATATTAAATATATAGCCTTTTGGAGCTCTAATTATATAATGCTCTGAGCTATCCTCTATCTTACTTCCATTATATCTTATAACAAGCTTTGGTATCTCAATCTTTACTGTATTATCTGATCTCTCTCCTATGAAATCAAGCCTTAAAGGACCAGTATAGCTCATCTCAGGTCTTCTTACTTTAATTAGGAGATCTACCTGCTCATTCGGCTTTATAGTTAATGGCGGCTTCGGCTTTATACTCTCTATTATAAAAGGCTTATTTACTAGAATATCATTAAGCTTAATGACACTAAAGCTCTCTCTACTTTGAAGCATATCCTCTAAGGCTATCTCATCTGGCAGATAGTTTGAGAATGGTATCTTTAGGATTCTTGACTTCTTATTAAATATAAAGCCTTTATCATCTATTACATGCTGTGATCCAGCCCATGTCGCTATAACAGATGTGACATTAACCTCAATCTTCTCCTTACTGCTCCAAAACAGCTTCATAAATATCACTATAGCTTCAAAGAGCTATACTTAGAGATAAGATATCATTAATCTTTTATAAGTATTGATATTGTAGCTAAGTATAAAGATCTTAGTATCTTGTTTTTTAAAGATTTAAATAAAAGATAAGATGATGTATCCTAAGCAGATCGATTATATAATACCTAAGAATATTGAGGATCTACTGAGCATGCTTAATAGCTACTCAAATGCAAAGGTTATAGCAGGAGGCCAGTTCCTAACAAATCTTATTAAGAGCAATATGATAGATCTTGATGTCTTAATAGATATAAGCAGGATAAAGGAGCTTAACTTTGTAAAGCTTGATGGCAATGAATTAATCATAGGGGCCAATCTAACCTTAAATGAGATATCTAATAATGATACTATAAAGAGTAAAGCAGCTGCTCTCGCTAAGGCAGCTCTATCTGTTGCTGATATACAGATAAGAAGCTTGGCTACAATAGCTGGTAATATATGCAGCGCTTATAGATATAGAGATATACCAAGTGCTCTACTAGCATTAGAAGCTAGTATAAACAAGATAAGTCTTAATAAAGAAGAGTCATTAGATGCCCAGGAGTTCTTTATAGACTCACTTAATACTAAATGCAGCTACAATGAGATAGTAAAGAGCGTATCTTTAAGAGCAGATAGTAAGAGATCTAACTATATTAAGCTTAGAGAGCTTAACTCAGAGAGATCTATAGTATCTATGGCATTAGCCTTATTTGAGAGCAGTAATGAAAGCTATATAGGCATAGGAGTATCTGCATTCTTCGATAAGCCGATATATATTAAGTATATTATAGATGATAAAAAGGTAGATGCAAGAGAGATATATAATGAGATGATGAGCAGATACGAATCAATTATTATAAAAGATGATATACCTCTAGAGTATAGAAAGAGAGCTATTAAGAAGGTTATAGATAAGCTAATAGCAGATACATTTAGTGATTATAAAGATCTTAGGCTGATACTTAATGGCTAACGAAGAGAATGGATTAAGAAAGAGTATAAAGATAGTTGTTAATGGTACAAGATATAGTCTGTATGTAGAGCCAAGAATGCTCCTAGTACATCTATTAAGAGATAAGCTAGGCATAAAAAGCGTACATATAGGATGCGACTCTGCACAGTGTGGTGCATGCAGCGTTATAATGAATAACAAGCTAGTAAAATCATGCAATGTCTTTGCTGTACAGGCTGCAGACTCTGAGATACTGACTCTTGAGGGATTAAAAGATAATCCGTTAATGAGATCTGCTATTGACAGCTTTATTAAGAGCAATGCTTATCAGTGTGGATACTGTACTCCAGGTATGCTTAATCTGCTATATTACATAAAGAGCAATAAAGACAGTGCAGATGCATCTCTTGATATTAATGATATGCTTATAGGTAATATCTGTAGGTGTACTGGATATATTAATATAATAAAGGCATTTAAGAGAGAGCTTGGTGCTCAGGATGGAGGATCTGATAGCAGATAGATGCTTTAAGGGCTATATAGATGATATAGAGCTAGATGATATGCTATATCTTGCATTTGTTAGATCAAGATATGCAAGAGCTAGAATAGGAAGAGTTGAAAAGGCAGATATAACATCTAAGGAGCTAGCTGTTTTTAGAGGTGCCTCTGGAGAAGGAGCTATAGAGAGCAATAGAGCCCTAGAGCCAGTATTTACAAGAGATACTGTAAACTACTATCAGCAGCCTATAGCTGCAGTTGTAGCAGATGATAGATATGCAGCTTATGATAAAGCTAGAGATGTAGAGGTAGAGTATCTTCCTTTAGAGCCAATAACAAGTATAGAGGAGTCTCTAAAGAAAGATCCTATACATAAAGGCATGAGCAGCAATATAAATAGCTACTATAAGCTAGGAGCTCCATTTAATATAGACTATGATATAAAGATAGAGGCAAGGCTTTATAATGATAGGATTGTGCCAGATCCCTTAGAGACAAGAGGTATAGTGGCATGCTATGATAGAGATAATGATAAGCTTAAGATATATATCTCAACACAGTCAGTAATATCAATAAGAAGAGGCTTAGCCAATAGCCTTAATATACCAGAGAGCAAGATAGAGGTTATACAGAGCCTTACTGGTGGAGGCTTTGGAGTAAAAGGCGCATTGTATCCAGAGTATATAGTAGCTGCATATGCTGCAATGAAGTATAATAGGCCTGTAAAGTGGATTGAGACGAGAGAGGAGCATATAGCAGCAAGCAATCCTGGAAGAGGCGTACTAGCAGATCTTAGATTATATGCAGGTAGTAATGGAGCTATAAAAGGATTAGAGGGCAAGATATATGTAGATAATGGAGCTTACTCAGGGACAATAGGAGACTTTGCTCCAAGATTTATAGGAATGCAGATAACTGGGGCTTATAAGATAGATAATATCAATATAGATAGCTACTCTGTATTTACTAATAAAGCTCCTATAGGTCCATATAGAGGCGCGGGAAGGCCAGAGGCTGCATTCTTTATGGAGAGACTGATAGATAAGCTTGCAGATAGATTAGATCTAGATCCATTTGAGATAAGGCTTATGAATATGCCAGAGAATGATTATAGATCTCCTTTATCGTTAGAGATTAAGTCTCCTAAGAGATTCTTTGAGAGGGCATTTAGATTGCTAAAGAAAGAGATTAACAGTAAAGAAGCTTATGGAGTTGCCTCTTTTGTACTTGTATCTGGTGTGGGCCCAGGAGAGAGCATAAGGCTAAAAGTAAAAGATAAGAAGCTTAATATCTACTCTGGAGCTAACTCGCATGGACAGGGCCATTCAAGATTATTAAAGGAGATACTAAGCAGACTACTGGGAGTAAGCAGAGACGATATTGTATACAACTATGCAGACTCAGATTATCTAGATGATGGGACAGGATCATGGGGCAGCAGATCTGCGATAGCTCTTTATACTATAGCAACATATGCTGCAGCTCATGCAATAAACGCAGTATATAAGAGATATAATCAATATAAGCCAGAGCTTCTGCTCAGCTCGGATATAGATGTGTATATCTATAAGGAGTTTAAGGGGCAGCATAACTCTCTGCTTACTGCTCTAGTATCCTTAGATAAGGACTACTTTGATAAGCCAGTAGTTAAGAAGGTCGTATTTGTAGCAGATATAGGTATGCCGATAGCTAAAGAGAATGTATATAATCAGATAAAAGGAGGTATAATGCAATCGATAGGGCAGCTCTATTCAGAGAGAGTAATCTATGATAACGAAGGAGTGGTATTAAATAGATCTCTAGTAGGAGCAGGAGTACAGACTGCCATAAATACTCCAAAGAGAGTAAAGATAGTGCTTATAAGCTCAAGAGGCTTAGGCCTAGATGATATCTCTAATTATATAGATAGCTTCATTGAGGCTTCAAAGAAAGACCCAGAGAAGGCAGCAGAAGAGCTGCTCTCTAAGAGTAAGATAGTAAATGGTATTGGAGAGGCGCCTCTGATAGGTGTTGTACCAGCATTAGCAAGAGCATTAGAAAGACTATACAGTAAAGAGGTAAATGAGACGCCTACTGATGTATTCTATAGCTAAGGCATAGCTTTAGAATATATACTGCAGCTCTATCTAACAGCTCCTTTATCCTGCTTATATCTATATGCCTCCTCTAAGAATCTTAAGAATAGCTCTGATGGCTTCTCTAGTCTTGATCTCAGCTCTGGATGCGCCTGCGTTCCAATTCCAAAAGATTGAGACCATTCAACAATCTCTACAAGCTTATTATCTGGAGATACACCAGTGATCTTCAATCCAGCTTTCTCTAATATCTCCCTATAATCATTATTAAGCTCGTATCTGTGTCTATGCCTCTCTCTTATAATCTCTCTCTTATATGCATCTTTTGCTATGCTGTTATCTTTTATTACTGCTTCATATAGACCTAGACGCATAGTACCGCCTAGCTTCTGAATAGATCTTTGAGTTGGTAGATATACTATAATCTTGTGCTCAGCACCTGGATTAAACTCCTCAGAGGTTGCATCCTTTATATTACATACATCTCTTGCATACTCTATGCACATCAGCTGCATGCCTAAGCATAATCCTAGATAAGGTATCTTATTCAATCTAGAGAACTCTATGCTCTTAATCATACCTTCTGTACCTCTAGCTCCAAAGCCTCCAGGCACTATTATGCCATGCAGATCCTTTAATACTTCAACTCCTTCTCTCTCTATTGACTCTGAGTCTATCCAGTATATCTCCGGCTTTATATTTAGATAAGCTGATGCATGAACTAAAGCCTCTTTAACGCTTATATATGCATCTTTAACTGTTACATACTTTCCAACAATCCCTATCTTAACATTATCTCTGCTACTCTTTATACTATTTACAAGACTGCTCCATCTATTATACTTATCTTTATCAATTGCTCTATCTTCCATGCAAATATCTTTTAACAGCAGCTTATCAAAGCCTTGATTTATAAGATGCAGAGGCATCTCATATATAGTCTCAAGATCTCTTGCATCTATTACTCTCTCTTTGCTAATACTTCCAAATGATGAGATCTTCTCTATGGTTGATCCCTCTAACGGATCCTCTGATCTGCATACTACATATGATGGCTTTATACCATAGCTCATTACTGCTCTTAAGCCTAGCTGTGCAGGCTTAGTCTTCTGCTCTCCTGTAGCATGAGGCTTTAGCACATATGTAACAACAACGAATACCGTATCTTCCTCTGTAGATAAGCTTCTCATTGCTTCTATAAAGTAGCTATTCTCTAAGTCTCCAACTGTACCTCCCACTTCTATAACAACGACCTCTGCCTCTCTTTTCTTAGCTATACCTCTTATCTTATCTTTTATAAACTCGATAAGATGCGGAACAACTTGAACATCATACCCAAGATAATCTCCTCTTCTCTCCTTCTCTATTATCTCGCTAAAGATCTTTCCAGATGTTAATGAAAGATCTCTATCTAGATCCTTATTTAAGAATCTCTCATACATTCCGAAGTCCATGTCTACCTCTGCTCCATCATCCAGAACAAAGACCTCTCCATGCCTAAATGGATTCATTGTGCCGCAGTCGACATTAAGATAGCCATCGAACTTTATAGGTATCGCTCTTATATTATACATGTCTAAGATCTTCAGAATAGAGGATGTTATAACTCCCTTACCTATCCCGCTTAATAGAGATCCTAATACAACTATATACTTTGTCTGCATAATAATTATAATCAATAAAATATATTTAAGCTTATTTTTGTATATCTTATCTCTTTACAAATAGATTATCTAATGCCTCTAGATCTGACTTATCAATTATTATATTTGATGCATTTATATTCTCTTCTACATGCTTGATATTAGAAGCTCTTGGTATTGGAAAGACATTCTTCTTAGAAGATAGCCACTTTAACGCTATCTGCGCTGGAGTCGCATTGTACTTAGAGGCTATACTTAATAGTCTGCTATCATTTGTAAGCTCTCCCTCTCTTAAAGGGTAGTAAGCCATAAATGCAATATCGTTATCTATACAGTACTTCAGAATATCCTTCTCTACCTCTCTATCTATAAGATTGTATCTTAGCTGTATAGCAGCTATCTTATTCTTCTCTAATAGGCTCTGAAATGCTTTAATCTCTTTTAGATTGAAGTTGCTTAATCCTATATATCTTATCTTATTCTCTTCTACTGCCTTCTCTAATGCCTTTGCTGTCTCTTTTAGATCTATTAAAGGATTTGGATAGTGTATAAAGTATAGATCTATATAATCTGTTTTTAGCCTCTCTAAGCTCTTAGATAAGGCCTTATTAAGTCTTCTAGCTGAAAGATTTGTTAACCATACCTTAGATGATATGAAGATCGACTCCCTTTTAAAGCCTTCTATAGCCTTACCAACAAGCTCCTCTGTCTGATATATCTCTGCTGTATCTATTATATCTGCCCCTAGCTCTAATCCTCTTCTTATAGCTTTTATTCTAGATTCCTTATCAATATCTCTCTTTATTAAAGAGCTTAATATCCAGTTCTTACCATACCAAGTGCCTAAGCCTATCTCAAATAGCTCCTTGTTAGTCCAGCCAAATCTCTTATACATATATATCTTTCGTAGGCCTCGGCCGGGATTTCCATAATAGAGAATATTGAACCCGGTCCTGAAGGTCCACAGCCTTCCGTGCTAGCCTTTACACCACCGAGGCCTAAGATATGATTAGTTAGAATATATTAATAGATTTAACTTATAACTATTTAACACTTATACAATACTTAAACAACTTGAATTAGATATAGATAAGCTAAGACTTATTTCAGAAAGCTATCTGTTATAATAGCTACCTATAGATTTAAGTATAGCAAATACTAAGCCCAATCCTTTCTTTATATCTGGATCATGTAGCTGATGCATCATATCAAGTAAGCCGTTTACCTCTTTTATATCTTTAGCAGATATAGCATTTAACGCATTATTAGTTATAGCTATCGCTTTAGATAGATTCTCTAGATCAAGCTTGTTTAAAGCATCTATAATTGAGTCTATATTAAGCAAGAGATTCATCACAAAGTCGCTGCTTAAGCAGCGCATCGCCTTACTAAATGTATCCTCATCCTCTAATGCGCCTATTATAGGCTCGATTAGACCTCTTTTATCAAGAGCTGCTACAAGCTCTATAAATCTCTTTATAGACTCTGCATTCTGATCCGCATAGATCAATATCTCATTCTTATCATCCTTAGTACTCTTTCTCATAGCTATCACTTCTTAGTATTATAAGACTACTGCTCAAAGTATTGATCTAGGGCCATATCTCCCTTTGTCCATATAAAATACTTATATAGCATGCTCTTTGCCATATGCTTCGCCTTTGATTCTGTAACTCTGCTTATACCTCCATTGAATAATGTGTTGTCTACTACCTCTACTCCCGTATTCTCTAATGGATTGTCTGCTATACAGTATATCTTTGGATCATAGCTCTCTATCTTTACATTGACTCCTAGCCTATTTGCAAGATCCTCTGCTGCTATCCTTGCTGTGAATACTGCTAATGCACCTAACTTCGGCACTGTAAGCTGATTCGCATCACCAACAAAGTATATATTATCATAAGATATAGAGCGCATATGCTCATCTGTTAATCCAAAGCCAGCATCATCGAATAGCTCAGGAGTTGAGCTCTTTGCTACATCATTTGCCTCATAAGGAGGCAGAACTATTGCGATATCTGCCTTTATCTTCTTACCATCCTCAGATATAATCTCTTTCTCTCTTATCTCCTTTATTCTAAAGTCAGTTACTAATTCATATCCCATCTTTTTATACAGATCTCTTACAAGCCTTCTAGCAGACTCACTTAGATCTGTAAGTATATCACTTCCAGGAGTGAATATAGTTATATGTGTCTTATTATATACACCAAGCCTCTTAAGAAATGGTGGTAGCATTATAGACATCTCAAATACAGGACCCTCGCAAGCGGAGTCTGCCTTAGGAGCCCAGCTCTCTGGATACTTTCCTCTTTTTCTTAATGAGCCTTGGTAGAATACTCCAGATCCTATCGCTATATTACCCCCTTTAAATTCCTTAAGCCTATTATAAAGCTTTAATGCATACTCTGGCTCACATACGCTATAGCCATACTTATTAAAGCCCTTTATCTTTTCTACTCCAAGCTTTGCTCCAAATCCAACAATAAGGTAGTCATATCTCTCTATATGCTCCTTACCATTACTATCTAGATAGTATACGGCATTCTTATTAGCATCTATCCTTACTACTTTACCATTTATAAAGTTTATGCCTTTTCTACTTAGAGCAGACTTTAGATCAAACTCTAACTCCTCTGGCTTCGCTAAGCCTAATGCTACATGTGGCAGATTCGGTCTAAATACTGCATAAGGCTTATCATTTATCAGAGTTATATCTATCTTATTACCAAGAAGCCTCTTAGCGGTATATGCAGCAGTTAGTGCTGCAAATCTCCCACCCAGAACTAGAAGCTTTGTCATATAATCATCAATCTATCTTAGTAGATAATATTTAATAACTCTTATATCTCAAAGCTTTTATCATATTCAAACAAGTATAAGACATTATGCAAGAGATATAAGAGCAAATCATAATCAGGCTCTTATGCGACTAGAATGGCTTATAATTGCTTCTCTATCTAATCGATTACTCTCTTCATTAAGCCCATAAACTTCTTCAAGTAGCTTATTCAACTCGTTGCGAAGTATATTATTTATATATGATATATCCATATCCGATAGATCCTTTATACTAATAGATAGGTCATGATACCTATTAAGCTCTCTTTTGATTGTGCTTCTATCTATATATCCTGTTGTAATGTATCCTACTTGTGTCTGTGTGTTACTGCTTATACTATTTGAGCTATTAGTATACCATGTTTTATATTGTACTTCACTGCCTTTATTAATACTATATGTTAAGTATGGCGAGCTTATGATAACCATAGTTCTATTTGAGTTAATCCCATTACTCTCTAAATTTTTATAAAGTTCATTAAAGCTACTAAAAAGATCGTTTAAGCTTAGCTTATACTGAGATAGTCTATCTATAAACTGCTGCATTACTTTAGATATCTGATTGTTATATACTGCGCCGCTTGCTACAATCCTTAATGCTTGTATAAGTAATTTAGATGCAGCAAGCCCTAGATCTGCATACTTCTTTAATCTTTCTATATTCTCTTTTGTATATAATTGATCTAGACGATCTGCCTTACTTTCTATCATCTCTCTTAGATCATCATATATCTTGTTATCTGAGCCGTCATCTTTATTACTTGGCTCTAAGATAAAGGAGTTTATCATAGTAGAGCAATATACTATCGAATATATGACAGAGAGATTCTGCCTTAGATAGCCACCACTTCTATCTTCTAATCTTTTTATAGAGACTTTAATTAACCAGTCAAGCTCCTCTAGATCCTCGAACTCGATGGTCTTCCATAGGTCGCCCTTCCCAAATGATATCTCTTTAAGTTGCTTATCCATGATTGATATATTGAAAATAGAAAGATATTTAATCTAACTCCTCAATATTAACAGTTGTTTAAGATCCCTTATAATCTATAGGAGATCCTTTATCTCGTAAGGAGTCTTAGCAACCTTTATGCCAGCTTCATTTAAAGCCTTTATCTTACTCTCGTAAGTTCCTCTGCCTAAGTAGACTACTGCACCTGCATGACCCATTCTCTTCTCTTTAGGAGCTGTTAATCCAGCTATATAGGCAACGATCTTCTTGCTTATCAAGCCTTTCTTGTACTCCTCTGCTAATCTCTCTTCCATATCGCCGCCTATCTCTCCTATAACAACGATCTCTTCTGTATCATCATCATTATCCATCATATGAACTGCCTCTAAGAGATCTGTTCCTATTATAGGATCTCCACCTATTCCTATTACTGTTGAATGACCATACTCTCTCAAGGAGTTTGCAACCTCATATGTCAATGTGCCAGATCTAGATATTATTCCAATTCTGCCTTCTCTAAATGCAGAGTCAGGCATTATCCCTAGTAGAGCTCTCTCCTTAGGCACTATTATACCAGGGCAGTTTGGACCTATTATTCTTGCTCCCTTGCTCTTTGCATATAGCTTAGACCTGGCAAAGTCTATAACTGGAATATGCTCTGTTATAACAACTATAAGCTTTATATCGTTATCTACTGCCTCGTAGATAGCATCAACAGCCCTTGTATTTGGTACAAAGATGATAGATGCATCTATCTTATGATTGCTAACTGCTTCATAAACAGTATCATATACAGGAATATTCTCTATATACTCACCTCCTTTAAATGGAGTGACACCTGCAACTATCTTTGTTCCATAGCTTAGCATATGTCTTGTATGGAATGAGCCCTCTCTTCCAGTAATACCCTGTACAAGAACCCTTGTGTCTCTATCTATTAGCATCTACACACGCCTTTATCATTGATGATACATCATCATAAGTCTTTATACCGTGATCGTTAAGTATCTTGTAGCCAAGCTCCTTATTAGTCCCAGTAAGCCTTACATACAGCTTTATATTCTTATCTATAGAGTCTAAGGCGCTTACTATGCCCTCTGCTACCTCATCGCATCTTGTTATTCCGCCAAATATGTTTATTACAATAGCTTTTATACCCTCTATGCTGCTTACCTCTAATAAAGCAGATCTAACCTCATCTGCTGTCGCACCACCTCCAATATCATAAAAGTCTGCTGCCTTTCCTCCATATATATTAACCATATCCATCGTTGCCATTGTTAATCCTGCTCCATTTCCTATTATCCCTATATAACCATCTAGCCTTACCATTCTATCTAGCTTGCTCTCTGCGCTTATCTCCTTAAGCAGATCACTATGCTTAAACAATGCATTATCATCTAGTATAATCTTTGAGTCTAATGCTATAAAATCATCTTTATATACTAAAGGATTTATCTCTACAAGCTCACAGTCTAGATCTGTATATATTCTGTATAATGCTCTAACTAAAGCAGATAGCTGCTCAAATCTTCCTATCTTAAGATACTTGTATAGCTTTATTATATCATAATCTTTAACTCCTCTATCTAAAGAGATATCCTCTATGAAGATACTGCTCTGAGACTCTATATCTACACCTCCGTTCGATGAGCTCACTAATGACAAAGAGGCCTTATCTCTATTCATTATAAGTGCAATATAGAGCTCCTTATCATGCTCTATATACTCTTCTATCAGAAACTTATCTATACCTTGCTTCTTGAGCTCATCTATGGCTTCTAGAGGTTTATCTGTGACTCTTACTAAGCCCCTCTTGCCTCTACTGCCTTCAAGTATCTGAGATTTAACGACGACCTTTACTCCTTTATCACTTATGCTATCTATATCTATCTGATTTGGTACATTTATTCCATATCTCTTAAATATATACTTTCCTTGATACTCATAAAGCTTCATCTAGTTCATCTCTTTTCTAAGCTTTAGAATCTGCTCTATCATCTCAATAGATCTGTTATAATCTTTCTTTGTATCATCCCTTAAGCTATTACCAATCTTCTCCTTAACAAGCTCTAGATCCTTTTTAGAATCAACGATATTGCTTAATGACTGTGTATATCTCTGCAGTATATTTGTACCAGGAGGATACTCCTCCTTAAGATAATCCCATTTGCTTATAAGCCACTTTAATAGAGAGCTCTTCTTTATATTTACATTTAATGATAGATTTGCAAACATTATGAAGCGGTCCTGCTTTCTTACATTCTCTGATTCCATATATCTTAAGTATATGTCTAGATCGTTATCTTTAGCAGCATATGCAAGTGCTCTAAGATATGTTGCCTTCTCTGTTGGATTTATCTCCTCTTCATATAGCTTCTTTATCTTTGCTGCAGTATCTTTAGATGCATTTAATGCAGCTGCTTTTAGTATTGCGCCCTTAGAATCTTTATTCTCGAATCTTCCATTAAGTATATTCTTAAACTCTTTCTCTATATAGTTAATTATCTTACTATGCTTCGAATAAGCACCAGCTACTATTATATTGTTCTTAAGAAGCTTCATTATCATTGTATCCTCTTTATCTGGCATTACTCCAAACTTATTATAAAGCAGATCTACGTATGAGCTTAAGCTTTCCTTTATATGCTCTGCTTTCTTTGTATCATAAAATGTCTCATATAGTATGCGTAGATTTGCTACAATTGTATTTAATGTATATATGCTTGAATCTTTAATGCTCTTATGGAAAGCATTATCGTAATATCTCAAAAGCTCATCAATGCTTATTCTATCTGCCATGAATAGTAGCTTTATATCCTCTAATAGCTCTGCCTTATCTAGATCACTAAGCTTCTCAATCTCTTTTACTATAAGATTTAGCATGCTATCTGGATAGTCTGTCACATATAGATAATTAAAGGATGCATTGAGCTTGATATAGTCTGATTTACTATCTATATAATGCTCTTTAGATGTTACAAGCTCTTGCTTCTTTTTAAGCTCTTTACCTTTCTTCTCCAGATATTCTATATTTATAGGCCATGGCTCTGATCTCATATACTTTGATAATACAAATCTCTTCTGCTCCAGCTTATATCTCCCTTTGCTCTTTGATATACTTATAACAGGATATCCTTCTTTCTCAAGCCATGCCTTGGCAAACTTTATAACATCTCTATTCTTAGATACATTGTTTATCATATTCCACAGATCATCTTTAGATGCATTGCTGTACTTATACTTATTAAGATAGCTGCTTATAGCGTTTCTGAATACATCTTCACCAACAAACTGCTCAAGCATCATTAAGAATGATGCTCCTTTTTCATATGTTACAGTATCAAATAGTGAGCTTAACTCCTCTGGTGTTTCGACCCTTGCATTTATAGGATGAGTTGTCTTTAATACATCATAGTTCAATGCCTCCTCTAGAATCTCCATTCTCTTTAGCTTATCTACATCAAACTGCTTATAGTAGCTGCCTGCATTCTCTATTGCCTTGTAGCTCATAAATGTAGCAAAGCTCTCATTTAGCCAGAGATCATCCCACCATCTCATTGTTACTAGATCTCCAAACCATTGATGAGCCAGCTCGTGAGCAACTACTTCAGCAGATCCAAATCTATCTGTTATTGATGAGCTCTCATTTACTAAGAATCTGCTCTCTCTAAATGTTATTGCTCCCCAGTTCTCCATAGCTCCTACTGGAAAGTCAGGTATAGCTAATAGATCGAGCTTCTCTAGAGGATACTTTATCTTAAAGTACTTAATATAGAATCTTACAAAGTCTATCGCATATCTTAGAGGAAGCTCTGTTAATGAGTCTTTACCTTCAGTATAAACAACTGAGTACTTAATCCCATCTGCAGTCTTAGATCTTCTAAAGAATCTCCCAATTCCTATATAAAGCAGATATGTGGACATCTTTGGAGTTGGCTTAAATACGAATCTCTTCTTGTTAGAGATAGCTTTTATGCTCTTTACCGGAGAGTTAGATATCACCTCAAACTCTTTATCAACTGTTACGCTTAGATTAAAGACTGATTTAAATGATGGCTCATCGAAGCACGGTATAACTCTTCTAGCATCAGCAGGCTCTAGCTGAGTTGATAATAGATACTGAGTGCTACCTTTAGAATCCTTATACTCGCTTATATACAATCCAGCGAGATCGTCATTTGCCTTTCCAGAGAAGCTTATATGCAGAATTGCTTTGTTCTTAATCTTCTGACCTATGCTTAACGCTATCTGTTGCTGATTCGTGAGATTCTCTATCTCTGCCTTTATAATCTTATTCTTATACTCTATAGAAGCATTCTCTATGTTTAGACCTAATGAGTTAAGCCTTATCTCCTCTACTGCTCCATCTATGCTTAGCTTTATCTCCTCATCTCCATAGAATGAGAAGTCCTTCATATTTACATTAAGATCTATATTATACTGCTCTGGCTTTATCTTCTCATCTAATCTGAGATATCTCATATAGATCATCTAAAGATTATGATTTAATATTTATAATAATTTAGATTCTCTATCTTGAGCCTAGTAGATCATCTTTAATGCTCTCGTTTATCACATACTTCTTGTATATTCCATCCTTATACTCCTTTATTATGCCTTTACTTAAGAGACGCTTTATTAGTCTATGAACCTTTACCTTGTTTAAGCCAGTTATCTGAGCTAAGCCCTTCTGAGTCATTCCATTACTGTTTATTATATAGCGAAGTAATAGATACTCTTCCTTATCAGTAAATCTTTTAGCTATACTCTCTATACTGCTATTTATCTTATCTTCAGACTTGGAGCTATAGCTTACTCTAAATATATTTAAGAGAAGTCTGCCATTATATATAAGCATAAAGCCTGCTATAAATGGAATTATAATTCTAAAAACTATATTAAATGTTGTTAGATATACATCCTCTACAGTATGGATACCATTCTTTATCGTTATATAAACTGCTATAACTCCATAAACGGCTGATATTATTAAAAGTATTAAGCCTATGCTTATCGATACTATAGCTATATTAAAGATATGCCTTTGAGACTGATCCTGCATATAATAAGCACTATTATTAAGCTGTTACTTCTTAAATAAGTATATAAAAGAGTTAAATAATTAAGCTTTATATATTAAATTATATCTTGTGATATATATGGATAACCTCTTGATTAAAGAGAAGCAGGCGAATCTGCTGTTCGTCCTTATGAAGAGGAATAAGGGAATGTCAGTATCAGATATATCTAGAGAGACAAGAACAACATATGTGCATACATCAAATCTACTGAAAGAGTATGAGGCTTTAGGCCTAATAAAA
This sequence comes from Microcaldota archaeon, assembly GCA_021654395.1. GTDB lineage: Archaea > Micrarchaeota > Micrarchaeia > Micrarchaeales > Micrarchaeaceae > ARM-1. The sequence continues at coordinate 728,716 of AP024486.1, forward strand.
GCAGAGAAGCATGGAAAGACAAAGTTTATAGTAATAACAGAGAAAGGATTTAAGATAGCGCAGCTACTAGATGAGGTTAAGAATCTAGTATACAAGCAGCAGGACACAGATCAGAGCAATGAGATACAGCAGCAGTGATATGTTATAATGCCTTTATCTCTATATCTTTTCTTATCTCTGATTCTATAAGATCCTTATTGCCTAATGGATGCCTCATTATATTTAATGCAATCTTAAAGCTTCCTTCCTTGATTGAAGGTGATGGAAAGACCTCAAAGCTTATCTCTTTCTTCTCATTTACTTTTATATCCCCAATCTCAAACTCTCTTGTCTTATCAACTCCTACTGTCTGACTGAATGATAGCTCTTCTGGTAGGGCCGCCTTCATAGATAGCAGCAGATCCTTATCTGTCTCATTCTTTATTGTTACCTTAACTAATACAGAGCCGTTCTTATCTTTAATATTTAGATGATATGGAATTAGCTCATAGCTAACTATAAGACCTCTACCGCTCTTATTCCTGTTGCTAGAGAAGATATCAAGTATTCCCATTATATTCACTAATTAGTTATTTAAAATTCAATCTTTTTAAAAATTATCTTAATTAAGTAAGAGCGATAGACTCTTGATTAAGATGAAGCTGCTTATAATGGATACTGGATCCTTCTTCGATATTGGTGGAGCAGAGAAGGATACTGCAGATCTCTATAGATATCTAAAGTCAAAAGGAGATATAGAGCTTTATCTATATGGAGATCTTAGTAAGCTAGGAGTATATGACTGTATAAAAGATATTAATAGCGTTAAGATAGAGGATCTTAACCTTATAATAATAAACTCTATAAAGGATGTCGTTACTTTAAAAGGAGTTGGTCTAGATAAGATAAAGGCCAAGCTTATGCTTATAGATAGAGGAGATCTAATAGTTCATATGCATAGATCTCCATTAAAGAGATTTATATCGCGTATATTTGATATAAAGGATATAAGCAATCCAGAGAGCTATAATCAGAGGCTAAAGAGTATTACATCAAAGAGCAGGCTTATACTATTAAGAGAGATTAGAGACTTCCTATCTAAAAGCTATAATATATACCTTTTTAGAAGTATAATGAATAGAATAGATGTATATATTGCTATAAATGCTACGCAGATGATGCTTGCTGAGAGATACATAAAAAGAGCTAAGAAGATCTACCAGCCGATTGCACCTCATAAAGAGTTCAGAAAGCTAGAGATAAGCAAGGATTACGAAGGAGCTATATATGTTGGGAGATTAGAAGAGACTCAAAAGAGAGTCAGCTTTATTATAAAAGGCATAAGGAGAGTTATAGATAAGCATGGAGATCTAAAGGATAGAGAGCTTTTGAGAATAATAGGGGATTATAATAAGAATGACGGTCCCTATTATAAAGAGCTTGTAAGAAGGCTATCATTAGAGAAGAATATAAGATTTATTGGAGCCTTATATGGAGACGATCTTGTTAGAGCCATAAACAACTCTGGATTTATAGTATCTGCATCTAAATGGGAGAGCTTCTCTAGGAACTTTATTGAGGCTATGGCCTGCGGTATACCAGTACTAACAGATACTAGAAATAATGTATTAATAAATTATAATCCAGAAGAGCATCTTATAAAGGATGGATATAACGGTTTAATCTATAAGTATAATTGCATAGATGACTTTGCAGATAAGTTCTATCTAATGCTTAATAATAAGCAGCTAAGAGATGAGATGGCAGATAATGCATATAAATTTGTTAAAGAGAGATTCGATATAGATAAGAATAGAGAAGAGCTATACAGTATAATAAAGAGCTCTCTTTAATCTACTATCTTATCTGAGAAGCGTTGTATAATGTAACGTTAATGAGCCTTATAGATGAGCTCTGATTTACTATCGGCTTTGTAAATCCTACTAGAGCGCAGTTCTGAAGTGTATCGTTATACGATCTAAATAGGGATAAGAATGTTCCTCCATTAGTAGCTATTATTGTATGTCCTCTGCAGTTTATATCAACATTGCTTACATTATCTGCTGTAAAGCATGCTGCTCCGTATGTATATATATTATCTGAGTCTAATGTGTAGTACTGCGGTGCTTGGAACTGCTGGCATGTTAATGTATAGTTTGTATATGGCAGAGAAGCCATCCATATGCAGTTAAGCTTACTAGCTCCATAGTCTACTCCAGGAAGATTGGAGTTTACTGCTGAGCTATTTCCATAGCATGCATAGCTATATGAGCTTGTAACTAAGAAGTTATTTCTGGTTATGTTGTTGTTAATAGAATTATTTACTATTATTCCATATACCACTCTGTCTCCTCTATTATTAATTACCTTGCTGCTGTATGTCTTATTAAGTATTATGCTATAGTTTACATATCTAAAGCTGTTATTATATATATCTGCGTTGCTTATTGAGTAGCCAAATAATCCGTATCTATCATTACTAAAAGAGCTGTTTGCAACAGTAAGATTAGTTATACTATTTAAGTTAGCTCCATAGACTAAGCCGCTTAGATTATCATTGTATATACTTAATCTTCTTATATTGCTTGCGTTTACTCCATATCTGAAATCATTTATATTACAGCCATCTATAGTTATATTGCTCAATCCGTTCTTTATCTGTATAGCAGGCTTTCCAGATATCTTATAAGATGATATATATAGATTATTACAGTTTAATCTTACATTACTTGCTTCTATATTTATACATGTGCTTCCATTATCGATCAAAGAGCCTAATAGACTATAATTAAATGGTCTTGTTATTGTTATGCAGCTTTTTAATGGGATAAAGTCTAAGTTTGGTGAGATATGCTGCTTACATGTTGCCCAGTAAGCATTTGTAAATCCGCATGAAACTTTATAAGCAAGATTGCTACTTATATTTGCAGAGTTGACTGATGCATATATATCAAATGCAGTATTATTCTCTAGATTGCTATTCTGAATGTACATATTATGCGTATTAATCGTCTCTAATCCATATGTATTATTAAAGGAGTTTAGATTGCTTATAAAGCTGCTGTTACTATTATTAAGCAGTAGAGCCACATAGTTGCTATAAGCAGTAATATTAGTAAGATGCAGGTATGAATGATTTGATAGTATACTTATATTATTTGAAGAGAGCTGTAGATTGTTACCATTAAACTGCGAGTCATTTAATAGATATAATCCATATCTACTGCTATCTATCTTACAGTTTTCTAAAGATATATTGCTTAAGCTATTGGCATATACTGCATAATATGCATTAGATATTGAGTTATTGTTGCAGTCTATCTTTACATTACTTACTTTAATGTATATGCATGTTGCATGTGAGCTATTTACCTGCTCTGGTGTTAAGTAGTTAAGCATATCTATATTAGAGCTTATGCTATACACTCCAGGACTTACTATGCTTCCGCAGCTGTCTATATTGCTCAATAGATGCAATGAAGTTATATTAAATAGCTTATTAACACCTCCGCATGATATAAAGTTGCAGTAAGACTCGTTATAGCATAGGTTAAACTCAGCCTTATTGCTTGGTGCGTATCTGCTTACACCGCTGCAGTATAGCGATTGATTTAATGAAGAGAATACATTATGCAGGAAGAGATTTCCTGTTGAGTTATCTATATAAGCAGATCTTATAAATGAGAATCTTATTGTATTATTTCTAAATACATTGTTATAAGATCTATTCATGAATAGACTTCCAAATGCAGATACTCCTTTAATTAATGTATTATATGATATATTTGAGCTGTTAACTCCATCTAGAGCTAGATTTGATATATAATTATTAGTAAGATTATCTCTATATATTTTAGAGCTCTTTACATTATTAAGATATATACCATATGAAAAGTTATCTATGACACAGTTACTTATTGTTATATTGCTCTCGTTGCTTGCGTATACTCCATATGTAAATGGAGGTACACCCTGAAATGGGCCTTTACCAGATATAGAGTTGTTATCGCATGTTATATCTACATTAGGACTCTTTACTATTATACAGCTGCTTACTGCAGATACACCTATACTCTTATTTATAACATATCTACCAGAGCTAGTTATATTAGAGCAGCTTGATAGATAAGTAAAGCCTAGTGGCTTACTAATTATAGTAGTTGTAGACTTAGTAATAGCATGCTTAGATGATATAGATAAAAGAACTGCTATAATAGCAACTATAGCTATAGCAGCTATTATACCTATAAGCTTAGTTGGTCTCTCCTTTTGAGGTGGCGGGAGCTCATTCTGGAGCTCTTGATTTACCTCTGGCCTCTCGAATCTTTCGTTACTATCGCTGCCTCCAGAGCTATTGTTCATATAAATCAATTACTATAGAAAGATTTATTTATCATATCTTAAAAGATATATGTTCTTATAGAATGGCTTACCATCAATATACTTACTAAACTTGTATGAGACCTGTGGCTTTATCTTTGTATGATTTGCAAAGAACTCGTTCATTATCTTCTTACTGCTAACGTATACATCTGCACCATTCTTAAGATACTCTATCTTTGATACAAACTCTCCTTTTAGATTTACAAATCTTAGTAGTCTTTTTATTATGACCTCTGTAGTTGTTACACTTGCTCTTATCTGTACTATAGCTTCATAGTAGCTACTCTTCATTAAGGAGCATCTCTTGCAGATTGTCTGCTTATAATCTAATACTATCTTAAGCTTTGTATATGCTTTACTGTTAAAGCTGCTTATCTCTGCATAGAAGCTATCATCAGCTATATCTATAATCTTTATGCCCTTCTTCTCAAGTTTGCTGTTTATTATGCTTTTTAGTATGGCAGAGTCTTCCTTATAAAACTCATCCTTATACTTAACTCTACCACAGCTCTTGCATCTATATATCTCTATATTAAGATCCTGCTCTCTTACATTTCTCTTTATATAGCAGTCTATACATATATTATCTATAAAATCCTTTTCATCGCTTGAAGCGTTACAGAAAGGACAGTATATAGCCATAATGATCACTTCTTTATATATCTCTTGCTTACTATCGCTGCATATGCAGGTCTAGTTATTAGTATGCCCAGCAATGTACCTATTATAGTTGCTTCAGAGAATCCAACTATATTAACTAATGATGTATCAAAGAATAATGGAAGCATTGCTATTACTAGAAGCGCAACATCAGTTGTTATTATATAGAATGCTTCACTTATAACGAGCCTTGGATTTGAGCTGCTACCTTTAGATATTATCTCATCAGTAATTATTATCTGCGCATCTATACCAGTTCCTAAGACCGCAAGTATACCAGCAAATGCAGCTATATCTATAGTTCCTATTAAGCCCAGGATAGATGTTATAAGGAATAGCTCTGTTAGGCTCGTTATTATTATTGGAATTATTAATGATGGCTTCTTATAGCGAAGTGTTATAAATATAGATATTAATACTACAGCCGCTATAAGCATATATACGCTTATATCCAGTATATTCTTTCCTAATGTTGGATAGTATACTATGGGCTTACCTGGTGTAACTGGAACTGGTAGCGAGCCACCGCTTAACACTGATCCTATAAGCTTCTCTTGATTTACTGCATATGCATACATATCTTGCGGAGAAACATTTAATGGAACAAAGCCGGAGATCTGATAAGATGATGATGGAGTACCATTTGTAATAGATGGATTTAATAATGCAGTTGAGACGAGACCTATAGCTGGCCAGGATTGAACAAGACTTGTATTAGAGAAGCTTGGAAGCAGGCTACTTAAGAGATAGTACTTTACTGTTATATTATACTCTTTTGCATAATCTAAAAGCTGCTTAGGCAGTGTAGAGTTTGCTAAAAGCTCTTTAATGCTATAGTTCTTTATAACAGATTCTGCATAAGATATGGAGCTGTTACTGCTATTTAATAGAATTATTGGTATAACTGATCCTTTGACATATGTTATATTATAGATCTGCTTTATCTCTGCTCCATTGAACTTAGAATAAAAAAGGCTCTGATTTATAACTATTGCAGCATTGCTCGGTCTATTTATAAACATATATAATGGATAGTTTGCCTTGCCTTTAACGAGAGCAGCGAATCTATCTGCCGCACCGTTTGTTAAGAAGAACTGTACAGCCCATTCATAAGTTCCGTTAGCTGCGATAGGAGCTATCTCTCCTATAGTTCCTTTTAGTATACCAGTGCCATTTAGCACCTCTCTGCCATCGACTATTCCTACAAATGTGCCCTGCTGTGATATTAAAGAGAGAGTCTGATTTAGATCGGAGCTACTGAATGTAGGAAGTATAACTAAGACCTCTCTGTTTCCTATGCCTTGTACTATTATCTGCTTTAAGCCGAATGTGTTAAGCCTCTGCTGAAGAGTAGATATAATAGATTGCATCTGAGTAGGATTTACTGGCTGCGCTAAAACTACTGGAATCTCGTATCCACCAGTAAACTCTATACCGAAGTGAACGCCATATCTTATATCTAGAATTGCAAATATAGCTACTATTAATACTAATGCTACTATCCTTCTATCTTTAATGTAATCAAGCATACTCATATTATCACTTCTTTATAGATAGTATTACAGGAGTTGTACCGAACCATGTAGTAAATATATCCCCTATAAGGCCTATTATGAGTATAGATGCTATCTCTTCATATGTCGCTATATTAAATATTATAGAGAATACAAGCATTGATGTAAATGCTATTAACGCACTAGATGTCATAGTTAAACCTGTTTTCATGCTATTAAAGGCTCTAATCTCTTTAGTGTCTTCATGCCTCTTTATTATTCTTATTGCTGCTAGAACCTCTGTATCTATGGAGAATCCTATTATCATTAATAGCGCTGCTAATGATGTTATACCTAAAGGTAGATGGAATATAACTAATGCAGACATTGCGATAGAGATATCTGCAAGAGCTCCTAATACTATTGTAAATGCCGGTAGTATATCTCTAAATATAATATATACTGCTATAAAGACCATAACAAATGCTGCTATGAGTATATCTATAAAATCATTTAAGAAGTAGCTGCCTATCTCTGGGCTTACTGACTCTATGGTATAGCTATCTGCATTTATAACGCTCCTTATCTTAGATATGGTCATATTATAGTATCTTGCTTGAGATTCATTAAAGTATAGCAGCGATAGCTTAATTACGCTACTTATATTACTAGAGTTATAGCTGTTATTTGCTCTCAAGCCAAGATCTGCTGCTTTAAGCTGCTCAGATGTAAAGTTTGATAGTATCTTATTATAAAGAAGCTGAAGTGATGGCTCTAAAGACAGATAGCTGCTATTACCTTCTGATCTTAATACAGTTATATTAGAGTAGATCTGCTGATAGCTATTATAGTCTGCTTGTATATTCTCATAGCTGCGCTCTATAGCTGATAATGTGCTATTAGCACTTATGTATATATCAATCTGGTTTAGATTCTTCGTTACAGTAACGACGCTGCTTGGGAATAAGCGGCTAATACTGCCTTGAAGGTAGCTTAAGGAGTAATTGCTGCTCTGATTTACTATAATAAGAGTACCTCCAGTAAGATTTATACTTAGAGGCAGCTTAGCTATTATTATTGATAGTATTGAAGCTAGAACTATTACTATAGGTATGATTGGATACAGCTTATAATTCCTTTGATATATATTAAGCATGCTATCATCCCAGCATATAATTTATAAATACTTATAAGCAGCAAGCCACAACTAATTACAAGTATTAATCTGTAGCATTAATTTAAATCTATTTATAAGATAAAGCTTATTATATCTATTTTAAAGGCTTTCTAATCATAAATATATATTTATGAAGCTATGCGTTATAATACCAACATATAATGAAGCAGATAATATTAAAGACTTAATAAGAAACATAAAAAGCAGCATAAGCGATATTGATATAATTATAGTAGATGATAATAGTCCAGATAAAACTGCTGAGATCGCTAAAAATGAAGGGGCTATTGTCTATATAAGGCAGAGTAAGCAAGGCATAGGAAGCGCGCTTAGATTTGGCTTAGATAAGGCATTAGAGCTAGGGTATGATTACGCTGTAACTATGGATGGAGATTTTAGCCACGATCCAATATACATAAAAGATATGCTAAGATATGCAGATAGCTACGATCTAGTATTAGGATCTAGATATACAAAAGGCGGCTCCATAAAGAACTGGCCTTTCTATAGATTTCTTATAAGCAAATCCGCGAATCTTGTTGCTAGAGTTATACTAGGCTTGTATAGCATACATGATCTTACAACAGGATATAAGCTCTACTCTAGAAAAGCTATAGAGGCATTACTAATTAACTGCAGCATGGCAGAAGGATACGAGTTTCAGGTCTGCTCTGTATACATGATCGTAAGAAGCGGATTAAAAGTAATAGAGGTTCCAATAGTATTCACAGATAGAAGAAATGGTGTTAGCAAGCTAGGTAAGATGCAGATCTTTGAATGGATATTGTATCTAGTAGAGCTATCAAGAAAGATGCCAAAGCTCATAAACAAAAAGTAAAAAGCAGCAAAGTTAAATAAAAGCTTAAAAGCTTTTAATCTAATACTATACTTGATTTACTTGGACCCATTTACAACTAAATATCTAGCAATAGGATTAGTAATAGGATTATTAGTAGGTGCTCTAGTAGCATATATTGGATTCCATACAGCTTCTACGAATACTAATGTAAAGTTTATCTATCTAAATAGAACAATAAATAAAACAGTAATAAAAGATGTCTACTCTAACAGCAGCTTATTTGGAAAGATAAGCTCTGGATTTTACGATAATAATGTAGTTATGCTTATATATACTAAGAATTATACTTGCACTCCAGGCATATCAGCATCTATGTTAAACTCTACTGTAGACTCTTTAACTAAAGGATGTGAGATAGGGATCTTAAATAATGCAACGTACAACTCTAGTGTAATGAAGGCCTATGAGCTAATACCTGCTTATACAGGATTTGGTGTATTCGGCTTCTATGCTATAGGAGCAGATCAGTACGGATTCCCTCAGTTTTCTTATAATGGTAGTGTGTATAACATAGTTACAAGCTGCGGTGCATCTGGCTCTAGAGCAGATTGCAATTATACGCCGTCTTATGTCTATTCGCCTTTCTTTAGCAGTCTTGAATCACTTGTAAGCAATCATGGTATTGGGGGCTTACCTAAAGGAGTTTTACCATTACCTTCAAGCGACTATCTATTAACAAGCGTAACAAATAGATCTAACCCAATAAATATAGTTGCAGTATTAGTATTAGATCCGAATATAATGCCAGATCCAATAACAGGAGAATGCTCTAGAATTGTCCAGAGTAATCTAAGTAATCCAATAGCAGATTGCTTAAACTCCACAACTGCTCTATACAATGCCTTACAGACAAAAGACTCTGCGGTTGCTGCTGCAAATGCAAACAATATAGTATGGAAAGACTTAGGAGAGCCAGAGTATCAGGTTATAATCCCAGGCTTGACATCTCCATCAGAGCTTGCAAATATAACAAATACAAATATAATACTTTACTTTAACGCAACAGCCCAGTATCCACCAGTGTCTTAATAGCTTCTGATTCTTTTTCTTCTTTTTATATCTTTATTCGAATAATGGATTCTTGTTTCTTATGAAAGTGCCATTCTTAAGCTCTCTAAATGCCTCTTCTATCTCATCATATCTATTCATAACTATTGGACCATACCATGCTATCGGCTCTCTTATAGGCTTTCCAGCAAGCAGTATAAAGCTTAAGCTGCTATACTCACTGGCTCTTACTCTTATCTCGTCTCCATCTCCATATATAACAAGATAGCCTTCACTTATTAACGGCTGTATATCGTCAAAGTATCCTGATCCGCTAATTATAAAGGCCAATGTTGTATAAGATCTATCTATATTATATTTAAATGTACCGCCTTTCTCTATTTCTATATGCAGATATAAAGGCATGACTGGACTCTTAACCTTGACTAAGCCTCCTATACCATTATAAGATCCAGATACTATCTTAACTTTACCAAGATCTATATCTTCTATTGGTATCTTATCTGCTCTTATATCTCTATATACAGGATCTGTAAGCTTCATATTATGTGGAAGATTTATCCATAACTGTAACCCTTTATTTCTAGTATTTAAGATCTTATTGCCTTTGTCATCTATATCATATGAGGGCTTTGGCATCTCCTGATGAAATATTCCACTACCTGCAGTCATCCATTGTATATCTCCAGCATTTATAACGCCTTTATTACCTTCGCTATCCTCATGCTCTACTCTGCCATTAATTACATAAGTGACTGTTTCTATGCCTCTATGAGGATGCCAAGGAAATCCATTTATATAATCCTCTATGCTATCAGATCCAAAGAAGTCTAACAGTAAGAATGGATCTGTAATCTGGGCTATTGCTGGACTCCAAATACTCTATAGAGCTTTACACCTGCTCCGTCATATGTATAGCTTCCTTTAATAAGCCTTGTAATGCGCTTTATCATAATCTTATTATAAAGTCTTACTTTTTAAATCCCATATGGATCTATATCTTTTACTTCGGTATAAAGGATAGATGTAATATATTAACCTACTATTTAATTATTAAAAAGAAGAATAAGATTACATAGGTGTATTCAAATGAAAGCGCATACTGCAGTTCATGTATTTGCTAGAAGTCTACAAAGATTAGGACTAAACATATTTGTAAGAAAGGCTGAGGAGCAAGAGAATGAGGGAAGGATCTATATAAAGCCTGATATTGATAGAGACAGCATACTGAAAGCAGAGATAAATGTGAATAAGATTATACATCAGAATCTTAATGTAAGCTCAGAGATCTTTAATACATTAAAGGAAGCAAAGGAGAGATATCCAGAGCTTAGATATAACTGGGAGCGCTTAGATGAGAATCAAGAGGTAAGGATAGTTAAGATCGGAGACTTTGATGTAGCAGCATGCTCAAGAGAGCATGAGAGCTCTACATTGATGCTTAAGGCGTTCTCTATAGATAGCATAAACCATAAGGGTGATGAGACTATTATACACTTCTATGTTGGTGATTCAGCTATAGAGAGTATGCTTACACTAAAGAGCAAGTATATAGAGGTTAGAGACTACTTAAATACAGATAATATAGTTAAAGCATTTGAGAATCTAAAGGCAGAGAGAGATCTTCTAAATGATGAGGCTGTTGCGTTAGTAAGACAGGCTGCATCAAAGCTTAATATACTAAGAGTTGAGTCTGCGATGCGCTATATAAAGTTTATAAATGTAATAAGTAAGGACGCTGCTTCATTTATACTTGTTGGAAAGAACGATATACTAGCTTATAATAGCTTAAAGGATCTTAAAAGCATAGAGCAGAGTATAAAGAGCCTGGGATTTAAGGGCCTTGTGAAAGAGCATATTATAGGAGGTAGTGTGCCTAATGATAAGCTTAATGATCTATTAGTAGCTATAAATAGCGAAAAGTAAGACTAAAAGCCTTACTTCTTTCTTTTCATAGCTGGGAATAGTATAACCTCCTTTATCGATGGGCTATCTGTAAGTAGCATAGAAAGTCTCTCTATAGCTATTCCCATACCTGTTGTTGGTGGCATTCCATACTCCATAGCCTCTAAGAAATCTGTGTCTGATGGAGGTACCTCAGAGTCTCCTTTCTTTCTCTCTTCCTCCTGCTGCTCAAACTTCTTCCTCTGCTCTATAGGATTACTCTCCTCTGAATAAGCATTTCCAAGCTCCATTCCACCTATATACATCTCAAATCTCTCTGCAAGTAACGGATTGCCTCTCTTTACCTTTGCTAGAGGGCTCATATAGACAGGGTAGTCAACTACAAATGTAGGCTGTGTAAGCTCTGGCTTTATATACTTGTCTAATAAAGCATCTGCTACATGAATAGTATCTTTTATTCCAACCTCTAGCTCCTCGCTCTTTATTATCTCATCTAGCTCTTCATCTTTTAGCTTTAGAACATCTATTCCAGATCTCTTTCTTACCTCATCTACCCAGTAGATTCTTCTAAATGGTGGTGTTAGATCTATATCCTTTCCGTTAAAATGAATCTTAGTTGTCCCTAGTATATGCTCTGCCATACTGCTGACTAGCTCTTCTGCTAGGCTCATCGTATAGTTATAATCCTTATATGCTCTATAGAACTCTATCTGAGTGAACTCTGGATTATGCGTGGTATCTATATCCTCATTTCTAAAGTCCTTTGATACTTCGTAAACTGCCTCATATCCTCCAATTATAAGCCTCTTTAGATATAGCTCATCAGATATTCTGAGATATGCTATCTCATCTATAGCGTTATACTTTGTTGTAAATGGAGCGGCGTATGCTCCACCATATGTTGGCTGTAGTACAGGAGTCTCAAACTCTATAAATCCTTTGCTATCTAGGAAGCCTCTGAAGTATGTAAGCACTTTACTTCTTATTATGAACTTCTTTCTAACATCTAGATTCATTATCAGATCTAATGATCTATTTCTATATCTCTCTTCTACATCCTTAAGCCCGTGAAACTTCTCTGGAAGTATCTTTAATGTCTTAGATAGTATGGTTAGCTCCTTGCAGTCTACACTTATCTCTCCTCTATTACTCTTTGTTACAGTACCTTTTACACCTATGATATCCCCTCTATCTATTATGCTGCTTAGAAGCTCAAAGGATCTCTGATCAGCATAGTTCTTCCTTACCATTATCTGTATATCGCCCTCCTGATCTCTTAATACTAAGAAGTAGATTCCTCCCATCTTTCTTATATTCATTACTCTTCCAGCTACACCAACCTCTTTGCCTTCTAGCTCATTGTAGTGCTCGATTATCTCTGTGCTATGATGTGTCTGATCAAACTCGTAAGGATATGGATTTATACCCATCTCATTAAGTCTATCTACTTTCTCTATAAAGTTACTCTCTGCCATAAATAAGAATTAGAAGTACGCAGCTTTAAAAATGATGCTATTATATAAAGCCTATCTCTCTGTAGTACCTTATAGTTCTATCAATTCCCTCTTCTAGGCTTATCTTTGCCTCGAAGCCTAGCTTTCTCTTTGCTTTCTCTGTATATGCTTGCGTCTCTCTAACATAGTTCTTTATTGGATTCTCTACATACTTAGGAGCTATATCCTTATCCAGCTTCTTATTTAGTATACTTACAAGCTCGTTTAATGTATAGCTCTTGCCAGTACCGACATTATATGCTTCAAAGCCATCTGCCTTTAATGCTGCCTTTATGTAAGCATCTACTACATCATCTATATTTATGAAGTCTCTTGTCTGTGTGCCATCCCCATATATCACTGGCTGCTCTCCTTTAGATATAGCCCATATGAACTGACTAACAAGATTAGCATACCTTCCTTTGTACTCCTCATGCTTACCATATACAGAGAATAGCCTTAATGCTACTGCGTCTATTCCATAATAATTTGAGTAGAACTCTGCTAATCTCTCTATCGCTATTCTACCCTCTGTGTATAAGTCCGTGACCTTCAACGGAAGATCCTCTTTATGAGGTGGCTCTAATCCATTGTATATAGAAGACGATGATGTGATTACAATCTTTGAATTATTCTTTTTAGCAAGATCTAATATAGCTATAGCGCCCTTTATAGCCTCAGCTACAAGAAGTGGATTTTCTTTATACATTGGAGCTGATGAGTATATTCCTAAATGAAATATGTAATCTGGCTTTATATCATACTTGTTAATATTCGCAACATCATCTTTTATTAGCTCGACATTGCCTGTCTCTAAAGCTGATCTCAGATTCTTCTCTGTACCTGTATGCATGTTATCTATAACATAGATCTTATTCTTGTCTGCCAATCTTTCTACTATGTTACTACCTATAAAACCAGCTCCACCAGTAACAAGAATTGTGCTATCTGAGATGCTTTCCATAAAATAAACCTCTTTACTTAAATTTAACTTTAGATCGATATTAATATTTAAATTTAACTTCTAAGTAAGATTATAATTTAAAATTCTATCTTTTAATTTTTATATACGTAGCCCTTACTTATTGCAATATTTAAGCCTCTCTTATAGCCATAAACTCCGAATACAACAACAGTTATAATAACTATAAAGAATCCCACACCTAGGGAATGAAGATTATGTATATATATTGGTGTTACTATAGAGTAGCTTAAGAGCTGAGGATACACAACTATCGCAATGCCAGCTATTATGAATACTAATCCACCATACTTCAAGACAGTTGTTGTTATTGTTCTACCAACTAATGCTATCCCTTCTCTAGTTAATCTCTTTACTTTAAGAAGTGTAGATGCGAATACTGCACCTAGAGCGATCTGTGCAACCATCGTGCCTAAACCGAATAATGCACCTGGTATCCAACCGATATAAGCGTTAGGCATTATAGGAGCTATTACAGTATATATTATTAATGCATATGCTCCAAATCCGAATCCTGCTATAAGACCATGTATAAATGCTAGCCTTGTTGGAACTGGCTTAAAGCTTACATCTGTATCTTTATGCATAAGCTCTATCTCCTGAGTCTTTTTATCGCCTTTATGCATCTTAGTTAGATTCTCAAGACCTCTTTCGATAAGATGCCAGTGTAGATATCTGCCCTCTCTTGATATAAATATACCTGCTAGAAGCATCGCTAAGCCAACGAAGATATATGTTACTCCAAAGACTATTGATGACATAAATACAGAAGCTAGTGCAAGATAAGCAAGCTCTGACATAAATGCTCTTTGAATGGTAAAGCCTAAAGAGAAGATAAGCCCTGTCTTAGCACCGCCTCTTGCGTTAAATGTGCCTATAGAGTAGCTAAATGTTATCGGCCATGTATGCTCATCAGGCGTTACTCCATGCATCATCCCTAATAGAAATGCTACAAGCAATGCCGATGCTAATGTGAGATCCTGCGGATTCCATAGATTGATATCTATACTAAGCAGATATAGCATATTGTATATATTAAATTATACAAGATATTTAAATTATATTTATCAATATAATAATTACTTAGATGATTATAATGACTGAGGTTATAAAGATAGATCCTTTAGCGCCAGATCCAGAGAAGATAAGATATGCTGCAAGCTTCATAAGAGATGGAAAGACTGTTGCTTTTCCTACAGAGACAGTATATGGATTAGGAGCTAATGCATTTGATGGAGAGGCTTGCTTAAAGATCTTTAAGGCAAAGAACAGACCTGCTGATAATCCATTAATAGTACATATAGCTAGCATAGATCAGCTTTATGAGGTTGCATCTATTGATGATAGCATATTTGAGCTTTCTAAAAAGATCTGGCCCGGGCCAATAACGCTTGTGTTAAAGAAAAGCAATAAGATCCCAAAAGAGGTTACGGCAGGATTAGATACTGTTGCTGTAAGGATGCCTGCGCATCCCATAGCTTTAGCATTAATCAAAGAATCAGGTCTTCCTATAGCAGCACCTAGCGCAAATCTAGCAACTAGGCCTAGTCCAACTGTTGCTCAAGATGTCATAGATGATCTAGATGGAAGAGTAGATCTTATAATAGATGGAGGTCATACATTCTTTGGCATAGAATCAACAATAGTAAACATAACAGAAAGACCAGCTGTCCTTCTAAGACCAGGACCATTTACTGTTGAAGAGCTTAAGAAGCTCTTTAATGATATTATAATACCAGATTATGCTAAAGGCACAAAGGAGGCAGAGGTAGCATTAGCTCCTGGAATGAAGTATAGACATTACGCTCCATCTACTAAGCTAATAATAGTAGAGAATTCTGAAGTACTAAAGAGGGCTGCTGAGATCTTAAGCAAAAGATACAGCATAGCGTTATTAATACCTATTGAGATGTTAAATGATTTTAAAGATTATAAGTGTATTGTATTAGGAAGCTATAACAATCTATATACGGTAGCAAGAGATCTCTTCGATTCATTTAGGGCTTTAGATAGACTAAAAGTAGATATTGGTTTGATGCTTGCAACTCCAGAAGAAGGAATTGGCTTCTCTATAATGAATAGAGCTAGAAAGGCTGCAGGACATTCTGTAGTTAATAAGATAGAAGATCTTAGTAGATATATTGCCATATAATTAATGCATCTCTCTAAAGGCAATTAATCTTTTATTTGTAGTCTAAAGAAATTGTATCATATCTTTATAGATAAAACCAGGAATCTTATTTAGCTAATGCTTTTAGCTATTATAAGCTTAACAGTATACGAAATTTACTTAAACATATAACTAAAAGTTTAAAAATATTATAATAGATTAATTTATAAAGTGACTAAATGTCTGATAGATATACATCAGTAAAAACATTAAAGGAGCTAGTACAAAGGTTCTGCGAAGAAAGAGATTGGGATCAGTTCAATAATGCTAAAGATCTTGCAATAAGTATAACAACTGAAGCCGCTGAGCTACTTGAGCTATTTAGATTTAAGACAGAAAAGGATATAGATGCAATGTTAAAGGATCCTGTAAAACGTGAACAGATAGGGGAAGAGCTTGCAGATATATTTTATTCTACATTAAGATTTGCTCAGCGATTCGGATTTGATCTTTCTGATGAATTAAGAAGCAAGCTACGTAAGAACGCAAAAAAGTACCCTATCGAAAAAGCTAAGGGCTCTAATAAGAAGTATAATGAGGTGTAATAATGACTGAAATATATATAATACCTATTGGATCTAAAGAACCTGTAGAAAATATGAATAGAACTTTAATCAATAAAGTAAGTAAGAAAGAGGTAGAGGAGCATCATGTATCCTTGGAATCGCTTGGTATAATGGATGATTCAGTAAATATATGGGGACTTATACCAGGTAAGAAGAATAATAAAAAGTGGTCTAGATATAATAACGGCGACTATGTAATATTTGTTCCAACAAGATATCCGTTAATAGTAGCACAGATAATAGGCAAGACAGACAGCAAAGATCTAGCAGAGTATCTATGGGGTAGGAATAAAAATGGAGCTACATGGGAGCATATATTCTTCCTTAAAATAATCTCTTTCTTAGAGAAAGAAAAAAGAGAATTTTTAAGAGAGCTTGGGTATAGAGACAAAGACGTATTAAAAGACAACCGAAGAATAACTGAAAGATTTATTAAGGTTTATGGCAGCATAGATAACTTTCTATCAAAGAACTATGAAGACAAAGTTAGCGAAGAAGAGATATCTAATGATCTTACTGAAAGCCTAATAGAAAGTATATACAGTAAAGAGGACAATAAAAAGGCTTTAGTAGAGCTAGAGAAGATAATAGAAGAGTCTGAAAAGAAGCCTGCAGATTATATAGAAGTTAGAGGAAGAAGATTTAAGCGCAAGCAACTATTTGTAGTATACGTAAGGATGAGAGATAATTATAGATGCAGGGCTTGCGGATTTAACTTCATTAAGAAGGATGGGAAGCCTTATGTAGAGGTAGCGCATATAGTACCTTTATATAAAGGTGGTTTAGATCATCCTTCAAATATGGTTGCTTTATGTCCAAATTGTCATAAAAAGTTAGATAAAGGAGACGATAAAGCAAGACAAGAGGTCTTAGAAGCACTGAAGAATGCAGGAGCAATTAAAGTATAACAGTATATATTTTATACTTATAATGTAGATACTGTCCAAAATAAACAAATTTTTAAATCTTATTACTTCATATCCAGATAGATTTAAATATCAGAACAGCTTCAAATAAGATGATCGGTATGACAACAGTCTCTAAATTAAATTCAGAGGAAAATAAGAGTTCTGATTATGCAACTTTTATACTTAAAGCGGTTCCTGATCTTAATTATGCGAATGTTAAAAGAGTTAAGATTGCATATCTAGAAGGAGGGTTAGAAGTATATCAGATTGATGATGGTAATCTAAGAAGTTACATGATGCGAGTGAATGGGGCAGATATTGAATTAACTAGAGACCAGTTCCTCAAGATATGGAATAATACAGCTGCAAAGATAGAGAAGACAGTTTATACGCTACGTACTGATAATAATAATGAAGCTATAGAGATACACTCTTACGAAGGCAATTTAGAAGGACTAGTATTGGCTCTAGTGCCAATGAACACTAGAATTGATGAGATCTATATAAAGGAGTTATCTAATAATATTATTAATGATGTTAGTAATAACCATACATATGATGATACTGAGCTTGCTAGAGCTGACATTCTAGGATCTTTTAGATTAAGAAGAGGGCTTGATCCAAAGCTCAAAGGTATGGATTTTGAATCTGCTGTTAAAGAGATTAAAGAAGAAGTAAAGTTTCTAAATAAAAAATTAAGAAGACCTGTTGTTATCATAATCGCTGGTGCCTCCGGATCTGGTAAGACAACTTTAGCTTCTATGCTTTATCGCGAAATTCCTCGCTCTGTAGTAATATCAACTGATAACTATTATATAGGAATAAAGCGTATGAAGGAGAAAGGTATAGATGACTTTGATCTTCCTGAAGCCATAGATAATGATCTACTTAAAGAGCACATACGTGCATTAAGAGAACTTAAGTCAATAGAGATGCCAATCTATAGCTTCAAATCTGGTGAGAGAGAGGGTTATATTAATGTAGATCCGATTAAAGATAATGAACATATTGAGGCTATAATAGTTGAAGGAATATATTCACTTCAAAGTTTTTCAGAGCTTGGTGACATAAATATCTATATATTAATCACTCCACATGATGCTAGAATTAGAAGATATGGAAGAGACACAAATAGAACCTCCTGGCCACTGAATGATATAATAAGCTATGAGCTATATAAAGTAGCACCCAAGTTTCCATTATACATTATGCCGCAAGAGGCAAGAGCTAATACAGTATTAGAAAACAGATATAATCCAAATAGAGAAGGAGTAGAGCTTATTAAGGGTATTGAAAAGCAGTTTAAGTTTAAACTATCAGAAGATGATTTAGCTAAGGTATATAGAGCCATTTCTGCAAGCTATGCAGAGATATTAGCAAATTCAAAGCAGATAGATATATACCTAAAGATTCCTGAAGGCCATAAAGGAGAGCAGCTAAAGCTGAGAATAGAAGGTGATCAAATAATATTTGAATACAAGTTTGTAGCATATGATGGTACAAGAAGAAGACTAATGGTACCAATAACAGAGGTTGAGTTTGCACGGCTACTAAGCGAATACAAACAGATAAGTCACATAGTATCAAAGTATAGAACCCTATACTCGATTAATGGAATAAACTTCACTGTAGATAGAGATGTTAGAGTGATAACTTTTAACGATAACATGCAGAAGGAGTGTAGACTTGGAAGCTTTATTGAGATAAAGAACCCAAAGAGCGATGATGATATAAATTGGATAAAGAAGCTACTAGGTTTAGAGGGTAATCCTATTGAGGATTCATATATAGATCTAGCAGATCGAATATAAGCAGCTATTAATTCTTCCATTACATTGTTAAATGTTATTTTTAGATAGTTTCTCTGCTTTTTGAATATTACTATAGAGCTTACATAAAAGCAGCCGATATAAAACCAAATTAAACCTTAATATCAAAGTAATTACGCTCCCACCGGGATTTGAACCCGGATTACAGGCTCCGCAAGCCCGCGTTCTATCCAGGTTAGACTATGGGAGCTGATAATATTAATTAGAATGATACTGTTAAAAATAGTAAGCCACAACCTTAATATCTATTAGATAAAGCTTCTTAAAAGATCTTATACAGATATAAAGATACCTTAATTACTTTATAAATTTAGATAGCTCTTTCTTCATTGATTCTTTATCTAGCGCTATTCCATTAGATCTTGCATAGTCCTCTATGAGCCTTATAGAGTTAGTGCTGTATCTAGATGCAGCTGATATTATAGCTTTATCTAATGCATCTTTACTAAAATAAAAGGATCTTAATAAAGTCTTTATTACCTCTCCTCTATCCTTAATTGCAGCTGCTATTAGGCTATTATCTAGATGCTCTCTTATATCAATCTGCTTCTGGCTTAGATCTTCTAGTATCAGCTTAAGGATATCAGCATAGCCGTATCTAGCTAGCAGGATAATTATATCAGTATCTATATCTTCTATTCTATGGCTGCTATCCTGCATCTTGCAGATTATCTCCGCTATCTTCTATTGTGGTAGATGCCTCTCTATGCTGGATCTAATCTTAAGATTAAACTTATTAGCATCCATATACTAAATTTAACAGATAAGCTTAATCTAGATTCTGTTTAACATAATTGTATCTTGTGTATATCTTTCTAGATAATATTTTAT
Source organism: Microcaldota archaeon (assembly GCA_021654395.1). Lineage (GTDB taxonomy): Archaea > Micrarchaeota > Micrarchaeia > Micrarchaeales > Micrarchaeaceae > ARM-1. Next base: position 748,959 of record AP024486.1, read on the forward strand.
ATTCTAATATATAATCTTATGGCAGCCGCGTCCTTTACTTTGAGCTACTTATCTCTTCTATTGTAGCCTCTGCTGAAGCATACAGTAGATTGTCTATGCTACTTAGATACTGATTAGACTGGTTACTCAAGCTATTTAGATTTATAACAACTAGAAAGTCTTTATAGACAAAAGCTAATACATAAGACAACCTACGCTGCTCTATAAAAGCAGAGTAGTGGCTAATATTACTATTATTTATAGAGAGATTAAGCTTACTTACACCTAGATTAGAGGAGTTAATGCTGCTAATAAGACCATAATATAAGCTATCTGCTACGCTGCTATTGCTATATCCAGTAATAGCGATATCCATATAGTACTTGCTATTTCCTATATATCCTATATATGTATTTAATTGAGAGAAAGTAACATAATTTGCAAGCGTTGTAACTGAAGCAGTATAAGTAGAGTTGAGAGAGAAGTTAGCTATGCTTGAAGGTGGTGTAAAGTTGTATACAATCTTATGAGAGCTTGGATTAGCTATATTGAATACTGTCGTTGTTATAGTTGTTGAGATAGTTGTTGATGTTGTTTTAATACTTGCTTTAGATGTTGTATTATGCAAACTTCTCTGCTGTATTGTTGTATATACTGTTGTTAAGTTATATGATTTACTAGGCTTATTTATAATTAGATATGCTGCAATTATAACAACTACTGCTACTATTACTGCTGCTACTATCTGTCCTTTCTCCATATTTATTTACTTTAATAACAACTTATAAAAATCTTTATATCATTTAACTTCTCTGCTTAAACCACTTTTACATCTTACGCATATATTTAGAGCTGGATCTATATGACTCTCGCATGTATATCTGTTGCATATAATACATCTCTTACTCGCTGGTTTACCACAGATATAGCATAAGCTATACAGATTGCTACTCTCCTTCATATACATCATTTAGGATCTTACTATTACTAGTATTATTGCTTTACATATCTATTAGTAATAGCTACTAGATAAAAGGAGAAGTAAACTATTTAGCGCTTCTTGTACCTAATCGCTTGCTTAATTGTATCTTCGTCTAGAATTGCTGGTAGCTGACCAGAGGATACATACTTATATAATAAGAGCCTAAATGCATTGAATGTAGTTGAGGATACTATTGCTCCTAATATTATGAATACTGAAAATAGTATGAGGCCTATAGCTAAGAATATTGAGCTATTTAATAAGCCAGATGCTATAGCAGATGTTATCAGTACTAAAAAGCCTATTAACATCATTCCAATGCCATAAAGATCTGAATATGCTATTCCGCTGATAGTAGACCCGAATGCCTTTACAAGAGTCTCAGCACTTTCTTTAACCGCTGATATAGGATCGAGCTTCTTCTCATATATAATTGGAAATGCAAATATAAGGCCTGCCCATAAGGCCATGCCTGCAGCTAATCCCAATATTATACGAGATATTCCTCTTAAACGTGATTCAATGATCCTTATTATTAATATAACTGTTGAGTAGAATAATGACCACTTAAGCAGTACAGAGCCATAATCTTTAGCTTTACTTAATGCTTCGCTTAGAGAGATATTATTACCTTTCAGATGCTCATCGAATGCTATATAGAATGCCATTAGAAAGTAAGCTGAAGTAAATGAAGATATAACGTAGAATATAAATAGAAGCACTATATAAACTAAAGGGCTAACTCCAGCTTGAGTTGGAGCTTGAGAGATACTAACTATAAAGAATGATGCTACAATTAGTATGAACTCTAGAATTACAACAATAGCTGACGCTATTGGATATAGAAGCAGCTTCTTATCTTTAAATATCTCTTTCCTTATCTTTGATGCAATTCTCCATCCTGCTACTAATCTTTCAAACATATATATCATTACATCTTATCAAACAAAACTTTATAAGTCTTATTAAAGCTCTCGATCTTTAATAGAGTATCCTTATATAAGACGCCAGGGCTGGGATTTGAACCCAGAAGGCCCACGAGGGACCACACGCTCTCTAGTATGAAACTCCAGGCGTGCGCGTTACCGGATTCCGCCACCCTGGCATAGCTATTAAGTTAATACAATATAATCTTTAAGCAAAGGAAATCTAATAAGATAATAGCTTCACTCCTGTATCTCTAATGCATACTCGCCTTTTAATGCTATATTTAGCTTCTTAGCAATCTCTGATCTCTCTGGATCTATAACTATTAAGAGCCTATTCCACTTTGCTGTAAGATCCTTAGATCCGCATACAGGGCACTCTGATTTATCTGTTATATATCTACAGCTTTTACATGCTTTATAATCTGCCATAATATAACACCTTAACTCTTAGACTTGGGCTTTGATCCCTTCTTACTCTCTATAAGATCTACTAATCTGCCTAAGCCTTCACCTCGCATAGTCAATGCAATCTTTGAATCTTTTACATTATCCTTTAAGCTTATAGTTGATATCTTTGCAACTATTATATCTCCTTTCTTTAGATAAACCTTGTTATCCTTTGTTACTATAGCATCAAGCTTTCTATTAAAGTGAAGCTTATCTCCGGATATCTGAGATATGTGGACTAGTGCATCTATAGGACCAACTCTAGCAAATGCTCCAAACTCTGCTAGCTCTGTAATATAGCTTCTATAGACCTCATTAATCTTTGGCATGAAGCATAATGCCTTGAACTTTGCCTCATATACAACATCTGGCTCTCCTAAGATTATACTTCCATCGCTCGTGCTCTCAGCAGATATTATTGCAACGACTAAGCCCAGATCCTTGTCTATTCTGCCCTCATACTTGCTCTTAAAGTACTCTACTGCAACTTCATTGATATCTCTACCAAAGTCCTTAGGCTTTAACCTGAATCTGTCTTTTATCTCATTTATATAATACATATATTCACCTCAGATTATATCTGCTTATTCTATATGCTTTAACTCCTATATCCTTTAAAGCATAATAAAGCTCAGTATCATTAGTTAATACAGCTATATCTTTATCCTTTAGCATATCTGCTGTCTTAAGTATCGATCTATCTGCATATCTATATCTATCTTTTATTATATTAATCTTTAAATGCCTTATTAAGCTTAGAGCTGCCTTTGCATATATAGCTCTTCTAATCCCTTTCTTAGCTATACTCTTTAGCTCTCTTATAGTTGACATTAGTATATATGGCTTATATCCATGAAGCTCCTCTTGAACTATCTGATCTATCTTAATATTGTTCTCTATTGCATATATTATGCTGCTTGTATCTATAATAACTATCTTACTATCTGCTATGCCTTTGTAATATATCTGCATCTCTCTTAAGCTATGCATACCCTATCTTCTCTTATGCAGCATTATGAAAAACAAGTGCATTAAATATTATTATAGCTATAGCTATAACTATTGCAAATATTACTATTACCTTTGGATCTATCTTTGGGCCTTTCCTTAAGGCATCGTAGAAGTTTGTAATTCCTGCTTGTGATTGCGGCGAGTATATCGTTGGCATAATGATCTATTAATTATAAATATCTTTTTAAACTTCCTTAGGCTCTCTCTTCATTCAGTATGGACTCGATATACTCCTTTAAGACAACTGCATTGTTATGCTCTCTGTCACTAGAAGCATAAAGAAATGTTACTATCTCGTTCTCCTTTATTATATTAAGAAGCTTCTTAAGCGCGTTATTACTCTTAAGCTCTTCTTTATATCTTACCTTAAACTCATCCCATTTGTTAGGATCATGTGCAAACCATTTTCTTAGATCATCAGAAGGAGCAACATCCTTTATCCATATATCTATCTTATTTGTATACTTTCTTAAGCCCCTAGGCCATAGTCTATCTACAAGAATCCTTATACCATCAGATGCCTCCATATCATCATATACTCTCTTTAACTTTATATACATCTAGACACCATACAATAATATTAGAGATTCTAAGCTTTAATACAATTAACCTCTAAAGCTTAATAATTCCTTTATTTTATCTTTGTATAAAAAGCTTATTAAATCTTTAATATAAAATTTGATTAAGGCGACTGGTGAAGGTAATGGGATTCTTTGATAGATTGGGAGGAGCTTTTGGTAGTAGTGCTGCCGAGGAGCAGCTAGATGTAGATAAGCTAATTCAATCAAGCACAGATGCATTAGATCTAGATGCGGTTGATGCAGTATCTCAAGAGCCAAAGTTCTATGTAATACCACATGTACAAGAGTCAGATGACGTAACACAAGTAATAGGCTTCTTAGATAAGGGCCATATAGTAGTACTAGATATAAGCAGATTAGCCAATAGACCAAATACATTAAAGAATGTCATAGATAGATTAAAGGAGTATACAGCAAGAGTAGGAGGAGATATGGCAAGGATCAGTGAGGAGAAGGTTCTAGTTGTACCAAGCATGGTAAAGATACTAAGAAGGAAGAGATAACGTCTTAGTTTCTATTTCTTTTAGCTTATTTTAAAGATTTATAGCTCTTTCTTAAGATTATTATTAATGTGAACAGTTTAAGAGTAAAGGTTGTTAGATGGAGCGATGTTAGTAGATGGTGCAGAAGGCTTGCAAAGAGTATAAGAAGAAGCGGCTATAACGCAGATCTTATAATTGCTATATCTAGAGGTGGCTTAGTACCTTCTAGAATACTAGCAGATCTGCTTGATATAAAAGTTATACTATCATTAAAGATAGATCACTGGGTAGAGACTGCTGAGCATACAGAGCATGCAGTTGTAAGATATGATCTCTGCAACGATCTAAGAGGCAAGAGAGCCCTTGTTGTTGATGATATAACAGATACAGGAGAGAGCATAGATCTTGCTAAAAGATATACAAAGGAGAGGCTTAATGCATCAGACGTAAAGACAGCAACTATGCAGCTCCTAAGTAGCTCTAAGATTAAGCCAGATTTTTATGGAGTATATGTAGATCAATGGGCTTGGTTTATATATCCATGGAACTATTATGAAGATACGAGGAATCTTTTAGATAAGCTAAAGATCGATTACAGATCATTAGATTACAAAAGAGTTGAGCAGCTTTTTATAGAAAGCTACTCTATAAAGCCGCCAGTCTCTATAAAGAAGATTATCGAGAATGAGATATAGCTGCTATTTAATATCTCTATCTGAAAGAGCAAGCGCTATAGCATTAACCTCCTTTGTTGTTGGGTTCGCTCTCTTCAGTATGTGTCTAAATGCATCTATAACTGCCCTCTTATTTCTTATATAGCTTAGCTTTTTAACTCTTCTAGAGAATACAGTAACTGCTCTCTCTATATACTTATCATCGGCAGCTCTAGTAGAAGCCTTAAGATCCGTATGCGTTAACTTGTAAAGAATTATAGCTAGTGCATGCGATATATTTAATGCGGTATACTCCTTGCTTGTCTCTATATAAACACTTAGATCGCACTCTGCTAGCTCCTCCCTTGTTAATCCATCTCCTTCTCTGCCTAGAACTATCGCTACCCTCTTAGATCTTATATATCTATCAATCTCAGATAGATTACATATATTATACAATGAGCTATCTGTCTTGCTTATTATATCTGTTGTTCCTATAGCTAGATATCCTTTAACTGCATCCTTTATGCTCTTGTATACTTTAGCATTCTTAAGTAGATCTTTAGCATGCTTAGAATACATCAACGCCGTCTTACCATCTATCTTACATCTAGGATTAACAAAGACTAGATCTTTAACTCCAAAGTTCTTACATACTCTTGCTATATATCCCGCATTTATCTGATACTCTGTTCCTACAGAGACAACCCTTATATCTAACATTACACCACTACTATATGCAATAGCGCAGGACTAAGTAATGATATAACAGCAGTTGTATTTACTAAGATATGCGTTATAATAGAAGGATAAAGCGACTTCGTCTTTTTGAATATATAGCCAGCAAGTAATGCAAATATAAGTGCAGTTATAAACTCTGATATAGATAGATAAGATGTATAATGCAGATAAGCGAAGATTAATGCACTTATAACTATACCAAATCTTGGTACTAGATACCCTCTAAACAGCAGCTCCTCGCATATAGGCGCTACTGCTGCAGCAAATATATAGAAGTATAAAGGAAAGCTTGAAAATGCTTGCTGAACATTTGTAGGCAGGTTTATGCCTGTAACTGTCTCGAATACTGCTAATAGTATCTCTAATAGGAATACAGAAGCTATAAGAGCTATTGTATAAAGTATGGCTCTCTTATTAAAGTATCTTATTGATAGCCCTAGCTCTCTATATGCTCTCTTAAATGAGACTCTATTATAAGCATATATTAGGAATGGTAGGGATGCGAAGATTAGCTCGATATCTATATTTGATATCGCATTAAAGTTAGATTCGCTTAACAGATTCATGGAATAAGCAAGATATGCTACTATTAAGACTATAACTATAATAAAAAATAAAGAGTAAGCAGCTATTCTAAAGCTATTAAGCTTAGTCATCTTACTGCCTTCTTCTCTGCCTTCTCCGCTTTCTTAAACTCTGTATAGCCGCACTTACCACATGTAAATCTGTCTGCATGCTCTGCCATATTTGAGCCGCATCTTGGGCATCTTCTATGAGGCTTATATACATAATGCTCCTTCTTATCATCCTTATTGCTGGCCATTGCTATCAGCCTTATTATCCTTATCATTTAACAGTCCTGCTCTCTTAAGTATATGCTTTGGCTCTATCTTAAGAAGCTCCTCCTTGCTATTATATACATGTGCTATCGCTAATGCTTCTCTCTTACCATATAGCTGATCAATCCTCGTTATTATAGTCGCCTCTGGATTTAAGGCGAGCTTCTTACATAGCTCCTTATGAAGATCTGCTCTAGCTACTGTAGAGGTTATATCAGTTACCTTTAATCTTATCTGTCTTCTATTTAAAGCATCTATCTTTGTATCCTCTAAGATCTCTATGCGCATTCACTCACCCTTATTAAGCACTTTAGATAGTGCTCTCCTTCCCATAGACTGAATTACCTCTACCTCCATGCCGCTAGAGATACTTCCCTTTAGATCTTCCGGTATAGGTAGCTCATAAACCTCATAAGTATCAGAGTCCATGAGCTGTGCTGTATCGTTAGTTACAGATACAACCTGTGCCTTCTTCTTCTCAACTGTTGGAACCTCAGCATCTGCGTCAGACGGCTTTATAATAGACTTCTTAGATCCTGTAAATATGCTTAATGCTGTTATCCTCATCTTTGCAGCACCGTGCTTTCCTGGAGAGCTTACATCTATCTCTACTATTCTGCACGGTTCACCATCTATAACAATATATCCTCCCTTCTTCAGCTCTTTTGCTGATACTATCTTTGTTTCTGGTAGCTCTGCCATTTAATCACCAATAAAGCAGTATAAGTTATATTTAATTTGATAAGCTTTATATATGCTTTTTAGTAATACGAGCATATAGACCTTAAGATGTAAGATTTAACCCATTCGGGAGTTAAGGGGGTGGAAGTCCTCATCCGTAAGGGTGGGGATGGATAACCCCCTTATAGAAAGGCTTAAATAGTATAGTTACTATAAAATTATTGTAACTATGCGTTATAAACTCGATAGAGGTTCACATTCAGTATACGCACTTTACTATCACTATGTACAAGTAGTGAAATATAGGAGAAAAATTTTTGACAACGAAAAAATCATCGAATATCTAAAGAGCCTCATCAAAGAAATAAGCGACAACTTCAAAGTTGAAGTAATTGACATAGGAGTAGACAAAGACCACTTCCACATGCTATTCAAAGCAAAACCCACACTCAACATACCAAAATACATAAACACAATAAAAACGATAACATCAAGAGAAATACAAAAGAATTTTCCAGAAGTAAAGGAAAAATTATGGAAAGGACACTTGTGGGCATCATCTTATTTCCTAGCAACAAGTGGGCAAGTAACACTTGAGGTGCTAAAGAAATATGTGGAAAGTCAAGGAAAAGAATAACAAAATAACACTCTCATACAAATTCAGAATATATCCAACACATGAAGTAGAAGAAAAACTCATCAAAACAATGCAAATAGAAGCAAAACTATATAACACACTCTTAGATTATATCGAAACACAAAGAAAACAAGGAAATAAAGTAACACAATTGGATACACAAAAAATGATAACGAAACTAAACTTAGACGGAAAAGAACAAGTGTACTCAAAAGCATTACAGATGGTGAATAATATACTATGGTATAACATAAACGTATTAGTCCAATTGAAAAAACATGGAAAGAAAGTAGGAAAACTAAGACATAAGAAAATACTTAGAATAATAGGGTATAATCAGTCTGGATTCAAGTTACTTGGTGACAAGCTTGTTCTCTCAAAGGTTGGAGAAATCAAAATCCTACTTCACAGACCAATAGAAGGGCAAATAAAAGGTGTTATAATAAAGAGGAGTAAAACGAATAAGTGGTTTGCCATATTTCAAGTTGAGCAATCTCCAAACCCCTTACCAAAGACTGGTAAAGTGATTGGTATCGACCTAGGAGTAGAGAAATTAGCTACTACATCCGATGGGATTGTAATAGAAAATCCAAAAACATTTGATAAACTAGAGAAAAGGATAAAGATTTTGCAAAGAAGATTATCAAGGAAGAAGAAGGATTCCAAGAATTATGAAAAGGCTAAGATAAAATTAGCTAAAGTTTACGAGAGAGTAGGTAATACTCTTAATGATTATATTCACAAAATAACTTCTCAGTTAGTTAAAAATTATGATGTAATAGTTGTTGAAAAGCTTGATATCACGAATATGGTAGAGAATTCACCCTCTACACTACGAAAGCATATTTTATATTCAAAGTTCTCCATGCTCCTCCATCATCTCTCCTACAAGGCTGAAAGAGCTGGTAGGAGAGTGGTGGAGGTTAATCCTAAATATACATCGAGGGCCTGTTCGAGATGCGGTTTTATAGTAAACGATCTGAGATTATCAGATCGTATATTTCAATGTCCAAAATGTGGTTTTACTATTGACAGAGATTATAACGCATCTCTAAATATTTTACGTATTGGGGTTGGGACTGCCCCACTGCCTGTGGAGGGGAAACCTCTACTATACATTCCCTTTCATGAGGGAGTGTATAGCAAGTTCCCTCTAGGAAGCAGGAAATCCCCATCGCGAGGTGGGGATGCTCCGTCCGTAAGGGCGGAGTAGTTCACCGAACATCTAATGCTATCTATAACTATATAAGAAGGTGCTTCAAAGAATGGTATCTAACTATATCGGATTTAAGCTAAAGATGTATCTTGGCTTCTTAGTATTTGGGGTTATATTTATAACAATACTATTTACTATAGAGCATATATTATACAGATATGTATCCTACGCATTTCTTATCTTCAACATAGTAATTCTGTTACTATTTACTATAGCACAATGGTTAGCAGCGCCATATATTATATCTGCAGCATCTAGACTAAGAGAGATTACTGATGATAAAAGCTATGCAGATATTGTAAGTATTGCTAAGAGAGTTGCTAAGATGAATAATATAGAGGATCTAAGAGTGTATATAGCAGACGTGGACTTTCCTAATGCATTTGCATTTGGAAATATATTGAGCGGAAATAGAGTTGCTATAACGAAGCCTTTATTATATATGCTTAAGGATAATGAGATAGAAGCTGTATTAGGGCATGAGGTGGGCCATCTAAGGAATAGAGATGTTGAGCTAATGCTAGCATTAAGCTTGATACCATCATTCGTATACTATATTGCTCTATCTCTATTATTTTCAGATTATAGATATAACTATCAGCTTGTATTAGGCTTTGCTTTGATAGTAGTCTCTTTCTTACTAAATATACCATTGCTATATGTCAATAGACTTAGAGAGTCTTATGAGGATCTTAACTCTGTTAAAACAGTTAAAGATCCTGATGGACTTGAGATGGCACTAGCAAAGATAGAGCTATATGTAAATAAAGGCAGATCCTCATCTGATAGAGATTATGCTATTAGAAGCTTAACAAATATGCTAATGTTTAATGGAGATAAAGAATCAGATGAAAGCGAGATAAGAGATCCTAGAGATTTAATAGAGTACTGGAAGCAGTATAAGGTTAGATTTCATGAAGATCTATTTGATGATCATCCACATCCAGCGAGAAGGATACAACTTATAGAGAATGCTAAGAGAGATCTACCTAAGAGATAGCATGCATAAGGCTTAAGCCAGAAGCATATTAAACAGTATAAGCTATAACATTGGAAATAGATTAAAAGAGATGCTAGCATATAATCTAGATTATGCTTAAGATTAGAGTTAAATTATAACTGCATGCATCTCATTTAAAATCTGCTAGAGCTTAAATAGCGTAAGATTTAACTCCTTTACTATTTATACTTTATAATGAGCTTGATGAGATTTGCTATAAGAGCAGTAGATAATAGTATAGATAAGCATATACTAGATCTCTCTCAATACTCGTATATAGCTAGAGATAGCTATTACGCTATACCAGAAGATAAGATTATAATTGCATATCCAGAAGATAGCAGCGTAAAGTATGGCATAATTATCCTTTATGATAAAGATTTTATGGATCTTTATAATGAAGTTGGCGCATTTATTGATAGATCTAAAGGAGTAGAAAGAGTAATGAGATTCAGGAATTTTCTATTAGACTATTTTGCTAAAAAGGATTATCATTCATATGAGCTGGAGCTAACTTACGACTCAATTAAGATAGAGTGTAGTACTATCAGCAGTATAATAGAAAAGAGATTAGCTGACTATAGAGAGCTAGATCTTCTATTAGCAATGCTTATTAACTATGATAAAGAGCTTAATGCTCATGGTTTTAAGGCAAGGCTATATCTTGGAGATATAGAGTTAGTATATAAGCATAATGGCAGGAAGCTAAGTCAGTATAATAATAGATCTTGGATAGCTATAAGTAACGGCTTAAAAGATCTTAGCTATAGTGTATCTTACTATGAGCTAATTGAACAAACAAAGAGGCAGAATAGTATTCAAGAGAGCTCAGATATAGAGATAGTTCATAAGCCTTCAATATTTACTGTTTTATATCCTTATCTTATAGAAAATAGAAATAGAGATTAATAAGATTTAAAAGGTAAAAAGAGCTTTTATATAACTTCTATATCATTAAGTCTGTCAGATGTATTCTTCTTTGTAGATTCTGTATAGCTGAACTCTCCTATCTTTGGCTTTACATTTGTTATTATAGCTGTTACTTTTATCTGATCCTGCATCTCAGGTACTATCCTTGCTCCGAAGATGACATTTGCATTCTGCTTAAGGCCTGCTGTTACCTCTTCGCCTATCCTTGTTGCATCGCTTATTGTTAATGATGGTCCACCAGATATATGTACTATAGCGCCTCTTGAATCAGAGTAATCTGCACTAAGCAATGGATGTGCTATTGTAGACTTTATAGCTGCTTCTACCTTAAAGTCTCCAGAGCCATATCCAACATTTATCATTGCTATTCCACTATCCTTGACTATAGCTGCAAGATCCGAGTAATCTATTGACATTAGACTTGGAAGATTTATTGTATCTGAGATACCTTTTATGGATGTTGCAACTAGTATGTCTACCGCCTCTAATGCTCTCTCGAATGGTAGATTCGGCGCGTACTGAAGTAGTCTCTCGTTCTCTATAATTATTGTAGCATCTGCATTCTTTACGAACTTGCTTATTGAAGCATCTGCATTCTTCGTTCTTACCTTCTCTAATCTGAAAGGATATGTAACAAAGCCTATTACCGTAGCTCCTTGCTCTTTAGCTATTCTTGCAACTATTGGAGCTGCGCCGCCGCCTGTTCCGCCACCTGCTCCATATGCTATGAACACAAGATTATAGTCTTTTAATGCTTCTTCTATCTCTCTCTGACTTATCTCTGCTGCCTTCTCAGCAACCTCTGGAAATCCTCCTGCTCCAAGGCCTCTTGTTATATCTTTACCTATTAGAACCTTCTTTGATGCTTTAATTATTGATAGATGTTTTGCATCTGTATTTATAGCTATAGTATCTGCTGTCTTTAGATCCATATTTGTTACTCTATTGACTAGATTGCTTCCCATGCCCCCTACTCCAACAACAGCTATTCTTGCTCTAAATAGATCTGGATCATCAACGTTCATAACCATCTCTAATCACTTTATAGATAGTCTAGACTTAATCTGTCATTATTCTCTTCTAAGCTGTCTAAGGATCTACCAGCGATGCTTGCTCCTTTAACTCCTGATACTATTGCAACGATCTCTAGCTTGTCTTCGTATGCTGGCACTATCCTTGCTCCAAGCTTTACATTGGCCATCTCATCCATCATATCTGTTATCATTGTTCCGGCCTTGTTTGCATCTCCCATTGTTAGTGATGGGCCTCCTGTTAAGTGTATCAATGCTCCTTTAGCGCCCTCAAACGATACATCTAGCAATCTATTCTTTAATACTCCCTCTACAGCATCCTGTACCTTATTTGCTCCTTTTCCTACACCTACAGATATGAATCCTACATCTCCGTTGCTTAATACTGCTCTAACATCTGCAAAGTCTATATTCATCATGCTTACTTGAGTTATTGTCCATGTTAATCCTCCTAATGCCTTTGCTATTACTTCATCTGCAACTGCGAATGCGTCTCTCATTGGTAGATTTGGGAATAGCTCTACTATTCTGTTATTATCTACTATTACTACACTATCTGCATGCTTCCTTAAGTTTCTTATTCCCTCATCTGCTTTAACTCTTCTTACTCTCTCTAGCTTAAATGGATATGATACTACTGCCATTACTATGGCTCCTTGCTCCTTTGCCATCTCTGCTATTAATGGAGCGACTCCTGTTCCTGTACCTCCTCCCATTCCGGCGCATATAAATACGAGCTGTGCTCCTTCTAGCTCTTTCTCTACTAATGCTCTATCTGCCTCAAATGCCTTTGCAGCTATCTGTGGATCTCCTCCTGCTCCAAGGCCTCTTGTTATTGCCTTTCCTATTAGTATCTTCTTTACTCTATCATCTATAATCTTAAAGTGCTGCATATCTGTATTTACTCCTACAAACTCTGTTCCTTTTACTCCTGCTTTTACTAATCTGTCTAGCTGGTTTAATCCAGCTCCTCCGACTCCTACAGTTACTATCTTTATTGCATCACTTGAGAAGTTTTCAGAAGGCTGCGGGTTACCAACAGGTGCGGATCCTCCAGAAGATCCAAAGATTCCATCTAATAGGTCATCCATACTGATCGCCTAATATCAGTTATTATAGAATCTTTAAAAAGCTTTTTTATAGCATTAATATTAAAGGAATTGTTTATTTATTATATACAAAAAATTTGCAGCTCGATCGATGATCTTAGCAATTATAGAATAGAGCCTAACTTGTATAGATCTTTATATAGCTTAAGTTAAATGGAATATACGCATAGACAGTTTCATTGCTATTAGAGCTTCTAAATACTGCTAACCATACGCTTTTATTATATAAAGAGACATTTACTGTTACATTTCTGTATCCATATCTATTCACAAAGCTACTTATACTGCTATTATAGTCATAAAGATATGTAGACACAAGATACTTATTATTGAGGCCTATGCTTCTTAATGCATCTATATCGTATATATTACAGCTCTGTGATATTATCGTAGCGTTAGTATTAACTAAAGACGGATATATAAAGTACTCATCATAGATATCTGGACATACTCTGCTATAGTTATAAACAACCTCTAGAAGATATGCAGGCGTTGTAGAGTTGCTATAGTTATATAATACAGCCACTGTAACGTTCTTATTATGATTCTCTAGAGCATACTCAATCTGCTGCAGATAGCTTAGCTTGCTGCTAGAGCTAGATACCGACTTAGTATTAATAAGCATGCTTATAGCGTATAACGCTATAGATACTACAACTGCTAATAGTATAAGCTTTATCATTAGATCCATTTTTATCATTTTTCTAATATGCAGCTCTTAATATTAGCTTAATATAACGATTATCTATAAAGCTTTATAAACTTTAATTATTATTTGCATATTATGAATCTTATAAGTATAAACGATCTGACTGAGGATGATATATACGAGATCTTCAAGATAGCAGATAAGCTTAAAGAAGAAAAAGAGGAGATAGAGCTGAAGAAGGATTCTATACTAGTACTTTACTTTGAGAAGCCATCAACAAGAACAAGACTATCCTTTGAAAGTGCTATAATAAAATTGGGTGGACATTCTGTATATCTGCAGAAGGATACAACGCATATAGTTAGAGGAGAGAGCTTAGAAGATACTGTAAGAGTTATATCTTTATATGCTGACTTCTTAGCTGCAAGGGTATTTAACCATAACGACCTATTAAGAATGGCAGATGTTGCAACAATACCGATAATAAATGCCTTATCTGATCTTGAGCATCCAACTCAGGCATTAACCGATCTCTATACCATAAGGGAGATAAAGCATAAGCTTGAGGATCTAAAGATAGCCTTTATTGGAGATATAGCAACAAATACTGCTAACTCTTTAATGGTTGGTGCTGCTAAGCTTGGAGCAGAGGTCTCTCTTATAGGACCAAAGGGCTATAATCCTAATTCGCTTTATCTAAATAAGGCAAGAGAGTTTAACAGAGTTGATGTCTATGATGACATAAAGGAAGGACTAATGGATGCAGATGTTGTATATACAGATACATTTGTAAGCATGGGCCAAGAGTCAGAGAGAGAAGAGAGATTAAAGAGATTTATGCCTTATCAGCTTAACCAGGATGCACTATCATATGCTAAAGATGATGTTATAGTAATGCACTGCTTACCTGCTCATAGAGGAGAGGAGATAGCTGCAGATGTTATAGATGGACCGCATAGTGTTGTATGGCAGCAAGCTAAGAATAAGGAGCTGATAGCAAGAGCCATTCTTCTCTTCTTATCTGCAAGAGAGTGATTTTTATGTTCAGCTATGAAGAGAGAGTTAAGATATATGATACAGATGCGCAAGGGATACTGCATTATGCAGGCTACTATAGATTCTTCACAGATGCTATAGAGAATGCAGCAAGAAAGCTAAATATAAGCTTCCCATTCTATACAGATAAGCTGTGGTTTGTAGTTGTTGAGTCTCATGCAAACTATCTCAGATCAGTATATCTGAATGATCTGCTTCATATAGATGTAGATCTTAGCGTAAATGATAACAAGAAGGCTTTGAGATCAGATCTAACGATCTATGATAAGACAAGAGGCGGCTATATAGCATGCAAGGGCTATCTTGTCCATCTGCTTATTAATAAAGAGATATGGAAGAGTGTAGAGCTACCAGAAGAGATAATAGAGCTTATTAAAAGAAGCAAAGATAGTTAAGGAATGATTTAAAGACTTTAAGAGGCAATTATAATTATGCTAATAGATTATATCGTTCTCTTGATACTTGTAATCTTCTCTATAGGATTTCCTGTATCTGTAGTACTTGGAAGTATTCTTTTAGGCAGAAGAGAGGTTAGAAATGAAGTCAAGAACCTTCCATTTGAGAGTGGTGAAGAGCCTTTCGATCTTACAAGCAAAGATATAAATCTCGAGTATCTGCCTTACTTTGTGATGTTTATAGTCTTTGAGATAATTGCAGCTATACTTATAGCTGCTGCCTACTCAAAGGCAGAGATAGGAAGCAGCTCTATGCTTTACTTGCTAATAATTGCGCTGCTTGCAACTATACTTGAGATATTTATATATAAGATAGCGAATGAGAGATATGAACGATGATCTTTTAGATAAGGATGAAAGATTCCTTAATGCAGAGAAGAAGATGAGTAGGCTAGTCTTACAAGCATCTAAGAAGTATAAGACGCCTGTAAATGCAATGTTTACAAGGCTATCTGACTTTACTAAAGCTGTATCAAAGGGCTTAATAAGATGGGGCAGAGTAAACTCATTATGGCCTGCTCAGTTCGGATTAGCATGCTGTGCTATAGAGCTGATGGACTTTGGAGCTGCAAGAATAGATGCTGAGAGGAAAGGATATCTATTATTTAGAGCAACTCCCAGACAGAATGATGTTATGATTGTAGCAGGATGGGTAACAAAGTCCATGGTGCCAAGAGTAAAGAGGATGTATGAGCAGATGGCATCTCCAAGATATGTTATAGCATTTGGAGAGTGTGCAACATCTGGAGGACCATGGTGGGAGAGCTATAATATTATACAAGGAATCGATCAAGTATTACCTGTTGATGTTTATGTAGCTGGCTGCCCGCCGCAGCCAGAGAATCTTTTCGCTGCACTGATGAAGCTTCAAGAGAAGATACGTGATAAGCATGCAGGAAGTAAAGAGCCAACAATTAGTGAAGATATTAAAAGAGCTGAAATCTCAGGGATACACCTACCTGAAGAAGATAACAGCAGTAGACTATAACGACAAGCTTGAGCTTGTCTATATAATAGCAGATCTAGATAATAACAAGCAAGAGATCATTACAACTAAGATAGATGCTAATAAGCCAGAGATAGACTCTGTAATTGAGATATATCCTGCTGCGGAGTGGTATGAGAGAGAGGTCTTTGAGATGTTTGGCATCAGCTTCAGAGATGGAGTAAATAAGAGACTGCTCTTAGAGGAATGGAACGGCCTAGAGTATCCATTAAGAAAGAGCTTTATATGGGGAAAGGATTATAAGAAAGAGGAATGATCTTATGTCTATAGTAAGGATTAATGTTGGTCCTATACATCCAAGCACGCATGGCGTATTAAGGCTAGTTGTAGATCTAGATGGAGATACAATAGTAAATGTAGAGCCGCATATAGGCTTCTTGCATAGAGGAGTAGAGAAGCTTATGGAGAACAGAATGTATATGCAGAGTCAATCATATACAGAGAAGCTAGACTATCTAGCGCCATTCAGCTGGGATGAGCTATATACAAGCGCTGTAGAGCAGGCCATGAAGAAAGAGGTAAAGCCAGATGCACAGATACTTAGAGTTATAATGCTTGAGTATCAGAGAATAGCCAGTCATCTTGTATGGCTAGGCACATTCTGCAATGATATAGGACAGATCTTTACAATCTTTATGTGGTCTTTCAGAGAGAGAGCAAGGATACTCAAGCTTTTAGAGGATCTCTCTGGAACAAGGATGTTCTATGTTAACCTTAGATTAGGAGGCTTCTATAAGCCATTACCTAAGAACTTCAAGGATAGAGCATATAAACTAAATGAGTATCTTGTTGAGAAGATCTCTGAGTATAAAGATGTTATAGAGCCAGATCCTGTATTTAATGAAAGAACAAAGAATATAGGAGTACTGCCTAAAGATAAGGCTATAGAGCTAGGAGTTGCAGGGCCAGTCCTAAGAGCCTCTGGAGTAAGGTATGATATAAGAAAGGCTATGCCTTATTATATATATGATAAGCTGAAGTTTAAGATACCGATAGGATATAAAGGAGATAACTTCGATAGATACAAGGTAAGATATGAGGAGATATTCCAGAGCATTAAGATTATAGATCAAGCATTAGATATGCTTCCAGATAATCCAGATATACTTGGACAGCCTATAAAGCTAATTAATCCAAATGCTAATCCAGATATAGTTGTTGTACATAGAGAGCTTCCTAAAGGAGAGGGCATTATATATATGGTTCCGGATAAGCAGAGACCATATAGGATATCTCTAAGAGCTCCATCATTTATCAATACATTTGCTATAAATGAGATCTCTAAAGGATATAAGTATGCAGATCTCTTTGCAAATCTTGGTAGCTTAGATATAGTACTTGCAGAGATAGATAGATAGCATACTGCTATTATCTTATAGTTTAATCTTAAAGATCTAAGATTAAGATCTAACTTGTTGGTACACTTGCAAGTAGCCCATCTATTATTCCATTTACTCCAATACCTCCTGTTGATCTAACTGCTATTCTATGACTTAAGACAGGCTTCGCTAGAAACTTTATATCGTCTATTGTTATCTCGTTCCTTCCATGTATCAATGCCCTTGCCTTTGCAGCATTTAGAAAGCTTATCTCTGCTCTTGGGCTACCTCCCATAACAACATGTATATCTTCTCTAGAAGCATCAACAAGTCTGGCTATATATCTTAATACATTCTCTGGTGCCTCTACCTTCTTTGCCTGCTTCTGTAGATCAAGTATATCATCCTTTGTAAGTATCTTATTTACTTTTATCTCTTCTTCTCTCTGCTTTATCTTAAGCATCTCTACCTCTTCATCCTCTGTCGGGTACTTAACCTCTATTCTAAATATAAATCTATCTGCCATAACCTTTGGTAATGGTATAGTACCTTCTATGTTTAATGGATTCTGAGTTGCAAATGCTATAAATAGATCTGGTAGCTTAAGAGTAACTCCTCCTATAGTTGCTATTCTCTCTTCTAATGTCTCTAGCAATGCAGACATGGTCTTTGGCTGCATTCTATTCATCTCATCTATTAAGAATATATTTGTGAATATCGCTCCTTTCTTTACTTGCACTTGATTATGCTCATCTAGATAAGTATATCCAACGATATCGGAGATCTCTAGATCTGGAGTTCCTTGAACTCTTCCAAAGCTTGCATCTATTATATCTGCTAAAGTCTTTGTCATAGTTGTCTTTGCAACTCCCGGAACTCCCTCAAGAAGCACATGACCATTAGCAACTAATGCTATAAACATTAGCTCCAGTACATCATCCTTACCTGCTATCTTCTTCTTCATCTCTGCTATTACGTCATGGAATGCCTTCTGTGGATCTACCATATCTTAATTAGATTAGCTTTAAAGTATATTAAATTTTTTATGATATTATAGAAGCTCTAGACTATAGCTGCCCTTTGGAAGCCTTCTATATATAATGTCTATGTCTTTTAGCTGTATGTAATCCGCTATCTTCTTAGCAGCATGCTCCTTTAGCATAGATCCTGGCTTTACTAGAACTCCTTTTATATTAATATTGAGATGCTGCCTCTTTAGATATGGTATAATATTAAGCTTATTGTTATCATTGTAAAAGAATAATGCTAGCTCAACAGATCTAAACCATTCTCTCTCGCCATGCATCAAGAAGCTGCCCTTAGGAAGATATCCATCCTCTGATGACTTACTTATCTGCTCTCTCTTTAATGCATATACATCTACTGCTGCTAAGCCTTGCTCAAATGCGTTTGAGTAAGATGCCTCAAACTGCGCAGCCTCGAGCTTTGATTCATAGCTGTCATCTACTCCGTCCTTTAGAATTGCTACTGGAGCTCCGTGTATATCTGCATGTATAAATAGATCTCTATTATTAAAGTAATGCTTAACTAGTAGCTCATTCTGATCAGCATTTCTACCAATCACGCAGATCTTATTGCTACTTGTTATAAAGTACAAGAATCTAGAGTACCACTCTTTGCTCTCTATCTTATTGACCTCTATCTTGCTTGCTAAGTTCCTCTCATTGCTAAGACTCTCAAGCTTCTTGCTTAGCTCCTTTATAACATTCTCTATCTTCTCTATCTTCTTCTCATCCTCCTTAGCCTTATCGAAGTAGTATGCTGCATTCTGCTGAGCTGTCTTATTATAAAATAGCTTTATTCTCATATATAAGCACAGCAATCAGTTCTCTGAAGCTTTATCCTACTATAAAGTTTAGATTACCAGCAACTATTAATGATATAATAGCAGCTATTATGGTGCCTATAACCCCCATCGCAAGTATTATTATAAGGACAATCTTGAAGTTACTCATAAGCTCTTCTCTATTTGGCTTATATGTTATATGCATAACTCTTCTATACTCACTTAGCTTGCCCCTTAGCTTTCTAAATAGATCTTGACCTACTACTTTCTGCTTTACCTCATTGCTACTCTGCATAAGTATCATTCTCTTATATACGTTTAGTGATATTAATCTTATTAAAGATTAATTATTAAATAATTAATACAGCATAGTTAATATTATTGCTATACTATAGCTCTTTAAGGTATAGTGATCTAAGATGGAGAAGAATGAATTAGGGATGACTCATAAGAAGAAGGAGTTCAGCGAATGGTATCCTGAGCTACTAATAAGATCAGAGTTTATAGATTACAGCTTGGTATCTGGAGCTATAGTATTTAGACCCTCTGCTTACTTCGCTTGGGAGATTATTAAAGATTATGTCGATAAGGAGTTTAAGAAGATTGGGATAGAGAATGTCTACTTCCCCTTATTTATACCAGAAAGCCTACTACTTAAGGAGGCAGAACACTTTGAGGGATTCTCCCCAGAGGTCGCATGGGTTACTCATGCTGGAAAGTCAGAGCTATCAGAGAGGCTTGCTGTAAGACCAACCTCAGAGACAATAATGTACTATAGCTATGCTAAATGGATAAGATCTTGGAGAGATCTTCCATTAAGATATAATCAATGGAATAATGTTGTTCGATGGGAGTTCAAGAACCCGACTCCTTTTATAAGAACAAGGGAGTTTCTATGGAATGAGGGTCATTCAGTATTCGCATCAGAGCAGGAAGCAAGGGCAGAAAGAGATCAGATCTTAGGAATATATCTTAAAGCTTTGAGAGAGCTTACTTGCTTATACGGAATAGTTGGAAAGAAGACAGATTACGAAAAGTTCGCTGGCGCGGTAGAGAGCTACAGTATAGAGCTAGTTATGCCAGATGGCTGGTGTGTTCAAGGACCAGACTTTCATTATGATGGACAGAACTTCTCTAAAGCATTTGATATAAAGTTTATAAATAAAGAGTCTAAGGAGGAGTATGCGTATCAGAATACCTATGCAATATCAACAAGAGTTCTTGGAGTAATGGTAGCAACACACAGCGATGATAAAGGATTGGTATTGCCACCAAAGCTGGCACAGAAGCAAGTTGTTATAGTGCCAATACCAGCAAGATCAGAGGATATTGATAAGAAGCTTCAAGATTACTCTGAAAAGGTACTTAATACGCTTAAGGAGCATGGATTAAGAGCATTTATAGATAATAGAGATAACTACACTCCAGGATATAAGTTCAATGAATGGGAGCTTAAAGGAGTTCCATTCAGACTGGAGATTGGAAAGAAGGAGCTTGAGAGCAATACTGTGGTTATTGCAATAAGAGATACCTCTGAGAAGAAGGGTGTATCATTAGATAAGCTTATAGAAGCAATAGATAATGAGATAGAAGCGATGCATAATAGGTTATATGAGAACTCTAAGAGAATGGTCCAGTCATTTATACATAATATAGAGAGCTACGATGAGCTAAAGAAGAATATAGCTAATGGTGGAATATATCATGCTCCATGGTGTGGCTCTACAGACTGTGAGATAAAGATAAAGCAGGAGACTGGCGCTAAGATAACAAATATACCTTTAGATCAGAGCGATCTTCATGGAAGATGCATATACTGTAATAAAGAGGCAAGATATATGGCAAACTTCGCAAGATCTTATTGATCTATCTCTTTTTATTCTTTAGTCTATATCATCCATCTGGCTATTAAGGTAGTCATATACAAATTTACCTATAGCCTCAGCCAATGCTTCAGATAGCTCTCCATCTGAAGCTTCTATTCTATATCTTTCTTTATAAAGCTCTTTACTATCTTTAGGTAATCCGTTCTCTCCTACAAACCATAGATCATCTGGAATTCCTATATAATTAAACTTAACTAATTGTAGATCTACGATCAGATCCTCGCTATAGCTATCTTCCTTAGGTTCTACTATTAGGGCATAGAATTCGTTTTCTCTCTTGGGTAGATCTCTTATAGTGTCTGCTTTGTTGCTATGATTAAACAATCCATACATTAAAACAAATCTACTTGATCCAAAGGCGAATAGCTTTACATATCTATAGCCGTTAGAATGTAGCTCTTCTCCATAACTATATAATACCTCTTTAATAGCTTCAAACGCTTCGTTAGATATCTGATCAAAACCTTCATCTAAATTTCTACTATAGGGCATAACTATCTGCCATAATATTATTCATTATTATTAAATAATTTCTGTATATTGTAACTATTATGCTTAACTAATTAACTGCCTTTAAGCTAATCGTATAATTACCAGCAGATGTAATAAGGCTTAAATTATATTCACTGCCATTCTGTAAACGTGGTCTAACATAAAAGCCACCATAAACAACATAAGAACCCGTAGCTCCAAAGTCAAATTCATAATTATGTGCTCCTGGTTGTATCTCTAAAGGTACGTTATAAATTGAGTCATAATATGTGATATTGGGATTGTAATTTTGTACTAGATAATATCCTAGCGGATAGTAGCCGTATACTCCTATATTTGGTTCTGGATTATTATTAGGAAAGAATACTAATGAAGCAGTTACTGTTCTATTATATGTTGAGTTTAGTGTAACATTTACTTGGAATTCGTAATAGAAACCTTCATCCCAGTCTTGTATACCAGTATCTACTAGACGTATTGTGTTATTAGCATTGACTTCTCTTATAGTACCGTTAAAGTATATTGGAGCAGAGTTATTATTTATACCAAATCCTGTTATCGACGTGTAGGAATAATTATTTGGAGCAAAAACTGAAATACTAGTATATAAATAAGTGTTGTATGAAGAGCCTTGTGGAAGATTAATTATCATAACGCCATGATGAATATTAAATGGTATAAATGGTGATCCTATATTATTAAATACTAATGGTTTACCATTTACTAATATCTCTAATCCCTTATCTGTCTGATGAATTGAAAGTACGTATGGCAGATTAGGAAATAGATTCGATTGTGCAGAGTAACCAGTACCATTTACATTTACATAGAAACGACCTATACTTGGATTATTCGCAACTTCCGAGACATCTCCAATGCAAAGGAATGGAGCTGTAGTTAAATAGAATTCTGAATAGCTATTATATTCTATTGAAATATATTGATTACCTTGAGGAGATAGTATAACGACCGATAATGGAATAGTGGTATTTCCTAAGTCTACGCCATAAACTGGAGAAGGGCAACCCGACACTGGATTATAGAGTGTGGTTTGTGTTATTATATTTGCAAGATCTTGCTCTATTCTGAAATTAATTGTTGAACCATTTGTGAAAGGAACCATTACTGAGACATTACATAAACCATTAAGATTGCCAAATGAGCAGTATTTGTCTGGAAATAGATAAGTAAAGCCTTGTGTCTGTATAGGATTTAACCCTGTAAAAAGACCACTTACATAGCCAGAGCCGCCGCTAACTAGCGAGTGCAGAGGTGCATTATACTGACCTGGTATGTAATAGTAAGTTCCGTTTGAGTTGAACTTCTGATATCCTCCAAGTATTGTTCCATTAGGCAAACCAAATAGAAATGGGTTTGTATTGTTGCTTAATCCAGTAACATTGCTTGACCTATTAGTTATAGTATTTGATGTTATTGTATTTGAAGTAGTTGTTGAGTTATTTCCAGGAAGTCTAAACGGCACTGATGTGGTAGTAGTTGAAGAGGGTATTGTTATAGAGAACTTACTAAACTTTGTAGCATGAAGATTAACTATAAATTGTGTCTCTCCAGGTAAGCCGGTATACTCATCTATGTACTTAATTATAATATAGCCGTTGAAATCAGATCCAACACTACCAGAGAATAAAGCGCCATTGTAATAGCAGTTAGTAAACAGATATGCTTCAGAGGATGGCTGTAGCAGTATAGTGTTTGAGAGATTAACAAAAGAGGCAGATGATGGATTATTTGTGCATGCAACTGCTGTTACATTAACAGGATCTCTAAGCTCTGATGTAAATGCTGTAAATAGAGTTCCAGAGGTATTTATCAATGCCTCATTACAGTAAAAGTTACCAGATGATAAGCATGTATTTGAGGTAAATGCGCTAGAGTTAAATACCTTTAATCCAACAAGGGCTATTAGTACAATCGCTATTATTAGTATAGCCCAACCATAGTTTGTAAGAAACTCTATAGTTGCTTGTAAATGGATCTTCATTATAGAAATATTGAGATGTTAGTAATATAAATCTTTCTTATATATCTGACTAGATAGAAGCCAGGTGAGGGATTTTCGCTATTAAAAGTCGAACCCCCTTCCACCGCTCTGCAGGCGGCTGCATAACCGTTCTGCCAACCTGGCTTCTGTAATCTTATTAGTCTATCAAGAATTTAAAAAGATAATGCTATATTATGCTATAACTACCTTCTTAAGCTCCTCTTTAGTAAGTATGCAAGTATCAAAGATCCTATGGACAAGACTATTACTGAGCTTGATATTAGAACACTGGAGCCAGAGCTGCCTAGGCCAAATCCAAACAAGAACTCTAGGCTGTATAATGGAGAGCTGCCTTGTATCTTACTTATAGGAAATCCTAGCAATCCATCTAGAAGTATACCTATAGGCATCATTACTACTCCAACAATCTCTATATATGTAATATATCTTAACAGCATATTGTTCTTTAGAATATGCCTCAATAGAGTTACTATATCTAAAGTAGATACGAATAATAAGAGTATAAGCCAATGATAGAATGCTAACACAAACAATGGCTTATCGTAGATTAGAAGCATTAATGAAGCTATATTGAGAATTACTACTAGTAATAGCTCTGATCTTTTAAGCTTAACGTTTTCCATTATATCTTGCCTTAGCTCTTATGACAATTATTATATAAAGTAAAGTTAATATAAAAAGAAGTAACACTAGATAGAATAGGTTCTGTAGATTACTTATATAGCTATTATACTGCTGCTCTATATAAGATAGGTTAAGACTTGAGTTATAGCTATTACTGCTACTATTAGATACACTTGATATTATTGATAGATTTAGACCGTTAGAGCTGTTGCTAATGCTCTGAGGCTTACTCTTTATATTGCTTGCATTTATACTTATATTTGATAATGCTATATAGCTGCTTATGTTATCCTGGCCTGGTATCATATATATGTAGCCTCCTCTCTTTACTACTGTAACATTGCTTATAGACTCGTTAGTATCTATTCCAAATGTGTAATAGCAGCTAAAAGGCTTTATTGAACCATTGTCTAGATATCCTAAGAATAGTCTTGCGTATATATTGCTTACACTAGAATCATTATAGTTTCCTAGTACGAACTCAGCATCCATTATATGATTTCCTTTTAGCAGCATAAATGGATCTACTGTTATATAGCTACCATTATATGGAATACTAAGCCTTACTCTATCGTATATATAGCTCTTATTGTTATATATATAGTATAATAGTACCTCTGCATCACCAGAGTCATTAACTATCTCTGTTAGAAGAGAGATATTAAGAGGTAGATTGTATCTATAGCTTTGGGTTGAATAGACATAATAGCTATTAGATTCGTATCTCTGTATACTACCATATCCGCTTATAGTAAGAGCATTTAGATTGCTTAACTTACTACTAAAGTTCCATATATTATCTATAAGATTAAATCTGCTGTTACTTAATGATATAACATTCTGCAGCCAGTAGGCCCTATTCAGCCTTGCATTATAAAGTATAGAGTTCTGCTGAAATGTCACTCCTTGGCTTAGATTTATATATGATAGATTCAGATTGCTATATATGCCTCTTGTATATATCGCTTTAGGTGCTACATTAGGACAGAATGATATGCTGCTCAGACCTATCGCTCTTGGCTTATTATTAGGAAATATGCTTAGATTTATAGGTGTTATCTTATAATCTATAGTATAAGCGAGATATCCATTACCATTATAACTTAATGATATATTATATAATGTATCTATATCTGCTGGAAAGTTTACTCTAAAGATTCTAAATGCATTGTATATAGAGCTTAGAAGAAGCTGATCTGAATAAACCCTTAATGAATCTGTTGACATTAGGGATACTGATATATTATCATATCTGCTCGAGTTTATTGATATGTTATAGCGAGAGCCATTAAGCTGAACCAGATATATACTAGATGTTGAGTTAAGTATTACAATTCTATCGTTATAGCTTCCAGGAGATATTGCTATATAGTATCTGCCCTTATTTAGCTTAGTCTGTATATAGCCTAAACCGAATGCACTCTTCTTAACTATATAGCTAAGCTGATTATTATATAAGAAGTTAGTGTACTGCTGATAGCTCATTATATAGACCTCTGATTGACTACTTACATTGTAAAGCACTGTTACATTTTGAGTAGAGTTAAGATCTAATGGAGTTGAGATTATCGAATAGGAGTAATTAATAGATAATAGT
Organism: Microcaldota archaeon; assembly: GCA_021654395.1. GTDB lineage: Archaea > Micrarchaeota > Micrarchaeia > Micrarchaeales > Micrarchaeaceae > ARM-1. Next base: position 775,121 of record AP024486.1, read on the forward strand.
ATAATAAACAAGACTATAGCTTTATATCGCATATAAAGCATCATAATATAAATAAACTTTAAGAACTTATTAAAGCTTTATGAAAAGCGAAAAGGATAAGAGCTATATAATCTTTAAGTATATCTCTATAAAGCCACTAGTTATAGCAAGCTATATCTTAGCTATAATAGCTATAGTTCTTGCTGTGCTTCTAGTTAACTATATATACAGATATGGCAGTAGTTATATCTCATATGTTAGCATAGATATAAAGCCATTGAACTGCAGTATATGCATAAATAACTTATGCAATATAAGCTCTAGCAGCATAATAAACATAACAACAAATAGCACCGGATATGCTTATATCTACATGAAAGATAACTATTCCTTATATATACAAAACTCTACTCTTATAAGCTTGGAGCTCAGCAACTACTGCAAAAGCAGCTCATATAGATATATATACAGATTTAATGGCTCTAAGAGATCCTATAATGCATTTATAGCTCATATATAGTTAACTGATAGCTGATCAGTTATGTATCTCAAGACCTCTACTGTTTCATCTACGCTATCTACCTTTATGCAGTCTATGCCTTCTTTTAATACATCGATATCATTTCCCATATCCTCAAGATCTTTCCCTATATATAGAACATGATCCTTAGTTATACCTAGCTGATTACATAGCTTTAGTATAGCTCTACCCTTATTTGTATATGCTCTTGTTATGTCTATTGATGTGTATCCCCCTATCCTTATACTATAATCAGTAAGCAGATTCTGAAGTATGCTAGCGATCTTCTCTCTTTTACTTCTGTCTGGATCCCAGCTCTTTCTTATATCTATGGGGAAGCTCTTTGGAACTGCTTCTAGTGTAATCTGAGTCTGTCTATCCTGTATCTCATACTTATAGCTCTCTAGCTCATTCTTAAGTCCAGACTGCTCTATGGCCTTCTCTAATGCTGCCTTTATAAAGTCTTTCTCCTCTTTTAAAAGCACATCTTCATATATATTCTCATATGCTCCGTTATAGTATCTATATAAAGAAGCACCATTTGAAGCAAATACGTATATCTCAAAGCTTCTACTAGATAGAGTCAGTCTGCTTAAGAAGAACTCTATTATATTATCTATAGACTCTCCAGAGATTATTCCAAACTTACAGTATCTTAAAAGCTGATCAAGGGCAGCATTCATATAAGGAGATATATATGTCTTTGAGTCTATTAAAGGCCCGTTTAGAGCAGATACCACTAGCTTCTTACTCCTTATACTTATCTTATCCATAGTTTCTACAGTATATAAATTTTCTGCTGTCATTAAATATCTTTTTAGTATAAAGATTTATTAATCTAATATCAAAGACTTCAAAGAGGCTTAAACTAATATAAAATGGCTATCTTAGCTAGATTGAAATGCAGTAAACGCATTACATAAAAGATGTTTAAAAGATTTTACTATTAAGATCTTAATGGTGTTTATATGACAAAGATCCTAACTTTAATAGTTAGCGATGATAAGAAGAAGATTGAGATTGCATTGAACTTCTCTAAGAATATGAGAAGTAATGGACATGATGTAAGAGTCTTATTCTTCGGACCTAGTGAAGCAGTATTAGCTAATGATGCATCTATAGCGAGCAAGGTAGCGGAGCTATCAGATAAGCCCAAAGCCTGCGTCTTTGTAGCACAGCAGAACAGCATAGAGGATAAGCTTAAGGATAAGGCAGATCTTATAAGAGCTGGACAGTATATAGCTGAAAGCCTAGAGAATGGCTACTCAATAATATCATTCTAACAATTGCAAAGATTAATCTATCTTTCTTTAGTATATTAATTAGCTTATAGTGAGCTTATGAGTAAGTTTCTAGCTATAATTATGAGCTATGATACAGAAAAGATTCAGCTAGGCTTGATGTTCTATCAGAATATGAAAATGGCGGGTCATTCAGTAAGAGTGGCTTTCTTTGGACCTAGTGAAAGAGCTTTAGCTGAAGATCAAGAGCTTAAAAAGATGGTTGAAGCACTTCAAGAGAAGCCCAAAGCATGTGTACTATGTGCTAAGCAGTATAGCATAGAAAATAAGATAAATGAATTAGCAGATCTTATATTAGTTGGAAACTATATTGCAGAAAGCGTAGAGCAAGGTTATATAATAATAACCTTTTAACTATCTTAAACTAAAGGCTTTAATATTTTTATTAATAAAGATTTAAGAACCAGATGTGTCCATTATGGAGATTATAAATACGTCTGATGAAGAGGATTTTCCAAAGTATGTAAGTGTAGATGGTAAAAGATATAATCTACTTACAGGAGTATCTATAAGATGTATAGATAGAGGTAGGTTCTTATATAAGATAGAGCTTGCGCTAGCGAAGCCAACAAAGGTTAAGTATGCAGAGCCGTATATAATGCTCCGCTTAAAGACTAGTAAGAGTATGAAGAGTATAGATCCAAATCTTCTAAATGAAGAGGTATTTAACACCCTATCAGAGGCCATTCTAGATAACATTATATTAAGGGAGTTCTTCTTATCTCTAATTCAGAATTATCAGGGCATGAGAGGATAGCTATGAATAATGATAAAGCTAGGCTTCCAAAAGGCCAGATACTAACTAGCAAGTTTCCTGTATTAAGCAGTACAGCAACTCCCAATATAGATATAGATAGCTATAGGCTTAGGGTCTTCGGAGTTGTTGAGAAGGAGCTAAATCTAAGCTTTAATGAGCTTCTCTCTCTAGGAGTTGAGAAGAGAATCTTAGACTTTCATTGTGTAACGCATTGGAGCAGATTGGGAGATACCTGGGAAGGAATCCCTCTAAAGAAGATATTAGATCTAGCAAAGCCGAAGGCAGATTATCTGATGCTTTACTCATCTTACTCTTATTATTCAGCAAATGTGCCAATGAGCTATATAGATGATAACGCTATGCTTGCTATAAGATTTAATGGTAAGCCTTTAGAGCCAGATCATGGAGGTCCTATAAGAGCTATAATACCAACATTATATGCATGGAAGAGTGTTAAGTGGATCGATGGTATAGAGGTTATGAGAGAGAACAATCCAGGATTCTGGGAGCAGAGAGGCTATCATCTTATAGGAGATTATACAAAGGAGCAGAGATATGCAGAGGGCATAAACTTTGTTAACAAGCTTCTATTCTTTAGGAGATCAAAAAGCGACTAGCTCTTTAGATAGATCTTATATATATCTGTATATAAAGGCCCATTACTTCTTAATCTGCTCTCTTTAATAGAGACATAGCTACATAAGAAGGATCTCTTGTAAGAGCTTAACTCTGCTAGCTTACTCTCATTAAGCATAAGCCTCTTCTTTGCTCTTAATACTGTTATATGCGCTCTAAACTCTTTATCTAAGTATCGATCTAGCTTCATATCTATTAGTATGCTCTCTATTGAAGCATAGATTCTATTAAGCTCTTCTGAATGAGCATTAAAGAAGTAGACTCTGCTATTAAAGCTGCTAAATCCATCTATTGAGATACTAAATGATTTGAAGCTACTTAAATTATCTAGAAGCCTTTTATATAGATCCTCTATTAAAGAGTCCTTAATATCTCCTAAGAACGCTAGAGTTATATGAATATTATCTTTCTCTACAATCTTTCCGAATGCTTTCAGATCTTTAGATATGTTATATATCTCCTCTTTTATATTATCTGGTAGATCTACCGCTATAAATGCCCTCATCTACTCTTTATATCCTTTACTGCTATAACTGCTTTATCGTTATTTATTCCTAGTATGCTGTTTAGCATACTCTTTGATAATGTAAGCGAGTTATAAAGATATGGATCATTTATCACAAAATCATTCTCAAAGAACTCTTTGACAATAACCCAGTGCGGGGTTGGATCCATACCTTCAAGATCTTCATGAAGCTTAGATAGATCAACAAGAACTATAGGTATCATCTTCTCTCTCATTATATTCTTTATAGTCTCTGCAGTTATATTCTTAACTATCTTCTCTTCTATATTGCTCTTAAGCGCTAGCTCCTTAATCTCTTTAAATGCAGCCTCTAGAGTTAATAGATTTATTCCATTATTTACAGCAATAGCTCTTTCATAGCCCTCATTCCTTATATTTGTTATTATCTTTACATTAAATCCTCTCTTGGCTAATGCATATGCTAATCCGTATCTAGATCCATGGATAACGCTGCCCTTCATTGCATCCTGCCATATGCTATACTCTAAGCTCTTTAGCTTACTTTCATCTTGCTTTAGATACTTTCTCTCTCTATATGCAAGAAGCATTAGACCGCAAGCTCCTGCGCTTGTAAACTCTTCACTCTGACCAACTATAGGTATATTGAAATGCACACCTTTATTATAATGCTCTTCCATATAAACCCTAATTAACTATTAATTTTATTTGATATAAATAGCTTTTTATTAGAGATTGGTGCAGGGGGAGAGATTTGAACTCTCGCACCCACAAAGGGAACGGGGCCTAAACCCGCCGCATTTGGCCAGGCTCTGCCACCCCTGCATTGAATTACATTATACTATAGATACTTAAGAACAAAATATAATATAAGTTTAACCTTCTAACTTATAAATGATCTTAATGGATAGATGCCCATTATGCAATCTTGAAAGACCAGGAGAGGTAATACTCTATAAAGATGATAGGGTATTAGTTGTAGAAACAAAGAATAAGAAAGGACATAAAGAGAGAATAATGGTAGTTTGGAGAGAGCATAGAAGAGAGCTTAATGAAGAAGAGAAGAGCTATGCATTAAATAAGCTTATAGAGGTATCTAAGAGAGTATTCTCATATACTAAGTTCTTTGAGATCTATAATGATAAGTTGAGCAGCATAATGGAGCACTGGCATGTAATAGCAGCAGATATAAATCCAGATGCTGATGACTTCTTACAGGTATATCTTCAGACACCTAGAGATCTTTATTCTATAGATGGAAAGCTGATAAAACATATTGAAGTATAATTTTATACAACTGGTCCTACTGTGTAAGATGGCTCTACACCATTCGGAGGATATGCTGGAGAGTAATAGTATATCGGATTATTACTGAATAGCGAAAAGTATGCCGGACCATTTTGATTTATGTAATCATACTCAAATGCATAGTCTCCTGTTGATGTACTTGATGAGCAGTACTGTGTTGCTCCTTCTGCTTTCCATTCATTTATTAGGTTAGAAGGATTTGAGGTGCCACCCAACCAGCTTGTAAAGCCACCATTTAATGATTCATATCCTATCTCTGCACCATCATCTATTATAACGCAAAATGTTGTAGGTGTATTAATCTTTATGAATCCTATCTGCTTTATCACATATGCATCTCCTTTATTAGCTACAGGAGGATTTGGGAAGCTTGTACCTCCGCTATATGCATATTGATAATTATCTATAACATAGTTCTCTGTATTTCCATCTACATCCTGCGTAGATCCGATATCTGATGTGTAGAATAGACCAGTGGAAGATGTAAATGTGCCTCCAGAGCTAATTGTATATCCATCATAAAGCTGTGCCTGATATATGCTGCTTGGTGATACCGAGCTTACGCTCGTACTACATGGACAGTAGTATATCTGATAAATTAAGCCAGAGTTCATCACATTCTGAATATTATCGTATTCGCCAAAAGTAGGAGATAACTGGGCTGCTTCACCAACATTATTACCATTAAAGAAGTTAGTTGTTTTTGAACCAAATCCTATTCTTATCTGCTCTTGAGAGCTTGCATTTATCTTGTTAATCTTTACCCACCATGTACCTTTTATAGATACAGGCACATTATAGTAGAATGCTGCTATTGCTACATAACCTCCTCCATTTAGACTTCCCGTAACTGTGTATGTGCCCTGAGAAAGCTTACATTCTGCTGCGAATATTGTTTCGTAGTTATCTCCGCCAATCTTAAACATCTCTGGTGTACATCCAGCTGGATAATTTACTGATGTACATGCGTACCAACCACAGGATCCTAGTATAATTACATAATTAGCATTTGATGGGACATTAAAGCTCCATGAGAATGAACCAACTCCATTAAATGTTGTTGCTTGATCACTTACATATGGTATTGATGTAGAGAATCCTCCAACAACAATATCTGCAGCTCCAGAAGAGTCACTGCATGTCTGTGTAGTTTGTGTTCCTAGAGAGGCGTAAGATGATCCAGTAGTTACAATAGGACTCCATGAGACATAGCTTAATCCGCCATTACCATCGCCTCCAGCACATATGTAGTAATTATTAGATGGTAAGGTTGCGCTTGCTGAGTAGCCTCCAGTTGCATAATTATATCCAAAGCTTGCTTGATAGCTTTCGCTTAATCCTTCTAGCCATGATGGAATTACTGTGCCATTCGGATAGAAAAACTCTACATTCTGTCCAAAGTGGGCGCTAGACGTATTTATATAGCTCCATAACGCTGAAGAAGGAGTTATATTTATCTCCTCTTGAAATGGATTTGTAGTTGGCTGATTCTGATTATTTGATATTGTTATATTAGCGTAGTATAATACTCCAGATGGTAGAGGTATCGTGGTAGTTGAGGTTGTTGAAGTGGAGGTTGTAGTGGATGTAGACGTCGTGGTAGAAGAAACCGAAGTTGTTGAAGTCGTTGATGTTGTTGATGTAGATGTAGATAATGTGGTAACAGTTGTAGATCCCGTAGTTGTAATTGTTATTATACTAGTTGTAGTAAATGTAGATGTAGATGTCTGGAAGTTGCTATTTTGATTTAGTACTTTCTGAGAGAATGGCAGCACTAATGTTTGAGAGTAGCCAGTATCTAGGTTAGTATAGTTGACTGCAAGATAGCCGCTAAACTGTGAATTCCCTATAAGTGATATAGCTGTTCCATTAGAGTAGCATCTCGTAGCAAATGTAACTGATTGCCCTGGCTGAATAGTTGCAGATACATTTGTAAAGACTGAAAATACTCTAGATGAGCTGCATGAGACTCCAGTGATCTGTAATGGAGCGCTTGAGGATTGTGATATTGTAAATACAATATATCCAGATGTATTTAGTAAGTCTATAGTACAGCTTATTGAACTTGTAGAGCTACAGTAGTTTACTGCAAATGTATTTAGATTAAATACATGAAGTATAAGAAGTACTATTATAACTATACCTATAATTAAAAGAGCCCAGCCATAGCTCGTTAAGAACTCCATTGCTGACTGTAGCTTCATAAGTATCTAAGCTTTTTTATTAACTTCTTTATATTAAAATTATAAAAATCTTTGTAATCATGATCGTATATATCAGAAAGGCTTTTATTATTTAGATAGATATATTGATAATGGTGCCATATTATGGGTATAAAAGAGTTAAGAGATAACTTACCTAAAGAGTTCTCTAAGTTCGCTGAGCTTATAAAAGAGGATGTATACAATAAGATAAAGGAGTATACATCTTTAAGTAATGTAAAGGAGCATTATAGAAAGATGCTTAATGAGTATGTTGATAGAAAAGGGCAGTATAGAAGACCTTCTTATCTAATACTTTGGACTATGCTGTATAATGGTAATGCTGAAGATGCGCTGCTGCCTGCTGCTGCACAGCAGCTATCTGAGGATTGGCTATTGATGATAGATGATTGGATGGATAATAATCTACTAAGAAGAGGAGGCAAGGCTGCTTACCTAATATATGGAGATAAGTTAACCATAAATGCTGCAAGCGATCTACAAGCGCTAAACTGGAAGATTGCTATTGATGCATATAAGCAATTAGGAGAGCCAAGAGGCAGTAGATATATAAGAAAGTTCTTTGATATGCTTCATGTAACTCATATTGGTCAGTATCTGGATCTAACATTAACTAGCTCTAAAGATATAACAAGCTTTACCATAGAAGACTATTATGAGTCTATTCATGCGAAGTCTGCCTACTACTCTGTTTATGGGCCGATGCAACAAGGCGCTATAATCGCTAATGCTGATGAATCTAAAGTAGAAGCAATTGAGAGCTATGGAGTACCTGCCGGTAGAGCATTTCAGATAATAGATGATGTACTAGACTGTGCAAGTGACGATAAGACTTTGGGCAAGACTGTTGGAACTGATGTAAGAGATGGAGTAAAGACAATAATACTATGGCATGCTGTACATAATGCATCGCAGCAGCAGCTAGATATGCTAAAAGAGATATATGCAAAGAATCCTGAGATGAAGACAGATGAAGAGATACATAAGGTTATAGAGCTATTTAAGGAGCTTGGCTCTATAGATTTCGCGAAGAATGAGGCTAAGAGGCTTATAGATGAGGCATTGAGCAACTTTAATAAAGTTGAAAGAGACCTTGCAGAAAATCAGATAAAAGATCTTGCAAGAGACTCATTAACATATATAGTAAATAGAATTAAGTAATACTTTAACCTTTTTATTTATATTATAATTAGAACAGATTAAACTTATTTTTAGTTATTTGTTATCTAAATATTAGTAAAGATTGCGGTGTTATCTTGATCATAGATAGTAGCAGATCAAGAGTTATGCTTAGAAGTCTAGATAATAAAGATGCATTAAGAATATCTGAGCTCGGTAATGATAAAGAGATATATAGAAATGAGGGCCTAAGATTTCCGCATCCTTATGATATTAATACAGCTATCGATTTTATATTCTTCTCAGAGATCTCTGAGAGTGAGAACAGATCTTATAATCTAGCGATTATAAAGAAGGATGAAAACTTACTTATAGGCATAGCAAGCATCTATAATATAGATAATGTAAATAGAAAGGCAGAGATTGGCTACTGGATAGGTAGAAGCTACTGGGGTAAGGGCTATGGAAGCGAAGCTGCTGAGCTTTGTGTAGCTTATGCATTTTACTATATGAAGATGCATAAGATATACGCAGAGATCTTAGAGTATAATGATAGATCAAAAAGACTCTTAGAAAGGCTAAACTTTAAGAATACTGGAAGATTCAGATCTGATATAAAGAAGGGCTTTAGATATTATGATGTGCTATACTATGAGCTTCTCCGTAATGAGTATAATAATAAGATAGGAAGATTAAAGGTTTATAGATAGTAGATGCTGTCTTGAGAATTAGATGTTCTCTATCATTCATTCGTTATAAGAGGTATATAAAGCTCCTCCTCTGATAGACCGCCATGATGACCAAAAAGATCTGGAAAGTTATGATTTCTGCCAGGCTCTAGAAAGTCAAAGATAGTGCTGCCTTTAGCTATTAATGTATAATCGCCGAACTTGTATATTATATCTTTATTGATATTACTACCGAAGAGCCCTGCATCTAATAGCTCCTTAGATCTAAATAGAAGAAATCTCTCCTTTAAGCTCTTATCATAGTAATCAATGAACTCTCTCTCAACATTATCCTTAAGATTCAAGAATACTATCCTCTCTGTTCCCCAGCTTCTCATATAAAGATAGTTCAATAAGCTATTATCTTTATCTACTGTATAGACATCATCCTTCCTTATTGCTATATGCCCGTGATCAGTAGTTATAAAGATAGCAAATCCTTTATCTAATGCATCTTTTAATACATACTTATCTAATAGATATAGAAAGCTATCTAGATCTGCCTTTATAGAGTCTGACTGCTTTGAGTAATTATGCTCCATTAGATCTGGAAACTCAGAATAGGCATATATAAATCTCTTATCATCAACTAAAGAGATCTCGTTTCTTATGCTTGTTACAAGATCTGCCTCGTTAAGCGTCTTATAGGTCTTAAAGCTATTCATAAGCATGTTATTATAAGGGTTATCTGTTATCTCCTCAGGAACTATCATTGTTAAGCCATATCTGCTATCTATGCTCTTAAGATTTGTTACCTCTGGAAATACATTACTTGCGACATTAGAGTCTATCTTAGATAATGGCCTTATAACATAGCCGAATCTATTATCTATTATGTAGTTGCCTACTATACCATGCTCAGATACTGTCTTACCACTAAATAACGAATTTATTATAGATAGAGTAAATGTAGGCGCTATGCTACTTATCCTCTCTAGATGCATACCGCTCTTTATAAAGCTATAGCTGCTTTTTTCTAATATCTCAGCTATTGTATCATATGATAAGCCATCAAGCAGTATAAATAGGACTCTATCTTTATAGCCGCTTGCGAGCTTGTTAAATAATGAAAGATTAGAGTTACTGTAGTTAGGAAAGCCTAGCCCATTATCATAAAGGATCGATCTTACATCAGACATAAATTATCTATTTATAATAATAAGCTTTAAATCTTTAACTATAGGCATCTAATAGATGAGAGCTTAATAATATTTAAATATATAATCTTAATCTAAAGCTGATACATATGGCTAAGCTTTTTGGAACTAATGGAATAAGAGGATTAACTAATGAAGTAATAACTCCAGAGCTAGCATTAGAGGTAGGTAAAGCCATAGGTACATTCTTCGGAAAGGGTAAGAAAGCTCTATTAGGAAAGGATGTAAGATATGGTGGAGATATGCTTATAAACGCTGTAAGCTCTGGCTTAATGTCAACAGGCATAAGGGTTTACATAACTGATCCTGCACCAACTCCTGCTATAGAGTATGCAGTAAGAAGCTTAGACTATGATTTTGGTGTTATAATAACAGCAAGCCATAATCCAAAGGAGTATAATGGAATAAAGATAGTTAAAAAGGATGGTGGGGAGCAGTCAAGAGACGATGAGAAGGTTATAGAAGAGATTATTGAGAGAAAGAGCTACTATAATGCAAAATATAATGAGATATATAATGCAAGCAGAGAGAATAGAGTTATAGATACATATATAAGCAGCATTATATCTATAGTTGATGCTGAAAAGATAAGATCGAAAGCCTATAAGGTTATTGTTGATGGAGCTAACAGCGTTGGCAGCTTAACATCGCCATTGATAGCTGCTGCTTTGGGCTGTAAGGTTATAAGCATTAACACCCATCTAGATCCAAATTTCCCAGGAAGAGAGCCAGAGCCCAACGATAAAACCTTAGTTAATACTGCAAAGGCATTAGAGATAAATAATGCTGATATAGCTGTAGCGCATGATGGAGATGCAGATAGAGCAGTATTTATAGATAATAAGGGAGTTATACATAGCGGCGATGAGAGTGGAGCCTTGCTTGCCTATCATCTTAAGAAGAAGTTAAAAGACAATAGGGCAGTAATAACAACTGTTGCATCCTCTCTAGCAGTTCTAAGATTTCTTAAGAGTAATGGAATAGAGTATCAGATGACAAGAGTTGGAGGAATAGATATGGAAGATATCGTAAGAGGTAATAAGAACAAGTTCTATGCTTACTTTGAGGAGAGCAGCGGATTCGCTTATGTAGACTCGCATCTGACAAAGGATGGCGGTAGAGCGCTTGCATTAATGCTTGAGCTTATGGCATCTGAGGGCTTGAGCTCTTCAGAGCTTTTCAGCAAGATTGAAAAGACATATAAGTACAAGTATAAGATACCTCTAGATAAGATAGGAAGCATAGAAGATAATATCATAAAGATTGAGAAGAGCTTCAGTTCATATAGTATAACAAAGATTGATGGAGTAAGAGTCGATTCAGATAGCTTTATGATACTATTTAGAAAGAGCGGAACAGAGCCTATCGCAAGATTATTCATAGAATCAAGAGATAAGGATGAGCTAGAGAAGCTTAAAGAAAGAATAGAAGAGATAATAGATGTAGATCTTGATAGCTTAGCTAAATGATTATATGGAGCTTAAGAGACAGATTAACTTAAGAGATGCTGTTATAATAAATCTAGGAGCGATAATAGGAGCAGGCATATTTGTAATAATAGGCTTAGCTGCAGGTCTTACAGGCTCAAGCATAACATTATCTATAGTTATAGCTGCTCTGATATCTATACTTACAGGATTAAGCTTTGGATATCTTGCATTATTTATCTCAAAAGAGGGAGGCTCTTATGAGTATGCCAAAGAGGCGCTTAGCCCTTATGCAGGCTTTATAGCAGGTATTGCATGGGCCTTAGGTAACTCTATAGCACTAGCGGCAGTATCTTTAAGCACTGGAAGCTATATAGATGCATTACTCGGCTTACATATAAGCGATCTTTATATAGCTATAGCAGATATCATTGCTTTTACTATAATAAATCTTTTAGGGCTTAAGAATTCTACTAAAAGCCTAACTATACTTGTAAGCTTAAATATACTTGTATTGATCATATTTGTATTAGCTGGATTGACGCATATCTCGCTTTCAAATCTAAGCAGCTTTGTTGTAAATGGAGTAAATGGTATCTTTGCTGCAACAGCAGTTATATTCTTTGCATTTACCGGATTCTCAAGAGTAACAACATTAAGTGAGGAGGTTATAGATCCAGAGAATACAATACCCAAAGCTATAATCTACTCTATAATAATATCTTCTCTTATATACTTCGCTGTTACCTTTGTTGCTGTTGGACTAGCTCCTTACTATAAGCTTGCAAGCTCTAAGTCTCCATTATCTTTAGCTATATCAGTTACTGGCTTAAAGATACTTTATCTTATAATAAGCTTAGGTGGAGTAACTGCTACAGCGGGTGTTACATTAACTGGAATACTTGGGGTATCTAGAGTCTTATTCGCAATGTCAAGGGATAGAATACTCCCAAAGAAGCTCTCATATATAAACGATAGAGGCATACCGCCTTATGCAATATTAGCTACATCTGCTGTAGCATTAATCTTTCTAATCTTTCTAAAGTTTAGCTCAATAGTTGATGCAGCTAATCTTGGGGTTTTAACAAGCTATCTTATAGTTAACATAGCTGCATTATATGCTTCTATAAAAGAAAGAAGAGCAGCAAAGGGCATATATGGCAGTAAGAGATTCTATATTATACCTCTTATAGGAGCAGCTTCCATAGTATTTATAGCAGCGTATCTTGAGAAGAGTGCAATAACCATTATAGTATCTCTACTTATACTTGCAACATTCTACTATATCTTCTTAATAGAAGAGAGAAAGATAAAGAAGATTCCGAGATTCATAGAGATTAGAGATTTAAAGACAAGCTAGCTCCCATTAATAAGATTCTTATGCTTATATAAGCAGATATCATTTAAGACGCATCTATAGCACTCTGGCTTCCTTTTCTTACATGTATCTCTACCTAATGCTATAAATAGATTTGATATATTATTCCATTCCTCTTTTGGAGTAATCGAGGTTAGCTCCTTCTCTATCTTTAATGGATTGCTTGTTCTTACAAGCCCAAGTCTATTAGAGACAGTTATGCAGTGTGTATCTATAGCCATACCCTCATTTATACCAAATCCTTCTGAAAGAATAACATTAGCTACCTTTCTACCAACTCCTGGAAGCTCCATAAGCTCGTTAAGAGTTGATGGTATCTTTGATCCATACTTACTTACTATTATCTTAGAGCTCTCAACTAGATTCTTAGCCTTTGTTTTATATAGCCCAATCTTATTTATGTATGGATATAGATCTTCGTATCTAGCCTTCGCCATATCCTCTGGAGACTTAAATCTCTTAAATAGCTCCGGAGTTACCTTATTAACTGTTGCATCCTGAGATTGAACAGAGAGTATAGTTGCGACGAATAGCTCCCATAAGCTCTTATGCTCTAATGACGTCTTCATCTGATCCTTATACTTACTCTTCAGTCTTTTAAGTATATTCATTATATAGGCTCTCTTTTTAGACTCTTTCACTCATTAGCACCAGTTATTATCGCAACAGTATATCCATCTAATCTATCTCTTATCCTATTATATGCTGCTATAACAGATGCTGATGCTGTCTCTATTATCAAGTTATACTTCCCTGCAAAGTAGTCTCTAGCCTCTACAAGCTCTTTATCTGAAACAGATAATGCATAGCCGTTATTCTCTTTAAGCCATTCTAATGCAGAGTCTCCGAAGGTTGGATAGCCAACCGCTATAGCATCCGCTATCGTAGATGGCTTAACATACTCTATAGATCTATCCTTCTCATATGCCTTAACAAATGGATCGCACTGCGCAGACTGAACTGCTATAACTGTTGGTTTATCTCTTATAAGCTTAAATCTGTATAGCTCATCTATAGCCTTCTCAGTAGCGCTTAAGAGCGTTGCATTACCTACTGGAAGTATTATATTATCTACGCTCTTCTTTAAGGCTCGCATCTGCTTAAAGATCTCTAGTGTAACTACTCTCTGACCTTCCATCCTATAGCAGTAATCTCCTGTTAAGAAAGCATTATTTGATATAGAGTACTTTAACGCTTCCTCTTGAGCCTTTGTAAAATCACCATCTATATTTACTATCTCTGCATTATTACTTCTTATAAGATCTATCTTTGATTCTACTGCATCCTTACTGATATAAACTCTTGCCTTTATCTTATTGATTCTCGAGTAGTAAGATAACGAGTATGCCATATTTCCTGTAGATGCGCAGACTATCTCTTTGTAATTATAATCTATGGCCTTTGAGATCTCTACGATGCTACCCCTATCTTTAAAAGATCTTGTTGGATTCTCTGTCTCAAGCTTAAGATATAGAGCTTTATCTTTTATATCCCTTAAAAGCTTTGTATCTCCTAATATGTAATATCCATAGTTAGACTTTGGCAGTACTCTTGTTAATGATCTATAGCTTCTTAATTGAAGGTCTTTATCTGTAATATCATTATAGTAATACTCAACTCTTAGTATACCATTACATCTGCTGCATATCTGCGACTTATAGCTCATATCGTACTCTGAGTTACAGCTGCTACAAACTAACTTATAGCGCATGGTCTCAGCTCTTAGTACCATAACGCCTTCTATTCTCTTCCATCTTACTATTAAAGGCATCGGATAGCTTTATGTTATATATATCTGCTAGAATTGATAGATAGTAAAGTATATCTGCAAACTCCTCACTAAGATCTTTTGCATTTATATCTGAGTGTGCCTCTGTATAGTACTTAGATCTAAATAGCTTCTTAACCTTATTTAGCAGCTCTCCAACCTCACCAGATAGTGCGGTTGCTACATATAAGGCTTCTATATCCTTATCTGCATATCTGCTCTTTGGCTCTATATGCCATGTCTCCTTAGCAATATTCTTTATGCTATCTATATCCATAATCCCACTCTAATATAAAGATATATAATATACTTAATAAAGCTTCATCATAGCTTACTATAGAATAGCTTTCTATAGAGTGTTATATTTCCTATATCGTACCATTCTCCATTAAATACATGCCCTTTAATCTTCTCTTGCTTTATAAGCCATTCTATAAACTTACCTATAGCATCTACGTCTGTATTACTGTTTAGATAATTATTAAACATAGATAGCTGCTCCTTAGGAAAGATATATATTCCTGTGCTAACGAGCGTTGACTCTGGATTCTCTGGCTTTTCAACAAACTTATATATCTCCTTATTATCATTTATACTTACAACTCCAAATGCCTTCGCATCCTCTAAGCTCTTTATATCATATAAAGCGATATAAACAGCTCTTGCTCTATTAAACTCCTGTATCATCGTGTCTAAGTTAAAGTCGAAGTAGTTATCTCCAGCAACTATTAGCAGATCATCATCTATACCTGCCTTTCTTATTGCATACTCTATTCCCTTTACTGCACCAAGCTTCTCAGCATTATCAATAACAGGCTCTATAACTAGCTCTATATCTCTATTATAGAGTCTCTTACTTACCTCTTTATAGTACTCGAAGTTCTTTTTGAATCTCATATTTGATGATATAATTACTCTTTCAAATTTAGCCTCTTTGCTTTCCATTATATTATCTATTATATGATCTAGTAACGGCTTACCTGCTACAGGCAACAAAGGCTTTGGTATAAACTCTGTTATAGGCTCTAATCTCTTTGCAAATCCTCCGCATAGTAATAACAGCTTCATACTATTCACTTGTATTAGAGTATAAATAAGTATTAAATAAATCTTAAAATATTTAGAATGCTAACTTCATATAATAGATATACTTAATAATGATTTAATAACCAACTATATAGGTATCAATTTAAATATTTAAATATAATTGCTACTAATTATCATTACAGCCAATAATTTCGTTAATGGGGAGTTACGCTAACCTGGTAGACTGCCAGCCTTGGGCGCTGGTAGTAAGGGTTCAAATCCCTTACTCCCCGCTTCTTTAATTATATTGTCTTTTAATACACAGATCTAAGAGCTTTTATTTATAAGATAATATTTAGATATAAAGTTATACAATTAGTAGCTATTAAGTATAACTAAATGCTTTATGCTCTATCTATCTTAACTTTTAGATATTAGCTTCTATCTAATCTCTCTAGACATTTATATAAAATAAATTTTATAATCTATAGCTTTTAATATGCTAATGGAGAGCTTTTAGTCTTGATATTAAAGGTGTCTAACATAACAGATATAACAAGAGATAGCAGTTCAATTAGATATATTAATACAGATATAGAAGGCTTAAGATCAGCTATAATTAGAGTCATACCAGAAGGCCTTGATGAAAATCTAAGAGCTGAGATTAGAAGATATTATGAAGAGACAGAACCAGATGGAATTATTACAAGAGTTTCAAGCATAAAGATCCAAGATCCAATAGAAGAGTATATAGATATAACTACATTTATTATGCCTTTTGGACTAGCAATCTATGGAAATAGAGATGGTTACTTCACTCCTTTAAAAAATATTAAAAGATTCTTAAATAGAGATTTACTTGTAGAAGCTACGAACGACCTTAACGCTTCAATCGAACCTATAGTTGAGAATCCAGAGCTAGATACTAATGCTAGATTCTATCTTTTAAATAGAGATAATGATAAGTCCTCTAAGGTAATAGCTTTACCAACGCTTGAGATTAGACCATTTATTGATAGAAAGGTTATTAAAGAGACTAGAGATATACAGAAAATTATATTTAGCTTTGATCTATTTTACATAGTAAAGATATATAATATTAGTGATGATGAGCTAACAAGGAATCAGATACTTCATAGATATGGCTATGTGCCTATAAAAAATCTGTATCGCTTTTGGATAGATCAAGTTGACTCATTTAGGAGCAAGGGTAAAAGCTATTTAGATCTCTTTTATGAAGATAAAGACTTAAAAAAAGAAACATTTAAAAGCTTTACAATAAAATTTAAGATTGGTTAATTATTGGTGTCTTATTGAACACTAATAAAAGCCTAAGGAACTCTAATTTTAAGGACCCATCACCCTTCGAAAAGACTGTTGCTGAACTATTTAAAAATCATTACGTAAAAGATAGTATAACACTAAAGAGAACAAACGATTATATAGAGACATCTGTAGATCTTAAAGATAAGTTACTAGAGAGGTTAATGCAAGATCATATAATAAAAGGCGTTCTCTACATCATGATTGCCTACGAAGCTTATAAGCATCTCTTCCATATCTATTCTAGTAAGAAGAAAGACTCTAGAGCGGAATTTAAGGGATTCTTAAGGGATCTTGAATGGACTGTATCGCAAGGTTATATTGAAGATAAAGAAGCTAAAAAGAGTAAAGGAAATAAGAAGAGGAATAAAGGGAATAATAAAAGAAGGGCTAACTTAAATATAGATGAGCTGCTTAAGTTTTACGGGTTCGATAATAAAGCAATACCTTTAATATTAGAATCAGAGCTTAATTATTTTGGAAGAGTTTTATCTAGAAAGAGTGAGGAGGAACTTAGGAAGGTAGCAAATTCTCTATTTAAGACTTTAAATAAGTACAATCCAGATTTCTTAGTATTTGATCCTAAAGAGATTAGTGACCCCTCATTAATAAGAATAGATGAAGACCTCTTAAAGCATCTAAAGCCATATACGATATTAGAAGCCAAGGGCGAACCATACTTTATTGTTATGCTACTTAAGCTTGGTATGATTAAGAATACAGATATAAAGACGATCTATATATTTTTAGAGAGAGAGCCACCAGATGATCCTATAATAAAGGCTATGCAGGAGAGCATCAATAGATTCCTAAAAGATAATAATGTCGATGAGGAGATGGTTATTAATAGACTTATAGATATAATAAGAGAGAACGGCATTGGTATAAATATATACCTAGTAAAGAAAAGAGAGCATTTAGAGATGTATAATACTGATGGCTCTAATAAGATAGATCTAGATAATAGGTTTAAGTATAGCACTAGGCCCTAATGCGTCTTGTAGTTAATTATTCCTACTTCTACTACAATGCATCTGCTATTTATGTAATAGATATTACTTGGATTAAATATAGTCACTGGAGTCACTGGGCTCCTTTCTATAACCACCGGGTTGAATGAGACGTCTTTCGAAGCCACTTGATTAGAGACTGCTCCAGAGTAGTATACTGCATCTGTCTTATTTAATGATGCAGGATTACTTGTATTTCTTATCTGAGAATTAATCGCAAGACCACCTAAAGTATTCCTTTCTACTACTCCATATGTAATTAAATATAAAGGATGATAATAAGGGACTGCGCAAGATGTTGTAGCATTTAAGGAATAAGCAATCCATAGATATCCATGAAACTGTGTTCCTTGTGGTGGAAAGTATGTATCATTTGCTGATACATTATATTGAAACAGGCCAAGATTACCGAATATTGTAAGATTTGCAGAGTAGATATTACCACCGACCATATCAGGCATATATGTATAGTATGGATAGTAAGGATCAAATGTTGAAGGTGTATAATATAGATTTACATTAGATCCGTTCAGACTCTGATTAGTTGTTATAAAAACTATTGGATTATACCATGTATTTGTAGTTAGCTGACCAAGATGTAGTATCTCTAACTCTCCATTGGATGTATTCACTTTAAAATAATAGAGATAATGCGTTGTTATATGCCTAGTAAAAGCTATCCCATTACAGATAAATTGTGAGGATGTAATACAGACATCTCCAGCATTTGTATTGAATACTCCTAATAGCACTAATGCTATTAGAACTACTGCTATTATCAAGAATGCCCAACCGTATGTTATTAGGTACTCCATTGATGATTGTAGCTTTATCATTATGATCAGTTTATACATTCTTAATAAAAAAAAATAAAATACTTCTCTTATTATTTATATATTACCCTACTAGTATCTATGAAGCCACCAGCGCATAGAGCCATAGATATATTAGAGATATATCGATTTAGAGCTTCATAATTTAATCTATTTAGCTTCTCTATGCTTATATATATCTTCTCTGCTAACTTCCTATCTCTCTCTAAGATTAATCTTGCATCTTCTTTAATATCTATGCCTTTCTCTGGGTTAAGATCTACTATAATATTATGTAGCTCTTCTACTCTTTTGTGTATTGGTATGCCACTCTCTTCAAGCTCTAAGTAGGTATATATATCGCTTATTATCCTATTTAGGCATTCCTCTTTGCCGTTAGTTATACTTACCATCTTATCACCCTAGTAATAGTAAGATTATACTAATTGTAATATAAAAGCTCTACTATAGAAAGATTTAAATATTTATTTATATTA
The DNA here is from genome assembly GCA_021654395.1 of Microcaldota archaeon. Lineage (GTDB taxonomy): Archaea > Micrarchaeota > Micrarchaeia > Micrarchaeales > Micrarchaeaceae > ARM-1. The sequence goes on from AP024486.1 coordinate 794,573, forward strand.
TTTAAAAAATATACCACACCCATCAATCTATTTTTACTATCTTTATAGTTTCATTCTTTTCTATCTCTATATTCAAATTCTTATATATCTCTAATACCGCATTGCCATAATGACATACTACTCTTAAGCTATAAGGGGTTGCATTGTATATAAAGATAGATCTATTATCAGCAATCCATATCTGATAGAGAGGCTCTGGAGTGTTCTTCATCCAGAAGCACAGCTCTGAATAATTATTGAAGCTGAAGTACTCTCCAACTATACCATCTAAGCTAAAGTTAGTATAGTTCATTAAACCTATCTCTCTAGAGCTATTATTATCTGCATAGAAAACATTATAATCTATATTACCTATCTCAACCACTGCTCTGATTCTATTTATATTAGAGCTATTATTACTATGCAATATGCTCATCAGAATATAAGCATATATAATAAGCGCTAATATAAAGATCGAGAAGCCCAGTATGAAAGCTACGCTTGGCTTCATATGTACACCTTTTTAATGAACTCTGTAACCTTTTTATTAAACAGCTCTGGGTCATCTAAATAGCAGGCATGTCTTTCTCCTATATAAGCTAGATCTGCAGCTTTATTTACATCCATTATAAGCTTAGCGTTATCAATAGGAGAGGTCTGATCATTCTTACCCCATATCAGCAGAGTCGGAATGCCATTAATAGAGTTTAAGCTATCCCCATATCTATCTACATAAACAGGAGCTACTAAGATTAATCCTTTTACATACTCTTTATTCTCTATAGCAAAGTCTAATGCAGCAACAGCGCCCATAGATGCGCCTAGATATATAGCATCTTTAATATGCAGCTCATCACACGCTGCTTTGATAAACTCAGACAGAGCTTTTACTCCATGTCTATTAAAGCTCTTGAACTTACCTAAAGAAGATCTTCCGAACCCAGGAAAGTCAAAGGCAACTGCTCTATATCCATTATCTGCTATGGCTTCTAGAGTTCTTGTTTCCTTCCATACATCTGCATTAAAGCTACGACCATGAAGTAGAATAACAGCTCTTCCTGTTCCATTCTCTATATAACGGATATCTGCATCATTTATTCTTATATATCTCTCTTCCATAATATAAATTCAGAAAGAACTAATTAAAGCTTTATTCTTAATTAACTAATCTTGATAGCATGAGTAAAGCAGATCTATACGACAAGAATGATGAAAAGTTCAATGCATTAACCTCACATATGTATGGATTAGTTTATAAGCTTAAAGAAGGAAAGGAGTTTGAGAGATACGTTACAGATAGCATTATAAGTATAGCAAAGCAGATGAATAAAAAGCTCTCTATACTTGATGTTGGATTTGGACCATTTATACTAGATGAGTATCTTTATAAAAGGCTTAAGGAAAGCAATATAAGCTTTGATCTATATGGAGTAGAGCCTTCTGAGAGCATGTACAAGATAGCTATAAAAAGAGCAAAAAAGCTTAATGCTGATAATATATGGCTTTATATTGGCTCTTGCAGGACATTTAATAAAGAGATAGACAGTATGAGATTTGATATAATATTTATGACTCTAGTATTTCATCATATAGAGAAGAAGAAAGATTGCATAGAGAATCTGATAAACCATCTTAATGAGAATGGCTTGATTCTTATATATGAGTTTAATAGGAGTCCTATGAATATACATACAATGAGCTATGAGAAGCTAAGTAATATATTAAAAGATATACCTGGAATAATGTATGATATAAAAGAAGAAGGAGTATATACATTCTCTAGAATATCTAAAGCTTAAGCCTTGCTCCAGCATCTACAGGTATTACTGCACCATCTATAGCGTAGCTTTCCTCTGATAGTAGAAAAGAGATTACATCTGCAATAAGCTCTGGCTTTAGAGTCTCTGAAGCTAGCTTAATATCTGCTCTGTAATCTCTTTCTGGCTTAAAGTCAAAAGAGATTGATAGAGGAGCAACACAGTTTACTCTTACGTTCTTTTCTATGAATATAGCTGCAAGATTCTCAGTTAACTTAGCTACTGCTGCCTTTATTGAGGAGTATAAGAATGCATCCTCAGCGAATCTATATGTACCTGCTATAGAGGAGACTAAGACTATAGAAGATCCGCTCTTTATTCTATCCTTCAAAGCCTTTATTGTATTTATTGGTGCTTTAAGATTCGGATCTATAAGAAAGCTAAAATCGCTATCTTCTATACTATCTAGACTTGTCTCTTTATAGTTGCCTACTGTAAGAACTAAAGCATCAATCTCTTTTATATCTGATAGAGCTTCGCTTAACTCTTTGTGATTAGATGCGTCTGCTTTAATATAATCTATACTTCCATACTTACTTAGACTCTCTTTTATCTCCTTAAGCTTATTCTCGCTTCTTGCAAGTATATAGACCTTATAACCTTCCTTAAGGAGCTTGTATGCTACTGCTGAGCCTAATCCAGGCCCAACACCAACCACTAATGCTATCTTCTGCATAGATGAAGCTTAATTTTAATAGTATAAAAATACTTTATCTAATTTGTATTTACTATACTACTTTGTATTTACTATACTACATAGTCTGATTCCATATACTTTACAGATTTCTAAAAGTATTTCATTGAGAGCCTTCATCTTCGATTTTATCTAGAAGCTTCTTGAAATTCTTCAGATATAAATCAAGTGTATCTTTTTCCATTTTACCTTCAATTACATTATTTATACACTTTCCATATATAGCAACAAGTATCTCCTTAAAACGATCTATATCCTCTCGCTCGGCTTCTTTAGATAAGGCTCTAAGGCTCTTGAGTAATAAGCTCAAAGTACTCATTGTTATAGTTTTAGTATTAAAGGCTGCTTCTATATCCTCATTTAGTTCTATTTTACCATGTGTCGTAATAGAGCCTAAAACAGGTATTTTGTATGTTGTCTCTTCATCAGGTTGAGATTTATTTACTACTGATTCGTATACCTTAGCTATTACTGATTTAGCTCCATTATTATCAATTTCTCCTAGTATAAATATACGATCTACACAAGCTGATAAGGGAGTTATCATATTAATAAAATCTTTAAAGCTTACCTGATCAGATCTTATTAGCAATGAATCTGCTATATCTACGACTTTACCCAAATACTCCTCAAGCTTCTCTCTCTTTATGTTAAGTGCACTGTTTTTATAGAATGTATAAAGCAATGAAAATAACTTTATTGTATCGAGTAAAGAATCCTTATCTATATCTCCAACTTTAAATTTCAATGGTAATACATCATTATTATCATCTGACCTTATCTCTTGTTTTACTTTTTGTTCAGTAGGATTGAGATAGCCGTATACCTTGTCAAAAAACTCGTATGTCGTATCTTTGTCAAAAGCTGCAATAAGATTCTCTAAGTTACTATACCCTTTTGGATTACTAGCTATTCTAACTGCATATCTTGCATATACAAATGGAGGTAAGATATAAGATCTATATAAAGCTTCTATTATCTTTGATAATAAATCTAAATTGTCTATATTATTAACATTCTTATTTATTATATCTAATACTATATTAAGCTTGTTTGGATCTCTTGAGAGATCCATCCTTGTCTCATCTCCTATTATATACTGGAAACGAGGCCCGACACACTCAATTATTCCCGATATATTAGGATTCGATTTTGCTGCTGACCAAGAAGAGTCATCAAATCCGCACAATAATTGTTTTATATTCAGATATCTGTAGAGCTCCTCAAGTGATAGCTCACTATTAATACCTTCTTTATTAGCTTCTTTGTTAACGGACAATGATTAGATTAGTGATCAATATGATATAAAAGCTTTACTATTTTACTAATAGACAATTAGAGTAATTTTAATAAAAGATCAATAAAAATAAAAGCTGCCTATCATTCGCACTTTGTATATCCACAGGTCTTGCATATATAACAGCCATTCTCTCTAACTAATGTCTTATTATGACATTCAGGGCATACTGCTAATCCTGGTAAGTCATCCTCGTTGCTTTTTTGGTTATCTGCCACTTCTATCTCTAATGTTCTATTAGGGCTTTTAAGTTCTACATCTGTATTAATCTTATTTGCTGCTCTTATGCTTATTATCTCTTCTAATGCCTTAGCAACTGCATCTGGTATGCTGTATATCTTGTTGCCCTCATTCCACATTACGTAGTTGCTTCTTATTCCTTTTAAGCTCCTTATAATCTCTTTTATATCTCCTCCTTCCTGCAAGTATTTGCTTATTACTCTGCCTAATGCCTCTGCATATGACTTCTCTTCTGAGCCTGCTTTACCTATATCTATAAATACCTCTACTATGTTACCATCTCTATCAAAGTTCGCTGTTACATATAAAGTTCCTTGTTGAACTTTCTCCTTTACTGTTATTCCTATCAGCATCTTTGGTCTCTCCCAGTTAAAGCTCTTCTTTTGAATCTTTGCTGGCTCTTGCTCTTTCTTGTTTTCTTGCTCTTTCTTCTTTGCTTGCTCCTCTGTTATCAATACTCCTTCTCTTGATCCTTCTCTATAGACTGTTATTCCTTTACATCCATACTTCCATGCAAGCATATATATCTTTGCAACGTCTTCAACTGTTGCTGTCTCTGGCAGATTTACTGTTGATGATATAGCTGCATCTATGTGCTTCTGTATTGTTGCTTGCATCAAAACTCTAAACTCTGGATTTATCTTATGCGCCTCTATGAAGTAATCTGGAAGCTTTGACTCATCATCAATTCCAAACTTCTCCATATACTGCTTTACTAAAGGATGATAAACCTTAAAGAACTCTTTACTTAAGCTCTCGCTTCTTCTTGTATAGCTGAATGCAAATATAGGCTCTATACCAGAGCTTGTTCCTGATAAGACTGCTCCTGATCCTACAGGAGGTATTGTTAATACAGCAACATTCCTTAATCCATATCTTCTAATACCTTCTTTTACTTCATCATTTAGTCTCTCTTTTACGAATGGCATACTTAAATGCTTCTCTGCATCAAATAGCTCAAATGAGCCCTTCTCTTTTGCTAGCTCTATACTTGCAAGATATGCCCTTGTCTTTATTCTATCAAATAATTTATCAACAAATGCTATTGCTTCTTGAGTATCATACTTTATTCTTAGCTTTGCAAGCATATCTGCTAATCCTGTAACTCCTAATCCTATCCTTCTTGCCTTCCTTGCTGCCTCTGTCTGCTCCTTTAATGGATGTTTGTCCATGTTATATTCTAATACATCATCTAAGAATCTCACTCCATATTCTACAACTTTGTCTAAAAGATCCCAATCAAACTCTGCATTATCTTCAAATGGATTCTTTACAAAGTAAGATAGGTTTATGTTTCCTAAGTCGCAAGCTCCATAAGGCTGCAACGGCTGCTCAGAGCAAGGATTTGTTGTTATTATATTCATTCCATTATACTCGCTTGGACTGTATCTCTTCATTGTATCCCAGAAGATTAAGCCTGGCTCCGCCCAATCTCTTGCGCTCTTAACAAGCTCATTCCATAGCTCTCTTGCTCTTATCTTTCTTTCAATTCTTCCAACAATTTCATTTTCAAATCTTAATGTAAACTCTTTATCTTCTTCTACTGCTTTCATGAATTCATCTGTTACCTTAACGCTTATGTTTGCATATCTTACTTGATTAAGATTTCTTTTAACAGTTATAAAGTCAAAGATATCTGGATGGCTTACATCTATTGTTATCATTAATGCACCTCTTCTGCCTTGCTGTCCTATAACTCCTGTTGTCTCGCTGAATAGATTCATAAATGATACTGCTCCTGTTGATGTTAATGCTGCGTTATGCACAGGAGAGCCTTTTGGTCTTAGTATGCTTATATCTACGCCGCATCCTCCTCCATAGCTGTATGTTCTTGCTGCCTCTTTGCACCAGTCAAAGATACCTTCTATGCTGTCTTCTTTTATAGGTATTACATAGCAGTTTAGCAGCGTAACTTTTCTATCTTCTAAGCCAGCTCCGAACATTATTCTACCTCCTGGAACGAACTTAAAGTCTTCTAATAGCCAATAAAACTTCTGCTCCCATTCTGCTCTTCTCTGAGCATCTGGCTCTGCAGAGGCTATAGCCTTTGCAATTCTATGCCACATCTCTATAGGAGTTTTCTCAAGAATATTATTGTTTCTATCTCTCTTTGCATACTTTTCGTAGAAAACTCTTGCTCTTATCTCATCACCGTTAAAGAAGGATAGAGTTTCTTCAGGTAGATCCTTAGATTTAGAAATTGCTTCTTCCATAACCACACCTAAAAGATTTTAGCTAATAAACAAATAAAAATACTTTTGGTAATAAAATTACTATCTATATCTATCAAGGCTTCAAATACAAAGCCTTTTAAAAAGATTTATAATACCTACTCTAAAGAGCTAGTAAACTATATGCAGCATCTTTAATGTAAATCCTAGAATTACAAATAGTATCTCAACTATCCAAAAGTATGCAGACACCTCCCATTCTTTACATCTCTTAAGATTCATTATCAGATGTGTCCAGCTGTATATCTTTTTACCATAAGGTGGTCTAAAGGTTCCATCATCATTAAGCTTGCCGAGATCAGTAACATCGAATCTCTTCAGCAGATGCCATATAAACTCTATAATCCATGGTATAAATATTACTAATGCAAAAGACTCCATATTTGATATTATTGCAATCTCTGCAAATGCACCTCCAAAAGCTAAAGTAAAGCTATCACCGGGTATGATCTTAGATCTATATAGATTAAAGATAAAGAATGGTATTAGAGATCCAGTCATTACTGCACTTAGTAGTAAACCAGTGTAATTATGCTCTAATGCGGCATATATTAGAAATGCACTACTTAATATTAATGCTGAACCTGTTGCTAATCCGTCAAATCCTCCTAAAAGATTAAACGCATTTGATGCAAATATAACTGCAAGAGGCACTATAACTAATGGAAATATATAGCCAAGATTAACGAAGCCTATAAATGGTATAAAGATAGTCTCTACTCTTATACTATTTATGAAGACTACAAATGGAATAGATGCTATAAATACCAGTAATGGCTTGTACTTCTGCCTAACTCCTTTCCTTTTATCAAGCATACCTGTAGATTTTACAAAGGTCTTTCTTACATTGAGATCATCTATAAAGCCAACTAAGGAGAGTAACGTTATTGATAATGTAACTGCAAATATATAGTTTATCTTTATTAATGGTGTATATAAACCAGAGGTAACACCAAATATATAGGAGGATAAAGCAAGTATTATTGCTATAGGTAATACTATACCTAAGCCAGAAGGAAGCTCTGGCTTATCCTCTTTATTGTGATCAACAGCTATAACTCCAGCATCGCGCATATACTCCATTACGGCTTTTATTCCAACATATGATGCTATAAATGCTATTATGAATGGAACTACTAGAGTTAGATGTAATCCAAAGTGAGCCATAAGTATCTTAAAAGATTTTATTATTCCTATTAATAGTAAAAGCTTATATTAATCTATGATATTTATGAAGGAGTTTCTTATTGTTGCACATAGAGGTGCAAGCGCTTATGCAAAAGAGAATACTTTAGAGGCTTATAGACTTGCTATAGAGCAGCATGCAAATGCTATAGAGATAGATGTAAGACTTACAAAGGATAACAAAGCAATATGCTTCCATGATGAAACATTAAGATCGTTTGGCATTAATATGAAGCCAGAGGAGATAATGCTTGATTCTATAAAAGATCTTATAGAAAATGATGAGATTGCTTTATTAGATGACGCTTTAGATCTGATAAGAGATAAGACATATGTACTATTTGATGTTAGAGATGATAAGGTAGCTGGGTATATCTTAGATAGTATAAGCAAGAATGAGCTTAAGAGAGTATATATAATAAGTGGAAGAGACTATATTCTTAAAGAAGTAAGAGAGCTAGATGATAAAGTAAAGCTCGGCTTTTGGTATTTCAGATATAGCAACTTAATTAATCTTATAGAAGAGCTTAATATAGAGCTTATAAAGCCAAATTATAGAGTATGCCATAAGAACGATATAGAAAGGTTTCATAAGCTAAATAGAAAGGTATTAACATGGGTTATAAATAACAAAGAAGACATGCAGAGATTTATTGAATATGGAATAGATGGAATAGTTACTGACGATCCAAAGCTACTATACAATACATTAAGACAAACTCTATTGTAACTGCTTTATAACTGTCTCAGTGACATTATATAATATGCTGCTTGCTTGTGTAGCAGATGAGTTATATCTATTAGATGATACTGTTGCAGTAATTAGATATCTATTTATCAAAGAAGTTACGGAGTAATATTCAGAACCCGCGATTAATAATTTAAATCCAGTTGTTCTTTGTGCTAATGGTATTGTTATATTAAAAGGCATTATTGTAGAGTTATATGTAACATTCGATATATTTTCAAATGCTTTTAATGATTCATTGTTATTATTATATTTTATTACTCTTAAAATTAAAGAATAATTAGATGCATTGTATATATCTAATTCTCCATATAATGATCCATTATTTAAACCACTTGGTATCATTGATTGACTTAAAACATTAAATTGAGTTCTATTTAATAAACCAAACGCCTTTGGAGGATCATATATATAATTGCTAGTATTAGTTATGTTGCTTGATATAGTAGTTGTTGTAATTTTTGTAGATGTAGTATAAATTGTTGTTGAAATTTTGTTTTGATTTATACTTTTAAATGCATATAAAGCCGCTAGCAATATTATTACTATTATTAAGACTATAATTATTATTGATTTATTATTCATATTCATCATCCTACTTGACAGCCAGATGGTTGGCATGTGTTACTATATGTAAGTGAACAACTGCCTTGGCTTGTACCGCTAACACAAGAGTAGAGGGTATAACAGTATACACCTGCACGTACACAGCTACCTTTGACACAAAAATCAAAAACTGTATAGCTTCCAGACGTACAGTAAGTACTGTTGTTGATGAAGTTGATGTAGTCGATGTTGTAGATATAGAGGTTGTAGTAGAATAGCATACATAACCTGCTGTGATTCCACCAGGGCAGTGGTTTTGTGCTTGATAAGGGCAGCTTGAAGGGCAGCCAGAACATATAAATCTATGCTGTGCACAGCTGTATGAAGTCTCACCACAGCTACACACTGGCAGTGTTGAGAGTGATGAAGTTGACGAACTAGATGAAGTTGACGACGTTGAAGTTGTTGAAGAAGTCGATGTTGTAGAAGATGTAGAGGTTGTCGATGTAGTAGTTGTTGTAGTTGTAGAAGTTGTCGTAAAGGTAATTACCGTTGGACCCAGAGTTGACGTAGTCGTAGTAGTTGTAGAGGTTGTAGATATAGTAGGAATTGTTGTAGATGTAGAAGAGGTAGATGTAGAGGTTGTTGGAGATGTTGTAGATGTAGATGATGTAGAAGTTGATGTTGTTGGAGATGTTGTAGAAGTTGATGTTGTTGGAGATGTTGTAGATGTAGATGATGTGGATGTAGATAATGAAGACGTTGTTGATGTAGTAGATGTAGTTGTCTGTATAGAGGTTGTTGAGATACTTGTAGATAAAGATGTTGTTGCTGATGTAGATATAGATGTAGTTGGTATAGATGTAGTAGAGCTTGTTGTAGTTATGCTAACAGCTGCTGTATGCAGTGTAAGAGATATAGCTGCGCTATTAGGAAATCCGTTATTAAGATCATAATACTTTATAACAACATATCCTGAGTATAATGAGCCTGTTGGCTGAGCATATAGCTTATTATTATAATAGCAGTTAACCTCTAGATCTACTGACTGACCTGGTGCTAATGTAACCTGTGGGGTTACATTCTGAAATACTAGATTGTTTTGACTATTTGAGCATGCTATAGCTGTTATATTTATTGGATACTGCTCATTAGATGTTATCCTTACTAATGCTCTGCCCGAAGTATTCAGCAATGCTTCGTTGCATTGAAAGCTGCTCTGAGCTATACATGAATTTGATACAAATGATGTAGAGTTAAATACATGCAGATAGAGCAGGATAACAAGTATAGCTGCTATTATTATTAATGCCCATCCATAAGTTATTAAGAAATCTAGTGCTGCTTGCTGCCTTTTATTCTTATTGCTAACTCTTGCTTTAATGCTATATGCTTTATTCTTATTATTTATGCTTCTTGCTTTACTGCTTCTTCTCATCGATTATCATTTATAAGTAAATATTAATAAATTTTTATATTTTTTAGTATGGGCCTGCGGAGAGTCGAACTCCGATCTCTACCGTGTGAGGGTAGCGTCTTAACCGTTGGACTACAGGCCCAATCTAATATCTGATTATTAAAAGATTACTTGTAGAAAGATATATTAATAGGAATAAACAAATTATTATTAACTTTCGGTATTAATCAGATATAGGTGTTAGATTTGAGAGGAAGAGAGACCATAGTAATATGCGATGCTTGTGGTAGAAAGATTCCTAGAAATAAAGCAGTTGCTGTAGAGAAACCTATAAACTTAGGAGTTAGTGGGGATCTAGGAAATGTAAGATTATTCGAAAAGAGGAAGGTTTATTACTGTATAAGCTGTGCTAAGCATAGAGGTATATTCGAGATGAAGAAGAGGATGAATAGAAAGGAAGAGAGATATGAATAATGACTCGAATGAGTCAGAGTTAGCCATAATAAAAAATAGAAGAAATCCAGAAGAAGATGCTAATAGATATCTTAATATCATAAACTCTTATTTTGTAAATCAGAGGGCATCTTCTCAGAAAAAAGCGGTTAAGAGCCAAGTAGCTAAGCAATCTGTAAGCAAAGAGCAGAAGAAGAAGCTCACAGCAAACCAGAAGAAAAGGAGAATAGATGCTGCGAATAAGGTCTGTGTGTGGCATCCTTGGCGCAGAGCATATGCTATATGTGCTTATTGCAATAGAGCATTCTGCTATGAAGATCTAGAAGAGCTTAATGGAGATTATTACTGTCTAGAGGATGTAAATAAGGTAGCCTTTGAAAGCCAGCAGAATTTAGACTTTAATAAGCTATACCTGCTTGGAAGTATACTGCTTGTATCATTAATATTTGTATACTCGTTTATACTACCAAGCTCATTAAATAGCATAATAGATATTATAACATCGTCTAATCTTAATGTTATAGTACAAAAGATATTATCTTTTAATCTACCAATAATAATACTAATATTAACTTATCTACTATTATCTATAAGCTTTATTAGCGGATTAATAACATTAGTAATACCCGAGAAAGGATATGCTATCTCTATAGCTATAGCGCTTCTAGAGTTTGGATTATTTTTATATAACTATGTAAATACCCTAACGTTAGGTTATCTTATAGCTGCTATTATATCTATTATAGCATTAGTAAGCATGGCTGCTTCAAAGAAAGGATCATCTATAGCTGCAGAGACAGCAGGCAGCAGTGCAGTATACTAAATACCTTAAATAAAATAAAAGTATTAAAAAGCTTTATAATACTTAAATCTATAAGGTATTAATTATAGGTGCTTGATAATGCTTGGATCAGAGCTTATATCTCAAGAGCCAGTATCAGTTGTTGAAGTATTAGAGATCTTAGAGAAGATAGAAAGCAGATATGGATTGAGCTATGAGCAGAAGCTATTAAAGGACTATATAAAAGCTATAGATATAGATTTTAGATACTCAAAGAGGCTGTTAGAGACTGCTATAAATGAGAATATTAATAAAGATATCGCTACAAAGCTATCGGAGCTTGGAGAGCTCGCATTCAATGAAGCAGTGATAAAGCAAGCAGCTATCCCTATAAAAGATCTCTCTGAAAAGGATATATCAAAGATAGTATCTATAAAAAGCAAAGTGGAGGTTAATGAGTAAGATTAAAGAGGTGATACCATGCATAAGGAAGAAGACAGAAGAGAGCAGAGTAGAAAAGAGGATTATGCTAGAGTACTCGATTACTTGCCTACTGGCAAGTCTTTTTCTAGAAATCCAGAGCCATTAGTACAGCTTATTGGAGAGTCTTACTTTACGCTTCTTGAAGCAATGCCAAAGATTGGCATCTCTTTAAATCTTAATGAAAGAGTCTATATAGGAAATACTGAGAATAGAGAGAAGATAAGCATAATAAAGAGAAGGATATCTTACGATGAGCTTACACAGACTGCATTGACTCAGCTTTATACATCAATAAGAGATATTGTAGCATCAAATGAGGCAAGATTTGTTAACTTCTATAATACTGCACCAGCTATAAATATGAGAGAGCATTCTTTAGAGCTATTACCAGGTATTGGAAGGAAGCTGGCTAATAAGATTATAGAAGAAAGAGAGAAGAAGCCTTTTGAAAGCTTTAAGGAGCTAGAGAATAGAACAGGTATACCAGACCCTATAAAGCCTGTTGTTGAAAGAGTAGTACAAGAGCTAAAGGGTAATGAGAAGCTCTATCTATTTGTAAATCCTTTTATAAAAAGATAAGAAGTCAGTAGTATTACTCTAAGCGTTTTAGATCTACTGGATGAAGCATCAGATACTTGCTAACAGATCCTTCTTTGATCTCTACTACGTATGCTCTACCTCTCTTTTCTACTATCCTTCCAACTTTTCCTTTGAATCTTGCATGTATCTTTATATCTGGAGATCTTGGAAAGATTATTGCTTTGTCTCCTATATTAAAGCTCTTTATATACTCGTATATGCTTACCTGAGATGGCTTTACATTACTAAATATATTTCTAGATCTACCTGCTATTATACCCTTTGATCCCTTTCCCATCTATATCACTATAAGAGATCTTTTAATACAAGATATATTTAAAAGCTTTAATCTAGCTGCTCAAATGTGCTAAGATTTACGGCTACATGATAGTTAGATATGCTGCTTGGTAATCTATTATAAGGGTTACTTATACCTTGCTTTAAGAATGCAATCTCTAATGTTAGATTCTGATTCTGCTTTAATGGCTCGTTTAAGAGTACATAAAAACTTGCAGAGCTTGATGTATTTGAGCAGCCAGATACACAAGTGCTTAGTAATGGTGTATAGTTATTTAAGAATACTATATTGCTTAAGCTGCTGCTCTCTATATCTGTATAGTTCTTAGGATCTATAGTAAATGATACTGCCGCATCTGCTGGTATAATTGGATAATCTGTATCTTTTATGCTTATAAGCTGCAATGCTATGGCGCTTGTATAGTTATCTTCTATATGAAGCTGCTTTATGAATAGATTGTCTGTTTGGTTTATATAAAGCATAGCATTATATATTACAGAGATCTTATAGAAGCGATTCTGATATATAGCAATTGATTGATTTATAATAGAGATATTATAGTCTAGCTGCTTACTAAGATTTTCTGTATACCTATGCATGCTCTGATTTATAGAGTTTGCTATAAGATACTGCGTAGTGCTATTTATCGGATAGTAGAAGTTATCTGCTACTGCTGAGTATATCGCGCTGGTAAGCATAGATCTTATATCGCTATATATTAGATAGTAGCTACTACTAGAGTCTCTTAGCTGATATAATGCCTGCAGTGATTGACTTAGCAGTATATTCTGTAATGCGTATGTAATTATTAAGCTAAATATAATAATGAATATTATAAATATCGTTAAAGTAAAGACAAATCCTCTCTTCTTATAGATCATACCTATCCAACTCTATATATAAGAACCTTATAGGCATTATTATTATAATAGACGTAGATCTCTGAGCCAGCTATAGTCTGATTTGCATATATAGATGATATACTCTGCTCCTCTAGGCTATTAAATCTAAGATTATAGTAGTAGCATGTACTATCTACGCATATTCCGTAGTATCTTGTATCTATTATATGCGTCTCTATATAAGCTATAGCTAGAGGATTATTATGCTGATTTAGATATACTAGAGCATATGCTATGCTGTAATATCCAGGAACATAAGTACCATTTATTATATATCCATCTTGATTATAAGAGTAGTTACAAGGCGCTATATAATTACAAAAGTAGTATATCTGCTCATTTAGCTGACTTACATCTTGCTTTATATTTGAATAAGGAGTATTGTACTGCTGCTCTGCAAATGCTATAGCTACAGATAATGCAGCCACTATAAGTGCTGTTACTATTAGGCTAAACAATGCATCTATACTGAATATTATTAGTTTCATACTAATCCCACAGCTCTATATAAACCTCTACAGGGTAGCTTCCAATATATGTAAGCCTTCTTTCTACATATACATCATTTGCATTCTTCGGCTTCTTTCCTATTGATATATTTATAGAGCTATTCTCCATGCCTATTATATTGATATAGTAGTTATATTGAGAGCCAAGTGCCACTTGCGTCATAGAGTAATTAAGATTACTCATAGCTATAAGAGTATATAGCTTCTCTGGCATTATCGTATTATTGCTACCAAGTATCCCTGGAGTTATAAGAGGCCATTGCTGAGGATCACTTAGATTTACATAATCATACCAGTTGCTTGGATATCCTTCAGAGAGTATATTGCTATATACAGATAACACAGAGTATGGAATCTCTGCCTGATTGTTATAGCTGTTGAATGAAAGATCTGTAGCTATAGAGTTATAATAGAACATAATAAAAGTTAAGCTTATTGCAAATACGGCTAATGCAACCATTATATCCAAGCTATATATCTGTAGCTTCATGTACATCTTAATCAACATCTCCATTATAATAGTAAACTTGTGGAATAGGATCTGATGCTATCTGTGATACTGCACTCTGATTCAATGCTGCATAGTATAGCTGAAGGTTTGATATGCTTCCATTAAATCCTCTGCCAACAATAATATTATTTATTAGGCCGCTTGATGAGCAGCTAGTCTGATTCTGGAGTAAGCCATTTATATATATTAAGCATACGCTACCACTATTTACAACTATTATATTATATAGATCTCTTGTATTCATCTTTAAACCATTATAGTATATGTTTAACGCCTTACCATTTATATTTAGAGCTATGCTACCGTTATTCCAGTATGCTGTAAACATGCCTGGTAGATCTATAATCTGACACTCTGAGCTACATCCAAATGGATATATATCGAATGAAACGGTATAAGCGTTATGTATATCTGTAAGCATCCCCTCTGCTGGTATAGTTATATAATTGTTACTATTAAATACTGGAGCTAATACATCTGTATATCTGCTAGGAGATTGTATATAAGAGAAGTTAACATTAGATGTAACTACTGTTCTTGGGTTAAAATAATCCGAAGCATTACCATCAAGTAGATACCATGCAACTGCGCCATAACTGAGAGGGGCGTCTAATGGATTATTGTACAGATTATTCACCTGCAATGAATTTAATGATACGTTATATATCTGCAAGTTAGTTATATATCCCTTCATATATTCTCCATTAAGCTGATCCGCACCTACAACTATATCTCCTGCGATATGCGTACCTACAAGACTACTTACATCCCTGCCTATTGAGTTACATATATTAGTTATATTAGATAAGCTTCCATCTACATATAGAGACTGAAATGACTTATTTATATAATATGTAATCATATACCATCTATTATATGAGTAGATCTGTGGTGTAGATGCAAGTATATATCTATTACCGTTATTAGGAACATAACCGTATATTATGCCATAAGTGTTATTTGCCAATGATGTAGAGTAAGCATAAATAACAAACTGATTTGTGCTACCTGCTGAAAGTATTGGCTCTGAGTAGACATTACATATATACTTGTTAGATAAAGCGCCTTTCGGTATATTAATCCAAAGATTAATAGTAAAGTAGTTAGAGTTAAACTTATTGTTAAAAAGGTTTATTATATTATATCCAGTATCTATATAGTTAGAGCCCTTAAAGTCTGCAGCCAGTATAGGAGAGGTGTCTGTAGGTAGATTACTCCATATAGGATCAGTAAAGCTTCCATTAACATAGCCTGCTCTTAGATCATATACTATGCTTCCATAGCCCTCATCTAAAGGATACCAACCTGCAAGATAGTCGTATAGAGATTCATATGGAAAAGCATTAAGCACAAGCCTCTCATAAGATAGATTACCTCCAGTTATAGAAAGATTGTACTGATTTACTCCAGCTATAACAGATAGATTCTTAGAGCTACTATAGTTGAATGTACCATTTCCTATTACTCCATAATCTGTAAATAATGAGTTGTTGCTGCTATATCTAATTACTTCGATCTTCGCAAATGTTATATAGCTTAGTGAGCTCCCTGTGCCAGCAGATCCACTAATATAGTTTAAGAGGTTACCATCTAGATTAAACCAGTCTACAAGATTGCTACTAAACTGCTCATAAAATGGATTAAATGAAGGCCCATTATTATATAATAGACTTATACTATTACCTGGTAGAGGTATATTGTATATCTGAATATCTGCTATATTACCATTATAGTTAGATGATGCATTGTATGTAAGTAGGTATAGCTGATTTCCTTTTGGTAATCTAAAGCCAGCTACTATACGTTGAGCTATTAGCTTTCCATTAAAGTAGAGATCTAATATACCGTTATTATAAACTATCCCTATATTAGATAAGCTGCCGTATGGCTCATTAATAGTATATTGATAGCTTAGATCTCCGAATGTTAGATATAAGTTGTTGCCTTTTAGTATAACTAATGTCTGGCACTGCTGCGGATCATTAGCTACGCAGCTACTGCTATTAGATATAGTAATTAAAGGACCGTTATTATCTGGGCTTTGCAGTACCCAGAATGTTATTGAGAACTCTGTTGTTTGGTTAGTTATAGAGCTTAGTGGCTCTTCTATATATCCATTGTTAGATATATTTGCTAACCTTATTGCATAATTTATATAAGGTACTGCTGACGAGCTTGAATAGCTATTATACTGTAGCTGTAGATTATTTATATATAAAACCCCAAAGTGCTTCTCTATCCTTATAAAGCCAGATGATGCATTTATGATATATAAGCCGTTGCTAAGCTCTTCAGTTGAGTTTATTATTATGCCTCTAACAGGCGCATCAGAGTAAGCAGTAATCTGATTGTTACCTATATTTATAATACCCTCTATAAATCCATTCTTAGTTAAAGCTATTATTGGCTTATGACCATCTATCACATATAAAGGCATTTGTATATTTATATTTGAGTTAGATACTGCAGCAATATCTATATATGATGCTATAATATTAACATAAGACTGAAGAAGCTTAAGATCTCTATTTGCAACTATGCTGCTATCCTGTGCAGATATAAGTAAGAATATTATGGCGAATAGAGTTAGAGCTACCATAGATATTATAAAAAACTCCAAAGCTATCTGAAGTCTGAATGCCTTAAGCATAAGATCATCAAGCAACAATTAATTATTTATAAATTGTTAAACAAAGTTTAAAATAAGATAGTATTATGAAAAGGAGCACTTTACTGAGAATGCTAAAGAGAGAAGGATTATCTAGATTTGAGATAGCAGTACTCCTTTATGTTTATGATAATAAGGATAAAGATCTAATTACATATAAGGAGATTGCAGAGGCTATAGGCCATAGTAGAGCTTATAGAGCCGTAGGCAATGCGTTGCACAGGAATCCCTTTCCAGAGGTAATACCGTGCTATAAGGTAATAAGGTCTGATATGCATATAGGCTCATACGTTAATGGTAGAGATTCTAAAAGGATCTTACTACAAAGATCTCTTAATGGTAAAGGTTATAAGATAATAAACGATAGAGTTATAAAGATAAGCTGAGATATAGCTATAGGTAAGAGATATAAATACTTGCTTAAAATTAAGATTAGATATAAAACATAGACTGATATAGATGGATCTTCCTGATAATCTACTTGATATAGAAGATAGAATACTAGATGCAATAAAAGGCAGATTAACTGGGCTTAAGCCAGAAGAGAGAAGCGAGCTGATAAGAAACTTGTGCTATTCAATAGATCCGAATCTCTCTAAGGACGAGATCAAGCTTATAGAAGAGGATATAATAGACTTTGGCTTTGTTAGGCCTCTTCTCAACGATGAGCATATAGAGGATATAATGATAAACAATACACAGAATATATTTGTATATGACAACAGAACTGGAAATAAGAAGATAGGGCAGAGATTTAAGGATCAGAAGGAGCTTATTAGATTTATAAAGAAGATGGAAGCCTATAATACAAGTGAGTATAATAATGGCCAGATCTTAGATATACATCTTCCAAATGGTAGTAGAGCCAATGTTGTAGCATCTCCATTAGGCTATAATGTTACAATAAGAAACTCAAAGCCAAAACCTTTTAGTATACTAGATCTAGTTAACTATGGAGAGCTAGACTATGGATTAGCAGCTAAGCTATGGATGTATACTGATGGATTTAATGTAAGACCTGCCAATATACTAATAGGAGGTATGCCTGCATCTGGAAAGACAACACTACTAAATGCAATGTTCTCATTCTTTAGGCCGGAAGAGAGAATAATAACCATAGAAGAGACTTATGAGCTAAATACAGAGACGCATGAGAACTGTGTCAGACTAGAGACAAATAATGAGCTAAGGCTCGTAGACCTTGTAAAGGCATCATTAAGAATGAGGCCGGATATGCTAATAATAGGAGAGGTTCGAGGAGAAGAGGCTATAGATATGATGACTGCTATGAATATAGGTAAGAACTGTATGGCGACTATACATGCATCCTCAGCAAGAGATGTTATAAAGAGATTACAGCATGCTCCTATGAATGTGCCTTATGATATACTACCTGCAATAGATGCTATAGTTATAGTTGCACCAACTTATGATAAAGGAAAGATGCATAGAAGGATCGTACAAGTAGCTGAGATAGCAGGACTAGAGATGAATCAAGTACTGCTTTCAGATATATATACATTTGACTATAAAACAAAGAAGGCTAGCCTTATAATGCCAGGTGTTACTTATAGAGATCTCTTATCAGAGGTATTAGGAATAACGCCACAGGAGTTCTTAGAGGAGGAGCAGGTAAGAGCAGCTATACTAGCAAGATGCAATGAGCTACATAAGACAGATATGAAAAGCATTAGCGACGTAGTAAAGGCTTATTATATAGATCCATATGCTACAATAAAAGAGCTAGGAATGCAAGGTGTAGAGCCAGTAATTGTTAGATAATATATCATGGCATAAGATCGTTGTTCTTTATCTTATCTCTTATATAATCTCCTATAAATGTTAATCTAGGTCCTTGAAGGCTATCCTGCTCTAACTTAAGCTTTGTTTTTAGTACCTTCTTTAGCTCTATCTCCCATTCCTTATGCTTACTTATCCATTCATAGCTTAGAAGCTCTTGAGCTCTCTTAAGATCTAGCTCTGTAGCTTTTAGTGTTAGATTCTTTAGGAAGCTATATCTCTCTATATCAGATATAGTAACTCCTAAGAATCTTGCTTTTGGTGTAGCTAGTTCATGATTTATATATGCTAGATTCATACTGCCTGCCTTTATAGTCCAGTAGATATACCAGCCCCATGCATCGCAGTCGTTAAATACATACACTGGTAAGCCCATATCTGAGAGCTTCCTTATTAGTCTTCTTGCACCTCTAGAAGCTTGACCTTGTGGCGTTATCAGTATTACATCCTCTTTCTTCCAGAATCCATCCTCATTCAATCTCTGCCATATAGCATCCTTCTCAACAACTAGAACATACTTTGCCTTTATATCAACAAAGTCTATATTATTATCTACATCGCTTGGAATTGCCCATCCGCTTCTTCCTAGCTTGCTTATATCTATCTCCTCTTCTTCACCGCCGTATCTATCAATAACCTTCATCTTGCCTATTACTACGCCTTTTCTGTTTGCTGTTAGATGCATATCCTCTCTTTTCAGATTTAGTGCAACTTCTAGATCTTCAACTA